>NZ_CAXBDD010000229.1:0-1507 GCF_963974515.1 uncultured Sunxiuqinia sp. | reverse complement strand
ATTTTATCTGAAACCGTTACAATGCCTTCAACCTTGTTTTCAATGAGCAGGTACATCACAGTATGGGCTTTCAACTGCCATTCTTTGACAATTTTTCTGTTCTTTTCATCCAAGCTGGCATCATATTCATCGACCAGTTTTTGGTTTCCCAAGGCAATCTTTTTCCCTTGATAAATTGCCTTAACTCCCTTGCCTGTAACCGATTCAAATTTGTCCATTTTTATCAGCTTCATGCTTTTTTCTTTGGCGCCGGCAACTATGGCGTCGGCAAGCGGATGTTCACTATTGGCATCGATTGAGGCCGCCAGTTTTAGAATCTCATCATCGGGTATTGAACCAAAGGATTGATAATTCTTAAGGCTGGGTTTCCCTTCGGTTATAGTACCGGTTTTATCTATTATCAGGATATCCACTTTGTTCATTTCCTCTATAGCACGGGCATCTTTTACCAGGACGCCCGATTGTGCCATCCGTCCGGATCCAACCATAATCGACATTGGTGTTGCAAGGCCTAACGCGCAGGGACAAGCAATAATTAAAACAGCTACTGCATTTACAAATGCATAAACATAAGCCGGTTCCGGTCCCCATATTGCCCAAACGGCAAAAGTAATCAGAGCAATTGAGATAACGATTTGCACAAAGTATTTTGCAACGGTGTCTGCCAGTTTTTGAATTGGTGCGCGTGAACGGCTGGCCGTGTTCACCATTTCGATGATTTGTGCAAGTAAGGTATCACTGCCCACTTTTTCGGCTTTCATTTCAAAGGCTGTTTTCCCGTTGATGGTTCCACCTGTTACTTTATCGCCCTCCGATTTTTCAACCGGAATGGGTTCGCCGGTAATCATACTTTCGTCAATCACCGCCTCGCCCTTATGTATACTGCCGTCAACAGGAATTTTTTCGCCGGGCTTCACTTTTAAAATATCACTAACATTCACATCCTCCAGAGGAACTTCGATTTCTTCTCCATCTCGGATGACCCTCGCTACCGGAGGAACCAATCCGAGCAAGGCTTTTATTGCCGAATTTGTTTTGCTGTGTGCACGCAATTCGAGTACCTGCCCCAACAGTACTAATGTTAGTATTACAGCAGCTGCTTCAAAATAAAGATGGACGTTTCCGTTCGCATCTTTGAACTGCTCAGGAAAGGCACCAGGAATAATTAAGGCAAATACACTGAAAAGATATGCAGCTCCGACACCAATGGAAATCAGTGTCCACATATTGGGCATCCACCGAACAATGGAACTCCATCCTCGCTTGAAAAACTCCCAACTGGAATAAAAAACAACCGGTGTGGCAAGTATAAATTCAATCCAACCCAATACTTTCCTGGGTGCTATCTCATCCAACTTCAGAAATGGGAAATATTCCGACATGGCAATAACAAATACCGGGATACTAAGTACTGTCGCCACCCAGAATTTCTTTGCCATTTTCTTGTAGGCTTTTTCTTCCTCGCTGGTTTCTTCACCTTTTTCGGGAACCAAATCCATCCCACATT
>NZ_CAXBDD010000228.1:0-1520 GCF_963974515.1 uncultured Sunxiuqinia sp. | reverse complement strand
TTCCTTCTTCGCTTTCAACGCGCATTTCTCCCAAATGTTTTTCGACAAATTCTTTACAAAGGATCAGTCCCAGCCCGGTTCCCTTTTCGTTTAGCGTGCCGGGCGTCGAATAGCTTTCTTCAATACGGAACAACTTGTTTTGTGATGTTTCGCTGATACCCACTCCATTATCGGTGACGGAGACCTTTAGCCCTGTTGCCTCCTGTTGGGCCGAGACAACTACGTAACCGCCGGGGTGCGTGAATTTGATGGCGTTCGAGATCAGGTTTCGCAGCACGGTCGATACCATGTACCGGTCGGCAAAAACAGGGGCGTCGTGTGGAATTTTCTTGACGATGGTAATCGATTTCTGTTGCGCCAGGTCTCTAAGTAATTTCACGGCTTCGTTGATTAAAGTAACGCTGTCAACATATTCGGGATTGAACTCTGTTCTCCCGGATTGTGTGCGCGACCATTCGAGTAGGTTTAACAGCAGGTCCATCGCGTTTTGTGCCGAATGTTCGATGATGTTAACATACTTGTCAATTCCCTCATAGTCCTTTTCTTTAATTTGCTCGGCCAGTAGATTGGTGAATCCAATGATGCTGTTAAACGGACTTTTCAGGTCGTGAGCAATAATGGAGAAGAATTTGTCTTTGGTGGCATTCAGCTGGCGCAGGCGTATTTCGCTTTCCTGGAGACTTTTTTCGGCCTGTTTTCGCTCACTGATATCGCGGATGAAACTCTGGTAAGTGCCATCGGGCATGGCCTTCGAGTTCATTTCAACCTGGATTGTTTCTCCGTTTTTTTGTTTGATCTCCCGTTCTGTTTTAATCGTACGGCCTGATTTTAATAAATCATATCTCAACGGCTCTGTTTCGAGTTTTTCGCTGAGAAAAAGTTCTGATATGTTCATCCGAAGAAGTTCTTCGCGTGAAAATCCCGACAGCTCTGTCGCCTTGTCGTTGATTGTAATGAAGTTTCCTTCCGCATTGCCCTGAAAGAAAGCATCGGGGGCCATTTCAATGAGGCTCCGGTATTTTTCTTCACTCCTTTTCAGGGTTTCCTCATTTTGTTTTCGCTCGGTGATGTCCTGAATGATTCCGAAAACGATGCGTTTATCCGGGTCAAAAGTCGCAATGGAATGAATGTCCTTGATTTTACCGCTGCCGCCAGCTTTTATTTTGAATTCAACGTCGTAAGCAGCTCCGTGTGTCAATAAGTTTTCTATCGCCAGATCGAGCATGGGGCGATATTCAGGTAAGGTAAAATCTTTGATTGCGACATAGTCCAGATGGTCTTTATGGGCCTCATAGATTTTCACAGCACCTTCGGAAGCAAAAACTTCACGCGAATCCAGGTGCAGTTCCCAGTTGCCCGATTTGGATGCAATTTCGGCCTGGCGCAACCGCGCTTCATTGAGAGCCATGATTTTCTCCAACTGTTTGCGTTCGCTGATGTCGTGGATGATGGCGTGGAGCCGCTTACTGCCATTAAGCTCAATGGGGCTGAAAAAGATTTCAACATCGCGTAGGGAGCCG
>NZ_CAXBDD010000227.1:0-1535 GCF_963974515.1 uncultured Sunxiuqinia sp. | reverse complement strand
AGAGGAACCAAAGCATCCGATTTCCCCTACTCGTTTTCGATAGATAAATAGTTGAAGAGATAGAAAGGTGGAGAGCTGCATGTTAGTTCTCCACCTTTTTTGAGTCAAAATAGGTGTGATGAACGAGAATAAGTTCCGAGCTTGTGAGTAATTTCGATCGGAGTATTTCATCAAGTTTGAATGTTCAAGAATCCTGCTCCTCGATAGTCCGTATTCGGATCTTGTTCTGCCCAGATAACAGGAATGATAGTTAACAAACCGGGGAACACAAACAGAGGACCTGCCGTTTTCTTTGTCAAAAGATGAATCATCAAATTATTCTGAATTTTATTGAAACTGCTGCTTGTGAAAATAGGTGGTCTTTTTTTTTCGCATTGTTTTATTTCTAAAATAAATAGCTTAATTTAGTATGTTCAAACATATGAACAAGAAAAAAGAAGTTTTCGAATGAAATTGACCATTGACCACCAGAGTCCCATTCCACTGCATGCCCAGGTGGAAAGCCTGTTGCGGCAAATGATTGAACTGCCCGAATATCAGGATGGCGGATTTCTGCCAAAAGAAATTGATTTGGCCAGGCAGCTGGGGATTTCGCGAAATACCTTGCGACAGGCGACCAATAAATTGGAATACGAAGGATTGTTGGTTCGCAAGAAGGGTGTGGGCACCATAGTGGCCAAAAAAACGGTGACTACCCACTTGCAACATTGGCACAGCTTCACCCAGGAGATGAATGAGCGTGGTGTCCAGTTTAAGACTTATAGCCTGAATATTGAATGGGTCGAAGCAGATGAAAAGCTGGCTTCGTTTTTCAAAGTTGAAGAGCAGACCAGGGTGCTTCGCTTAAGTCGTGTGCGTGGCGATGATGCCGGGCCTTTCGTGTATTTCGAAAGTTATTTTCATCCGCGAATTGGACTCACGGGAAACGAAGATTTTACACGGCCGCTGTACGAAATTCTGGAAGATGATTTCCACGTGGTACCTTCCTTGTCCAAAGAAAAAATCAAGGCACGACTGGCCACAAGCATTACCGCCAAGCGGCTGTCCATCGCAGCGGGTGATCCGGTCCTGGTGCGCGAACGGCTGGTTTACGATCCCGGAGACCGTCCGTTGGAGTACAACATCGGGTTTTATTGTGCCGACAAATTTGCCTACACCATTGATATAAAAAGATAAACCATGAAGAAAATTGCCATTGGCGTTGATGTTGGCGGAAGTCACGTGAGTAGCGCCGCTTTTAATTGGGAGTCAGAAAAATTTCTAGACAAAACCTTTGCTGAAAATGACCTGGACAATCACGCCCAGTCTGATGTGATCATCGACTCTTGGGGAAAGACAATCGCCGAATCCATTCGGCTGGCCGGCCTCGAAAATATAGTCGGAATCGGATTTGCCATGCCTGGGCCTTTCGACTACCAAAACGGAATTCCACGTTTTACGGGCGAAAACAACAAGTACGAGAATATTTACAGGCTGAATGTTCCGGAAGCCCTGCGAGCGTATTTGAAATTGCCAGCCGATTTTCCCATCCGTTT
>NZ_CAXBDD010000226.1:0-1768 GCF_963974515.1 uncultured Sunxiuqinia sp. | reverse complement strand
GTCGTCGCCTTTCTTTTTAAACCCTGAGTTCTCCAGAGCTCAGGGTTTTTTGTTGATAAGAATATGGGGAGAATCAGTAGGATTTTAGCGGAGTCTTTTAACTTTGAAACTGCTATGTTCAAAGCCCAAAAAATCAATTGGTTTTACGCGACGCTGATTTTGTTTATGGTGTCCCTGCCATTTTCCGAAGCGCTGATCTCCATTTCGGGTGTGCTACTATTGCTGGCTTCTTTCTTCCATCGAAAGCGCCGGTCTGAACTTCTGTCCCTCACGCAGCAAAAGGAATTCCTACTCTTTAGTTCCATCTACCTGGTTTATCTGCTTGGTCTTTTGTTTACTGTCGATCAGAAGTGGGCGTTGTACGACCTTCAGAAAAACATTCCCTTTCTAATCATCCCTTTGTCGTTTATGATGGCAAAGCCTTTAAGCAAGGAGCAACTGATTAATTTGCTAAAGGTTTTTGTCGTTGCGGTCAGCCTGTCGGCTTTGACCACGATGCTTGGTTTCTATCTAAACAATGAAGCATCGGTTTTGCGGGCACAAGAGTTCGGCTTCATTGATCACATCCGCATGAGCATGCAGGTGGTATTGTCACTCATTATTCTATCCGTTTATCTTCACGTAAACTGGACGCGGGAAAAGGGCTGGCTCAAACCAACCGTGTTTGCTATGATGCTTTTTCTTTTCCTGTTTTTGCTCTGGCACCAGTCGCTTACGGGCTTACTTAGCTTTTTAGGTACAACAGTCATCGGCCTGCTGCTGTTACTGTTTCAACTCAAGAATCGGGTGAGGCAACGCGTGGTATTGGTCCTTTTGCTGGCGGTTATTTTGCTGCCCGCTGCTTACATGTATTATGCGGTCAATCGGTATTACGATGTTGATCCGGTAGTGTATGAGGAGCTTGAGACGACCACACGGAATGGAAATTCCTATCAGCATGATTTGGATGATCAACGGCTTGAAAACGGGCATTACGTAGGTTTGTACTGGAGCGAGCAGGAGATGAAAGCCGCCTGGAATGCACGGGCAAGTTTGAAATACGACGACCACGATCAGCACGGCCACCGCGTAAAACAAACATTGGCACGTTACCTAACCTCCAAAAACCTGCGCAAAGATGCCGACGGGGTGAATCAGCTGTCCAAAGCAGATATCGGCAACATTGAAGCCGGAATCAGCAATTACCTGCTGGCCCGAAAAGGCTTATCGCTTTATCCTCGGGTTTATGTCAGTATTTGGGAGCTCGATACCTATCTGAAAACCGGCCATGCCAATCACAAGTCGTTGGCTCAGCGCATTGAATACACCAAAGCTGCCTTGACCATCATTCGCGGGCATTTTTGGTTTGGCGTGGGAGCCGGCGATTGGAAACAGGCTTACCATGACGCTTATCAGGAAATCCAATCGCAAATGGATCCGGCACAATATGCCGACGCGCACAACCAATATCTGAATTACATGGTTAAGTTCGGACTGGTGGGCTTGGTCTGGATTTTGTTTGCCATCGGTTACCCCCTTGTGAGTACCAAGTCCTATCGCCAACCAATTTTCTTCCTCTTTCTGGTTAGTCTGTTGCTTGCAAACCTTGGCGATTCCAATTTCGAAACCCATGTCGGAGGCAGTTTCTTCGTGTTATTCTACTGCTTGTTTATCGCTTCCGGAAAAGACGCTGAATATTTTGGTGCTGTCAGCAAATCGTTGAACGGTGACTGCAAATAATCGACCTGTACCTCTAAATAATTCCACCAAAAGTTTAAACTTGAAGAGA
>NZ_CAXBDD010000225.1:0-1841 GCF_963974515.1 uncultured Sunxiuqinia sp. | reverse complement strand
AATTATAAATCTTTACAAAACTATGAAAAAAAAACGATTATGTGGTTATCCTGCGAGAGTGGGATGGACTGAAATTCTACGAATTATGAAGCTAACATCTTTTTTGATTTTGCTTTTTGTCCTCGACGCATCAGCGTCTCTCTATTCGCAAAATACGAAAGTTTCTGTAAGAATTCAGAATGGTACTTTAAGCGAAATTTTTCAAGAAATTGAAGAGCAATCTGAATTCAGATTTTTCTATCAGAATGAACAAATTCAGAATATTGACAGGAAAACGGTCAATGTTAATAACCAGAACATTGAATCACTTTTGGACGACTTGCTTAGCGGAAGTGAAGTGGCTTATAAAATTGTTGATAGACACGTGATTATTTTTACAAAATCTGAAGAAGGTAATCTGAATAATGTCCAACAAGCTAGAACAATTAGTGGGAAAGTGACTGATTCCTCGGGAGCTCCGTTGCCCGGGGTTACGATATTGATTAAAGGGACAACGCAAGGAACCATTTCAGATTTTGATGGAAATTATACTTTGTCAGGGGTGTCTGGAGATGCAACTCTTGTATTCTCTTTTGTTGGGATGCGAAGTCTGGAAATTCCGGTTGCAAACCAAAACAATATTAATATCACAATGGAAGAAGATGCTATTGGTATAGAGGAGGTTGTAGCAGTTGGGTACGGAACCCAAAAGAAGGCTACTCTGACCGGAGCAGTTTCTGCTGTTAAGGGTGACGATATTGTTGCTACAAAGAATGAGAATGCTCAGAACATGTTGACTGGTAAGATATCAGGTGTACGCGTGACACAAAAAACAGCCGAGCCCGGTTCGTTCAATAATAATTTTGATATTCGGGCCATGGGAAACCCCTTGATTATTATCGATGGCATACCACGTACAAACGATGATTTTCAACGCCTTGATCCGCACGATATTGATAATATTTCGGTCTTGAAGGATGCCTCAGCCGCGATTTACGGAGTTCGTGCTGCAAACGGTGTTGTTTTGGTTACCACCAAAAGAGGGACCAATAATAAGGTTGAACTCAACTATTCGGGGTCATTTACATGGCAAATTCCGTCAGGACTTCCTGCAACAGTTGATGCTATTGAGTATATGACACTTCGAAACGAGAGAGCGATGCACAATATCAATGGAGGCTCGCCAATTTTTAATGATGAACAGTTTGAAGATTACCGGTCGGGCAGACTGCAAAGCACAGATTGGTATCCATTGGTTTTTAGCGATTATGCCCCGCAAACAATGCATAATTTAAATGCTACCGGTGGAAATGATAAAACAACTTACTATGTTGGTCTTGGTTACCAGTACCAGGAAGGCTTTTTTAAGTCAAGTGACCTCAAATACAACAAATACAATGTGCGTTCAAATATTACGACCAAAATCACTGATCGCTTAACGCTCGATTTGAACTTAAATCTGGTGATGGATCAACAAGACCGACCTTACCAAGATTCCTGGTGGATTATTCGTGGATTTTGGAGACAAGGAGCACACATTCCGGCTTATGCTAATGATGATCCGACCAGGCCTTATCATGGGCTGATTGAAGGTGATAACCCAATTTCCTTTATGGACAAAGATATTGTTGGTTATAGGCAGTTCAATAAGAAATGGATTCAATCCTCTGCGAGCTTGCAGTATGATATTCCAGGAATTGAAGGCTTGTATGTGAAAGGTTTATTCAGTTACGATTACTATGTTTCCAGCTCAAATATTTTTCAGAAAGAATATGATCAGTATCGATATGATGAGGCTTCGGAAACCTATTCAACCTTTACCCGTCAATCACCTAACCGGATAAGAAGAGAAGCTGACTTCA
>NZ_CAXBDD010000224.1:0-1885 GCF_963974515.1 uncultured Sunxiuqinia sp. | reverse complement strand
GATTCATATACCAGCTGGTCATCGTATAGTTTTCTCCCAGGTCGCGTCCGTCGGGATAAAAGTCACTGCTCTCCAAAGTGATCAAATCAAAATTGTCAAAGAAACGATCTCCCGGGAAATACGAAGCGGTAATCGGGGTCATTTTGGCATGACATCCGGCACAGCTGGCATTGTGCTGCTCCGGAGTGAATTCACTGGTTACAACCAAATGCATCGAATCCAGCTTGATGCCCTTTTCCTCGGCCAGCCTTGCGGCCCTGATATGTTCCTGTGCCGGCCCGTGACAAGTTTCGCAGTTAATCCCGGCCTCCTTCCAGTGCGTTTGATACGTGTTGGTGGCCAGGTCAAAGTTATTCTCCAACTGGCTGACATGACAGGAATAGCAAGAGGTATTAAACGTGTATTGCATGTCTCGCCAGCTTAGGGCCTGGTCTTCCTCTTCCACCCCATTCATATTCGGGAAGTGACGAACGGCAGATTCCGGGTTATTGTACCACTGCCGGGTATGCACATCATAGGCCAGTGGAAGCGTTTGAAGTCGGCCCCCTTCCCAAGCGGTCAGAAAATAATAGACATTTTTACCTCCCAGGGCCCATAACACCTCGTAATCCTTTTGGACATCATCCTTGATTTCGCGAATGTATAAGTTGGTGTCTTTCTGAACAGCCTGGTAGGCTGCTCCCTCCATCGCAATTGCTGGCTGCCCAAGGGTAATTGCGGTGTGAATGAATTCAGCGGTGATCGGCTGCATGGCCTTACCATGATGAGATGGCGACCAAAGTTGGTAGAACCGCTCATGACACTCGATGCAACTGGCTGATCCGGAGTAGTTGTCATCTCCTGAAAGCGCTTTGTTTTCCGGCGTTTTATTCACGCAGGAAACAAAAAATAATAGTGAAAGGATCACCAGTAAATACAAACGTCTTTGATTATCTAATTTCATCCTTTTTAATAGCTTTTCGATTTCGACCACCTTGAAGACCCCAGATTATTAGATCAATTTTCGTTCCTTTACTCCCTGATAATGTTTCGAATTATTCTTTTTCAACCATTCCAAAAGGCAACTGCGAAGATCTTCAACTTTTTCGAAATAATCTACCCTATCCGGATTTTTCCCAATTAAATTTTTCATTTCACGTGGATCACTATTCAAATCATACATGGCATTAATAACCTTGGACTCTTTTGAATAAGGAATAATCAGTTTCCAACCATCTTTTACAATCATATAATTTGATTCAGAATCACCGCGATAATCCCATTCGGTAACAACATATTCGCCATGTTTTGTATCTTGCCCTTCAATTAAATCCCGAAGACTTGTGCCATCTGATTTGTAGTCTCCCACTTCCAGATAATCCAAAATAGTTGGAAATAAATCAATATTTGAAACGTAGCCATCCACCTGTCTGTTACTCTGTATTTCACCCGGAAATCGGATTATCAAAGGAACATGCGCCGATTCTTCATAAAATACGTTCTTTTCACGCAATCCATGTGCCCCCAACATTTCACCATGGTCGCTGGTGAAGATTACAAGCGTATTGTCTGTTAAACCATTCTGATCCAAGGCTTCCAGAATTCTTCCTACCCAATCATCAATTTCGCGTACCAATCCATAATAATTGGAAATCATGTATTTAATTTTTTCGGGGTCCGAATATTCAGGATTTTCCAATCGTCCGTTTGCTCTCCGATAGGGTGAGTTCTCCATATCATCGGAAATACTTGCAGGAGGCGTCATTTCAGATGCAGGATACATACTGTAATAAGGCTCTGTTGGTAACATTGGTGCGTGGGGAAAATGAAACGAACAAGTAATACTAAATGGCACATTTTTAAGTCGTTCAATGGCTTCGATGGTTTGTTTGGCCTGAAACGCGGT
>NZ_CAXBDD010000223.1:0-1952 GCF_963974515.1 uncultured Sunxiuqinia sp. | reverse complement strand
ATAAGAATAAACCTGTTTATTTCAATACGCAGACCAATACCTTTATTCGCAGAGGGAGTGCCGACCAAAGAGCCACACAGGAAGAAATTGACAGCATGTTGCGTGACCGGGCTTTTGGCACAAAAACAGCAGAATTAGCTCCGCAAACCAGTCTTGATAGTTTAAATAAGACATCATTGAATCGCTACCGGAACTATATGGCTCGGTTCAATCCCAATGCAAGTTATAACCGTTTCGATGAAGCTGAATTTTTAGAGAAGCTCCGTATCATGGAAAACGGGAAATGTACCTATGCCGGATTGCTCATGTTTGGGAAACGAGAAGTTATTGAACAGCACTTTGCTGATTTTCGTGTGGACCTACTGGAAGTTCCGGGCACATCCTATTCTGATGCCAAGCAACGCTATACCTTTCGTATTGAAGAACAGGAAAACCTTTGGGAGTATTATTTTGAGTGTTTTAACCGATTAAAGCAAAAGGTAGATGTGCAATTCTCACTTTCGGCAGAAGGCTTCGGACAGGAATTATCACCGGGACTTGAAAGTATTCGTGAAGCACTGGTAAATATGCTGATGCATACTGATTTTTTTTCTCCGGCACGCCCACGTGTCCGCATATTCACTAACCACATTGAGTTTTACAATCCGGGAGGATTACCCAAACCTTTTGAGGAACTGAAAAGTAAGGATATTTCGTTACCGCGTAATCCTATTCTCGCAAAATTGTTCCGTATGGTTAAACTCGCGGAGAACGCAGGTTTTGGTTTTGACAAAATAGAAGAGAACTGGAAAGCTTACAATTCAACGGTGCCGGAATACCAGATCGAATTTGATTCCGTAATCGTTGATTTTAAGATGGCGGAAGAAAGCAAGTTGGGTGATAAGTTGGGTGATAAGTTGGGTGATAAGTTGGGTGATAACCAACTTAAAATTTTGTCAGAAATTGAGAAGGACAACACAGTGAGTATAACTGCTCTTTCAAAAAATATTGGCATTAGTACAACAGCCGTAGAAAACAACATAGCTAAGTTAAAAAAACTCGGTTACCTAAAAAGAGTTGGCTCTGCTAAAAGCGGGCATTGGGATATACTTCAATAATACGGTTGAAGAAACTGAAGTAAAGACTGTGGAGAAAATCATTTTTCAATTCGAATAAAATGACAATACAGGAGTTAATCAATCAAATACCATCTGCAATATTGCACCGAGGGCAAAACTATTTCGACAATGGGAATATTTTGCAACTGAACAAGGGTAGTAATGGAACCTGGTACGCCAAAGTTGAAGGCAACTACGGCAACTATGAATTGGAGCTTAAAGCAGACAATCACAATAATGTAACTAATTATTATTGTGATTGTCCGTATGATGGTGCAATATGCAAGCATATTGCTGCTGTCGCCTTAGCTATCAATGAGAAAAACACCATTTACACGCCATCCGCCGAAGAAGTACGCGAGGAAAGTTGGGAGCAGTTAATTAAAGATGCCGAGCCTAAAGATTTAAGAAATTTCATGCTCGATTATGGGATGAAAAATCAGGATTTCAGGCATCAAATTAAGCTTGCGTTTTCCAGACCTGTTTCGGTTGAGAATTCCGATAACATTCCATATTATCAAAGCCAGATCAATGGAATATTTGACAATTATGATGACCGGGGCTTTATTGATTATCGCAGCAGCTATAAAGCCATGAACGATGTTGCCCAATTTCAAATAAAGGCTGATGATTATTACTCAAAAGGTAATATGAACGAAGCGTTTTGTATTTCGGCTGCCATTGCAATGGAAAGTGTAAAGGCCATTCAACAGATGGATGATTCTTCCGGCTCATGTGGTGGAGCTATCTACGAGTCGTTCCAGGTTATTAAAAATATTCTAAACAACAAAATATCAGATGAATTAAAGGAACGAATTTTCGATTGGCTGCATGAACAGGTGCAAAATTCTGACT
>NZ_CAXBDD010000222.1:0-1997 GCF_963974515.1 uncultured Sunxiuqinia sp. | reverse complement strand
ATGTAGGTATTCCCTGCGCATCCCAAGGCATCTGCTCTTTGATCATCAGCAAATAGGAAAAGAATGTTGGGCTTTCTATCCTCTTTGTCGGGTTCCTTTTCATTGCTGCAACCTGAAGATATACCTACCAATAAAAATGCAGCTAAAGGAACGAATGGATGTTTCATAGCTATTTTCTTACGTTTGATATTGTATCGATGTCTTCAAGATGGACTGTGCCATCCGGCAGAGAGTCGGTATTGCGCAGGACGCTAGTCAGATTATGCCGTACATTTCCCGGCAAGACTTTCAGGTCCGCAAGGTTAAAATATAAACAGATCATTTCAGAAACACTTCAATAACCGGAATTTCGACATTGGGTTTATTGACCGGCAACCGAAGGTTTAGGTCATTCTCTGTGGCTATGCTTCCCTGCATTTGATGCCCATATGGAGCGGTGATATTTATTTCAGATGCATCATGAAGGAACTGGGCATATTTCACCTTTCCTTTATATCCGGGCAATCTGAAATTGGTTATGGGATAATCGAGTAAATGAATATAGAGACGATTGGTTTCAGGATTGTAAGTTAAAATTGTATGTTCCGGGACTTCAAAATCTTTGGGCGCCTGGGTGCAACCATAAATGGAACGGTCATTGAATTTCATCCACTCGCCCATCCCGGCCAAAGCTTCATCTGCCCGGTGATCGAATGTGCCCCGTGCGGTTGGACCTACATTTAGTAATACGTTGCCACCTTTACTTACCGACTCGATAAGCAAAACTAAAAGCTGCTTGTTGTCTTTCCAGGTATGTTCATCGCGGTAATAACCCCACGAACCGGAGAAGGTCTGGCAGGTTTCCCACGGAATTTTCTTCCCGTCAACCTCGGGCCAGCTTTGTACTTTAAACTGTTCGGGTGTGGTGAAATCCCATCCACCCCAGTAGTCTTTCAAATCGAGCCGATCATTCACCAGAATTTCTGGTTGCAATTCTCTAACCATTTTTATCAGTTCCACCGAGCCCCAATCATCGCGGCCTTTTCCAAACTGACCGGGAAACGAGTAATCGAGCCAGAGAACGTCAATCTTACCGTAATTGGTCAGGATTTCGCGCACCTGGTTTTTCAGGTAATCGCGGTAAACAGCCATATCGCGGCCTTCATTCAGTTGATCGTACTCTTCCTGCGTATTGGCGCTTTGCGGATGCACCCTATCTATCGTATATTCCGGATGGTGCCAGTCGATGAGTGAATAGTAGAATCCAACTCCAAGCCCTTCAGCCCGGAATGCTTCAACCCACTGCTTAATAATATCTTTTCCGTAAGGGGTGTTCATGATATTATAATCGGTAAAATCCGATTCGAACATGCAAAAACCCTCATGATGTTTGGTGGTAATTACGGCATACTTCATTCCGGCAGCTTTTGCTTTTTTTGCCCATTCGGTTGGATCGAATAAATCGGGATTAAAAAGCTCGAAATACTTCTGGTAATCTTCATCCGAAATCCGCTCACGTTTTTTCACCCACTCGTGGCGGGCAGCTTGCGCATACAAGCCCCAGTGAATGAACATTCCGAAACGGGCATCGGTCCACCATTGAAGCCGTTCGGTTTTTTCTTCTTCAGTTTCATTCCAGATTTTTTGCTGGGAAAAGGCGTTTTGACTAAGAAATGCCGTCAACATCAAAAAAAGTAGTCGTTGTTTCATTTTAGTTTAGTTTAAAAAATCCATTAATTTTATCCATTCGATCAACGAATTTGGTCACCATTACCATAAATATTTCGGGAACCAGAGTAAGGAAACGCTCCTAAAATTGATAAAATAAAGATGAACATCCTGAATTTCATTGCAATTTAAATAAAATCTTGTTGCATATTTTAAAGTATTGGCTATTTATTGATCGTCACAAAAGAACTCACCACATCAAATTGCCCCTATTGCTTATTATCTTAACGATGGTTGTTTCCCGCTTCAGAAAGTCTCTTAGCCATTTTAGGCAAAAAGCATCGGCATGG
>NZ_CAXBDD010000221.1:0-2049 GCF_963974515.1 uncultured Sunxiuqinia sp. | reverse complement strand
TTAAATATATACCAATCATCCTGTTGATCGTCACAGCAACATCCTGCAGCGAGGATTTTTTGGACAAATCGCCATTGGACACGATCAATACCGAAAACTTTTATCAAACTGAAGAAGATGCGATTGTTGCCATCAATGGCGCCTATCAGCCCCTGCAGTGGCCAAAACTATACAACATGCGCATGTGGACATCCGACATTATGGCCGGAAACAGCATCGTGGGAGCCGGTGGTGGTGATGACGGGCGTGAAACCCAAGACATGTCGAATTTTGTAACGGCAACCGATAATCCCGGTGTTCTTGACTTATTCCGCGGGCCTTCTCCCGGCATCTTGCGAAGCAATGTAATTCTGCAAAAAGTTCCTGAAATGGACATTGATGAGCAGGTGAAGAACCAGGTTTTGGGCGAAGCTCATTTTCTGAGGGGATTGTACTATTTCATTTTGGTTCGCTATTTCGGCGATGTTCCTTTAATTACTGAACCGCAGGAACCGGGTGATGACCTTCGTTTGGTAAGAACGCCAAAAGCCGAAGTTTATGAGCTTATTATAAATGATTTGACTGCCGCGATGGAAATGCTGCCGCTTAAATCAGCCTATTCATCCAACGACTTGGGAAGAGCCACGAAAGGAGCCGCCACCGGGCTGCTGGCTAAAGTGTATTTAACCCTTGGAGACTGGGAACAGGTGGTGAGCCTGGCCAGCCAGGTCGAAGCTATGGGCTACAGTCTGAACCTAAATTATGCCGATAATTTTGATGTGAATAACGAAAACTCGGTTGAGTCTTTGTTTGAGGTTCAGTATGTTGGCGACGCAGGAGAAGATTTCTGGGGCAATGAAAATCAGGCTTCCTGGCTAAGTACATTTCAGGGGCCGCGCAACTCGGGAATGGTTGCCGGCGGATGGGGATGGAACCAGCCTACCCAGGAGTTTGTCGATTCATACGAGGCGGGAGACTTGCGCAAGGATGCTACGATCTTTTATGAGGGCTGCCCGGCTTTTGATGGTATGGAATACGATCCGGCCTACTCTTCAACCGGATATAATGTCCGTAAATTCTTGGTCACCAAGGCTGTTTCACCGACCTACGACAACAGTCCAAAAAACTTTCCTGTCCTGCGATTTGCCGACGTATTGCTTATGAAAGCGGAGGCGTTAAATAACCTGGGACGCACGAATGAAGCTGAATCTCCTTTAAACAGGGTTCGCACCCGTGCCGGATTAGTTGCAGTTTCGGATCTTTCGCAAGCCGAAATGAAAGAAGTGATTTTGCACGAACGCCGGATGGAGCTTGCATTTGAAGGCCAGCGTTGGTTCGACCTGATCCGGGTAGATAATGGCCAGTGGGGACTGGACTTCCTGCATTCCATCGGAAAATTGAATGCTACGGAGAAGCACCTGCTCTTCCCGATTCCTCTGAAGGAGATTGAATCGAATCCAAACCTGATTCAAAACCCAGGCTATTAATGGCTTGAAGTGATTAAAAAGATAAATAATCACCATGATTAAATCGAATAAAATGAAAAATAAGAAATATAAAATTCAACCTGCCCGTAACTTACTGAGCTCCGGAAGCCAACTTTTGCTGGGTGCATTGCTGCTGTGTGCAGGCTTTTTTCTGAATTCCTGTCAGAAAGATGAGGAAATCGTCATCTCAATGGGCGAACCGATCGCGTTAAGTGTGTCGGACAGCATTTTAGTATTGTCTCAAAAGCAAGCGGAAAGTAACGCTCTGAATATTAACTGGACTCGCGGAACGAATCGTGGCACAGGAAGCTCCATGGCGTATACCCTTGAAATTGACAAAGCTGGCAATAACTTTTCATCAGCAAAAAGCTACACCATGGGGAAAGGTGTTTTTGAAAAGAGTTTCACCGTTCGAAGTTTGAATCAACTGGTTCGCGAAGAATGGGCCATTGCTGACGGTGTCGCAAGTAGTTTTGAAGCCCGGGTATTTGCCGACATTACCATGGAAGGAGTTGATGATGATACTACGGAAGTGAAAACCTTCTCGGTCACGCCATATAAACCGGTATCCGAAGTGCTCTAC
>NZ_CAXBDD010000220.1:0-2063 GCF_963974515.1 uncultured Sunxiuqinia sp. | reverse complement strand
CTGGTCGAGCTGCTTCAGCCTTGGCTGGAGAAGTTTGGCGTTGAAGTGCTGGTGATTGGAGGAAATATTGCCAATGCTTTCAACTTGTTTCAACCGGCCATGGATGAGGCGCTTCAAAAGGCCGACTTAAGCCTTCGGATCGAACTTTCGGAGCTCAAGGAAAACGCTGCTATTATTGGAAGTGCTCGCTTGGCCGAACCCGATTTCTGGAAACGCGTGGCTCCCTGCCTGGCAACCATGTAAACATCAAATTTTAACAAGTGAAATCCTAAACCAACTCAGATTATGAAACGAATTTATTCGATTTATCTGCTCTTCTTCCTTTTGGTAGCTTGTCAGTCTGGAGAAAAGCGGCTATCAACCGAAGAGTTAGCTCAAAAAGTGCGCGAAAATGAATCCATCGCTTTTACCAAGCAGAAAGCCCGCGAAGTGGTGAAGACCGGGTTCAATGCTGGTGATGGCTACCGCGAAGTGTGGATTCGCGATTATAACACCTTTATCGAGCTGGCCGCTGAACTTTACGATCCGGCAGAGTTGAAGGAAAACCTGCTGGTGTTCTTCCGCATGCAGGGGGACGACGGAAATATTCTGGATGGCTTTACGCCCCGTGAAGATACCATCATTCGCTATGATTTTACGTACACTGAAATGGCACCTAACTATGCGGGCCACAAAAACACGGTGGAGACTGATTAGGAAACTTCGCTGGTCCAGACGGTTTATAAGTACATTAAAGCTACGGGCGATCAACCCATTTTGGATGAACAGATTGGTGACATGACGGTAGCTCAGCGTCTGGAAGCGGCCATGGAGTTTTTGATTACAAATCGCTATGTGGCCAGCCACAATTTACTTTGGGGAGCGACAACTGCCGACTGGGGCGATGTTCAGCCGGAACACGGCTGGGGGGTTGACCTGGACGAAAACACCCACAGGGCCATTGATATTTATGATAATGCGATGTTTATCATTGCTCTGGATAATTTGATGGAAATGATTCCATCATCCAGAACGCGCTGGGAAGTGGTTCGGGACGAAGTTTTTAAAAGTTGTCGTAAACATTTGTGGGATAAGGAAAACCAGAAGTTCATTCCACATATCTATCTTGAAGGTTCTCCGTTCCCCGATGATTTCAACGAAAATGAGATTTATTACTTTGGTGGAACGGCCATTGCTATCGAAGCCAGTTTGTTGTCAGTCCCCGAAATTGAGCATTCGCTGAATGAAATGGTGAAACGGGCGAAAGAGGCGGGCGCACCTTCCATTGGATTGACGCTCTATCCGCCCTATCCGGAAGGTTTCTTCGAAAATCAAATTATGAACCCCGAGTACAGCTATCAAAATGGCGGCGACTGGACCTGGTTCGGCGGTCGCATGATTCAGCAACTGGTACGGTATGGCTTTTTGCAGGAAGCTTACGAGCAGCTTTTGCCCATGACTGAGCGCGTTTTGGAAAACGATGGTTTTTATGAATGGTACTCCATCAACAATGAGCCACGCGGATCGGGAACCTTCCGTGGTTCGGCGGGTGTACTTTATGTAGCCATTGAGCAGTTGGAAAGGGCTTTAGCCAACGAGTAAGCTCTGAATTTTCATTAATCTGATAAATAACAAAAAAATAGTCTGATGAGATCTGGTTTAGTTACGCTAGTGTTTGCCTTCTGGACTTTAGGCTCCTGGGCACAAGCACCCAATTTTATTGAAGAGGTTGATCCGAACATCGGAGCAGCGCATTCACGATGGTTTTTCTACACCCCCGCTGCCAACCCTTTTGGCATGGCCAAACCGGCAGCCTCAACCGACGGGCACTACGGAAACAAGTGGGGCTGGGAAGCTGTGGGTTACGATCAGCGGCATATCTCCATCGAAAGTTTTGTGAATTTTCATGAGTTTCAGATTGGTGGTGTGGCGGTGATGCCCACGGTAGGGCACTTGCAGACGATTCCCGGCAAGCTGGAATCGCCTGATGAGGGTTACCGTTCGCGTTTCTCAAGAGAGACCGAATTGGCACAGCCAGGCTATTACCGGGTTGAACTCGATGATTATGGCGTTTTGGCCGAATT
>NZ_CAXBDD010000219.1:0-2091 GCF_963974515.1 uncultured Sunxiuqinia sp. | reverse complement strand
GTGTCGTTGTATACGCCACTCACCGAATTGTCATACTCATCATTGAGCATGTAATTGAGGTAGGCTTCTCCTGAAACAGCCATTTTATTTGAAAACAGGTATTCAAGTCCTCCCCCAAAGCCAACATAAGGGAGGAGTCGTTTTTGGGTCAATCCAACATCATGCGAGCCTGACTGGTGAACTACTCCCGCTCCAAGATAGGTGTATGGCGATAGTCGTTCGAACGGCAGGAAAAAGTAGTTCAGATTCATTTGGGACATAAGTTCTTTCAAGTCAAAATAATCTCTGGCATGTACCATGGCTGCCGAATTTTCCAGCTCCAGATGGAGGTGTGGGCTTAGTGATTTTCCGATGCTGAAAGTTCCGATAGGACGGAGATCGCCGGTTGTGTAGTCCCCGTCGTAGAGCAGGCCTCCTGCTTTCAATCCAAGGCTAAATTTTCCATGGAAACGTTCTTTTTGAAACTGGCGACCCACGTGATCTTTGGTAAGGTTTTCAGCTTTTTCCTTTTCGTAGCGGATCAAAGAATTGTTCAGCGTGTCGGCCGGGTTGGCCATGGCCCATAGCTTATCGCGGATGCCTTCAATGATCAAGCTTTCGACCGCTTTTTCAATGGCTTCGGTTACACAAATCTCGGTGGGTTCGTTATATGTAAACCCGGTTTCAGCTTCTAAAATCCGTTTTAGTTTCACATAGCGAAAAAAGCCAGCTGACACTTCCTGCGATAGAATCGATTTAGTGGTATAAACTGTTTTTAAAATTTTACCGTTAGCTGTTGAAACCGCACGCAAATAAATGCTGATTCGGTCTTCGCGATACTGCCCGGACAGATCGGCACCAAAATAGCGCACGCCCGCGCCTCCGGTGAATACATTGGATTCGTAAGAAACAATTCCTCCTTCCAGAATGATCCCTGCAAATAATAATGGAGGCAACAAGGATGGATTGTTCGGGTCTCCCTCGTACTGTGCCCTGCTCGAACGAATAATTTTGCGTTCATTCAACAGGTTCGACATGTTTTCACGCTCAATGGGAATGAACCAATTCGATTCTTCGAGTGCCCGAATCAGGATGGTGGTTGCTCCTTGTGTTACGGCAGTCGACCAGTTGGCGCCGGTTTCGGAGGGTTTGTACTGGCCAGTTTGGTCCCGGAATTTGTACACGGCAGCCACAATTTTTTCCTGAGGTTCAGGTAACTCCAGCAGATCCTTTTTGACCGGTGTTTCAGGTCCGAGAGCAGCTCTTCTGGGGCTTGCCGGTTGATTGATGTAGGTTCCGCAAGCCGATAGGGTCAGCGAAAGCATCAATGCGAAGATAAGACGTAACAGAATGTTCTTCTGAGTCATAACTGTTGATATGTAGATCATTAGATTAAAAATAAGGCACTTCAACAGTCGTCTGGGTGCCTGTTGATGAATCCACAATGGTAATGTTTAGTCCATCGCTTTGATCACCGATTTCAATCTGGTAATTGCCCAATGTATAGGTTCCCGCCTGAATAGCATCTTCTCCAAATTGCTTGGAGACGATCTGCCTGGATAACTGACTTAATATCTGCCGGTTTAAGCTTTCGCTGAAATCAGCGAGCGGATCCCTGTTGTAACCGCTGTACAAATCATCTCGCGATTCTGTAATATCGTTTTGTGCTTGTGCTGAACTCATCAGCCAGCTAAAATTGTAGGGATTACCCCCAAATGCCGGATTTTTTGGTGTGTAAACCAAATCCTGTGCGCATGTTTTTCCTGCCACGAAAAAAAATACAACGATTAGTGTTTTTAATATAATCCTCATGATTTTTGGTTTAAAAAATTAAAATATTCCTGTTCCTGCTTGATCTTCTCCATTCAGTTGCCGCATGATTTCTTCATAATTGAGTAAATAGTTGTAGGTGTGGGCAACTGCTTGCTCGGACAGACCTTCTAAAATATCCTGCCTCGGTTGAAGCATGGACTGATACACGATGTTGTCGTTAATCAGCACTTCAACCAGTGTTGTAGTCAGGCGAAATGGTTTTTCCCGAATGGTAATGGTGTAATTGCGGGCTTCCTTTGGGGCTTCCCAATTCGAATAGAAAATTTCATAAAAGTCACG
>NZ_CAXBDD010000218.1:0-2204 GCF_963974515.1 uncultured Sunxiuqinia sp. | reverse complement strand
ACTCATTACAGGGAGATAGCTGAGGGAGCTTTGGAACGTGCGTTGCACCTTGGATCAAAAGGTGTTGTTCTCGAATTGGAGACACTTCTTGAAATGACCAAAACTCCTCAAATCGGGATTGAGATTGTAAAAATAATGAATGAGGTCTGCGAAAAATATTATCAAAGACATGGACTGGCTTCAGAAATTCGTCTTACCCCGAACGACTTGCGCGAGTTTGAGCGGCCTGCCAAACAACGCACTTCACAATACCTGGAACCTATGTTCGAACTTTTTGAACGTGGTAGCATGGAAGGGGGCGATTTGCTTTCGATTGAAAGTACCGGCGGGAAAGAGGTATCAGACGAAGCATTAATGATGTGTGACATAAAGGGAATGGTATTCTCTCTGGCTGTACTGGGGGTAAGGGATATGCAGTTTTTGTGGAAAAAAATTGTTGATGTTGCCAATAAACATGGTAAAATTGCAGCCGGAGATTCCGCTTGTGGATTTGCCAACACAGCAATGGTACTGGCCGAAAAAAAGTATATTCCGAAGGTGTTTGCAGCTGTGGTCCGGGTTATTTCTGTAGTCCGTTCAATTGTTGCAATGGAAGAAGGAGCTGTTGGCCCTGACAAAGATTGTGCATACGAAGGTCCTTTCCTTAAGGCAATTACGGGCATTCCGATTTCGATGGAAGGAAAGACGGCTGCCTGTGCCCACCTTAGTCCGATAGGAAATATAGCCTCTGCCTCATGTGACTTGTGGAGTAATGAATCGGTTCAAAATATTAAGCTGTTATCAGGAATGGCCCCCACAGCTTATCTTGAACAATTGGAATACGATGTCCGTTTGATGAACGAGGCATTGAAAGCGGGGAAAGTGCACCGCGATGTATTACAGCAATTGCTGGTTTCTTCGGATATTTATACCGATCCTCAGGCATTAATACTTGCTCCCGACAATGTGATCCGAATTTCCAAAGAACTCATTAAAGGTGATTCATACGTGGCAAATGCTAAAAACGGGGCACTCGTCACCCTCGATATTATTGAAGAAGCCATTCAATCGGGCAAAATGAAACTTTCCGAGATGGAAATCAGTTATCTTCCCATTATGCGCGACGAACTTTCAAGTATTCCCGACAATGAAAGTGATTTCGTTGAAATGATGCTCCCATTAATCAAACAGGATAAATTTATTCCGGCAGAATATGGATTGTGATCCGATAAAATTATTTGACTGGTAATCGGTTGCATGGTAATTGTTTTTTCATGGATAAAATACCCGTAAATATTATATCTGGCTTTTTGGGGTGTGGAAAAACCACTGCAATTTTAGAACTTCTGAAACGAAAATCAAATGACGAAAAATGGGCCATAGTGATCAATGAATTTGGTAAAGTTTCAATTGACAGTCAGACAATTCGGTCTTCATCAAAAACAGGAAAGATTTACGAGATAGCAGGAGGTTGCATTTGTTGTTCCGCGAGGGGGTATTTTTTTGAAAATCTATCCCAAATTTTACAATCCGGAAATTATTCCCGGATTATTATCGAACCCAGTGGACTTGGTGGTATCGAAACCGTTTCTGAAGTTGTAGCATTAATTTACGAACTTAAACTAATGCCAGTAATTTGTTTCATTGACATGACCTGCATTGAAAGTCCACGCTTTCAACTCAATCCGGTTCGCCGGGCGCAAATTTCAAAAGCTGATATTCTGATTTTTAGTAAAACCGATCTGGTGGAAGATAAAATGGAACAGGAACGGCTAACTTCCATATTTCTTAAGCAGTTTCCTGAAAAATCAGCTAATTTGGTTCAGGATAATACCCAATTGGCTAATTTGTTAGATATTAATGTTCCGGATGAATTGCGGATAAACCAATACGAGATGTTCTCAAAAGTCCATAAGGATTTAACTGATAGCCATTATAAGGAAGTGTATTATAGATTTTCCCCGGATACAATTTTTGATCCTGATCTGCTATCGCATGGTTTTAATACAAGCCAGTTTATTATTCGGGGGAAGGGATATATCAGAACCAAAAATGGGTGGAACCTTTTTAATTTTACTCCATCCGGCTGTTCATTTGAACCTTGTCTGAAAAAACAGCAAAACCAGATTGTCATTATTTTGGAAGAATCAGACTTTGATGGATTTCAAAACCTTCAAAAGGAAGTCGGGAACGCAATAATTTCGGTTCATTCGTAAAAACATTTT
>NZ_CAXBDD010000217.1:0-2239 GCF_963974515.1 uncultured Sunxiuqinia sp. | reverse complement strand
CCAGGGAATTCATCAAACTGACTTGTGTATGTGGGGATTAGGTGTTAATCGTTTGCCGGAAAGGATCACCTCAATGGGCGGAAAATTTCTATGGGACGATTGTAAAGAAGTACCCGAAATACAAACCTCGGTTTATCATTATCCGAAGGAAAAGAAAATCATTCAATTCGAGGTACGCAACTGGTGCACCAACCTGGAAGATGGGGCAGGAGTCGGAAATATTTTTTACGGCGACAAAGGTTACATGGTCATAAAAGGGTATGGAACTTACGAAACCTATTTGGGTCAAAACCGTGAAAAAGGTCCGAGCCGATCAAAGAAGGGAGAATTGACTCTCCACTTTCAAAACTGGTTTGATGCGATCCGTGCCCGCGATATGAGTATTCAGAATGGCCCTGTTCAGACGGGGCATTTGTCGTCGTCGTTGGCGCACTTAGGCAACGTTTCATATCGTTTGGGACGTCAACTTGAGTTTGACCCCGTTGCAGAACGCTTTAAAGGCGAAGGCGAGAGCGAAGCGAATGACATGCTTAGCCGCGAGTACCGGGCCCCGTATTTGTTGCCTGACGTTGTTTGATCCTAAGGATATTGTTAGGTTTCCAGAATTTGTTAAAAACATATTTATTAATTCTAATTATATCATAAAATGAAAGAATCTAAAAACTTAAATCGACGCCGTTTTTTGGGCGCTGCCGGAACCTTAACTGCCGGTGCTCTTTTGGCCAATCCCATTCAATCTGTTGCTAAACCCGCCGCTGCCAAGACCAAATTGGCTTTGGTCGGAACCGGAATCCGTGGTACAAGCTTTTGGGGCAAGAATATCGTTGACAATTACTCCAAAGAAACCGAATTTGTTGGTTTGTGCGATCTCAATCCCGGACGCCTGCAGTTTGCCTTAAATTTCATGGGGGTGAGCTGTCCTGTCTTCACCGATTTTACGGAGATGGTCAACCAAACCAAACCTGATGTTGTCATCGTGACCACGATGGATTCGAATCATCACGAGTTTATTATCAAAGCTTTGGAGATGGGTTGCGATGTAATCACCGAGAAACCAATGACGACTGATGAAGTGAAATGTCAATCGATTTTGGACGCCGAAAGGAAGACTGGGCACAAAGTGATTGTAGGTTTCAACTACCGCTATGGACTTCAATTTTCAAAACTCAAGGAATTACTTGTTGACCGCGAAGTTGGAAAAATCACCTCGGTTGATTTTCACTGGTACCTCAATACCTACCACGGTGCTTCGTATTTCCGTCGCTGGCATGGAGAGCGCGATAAGGGCGGTACTTTGCTGGTTCACAAGGCAACGCACCATTTTGATTTGCTGAACTGGTGGATTGATTCAGACCCGGTGGAAGTGACCGCTTATGGTGAGCTGGAACATTACGGGAGCAACAATGCGTTTCGCGGAGCCAACTGCCGTTCGTGTGCTTATACCGACAAGTGCAAGTTTTACTGGGACATCATGAAAGATCAACGATCGGTTGACTTGTACGTGAAGAATGAAAAATACGATGGCTATATTCGCGACAATTGCCTATGGCGTCATGATATTGACATTTACGATAAAATGGCCGTTCAGATAAAGTATGCCAATGATGTGCAGGTAAGCTATTCGCTGACGACCTATTCGCCCTACGAAGGCTTTAAAATTGCTTTTAACGGTATGGATGGACGGATTGATTCGTGGGAAGGTATTCCATGGCGTGAAAAAGAGCGCGTAAGCCAGGCTGAATTGCATGCCCGTGAAATGAATCAGAATGCCGAAGAAAACGACTCGGCTTATGATGAAATCATTGTCATGAAAAATTGGAACCCGGATTACGAATTGGTGAAAGTACCGCGGATTCGCGGTGGTCACGGCGGAGGTGACGTGCGCTTGCAGGATAAGATTTTCAAAGATCCCAGCATGGCCGATCCCTACAAGCATTCGGCCGGAACACGCGATGGCGCTATGTCAGTTTTGATTGGAGTGGCCGCCCGCAAAAGCATCGAAGAAAAACGTCCGGTGAAAATTTCGGAGTTAACCGATATTGAGCCGAAACCAAATCGGGGCTGATTTTTTGGATAAGGACCCAAAAAAGATTGATTTTATATTTTATTAGCGAGATTGACCGCTGATCTGAGTACCGGTGAAGAGGCTTTGTACCGGGGCATCAAGATTAGGAAACATCAGACACCTGTGATCCCGTTTTCGGGAGTGCCTGCCTCCTTGCGGCGATCTCGCTTTTTT
>NZ_CAXBDD010000216.1:0-2329 GCF_963974515.1 uncultured Sunxiuqinia sp. | reverse complement strand
TTGCTGGAAAATGCCAACAACTATCAGAAAAATGATATTTGGTTAACAGAGGGAGACTATTTGAAATTGAGACGTTTGGAAATCTATTATCGTTTTTCAGACCAACTGTTGGATAAGCTAAACATGAAGTCGGCCAAGATTTTTGCCCGGGGGATGAATCTGTTCTCCGTCGATATGGTTGATGTACTCGATCCGGAAGAATTAGGAGTGACTTATCCGACCCTGAGTTCATGGCATTTTGGGATTAACCTTGGATTTTAATTTATAAAAGATTCAGACATGAAGATACGAGAATATATAAAGTACAGCTTGATTGGCTTGTTAACGCTTACAATGAGCTGCGAATATTTGGACTATGATGAAACGTCCTACAACCGAAAGGATGATGTTTTTGCTGATTTCGGACGGACCAAAAGCTTTTTGACAGGAATTTATTCCAAACTGCCAACCGATTTCAACAGCATTGATGGTGCCATGCGTTCAGCGGCGACTGACGAAGCGGAGCATGTGTGGGATCTATCCAACGTACAGAAATTCAACGATGGAAGTTGGAGCGCCATTCAGCCATTGGACAATGTGTGGGGCGAGATGTATGAAGGCATTCGGGCAGCTAACCTGTTTTTATCCGAAAGTGCCGGACAGGAGTTTCCGGAAGAGCGCTTCAACGAAGATTATAGCGAAATGATGGAGCAGTTCGCCATGTATCCGTACGAGGCTCGCTTTCTTCGCGCTTTTTTCTACTTCGAACTCATCAAGCGATATAAGGACGTTCCGCTGATCACAGAAGTGTTAACACCAGAGGAAGCTCAGCTTGTTGCTCAGGATTCATTCAGTGATGTGGTCAGTTTTATTGTGCAGGAGTGCGATGACATTGCGGCGGAACTGCCCGAAGATTATGGTGATTTTTCTTCGGCTCAGGAAACTGGACGGGCAACCCGTGGGGCTGCAATGGCATTGAAATCAAGGGTATTGCTTTATGCGGCGAGTCCATTGCATAACGATGCCAATAACCTCGCCCTTTGGGAAGAAGCTGCAAGCGCTGCCAAAGCTATTATTGATTCGGCTTGGTATTCTCTGGAGGGCAACTACAGCAATGTGGTGAATAACCTAACCAGTTCCGAATTGATTTTGGGGAGGCGAGAAGGTGATTCCAACGGTTTTGAAAAAAGGAATTTTCCGATTGGATTTGAAGGCGGAAACACCGGAACCTGTCCAACCCAGAATTTGGTTGACTCTTATGAAATGGTGCAGACAGGTTTGCCCATTACGGATCCTGACTCCGGCTACGACCCGATATTTCCTTATGCCGGAAGAGATTCGCGACTGGAACAGACGGTGATCCTGAATAATTCGATTTGGAAAGGGCAAGTGGTTGAAAGTTTTTACGGAGGGGCTAATGGCTTGCCAAAAGCCAATGCAACCAAAACGGGCTACTACCTGAAAAAATATGTGATTGAAGCCGTTAGTCTTGCTCCTACCAACACCACCGAAAGACGTCATACATGGGTATTGTTCCGCTTTGGCGAAGTGTTGTTGAATTATGCCGAAGCTATGAACGAAGCCTATGGGCCAGAAGATGCGTCTACCTATGGCATGACAGCCTTGGAAGCAGTGAATTTAGTCCGCTTGCGGGCAGGTATGCCTGACTTTCCAGCAGGGCTGTCACAGGATGAGTTCCGCACAAAAATCAGGAACGAGCGCCGGGTGGAATTGGCTTTCGAAGACCATCGCTTTTGGGATGTCCGCCGATGGATGATTGGTCCGCAAACAACCGATATTTATGCCATGAACATTGCCCGCAACCCTTACGGGGGCTTTGCCTACGAAAAAGTCCTGCTTGAACGCAGAGTCTATCAGGACTATATGAACGTGTACCCGATACCTCAGGCGGAGATTTATAAAAATTCAAACCTGGAACAAAACCCGGGATGGTAATTGGGAGATGAAAAAAATGAGATTAGCTCAGCGAAGGTTGGTTGATTGTTGAGGATAGCTAATCTCATTTATTTCAGTAAGATAGTTAAAAATAAAAATCGATACAGATGAAGAATATAGTTGGATTTCTATTCATTTTGACGGCATTCTTCTCTTCGTGCGAGGAGAAGTTTGCTGAGGGTGACTTCAAATTTTATGATATTGAAGAGCCGGAAAATACCAATACGCTGCCTGCACTTCCCGAGATTGGGAAAAAAGGAGCGGCCTTTACGACCAACGGAACCCAATGGTCCTATCGGGTGTCGGACCTGAAAGCACACTGGCACTATTCATGGGGGCTTGGTCTTTCTGACTTTGAACCGGTTAACGTTGATTTTGTACCCATGCAATGGGG
>NZ_CAXBDD010000215.1:0-2390 GCF_963974515.1 uncultured Sunxiuqinia sp. | reverse complement strand
CATCAGCAAAAGTTTTGGCTGTTGAAACCATGCTAAACCCACAGGTCAAATTCGGAGCTGACCTGATTGCCAGAATTCAATCCTGCCTCAATGGTCGTGCAAGCGAAATGTCTCTGATAATCAGGGAGTCTGTTGGAAACCTGATTGCATTGATGTTAAAAAAGCATGAGGTAGAATTACAAAAGGTAATTTTAGTAGGAAATTCTGTTATGCAATTAATTTTTAGCAATTGTGATGTTTCGCCTCTTTCAATGTATCCCTTTCATTGCGATGATATTGGACTGAAAACTTACTATCCAAAAGAGTTGCGTTGGAATTTTCATGTAGTTGAGAAAGTACAATTCCTTCCTTGTATTGGAAGTTTCATAGGTAGCGATATCCTGGCCGGGATTGTAGCCACGAACCTGCATCAAAAGGAGAAATACAACGCCCTGATTGATTTAGGCACCAATGGGGAAATTGTAGTAGGTAATAAAAATCAGATTGTATGTGCGTCAACTGCTGCCGGTCCTGCTTTCGAAGGTGCCTCGATTTCTATGGGGATGCGTGCTGTAACCGGGGCCATATCGTCGTTAAACCTGATCGACAGAAAAATTGATTGCAGTGTGATTGGAAATACAGTTCCTAAAGGGATCTGTGGAAGCGCTTTAATCGATGCAATTGCCATTTTCCGTAAACTTGATTTAATTGGAATGTTCGGAGAAATTAATTCAGGAGAAACACATATCCAAATTGAAGGTAAGGTATATCTCACTCAAAAAGACATTCATGAATTTCAGTTGGCCAAGGCTGCCATTGCTGCCGGATTGAAAATACTAACTGCAAAGCTTTCTATCGAAATTGGCGACATTGAAAAAATATACATTGCCGGAGGTTTCGGAAATTACCTCACTATCGAACATGTAGTCGCAACTGGTATGTTGGAAAGTAAAGAAGAAGTGATTCAAAAAATGGGAAATACGGCTCTGTTAGGGGCAAAAATGCTGTTGTTTTCAAAACCTGAAATTCTCGATGAAATTCTGGTGAAAATTAAACATATCAACCTGGAAGGTGAATCTGATTTCCAGGATATCTATGTCGAAAAAATGATTTTTTAATAAAATTGTTGCTAAATTTTGTTGAATGGTTCGTCATTTTTTTGCTTTTATCAATTCGTTGTCCTGACGTTTTTACCCCAATTTATCATCGTTGGCTACTTTGGAGTATCATCGGGAAACCCCAAAACAAACACCCATTAAATATAAGATTGCCCTGCTACGCTTGTCAAAGTCAGTCAAGTTTGAATATGTTGAAGCAATACTGTCCTAAAACGATTCGGTCAAGGAGAGCCGATGGGTGGAATAAACCTCATTAATTCCCCGGGATCCTATTTCGGGAATTTCTAGTCGGGTGCTCGATGCGGGGATTGGTCGTATAGGTGTAACCATCCGGTTGTATGGACTGTTATTAATTCGTATTTCGGATGGACTGATTCAATAACCTGATTCCGCTTGTATTTGTATTCTATGGTTGGTGCCTTGATCCCCGCAAGTTCACAGCATTCTTTTACTCAAGAACCTCCTTGTTTTCACTTTTTGCGCCATGGTCAAAACTGTAAAGCTTATTGTACAGGGGAGTCATTTCCTGGTCTTTGCTAAAGTGGGCAACATTCATCAGCCAATAGCAAAGGCCAATGGTTCCTTTATCGCCATCTTTCACATAGTCCAGCCCATCCATCATCTTGGCATATTTCTTTTGGATATCAGAACCATCGAACAGGATGTAGTCCCTATGACAGATTTTGCTTTTTACACTGTTCATATGTCCCAGGAATAACTTCATGAAAAAATCTTTCTTGTTATAATGGTTCCTAAAGCGCTTGGTCGTCTGGCTCAACGAGATCGTATCGCAAATGCCAGTAGCTATTTTATTGACCAACACCGGACCTGTCTTGAGTATCCCAGTGGTCATTTCCCTGATACATCGGGCTTCCGGTTTTGTTAATTGACCCTCAAGCTTAAGAAAATAGCGACTAATCTTGTTCTGTACCTGTTTTGTTAACACTTTTGACATGAGCTGGTTTTTAGAGATTATTTGCTTTTGTTTGCACAATAAAAATAACCTTTTTCAACCAGCTTTCCTCATATATAAACATCTTTAAACCCCTGATATGACTGAATTGTAGAGCTTGATCAATCCATTTTTCGGGAGATGGTCAAGCTTCATTAAAGGTTTTTCTTTGCTCCGTCATTTGGAAAAATACATTTTTAACCTCGCTCCTTTCTGGTGTGGAAATTTCAATTGAAAAGTGTACAGGTAATCGGAGTAAAAGAGTCAACTTTTTTCAGGGAAAGACACTTAGCTAATCTGTGGAAAAGGTTGCTGGCCTACTTTTCAGAACACAAAATAAA
>NZ_CAXBDD010000214.1:0-2399 GCF_963974515.1 uncultured Sunxiuqinia sp. | reverse complement strand
CCGAGCCGGGCAATGCTGATGAGTGGGAAAAGTTTGTTTCACGTGTACGACAAACTGGAAGGAGTGCATACCATGCCGATGCATTTTGCCCAAAACGGCTATGAAACATTCGGAACAGGGAAATGGCACAATGGGGCGAAAACCTTCGAAGCCTCTTTTCAAAAAGGTGAAAATGTCTTTATCGGTGGGATGTCCGACCACTTTAATGTTCCCTGCAGTAGCCTTGGCAGTGATGGTAAACTCAGCGAACCAGTAAAAAAAGGCTATTCGACCGATCTATTTGCCGACGCAGCAATCGGTTATCTGAACAATTATTCAACAGGCACGCGTGAAAATCCATTTTTTTGCTACGTGTCTTTTACCGCACCCCATGATCCCAGGTCACCTCGCGAAGATTATATCGGCATGTATCCTGATCATTCGATTCCCTTACCAGGAAACTTCATGGACCTTCATCCTTTTGAATTTGATCATTTAAACATTCGGGATGAAACACTGGGTCCCTGGCCAAGAACTCCGGAAATGATACAGGCTTCACTGGCTGATTATTATGCCCTGATTAGTCATATTGACAGCCGGGTGGGCGATATTATTGAAACCCTGAAAAAGGAAGACTTATTTAATCATACCATCATCGTTTACGCTGCCGATAATGGGTTGGCAATAGGTAGCCACGGTTTATTGGGGAAACAAAATTTATACGAACACAGCACAAAAGTACCTTTTATAATCAGTGGTCCGGGAATACCTGCAGAAGCGAAAAGGGATGCATTGGTTTATTTATATGATATTTTCCCGACCCTTTGTCATGTGGTTGGATTACCCGTTCCTGAAGGAGTAGATGGACAAAACCTGCTGCCGGTTATCAACGGAGAGCTTACCGAAGTCCGGTCTTCGTTGTATACAGCTTACCGGAATACTGCCCGCGCGGTTCGTACCGATGAATGGAAATTAATCCGGTATCCACAGCGGGATTACACACAACTGTTTAATCTGAAAAACGATCCGTTGGAAATTGATAATTTGGCATCGCTTCCGAAATACAATTCTAAGGTGGATGAAATGATGAAGTTACTCGAAGAATGGTACATTGCAACTGACGACACAGCAACGATGAATCCAGCCACGATCTTACCGCTGGATTACGACTGGAGAAAGCTCAAGCAAATACCTGATGTTCATCAGCCAATGTATGTTTTGGATAAATATTTTAAGGGAGTAGAATTGGAAGACGTTAAAAAATAAAAGCATGAAGAATAAGAGAATATTAGGTGTTATTGTAATTCTTATTACAATGAGTGTGAGTTTAATCGCTCAGAACAACGTAAACTATTTAAACGAATCGAAAGAAGCGTACCAAAAGCGCATGGAGTGGTTTACCGATTCGAAGTACGGAATGTTCATTCATTTTGGATTATACAGCCAGCTTGGGGGAATTTACAAGGGGAATGATGAAGGTCGTTATGCGGAATGGATTCAGGCGAATCAGCAAATCCCAAAGTCAGACTATATCAAATTGATCAATACATGGACTCCTGAAAAATTTGATGCCAATAAAATTGCAAAACTGGCTAAAAAAGCCGGGATGAACTATTTGGTCATCACGACCAAACATCATGAAGGCTTCTGTTTGTGGGATTCTGATTATACCGAATACGACATCGCCAATTCGCCCATGAAGGGCCGTGATTTTATTCAGGAATTGTCGGACGCTTGTAAAAAACAGGGCATTCATTTTGGAACCTATTACAGCATTATCGACTGGAATCATCCTTCACACAATATTCCTGATGCCGATGCCAAAGAAGTATCAGGCAAACGCTGGCAGAATCCTTTGCTCCATGAAGGGAAAAAAGCAGAATATGTGAAGTATATGAAAAACCAGGTAAGGGAATTGATTGAAAAATATGATACGGAAATTCTTTGGTTCGATGGCGATTGGGCTGATTATTGGACGGTTGAAGATGGAAATGATTTATACCAATACATCCGTGAGTTGAAACCTGATATCATTATCAATAACCGGGTTTCTAAACGCGAAATATTTAAAAAGGACTTCGGCACACCGGAGCAGTTTCACCCGGATGGCACGCTCGACCATTACTGGGAAGCCTGCTATACCATGAACGATTCCTGGGGTTTCAAAATCAAAGACACGGATTGGAAAAGTCCTGAAGAAGTATACGAAAAGCTACAGGATATTAATGGAAAGGGTGGTAACTTTTTGCTCAATGTGGGACCGGATGGTCATGGAGAAATTCCCAAAGCATCTGTTGATATTTTGTTGGAGGTAGGCAAAATGTTGAAACGATGAATGCAAAAAATCACCAAGTATTTAAGCAATAAGCTTAGAATCCATATATTAGACAATTAATTCTTTAGATTTTAACAGTTTCTAA
>NZ_CAXBDD010000213.1:0-2509 GCF_963974515.1 uncultured Sunxiuqinia sp. | reverse complement strand
AAGTGGACGGAACACCGTTTGCTCAACTCACCCTGACCCAGATCGACTATATCGAAGACCGCTTATTCATCAGTACGCTTTCCAACGGTTTTTTCGAATTCAAGCCGGAGGAGCTGACGGTGAAGAATCACATTTTCGAGAACACGACCTACGACATTCATCATTTTTCAGCAGAAAAGAACGGAACGCTTTGGCTGGCATCCAATAGCGGACTAATACGCTACAATATACACACACACGATTACCAGCGCTTTACTAATGTTCCGGGCGACCCGCTCAGCCTTGAACGAACAGCAGTTGATTACGTGATTCTGGATCACAACAAAAATCTATGGACTTCGTCGGGAATCAGAGGAATCAACTATGGTATAAACAACATCCCGTTTGAGCATTTTATGTTTTCAAATGAAATGGAATACACCCTTTTTCAAAAAGAAGTACTGGCCATTCATTTTGATCTCGAAGGCAACATGTGGCTGGGCTACGAATCGGGCCTGGTCGAAAAACACGATCCTGTTGCTCAAAACAAGACCCATTACTGGATAAAATCAAAAGGTAAAGACGGAATTTCGGGCGCTATATTCCGAATTTTTGAAGACAGCAGACAAAACATCTGGGTATCCGGATGGCAAAGTGGACTACAAAAACTCAATCGTGAAAACAACAACTTTCAGCAGGTAAGCCTTAAACCTGGCGCCATTTCTGTTCTCCTTGAAACAGCCGACATTCGTGACATGATTGAAGATCACCATGGAAACCTGTGGTTAACCGTCCACGGTCAAGGGATTGTCAGATACAACCCGTCTAGCGGGCAGGCTCAGCAGTTCCGCTTTGACCCAAACACAGACGATCTTAATCACTCACTTTCAAACGATTTTACATTCAACATGTGTGTTGATCAGGCTAACAACCTGTGGATTGCAACCGCTCACGGCGCTTCAAAACTCAACCTGAAAAGTCAACAATTCACCAACTATTTTCACGATAATAATAACCCCATAAGCCTGTCAAGCAACACGGTGCAAACGATTTATTGTGACCACGGGGGCGTGATCTGGGCCGGAACCAACAACGGGCTCAACGTTTATCTTAAGGAGCAAGACCAGTTTTTACCGATCGTCAATGAAACAACGATCAGCAGCCAGAATATATCCTCTATTGAATCGGTGAAACCCGGCGAAATATGGATTAGTACCAAATCCGGGCTTTTCAGGTTAAATTACTGGCAAGATAACGCTCATCAATTTGAGTATGATCTGGACTATTTCAATCACTCGGATGGGTTGATTTCAGCAAACTATTTTGACCGTGCGTCTGCAACCAATGCTGACAGTATCATCTATTTCGGAGGAAATGAAGGAGTGGATTTCTTCGATGGCAATGCATCCTTTCACACACCAGGGCATACCTCCAAAGCCATTATTACCGAAACATCAGTCTACGGAAAGCCGGTGTTTCCGCATTATTCAGAAGAAGATCCGAAACTGCGCGAGATTGAGCTGGACTACAACCAGCAAATGATCTCGTTCCGGTTTACTTCTTTAAACTTCATCGACCCGGCAAAGCAAAGATATCGCTACAAACTGGAAGGATTTGATGAGCAGTGGGTCGTGCCGCAAAATGAACAGGTGGCTACTTACACCCGGTTAAGCCCCGGCACTTACCTCTTTCAGGTTGAAACAACCGACCGCTTAGGAGAATGGAACGGCCGCCCCGGCTCCATTCGGCTAATCATTCGTCCGCCGTTTTGGATGACGACACCATTCATCATTATTTCGATGGTTGTTGTGATTGGCCTGTTTGTTCTAATCCAAAGGCTGCGCAATCGCGCCTTACTCAAAAGACAGTTCCAATTGGAAATGATCATCGAAGAACGCACACGCGAATTGCAAGCTAAAAACCAGGAATTGGAGAAGGCAAACCTTACGAAGAATAAATTTCTTTCCATCATTTCGCACGACTTAAAAAGTCCGTTTTCAGGCCTGCTTGGCCTGCTGGATTTGCTAAGCAATGCTGATGAACAAGAATTTGAGCAGGAAAAAGATATGCTACAACTAGCGAACCAGTCGGCGAAAAACATCTATAACCTGCTGGAGAAACTGCTTGTTTGGGCAAACTCCCAATCGGAAAACTTTAGCTATTCTCCAAAGGTGAATAATCTCAGTAAAATTTTGCAAACGAACGTCGAGCTTAATCAGGAACCGGCTTCACAAAAAAATATTCAGATCAAACCTAATTTTCCCGACCAACTAATTGTATTCAGCGATCCAAACATGATCGACACCGTAATCCGGAACCTCCTCGGCAATGCCATTAAGTTCACCAAACCGGAAGGGACAATTGAAGTGACTGCTGAAAGATTGAACGACGAGACGATTGTGCGTATCGCTGACAATGGCATCGGCCTGAGCCCCGAGCAGCAAAAGAATTTGTTTGAACTGGGCCAAAATCAACGCAGCGGAACCGCAGGCGAATCTGGAACCGGGCTGGGACTATTGATCTGCAAAGA
>NZ_CAXBDD010000212.1:0-2531 GCF_963974515.1 uncultured Sunxiuqinia sp. | reverse complement strand
GGATCAAATATTGGAGGAATAAAGGAAACACAAGAGATGTTGGACTTCTGTGCCAATCACGATATTACGGCCGATATTGAATTGATCCAAGTTGATCAGATCAATGACGCTTTTGAAAGATTGGAAAAGGGTGACGTGAAATATCGCTTTGTCGTCGATATGGCAACATTGAAAAGCTAATTGGGCAAAGGGGCTGCAATCCATAATAGACGCCAGCCCCTTCCTAAACTTCATACATAATTAATTGAGATCTTTTACCACGAGCGGTCAGGTTCCACAATTAACAACTTAAAGCCATCAAGAAGCTAATTTTTATCGGAGTAAATGGTGATCTTGCCAACCATGTGATTGAAGAATTACAGACGCAAAGCAATATTCGCCTGACGTTGTTTTTGAGACCTGCGAAACGTGGATTCAAAACGAATGTTGACAATGTCAGAATAATAGAAGGTGACTCACAGGATCACCGTGCTTTAACACGATCAATAGCCAGACACGATATCGTATTTTTAAATTTGACAGGTCATTCAGGAGAGGCATCCCGGAATATTACAACTGCGATGAAGGAAACCCACGTAAAGCGCATTATTGTAATATGCCCAATTGCTGTTTATGAAACTCCTTTGACTCCGATTGTAATCCCCTACAAGAAAATAGCAGATACCATAAGAAATTCGGGCCTTGAATATACGATAATACAGCCGACCTGGCTCACATGTACTGGCAGGTTGCACTATAAGGTAACCGGCGAAGTTGAATTTGAAAAAGGAATGGCTATTTCGCAAATTCAATTATTTCCTCTCATCAATAAGATTATGGAGGCTCACGAAAAGTATATGCTTAAAAACCTTCAAGCTAGCATACCAAATTCACAATGATTCGTTTTTGGATGGGATGAATTTTAGGTGCTGGTTTCGCCTCGATTTTTGAGAGCAATAAATGGAGCTTTAATTCACTCTATCAATACTGCCGTCTTTGCCTTCCTTACCCACCAGTTTCCAGAACACAAACGGAAACCCTTTTTCTCTTCTAAAGACAAGCCCTCCACATTCCTTCACTTGCTTGAAGTTGAAATAAAAGGGGAACCAAAAATTAGAGTCTCGATAAACTTTTTTAAAAATCACGTTCTGCTAAAAACCAAGAGAACGAACAAAAAAGGGGCACTCGGCCCCCGGTGTCTCAAATCATCAGAATGGACTAATCTTCAAATGGTTTCATAATGAAAATCGCCGGCGATGGATCGTCAAAATCACGGGCTGTAATCAGGGCTTTGAGAGTGACTTTCCGAAACAGCCGGTTCGATCTTTCTGCTACTTTTTCGTTCTGCTCCCAATCACCGTCATCCGGAAGTTGGACCAGCAACTTAAAAAGCAAGTGGGAAGAAGATTCCTTCCGGGCGAAAAAGGCAAACATAAACAGTACATCCCATAACCGGCCTGCTTCGTCCTGATGCCATTCCATTCCCATGGGAACTTCAACATATTTATCCCAAACAGTGCGGGTCAGGTAAACCGGATGACGGATCCCAGCTTCCTGGGAAATCTTTTGATCAACTTGAATCAGAAAACCATCATCAACGGCTTGTTTTGTAGAGTAAACTGAAATCGGCTTTAAACTCTTGAAATCATTCATAATAGATTGCTGCTGCCTTGCAGACTTTTTATGGCATCTGGCACGCCGTTAAACTTAAATTTTTGGCGTACTGGCATTGAGCTGTCCCGGATGAGGTCAACGGGTGCATGTCTGGTTTTCCGAGCGGAGAGCATGTGTGATTTGGAAAGGGAAAAGCTGAACGCATCCGAAGGAAACGAGCCACGAAAAGCGAGTTCCCCTTTACCGTTCCGGGAAGCGAAATAACTTGGTCGGAAATTTGAGTGTAAGAATCACTCCACTCCAAATAACCCCTTAAACAAAGTAGATTAAAAAAGTTGGGTGGAAACAAACAGAAGTTGGGTGGAAAGTTGGGTGCAAATTCTTACTGATATTGAAGGATTGTTAATACCTTGACATATTACTAAATTACTCATTGACCAGAAACGCGTAGAACCAATCTTTCAATACCAGTTTTACGGATTGAAAATGAGATTTTCCCGTATTTCCCCTACCGAATAGATGGCATCGAGAAAATGCCCTAAAGCCCAATCTTTGTCAATCGTGGATTTTACAACTCCGTGCTTTGCTGCCAAAGTAATTATTTCCTTCTGTAATATCATCTCTCAGTACTGTTTGTTACAAATATCTAATAACCTGAGTTCGATATAAGCAACGGGTTAATAAAGAGCCAATTGTCCAAAAGTTTGTTCTACATCATATTTTATTGATGGTTTCTTTGGAAGAAATGAATAAGCTAACAAGCCGGAAATCAGGTTTGTGAGGAAATTTCCGAAAGACCTGTGGCGTGAATGTTCAACCTGACAGATGTTTTTTAGTTCGTCGTTTATGGTTTCAATGATGGACCTTTTTCGGAGCAATATCTTGTCGTTCATTGACATAAGGCAATTCTTCATGTTCCTTTTTAAACCCGTAATAAG
>NZ_CAXBDD010000211.1:0-2554 GCF_963974515.1 uncultured Sunxiuqinia sp. | reverse complement strand
ATGCGGTTGCAGACAATGGCCCAAGCTTGCAAATTACGCTTCGAGCATGGCTTGATAAGCATCGGCGTCCATCAGGTCATCCAAATCGGCGGCATCGCTCATCTCAATTTTAATCATCCAGCCCTTTCCATACGGATCCTTGTTAATCAGTTCCGGCTCGTCTTCCAAGGCGGTGTTGAATTCGAGCACTTTCCCGCCAACGGGCATAAACAGGTCGGATACCGTCTTTACAGCTTCAACGGTTCCAAAGGTATCGCCTTTGGCCAGTTCTTCGCCTTCCGTTTCTATTTCAACAAACACGATATCGCCCAATTCGCCCTGAGCAAAGTCGGTGATTCCAACGGAAACAATGTTTTCTTCAACACGAACCCATTCGTGTTCTTTGGTGTACTTTAAGTTTTCTGGCAGATTCATAATGATTGCTTGAATTGTGATTTCTTCAAAAGTAATACATTTTTCGAAAACAGAAATCGAACAAAGCTCAGCCTTTGTATTTTTTAAAATGAACTTTACTTAAATTTGCAGCAACCAAGACGGTAAAAAACATGTTTTCATTTCAAATTAACACCATTGATGAGCTTCCCCAGGCGGCCGAAGCGTTTCTAAAGCATTTTCCGAACGAACGGCTTTTTGCTTTCTACGGTAAAATGGGAGCCGGCAAAACAACCTTAATCAAGGCGTTGTGCCGTGCGCTGGGCTCTACCGACCCCATTACCAGCCCCACCTTTGCCTTGGTAAACGAATACAGCACCGCCGGCAATGAGCGCATTTTCCATTTCGATTTCTACCGGATTAAAAGCATGGAAGAAGCCCTGGACATTGGCTTTGACGACTACATTTACAGCGGAAAATACTGTATGATAGAGTGGCCTGAAAACATTGAAGATCTGCTTCCTGAAGAGATTGTGAAGGTCGAAATTGACGTGTTGGACAGTTCGGCACGTAAGATTACCGCAAATATCGTGTGATTCTTTTTGAAAGAATCGATATAAAAAGTAAATTGACCATTTAATTTTTGCTGAATGACTGAAAAAGAGCAACAATCGGAAATAAAATCGTTACTTCTCCCCAAAGAAGAAATGCTTGAAATTCGCCGCCGCGGCAAGAAAATTACCATTGGCATTCCTTCCGATTTCTCCAAAATAGAATACCGGATTCCATTGACCCCCGAAGCCGTTGAATTGTTGGTCTCTTACGGTCACGAAATTTACATTGAAAAAGATGCCGGCAAGGCAGCCAGCTACTCCGACAAGGAGTACCGTGAGGCTGGTGCTGTGGTTGTTGAAAAGCGCGAAGAAGTTTTCCAATGCGATGTCATTATCCGGGTGGCGCCTTTTGATGCGGACGAAGTGGATATGCTGCGCGGACACCAAACCCTGATTTCGAACATGCATTTGAGCAATCATTGCCAGGAAACGGTTCAGAAACTGATGAAAAAGAAGGTGACCACCATTGCTTACGAGTACATGGAGAATGAAGAAAAATGTTTGCCGGTTGTTCACCTGATGAGCCAGATTGCCGGATCGACAGCGGTTACTATTGCCAGCGAATATTTAAGCAATTCGAGAAACGGGAAAGGGGTTTTATTGGGCAGTGTCACCGGCATTTCGCCTGCCGAACTGGTGATTCTGGGAGCCAACACGGCTGCCGAATATGCCGCACGTGCAGCCCTCGGACTGGGTGTGACCGTTAAAATTTTTGATGACAACATGTTCAACCTGCAAGCCTTGGGCGATAAGCTGGGCCAGCGGATCTTTACTTCGGTTTTGTATCCGAATGTCTTGAAGAAAGCGCTGAAATCGGCCGATGTGGTGCTGGGTGCCATGTCGTTTAACTCGAATACCAAGTTTCAGGTTTCCGAAGAAATGGTGAAAGGCATGAAGGACGGCTCGGTGATTATCGACCTGAACATTGACCAAGGAGGATGCTTTGAAACCAGCAAGCCAACCGACCTTAAAAATCCAACGTACATCAAACACGGGGTAGTCCATTACTGTGTGCACAATATGGCCTCGATGGTTTCGCGTACGGCTTCCATTGCACTAAGCAACGTGCTGACGCCCATTATCATTTCGGTAGGCGAAATTGGCGGCATTCAGAATTACATTAAAAACTCGACCGGAATCCGGCGTGGCGTTTACATTTACAATGGCATTTTGACCAACAAGGATCTGGGTGAAAAACTCAACCTTCCGAGCAAAGACATTGATTTGTTGCTCGCCATTTTCTAATCATTCTTCACCAAAATCATCATGGACAGCGGAGGGACGGCCACATGCTTATCCAGCAGACAATCAATCCCTTCCAGTTCGATTTGATTCTCCCGTGCAATCACCTGCCAGTTGTGCTCGTCCAGCTGCATGGTAGTAGCTTCCTGGCGGGCATTAAAAATCAGCTGAATGGTTTTCCATCCAAACGGATTCGGATAGTCCAAAATAGAATAGGCCAACACACCTGGCTCATAGTTTTCAGAGAAATGCAGATGCTTGCGGATCTCATCAGCCGAATGCATTCGAAACGCTGCCACTTCCTTTCGAAGCAGGATCAGTCTCCG
>NZ_CAXBDD010000210.1:0-2593 GCF_963974515.1 uncultured Sunxiuqinia sp. | reverse complement strand
GGCCAGCAATTCGCGGTAGAATTCGTAGGTTTGAATTGATCCATTCGGGTCTGCTTTTTTCGCTTGTTGCATGAACAAGCCCAGTTTTGCCTGGTACACTTCGCAGGCGGCAACCGGAACTGCATCTTTGCAATTTTGGGTGAAGTAATTCAGCAGAATGCGCCCTTGCTTGCCGGTGCCAATGTAGCCAAGGTTGATCCGGTCGTTGGCAGCCACATAGCCGTTACCTCCCATGACGTGGCGCGGAATAATTGTTACAGCCGCGGCTCCGAGGGCTGCCTTTCCAAGAAAATTTCTTCGGTTTAATTTTTGATTCATTTGTTTAGCGTTTAGTTTGACATGAGGTCAGGCCTAAGATAAGTAATTTTTTTGAAGCTGGCGGTAGCTGCTTGTTTCCTCATCTTTGGTGTCAGCTCAACGATCCATTGTCCTTTGAAAGCCCCCAACTAATGAGTACTTCCCTGAAAGCTTAAGTCATCCAAGCCTTTTTTCCACGGGCGTTTGAGAAACTTCGAACGGTGCTATTCCCGCTCTCTGAATTTCGGGATCAACGTTGCCGGATTCGGAGAAGGTAGCGGGTCTTGAGTTTAGAGGCTCTGGTTTTTGGATTTAGAAATTTTATGGAAAGGCTGCTCATGCTGTTGTGCTGAAAGACTCCGATAGTGTCAATGGCAATATTCATATCAACCAGTTGTTGGATACCTTCTGGTCCTGTGAAGAGCCAGTCGTTGGCGGGGGGGTCTATTCGTTTGAAATCATCAGGAGTAACCAGGTATTTTCCATAGTTTTTCGAATAAAGAAAAACCTCCCAGTAGCGGGCCTCAGGCATGAAAATATGGAGTTGCTCGCTGGAGTTTGCCTTCTGGTTAAAAATATCACAAGCTTTGAATGAAGCTTGGTATTGAATTAGGTTTGGCTGGATGTGAGCGTTGAGAGTAAATAACAAGGCCGAAATGGCGAGCACCAGGTAACTGAGTTGCTTGTTCAGGCTGTCTTTCCAGGAAAGCACATATACAAAGCCTCCCAGCAAGGCGACAATCACCAGCCAAATCCATCTGTCTGGATTTGGAAAAACGAAAATCAAAAACGCACCAGACAGTACAAAAAGGAGGATGCCGATTACCACGTGGATGGAGCTAACGATCTTCCTGAGTTTTGCAAATTGAGTTTTGTCGAAAATCAGCAAGGCCCATCGTGCTGCCAGTATCGAGATTAGCGGAAGCACGGGCATTTCGTAGTGAGGGTTCTTCGCTTTAGCTACCGAGTTGATGAGCAAATAAACCAGAACTCCTCCCAGGGTGTAGAATTCATCTTTGCTGTTGACGCGCCACTTTTTCTGAACCTGTTCACGAATCTGCATGAAAATACCCAAAAAGCTGAAAACAGCCCACGGAGCTATCATATACAGGGTGGTATGAATATAAAAAAACGGATCGTTGTTTTTCCCAGCGTAGCTACCACTGATTCGGCCAGCATTGTTCGTCCAGAAATAGAACTTAATGCCCTCCAGTCCAAACTGGTCATAAAGTCCCCACAGGGCTGGTACGATCATCAGCAGCACAATGGGGATAGCCAGCAACCAGCGGTAATCGAAAATGGCCTTGAAGTTGCGCGTAAAAAGCAGATGCAGTCCCACAGCTGAACCGATAATAACGATTGCGACAGGCCCTTTCGTTAGCATAGCCAATCCAACCAATAAGGTTCCCAGGTAGAAATGGTAATCTTTCCGTGTTTTTACCCAAGCCGCGTATTGCCAAATTGACAAGATGACGGGAACAACGAGCAGGGTGTCGGTATGGATGTCGTTGTGAAAATGAACATATCCCAGGCAAGTTGCCCACATGAATGCTGATAAAACTCCAATTCTCTCATCGTATAATGTTTTGCCCAGCCTAAAGGTGCCGTATATCCCGGCAAGCGAGATGAGCAAAATACCGAGCTTGTATGCAGCTATTGAAATGCCGAAGGGTTTAAAAATCATAGCCGCAATCCAGAAAAGAAGCGGGGGCTTTTGGTCGTAAGGGTCACCGCCAATAGTCATGTTTATCCAGTCCTGATTATCCAGAATCTCCCGGCCAACCTGAGCATATTTTGCTGCATTAATAACAACAGGAATAAATAACCCGGCAATATTTACCAGTAAGTATAGAATAATGCCCAAAAAGAGCCAATGTTTGTGCTTCATATTGATTGTGGAATGACAAAACTTAATCCGGAACGAAATAACGAAAAAGAATGATTACAGAACGGCAAAAATACAAATAACATCTTTACAAGTTCGTTTTTTCTTTCTGTCATTTAACACCCACAGAATCGTCAAACGGTCTGAACCTCTGAATTGAATATGTAGAAGTGGGTGCCTTGGGGGATTCGTTAGTTCCTAAATTTAAGGAATTGACATCACCAGCTATTAATTGCTGTTTTACCCAACGTGTATCAGCAAAATCCCTTGAAAGCAGTGGTTTTACTCATAGAATTGAAGGGTTTCTATATCTGGAAAAAGCTTTTACGTGAAATTACCCATTGTTTTATAACATAGCACAGGTGATATTTGATGGTACAAGAAAAGCCACAAAAAACGATCTCCAAAGAG
>NZ_CAXBDD010000209.1:0-2606 GCF_963974515.1 uncultured Sunxiuqinia sp. | reverse complement strand
AGCTACCTTACGATGGACAAAGAAAACGGTGTTTTTGCTATTGTAGAAAATAGTGAGGCGACGCCAATTTTGGTTGATGCGGATGATTACCCGGGAATTGCCTCAGTGGCCGGCTGGTTTGCCAATGATATTCAAAAGGTCACTGGGCAGTCAGCTAAAATCTACCAGTCGGAACTGTCCGAATCCAGCCAGCTTATTTTGGTGGGTACCCTGGGCAAAAATCAATGGATTGACCTATTGGTGGCTGAAGGAAAACTGGATGTGTCGGATATCAGCGGACAGTGGGAGCGCAGCCTGACCCAAGTCATTGAAAACCCGTTCCCAAATATTGAAAAGGCTTTGGTTTTAGCTGGAAGTGATAAGCGCGGAGCCATTTATGCCATGCTGAATTTGTCGCGCGAAATGGGCGTTTCGCCCTGGTACTGGTGGGCCGACGTTCCGGTTGATCAACATGAAGCAGTGTATGTCAAGGCGGGACGGTTTGTAACCGAAAGCCCAAAAGTGAAATACCGCGGCATTTTTCTGAATGACGAAGAACCTGCTTTAGGTGGCTGGGTTCGCGAAACCTTTGGCGGATTCAACCACAAGTTTTATTCCAAGGTCTTTGAATTGATTCTTCGGCAACGCGGAAACTTTCTGTGGCCGGCCATGTGGGGCAAAGCCTTTTACGATGATGATCCGGAGAACGGCCGTCTGGCTGATGAACTGGGCATCGTGGTGAGCACTTCGCATCACGAGCCGCTGGGGAAAGCCCACGTGGAGTGGGATCGCTATGGATCGGGAGCCTGGGACTACAATAAAAATCCCAAGGTGCTGACCGACTTTTGGACCAAGGGCATGGAGCGCATGAAAGAGTATGAAACGGTTGTCACCGTTGGGATGCGTGGTGATGGCGATGAAGCCATGAGCGAAGGAACCAATATTGCCCTGTTGGAGAAAATTGTTCGCGACCAGCGGAAAATCATTGGCAAAGTGACCGGAAAAAAAGCGGAGGAAACACCCCAGGTTTGGGCGCTCTACAAGGAAGTACAGGATTACTACGACCATGGCATGCGGGTGCCCGATGATGTCACCCTGCTGCTTTGCGACGACAACTGGGGGAATGTGCGCAAGTTGCCCGATTTAGATGCCCCGCCCCACAAAGGAGGTTTTGGAATGTACTATCATTTTGACTACGTAGGTGGTCCGCGAAACTATAAATGGATCAATGTCAGTCAAATTCAGCGGGTTTGGGAACAAATGAACCTGACCTACAGTCATGGCGTTGACCGGATTTGGGTGGTGAATGTGGGCGATCTGAAACCGATGGAATATCCCATCAGCTTCTTTCTGGATATGGCGTGGGACCCGACCCGGTTCAACGCACAAAACCTGTTGCAGCATACCGAAGATTGGTGTGCCGAACAGTTTGGAGAAGCATATGCCAATGAAGCAGCGCGCATCATCAATCGGTACACGAAATACAACCACCGCGTAACACCCGAATTGCTGAATGCCAGAACCTACAGTCTGGAAAACTACAACGAGTTTGAGCGGGTACGCAACGATTACCGTGACCTGACCTTGGACGCGTTACGTTTGTACAACCTGATTCCAAACAAGTACAAAGATGCGTTCGATCAGCTGGTGCTTTTCCCGACCAATGCCAGTTCGAACTTGTATGAAATGTATTATGCCGTGGCTAAAAACCATCAACTGGCCGAAGAGAGTGACGTTCAGGCAAACTACTGGGCCGGGGTTGTCAAGCAGTGCTACGACCGCGACTCCTTGTTGACGGTTCATTACAACGAGCAGATAGCCGGCGGAAAATGGAACCATACGATGGATCAGATTCGCATCGGTTACACTTACTGGCAGGAACCCCGGCAGCGAAAAATGCCCGAGGTACAATGGGTGAAGGTCCCGGAAGTAACAAATGAAGATTTGGCCTTTCAGGAAGCCGATGGTTACGTATCTATTGAGGCCGAAAACTACCAACTGGCCAAAGGAACCGACAAAATCCGATGGCAAGTTATTCCGGATTTGGGCAAAACCGTTTCGGGTGTGACCACCTTCCCGCAAAACGAGTATCCTGCGGCGAGTGAGCCGGTTTATCTTGAGTATGCCGTTGATTTTGAATCGATCGGGGAATTTGAAGTGCATGTGTTGGTTTCGACCACCCTAAATTTTAACGCCAACAAAGGCTTGCGGTATGCCATTTCGTTTGATGGAGCCGAAGAACAAATTGTTAACATCAATGGGGCGTATCGGGGAGAATTGGGCGAATGGCAGGCTACGCGCATCAACCAAACCGTAACCAAACACCAGATTGAGAAAGCGGGTTTGCACCGTTTGCATATCCGCGTGCTGGAGCCGGGCATCGTGCTGCAAAAAATAATGATTGACACCGGAGGTTTAGAGCCCAGTTATTTGGGGGCATCTCAGAGTAAACGCATAAAACAATAACAAATGAATCAATACAAAATAGTTTTCGGATTATTGCTGTTGCTGCTGTTTGCGGCATTTCCTTTCCAAACAGATGCTGCCGTTAAACTGCCGCGCCTGGTGAGTGACGGTATGGTGTTGCAGCGCGACCAGCCGCTGAAGATATGGGGCTGGGCCAATCC
>NZ_CAXBDD010000208.1:0-2694 GCF_963974515.1 uncultured Sunxiuqinia sp. | reverse complement strand
CGGCTTGGTGTGCATGCTGTTTTTTATAACGATCATCACACAAGCTAGTGAGAAATATTCCAGTTCCAATGAGTCTGGAATTCCGGCATTGGACAATCCCATGTCCGTTCAGTACCTGAAAAAGAATCTTCGCAAATCGCAACCACGCTTGGTTTTAAACGCCAAAACTGAAAGGAATCTCAGAAATAAGCTGAAAGCCGACCCGGTCATTCAGAATATGTACAAGGCTATCCAGTTGAATGCAGCTGAAATCCATGACGAGCCCCTTTTGGAGCGAATCAAGACTGGCCGGCGGCTATTGTCGGTGTCCCGTGAAATGCTTTACCGCATGAACATGCTGGGAATGGTTTACCGGATCGATAAAGACCCGAAGGTTTTGCAGCGAATCAACGATGAAGTGGTTGCCGTTTGTAATTTTTCGGATTGGAATCCATCGCACTACCTCGATGTGGCGGAAATGGCGATGGCGGTGGCTATCGCCGTTGACTGGACAGCAGGCGACCTACCCGGGTCGACCATCAGATTGGCAAAAACGGCTTTGATTGAGAAGGGAATCATGCCAAGCTGGCCGGAGAACGGGAAAAATCCCAGCTGGGCTTATGGAACCAATAACTGGAACCAGGTTTGCAATGGCGGCATGATTGCCGCGTCTATTGTGATTGCCGAAGAAGAACCGGAACTTGCCGCAAAAACGATCCACCGGGCTTTGGAAGGCTTACCGCATGCGTTGGTTGAGTACGGCCCCGATGGTGTCTACCCAGAAGGTTCAACTTACTGGAGTTATGGGACCGGTTTTTCAGTTACCACTGCCGCTATGCTCGAAAGTGCATTCGGAAGCGACTTTGGTCATTTTGAATACCCGGCTTTTAAAGAGAGTGCTGTGTTTCGGGTGTTGATGAACGCCCCGTCAGGGTGGTATTACAATTTTGCCGATTGCGGCGACAGGCGGGGGGCACAGGGGGACATTACCCTTGCCTGGTTTGGCGCCAAAACGGGAAACGCTTCCTTTTTCGAAAAAGAACGGTTCTTAATGCCTGCCGAAGAAATGGGAAAACTGTCACGGCTTGCAGGTGCGGCTTTGGTTTGGCTGGCCCAATATGAAGAAAAGGGAGAAGAAAAAATCCCAATAGTATGGAAAGGCGAAGGTGCCAATCCCATCGTTATTTTTACCGGTGGAAAAAATGACCCACACCACTATTACTTCGGCGGTAAAGGGGGCCGCGGAATGGTAAACCACGGCAATATGGATGGCGGCTCGTTTATTTTTGAATTGAACGGCGTGCGCTGGTCCATCGATCCGGGAAATCAGAGTTATAATGAATTGGAAAAAACAGGATTCGATTTATGGGGCCGCTGCCAGACCTGCGAGCGCTGGACCCTGCTGACTAAGAACAATTACGGGCACAGTACCATCACCATCAACGATTCGTTGCACCGCACCGAAGGCTTGGTGACTTTAGCTGATCTCAAAACCGGTGAACAGCCTGAAGCTATATTTGACATGTCAGCAACTCTGGGTAATTTGGTTTCAAATGCGACACGGAAATTTGTGAAGGATAGCCCAACTTCGATTCTTATTGAAGATAACATTATAACCAACGACAACACGAAACTAATTACCTGGCAGATGATGACAACTGCCGATGTGGAAATCGTTGATGGCGGAGCAATCCTGAAACAGGACGGGCAAACGTTGAAACTTGAAAACCAATCGCATCCCGGACTAATGATTTCGGTTGTTTCGCTTGACCCGGCTCCGCTGGAGCTCGACCGACAGATTGAAGGCCTGAAACGTCTCGAAATCCGGATTCCGGCATGGACTGTTGTTGAGGGAAATATAAATATAAAAGTAAGGCTTTCAGAAAATTAAGCATAAAACTAACAAAGAATGCGAACGTACTTGACATTACTCCTCTTTACGATCCTTTCCGGGATTACCACATCTGGGATTTGCGTCTCCACCGATTTTGAGATCATAAAAAAGCGCGTGCTGGAATCTTTGACGGAATCTCCTGTAAATGATGAATCCGTTGAAAATCTTGTGAATTCGTTGCAGGCAAACGGTACTTGGCCTGGCATCGACTATCAAGATGTTTCGCGTGAAGGGTTTCAACACAGTCGCCACTCGGCCAATTTGGTCACGCTGGCAAGGGCTTACAACTCCAGATTATCGAAATTTCATAAAAACCGAAAAGTTAAGAATGCTCTTGAATTGGCACTCAAAAACTGGGTCGACCATGATTATATCTGCGATAACTGGTGGAACAACCAAATTGGTACTCCCAACGACCTGGTCCATGTGATGTTGCTTGTTGGCGACCAAATTTCGGAAGACTTGGTTGAAAAAGCAAAGCCGATCATTGGCCGGGCTCATATCGATGCACCAGGGGCCAGACCTGGCGGCGACCGCATTAAAATTGCTGGTATTCAAGCTAAAAACATGCTTTTTATTGGCGACAGGGAAACGTTCGACAAGGTCATTGAGGTCATTGAAAATGAAATAAAGTATGTGGAGTGGATTGGAAGTAATTATGGCTATACCTACCGGTTGCATACAGGCGGCTTCGCCAACCGGGGGGCTGGTGGTCGTGGAATCCAGTACGGCAACAGTTTTCATCACCGGACCGATGGCGTAAACAATACCCTTTCCTACGGCCTGAGTTATGCCGATGCTTTTGTGGAATGGGCCGTTTA
>NZ_CAXBDD010000207.1:0-2723 GCF_963974515.1 uncultured Sunxiuqinia sp. | reverse complement strand
ACTTTTCAGGTGGTTAGCCTGGCCTGGATCTTTTTCAGGGCGCGCGACTACAGTGTGATTCAGCAATTGGTCTACCAGATCCGGCATCATTTTCTTCCGCAAAACCTCACAGCAGGCTGGGACAGTTACCAATGGGTTATCCTTGTTTTTCTGCTCGGCCTGGTCGTCATTTGGGTGCCCAACCGCTACAAGGAAAAGCTGCGTGGCGCCTTTATCGCACTGCCAGCCTGGGTGCAAATGCCAGCCGTCCTTCTGGTGTTGCTCGTTATTGCGCTGGTGGCCCAGGCGGGCTTGCAGCCCTTTATCTACTTCCGCTTTTAACGGCCCCGGAAAGCGCGGCCCAATTCGAATCGTCCTCCCCCAAACACCAGAATGGTAATAAAAACGATTAGGTACAGCAAAGCCATTTCCTTGCGCTGAAACGGATCGGCAGCATGAATTTGGAACGCAGCCACCGCCATGGTAACAATGAGCGGAATGCTGGCCAGCCGGGTCCCAATGCCCAAAATAATCAGCACCGAACATAGAAATTCGGCAAACACTGCCAACACCAGGCTAAGGGTTTCGCCAAGCCCAAAGGGATCTGCAAACTGTGTGTTGCCTTCAATGAGTTTGAGAAACTTGGGGATACCATGCGTCAGCATAAACGCGCCTGCCGACACCCGAAAAATCAATAACCAGATGTTTACGACTGTATCGTTTGTTCGTGGTCCGAGTAATTTTGCCATGTTGTATTTTTTTGAATTCGAAAATAATCAAACTTGTAAAACCAACGGCCAAATGGGCCATTTAGTTTTACCTATCAGAAAAAATATCTGAATAGAAAGGAGAGGACATGAAGGGATGAAGTAAAAAATCTTGTTGTTATGGCCGTAAAACCTGTCAGCCTCTGAAGATCCTCTCAGCGTTTAAAACACCGGGAAAGCCGTTGGCGAATGATTTGAAAAACTTCTTCTGAGAAGTTCGCAAACCTATGCGGAGAAATCCGGAGACTTCTACTGAGAATTGAATCCAGCGTTCAGATGCATTTGCTTTTGTCCAGCATCCAGTTTTCTTTTTAAGCACAGCGTGCACCGAGGGATTCACAACGTTTGGCAGAGATTATAATCTGATATCCAGAATCCGGAGACAAGCCGCCAGCCCCAAATTTGTTTTTAAAACCTTTGGGCGTTTAGATCTATTGACTAAACCTACTCGTTTTGTTCGTGAAATCGTGGCTTATCATACGCATGGTCAAATGTCTAAAATCTGGCGAAATCTGTGGTTGAAAACAGAAAAATCGAAAAAAAGCACCTCAGCGAACTGAAGTGCTTTTGAGATCTTAAAAACTTATGTTTGATCCTTCAAATGCTTACCAGCTAAAAGCGTAACGCATTTTGAAGCCGAAACTTTGAGAGCTTACCTTACCTGCATAATTGTTGCCGGCGGCTTGTGGCGAACTGTAAATTACCGAGCCGTGTTGGAAATCAATCGGACTATCGACATTATAGCCCATGAGTGCTTGCGGGGCGCTTGCCTTAGCCAGATCGTTCAATCCTAGTTCCACATAGGCACTTACGTACAGGTGACGGAACGCCTTTAGTTGCTGTTTTATACCCAATTCGAACAAAACCGAATAACTGTTTTTTAGTTTCAACTTTTCTTTGCCGCTGTGCTTTGTACTCCAGCTTCCAAAACCCATAAAACGCGGACTGGTCAGAAGGGCATCCCACTGAGGGAAGTAACCGGAAGTTTCCAAGCCAAAGGCTGTGGCCTTGTAGTTGGCAGCAAGCGGGAGGCCGAGCTGGATGCCACTTGCAGCAAACAGCCTGGTCGAATAGCCTGTGGTTTCCCACTGGATGCGCAGCGGGATGTTCAGCATGCCCACTGACTGCCTTTCGTGGTAAACATCGGCCGAGCTTCGGAAGATCATGTTATCCCCCTCGGCATCGCTCACGCTGTAGCTGTCCGCAAAGTTGTCAAGGATGGTTTCGGAACGATAAGATTGGTATTCCAACGCACCTGAAAGACTCCAGTTTCGTGAAATATAATAGCTGTACTGAACGCCGGCACCTGCACCGAATCGCGTGTCGCTGTCAGCGGTTTCCCGCATATCGATACTCAATTGCGAGTTGAGTCCCTTGAGATAAACCGAAACTTCGCCTTTCGGTAACTGATAATATTGGGCTGTTGCTGTTCCTGCCGATAATAGCAGAAAAACTGCAATCAGAACTTGTTTGTATTGGTTGAATTTGAAATGATTCATGTTATTTTATTTTTAGATGCTACCAGACGAATTACTGAACAATGATTTTGGTGGTGAGAATGACTCCCGACGCAACCGTTGTCACGACATAAGTTCCCGGCGCGATGCTGTTGGGAAGTGTAATCGTGGTTCCGTTGCTGGCCGACACCTGTCGCAAGATCGGTGCTCCGTAAAGACTGGTGATTTGCACAATGCGGTCGTTAAGCATGTTGTCGCTGTAGTTTGTCACCACTTCAATCGTACTTCCCGCTCTTACCGGGTTGGGGCTTGCTGTCAAGGCAAAGGCACTATTCAGCTCGATATTGAATTCACAGGTACGAAGCACCCTATTATCCGTGGTCGTTAGCTCGACCGAATAAGATGCATTCGGATCCAGTCGGTCTGAAGCATTTTCACCTGCCGAGTAATATTGCCCGGTGCTGATCAACTGGCCGTTTTTGTACCATTTGAAGCTAGTAAAACGGTAGCCACCATTGGT
>NZ_CAXBDD010000206.1:0-2746 GCF_963974515.1 uncultured Sunxiuqinia sp. | reverse complement strand
CGATTAATTTTGATAATATGAAGACAAAAAACCTAATCTTACTGGTGACCTTTATTTGCGCTGCTTTTTTGGTGCAGGCCCAGAGAAAAACGTATGAAATTTCCATTAAAAGGCCGAAGAAGGAAATTCCGATTCAACCAAACATGTATGGCGTGTTTTTTGAAGACATTAACTTTGGCGCTGATGGTGGCTTGTACGCCGAGTTAATTAAAAATCGTTCGTTCGATTTCACTAATTCGCCAACCATGGGATGGATGACATATGGGCATGTTTCAGTAGAAACTACGGGTGCTCCGTTTGAGCGCAATCCAAATTACCTGCGCCTGACCAATTCGGGTTTGTTGACCGGAACCGGCGCCATCAATGAAGGATTCCGCGGTATTGGCGTGAAAGAAGGCGAAAAGTATCAGCTCAGTTTTTTTGCCCGTACTGTTGATGACGAGGCAAAAAAACTACGGATTGAACTCATTTCGTCTGGTACAGAGATTATGGCTCATGCCGATATGGAAGTGACTTCGGGTGAGTGGACCAAATATCGTGTAGAACTTTCCCCAGGCTGGACTGACAGTCATGCGCGCCTGCGGATTGACCTTCGTTCGTTGGGATCAATCGATTTGGAGCATGTGTCGCTTTTTCCCGAGAAAACCTTCAAGGGGCGCGAAAATGGTATGCGTCAGGATTTGGCACAGGCGCTGGCTGACTTGAAACCCGGGATTTTTCGTTTCCCCGGAGGATGTATCATTGAAGGAAACAATCTGGAAACTAGGTACCAATGGAAGAATTCAGTGGGGCCGGTTGAAAATCGTCCGGTCAACGAAAACCGCTGGAACTATGAATTTCAGCATCGGTTTACGCCCGACTATTTCCAATCGTACGGATTGGGTTTTTACGAGTACTTTTTATTGTGCGAAGACTTGGGAGCTGATGCCCTTCCTGTCGTGAATTGCGGAATTGCATGCCAGTATGCCACCGAAGAGGTTTGCGAAGACCTGGAGCCATACATTCAGGATGCGCTCGACTTGATTGAGTTTGCCAATGGCTCCGCCACTTCAACCTGGGGAAAACTACGTGCCGAAATGGGACATCCCGAGCCCTTCAACATGAAGATGATTGGCATTGGAAATGAGCAGTGGGGTGAGGATTTTCCGAAACATCTGGAACAGTTTATGGAGGCCATTTATGCCAAATATCCAGATATGCTGGTCATTGGATCATCTGGGCCAAGTGCTGACGGCGAACGTTTTGATTACCTGTGGGGAGAGATGAAGCGTCTGGATGTGGATTTGGTGGACGAGCATTATTATAAAGATCCTGAGTGGTTTTTGAATAGTGCTGACCGCTACGATTCGTACGACCGAAAGGGGCCAAAAGTGTTTGCGGGCGAATATGCTTGTCACGACCATCCAGAGAAGAAAAATTCTTTTTACTCGGCTTTGTGCGAAGCCGCTTTTATGACCGGGCTGGAGCGTAACGCCGATGTGGTTCACTTGGCCACGTATGCACCGCTTTTCGCCCACGTTGACGCCTGGCAGTGGAAGCCAGACATGATTTGGTTTGATAATCTGCGCTCGGTCAAGTCGGCCAACTATTACGTGCAACAACTGTATGCCCAACACAAAGGAACCAACGCACTTGAAGTGACCTGGAACAAGGAAAACCTGACAGGGCAAGAAGCTTTGTACGCGAGTTCGGTAATTGATGAGGGGAAGAATCAATTGATTATCAAAATTGCCAATACCTCTAAAGAAAAGAGAGCAGTTAATTTCGATTTCGGCAAACTGAAGGTGGATAAGAAGATCGGCAGGCAAATTACTTTAAAAGGTGATTTGAAAGTGGAAAATACGCTTGATAATCCGGATTTGATTGTGCCAACTGAAAAGCCTGTTTCAATAAGCGGCACAAACTTAAAAGCCGAATTGGAAGCCGAATCCTTCCATGTTTTTATACTGGAATAGTACACGGGACTTTTTTTAACATTACTCCCCGGGTGAAAACTGTTCGTCCGGGGAGTATTTTTTTGTGCTTGCCTTTCAATTGAACTGCTGCTGCAGAAAGTTTGTTTTATGGTATAAAAGCAGAAAATGACAATCCAATGACTACGAATCATCACAGCGAACAGGAAGGTACTCACTGAGACCATCAACGGATATCTATTGAGTCACCATTCTCTACTGGCTTGGGTAGGTTATTCCTGCTGGCCTGAAACTGGCACAAATCTGGCCGTAAGATCCGGGTTTTCCATCTCTTTATCGAGCGGAAACATGGGTCGATTGATTCGCTGATAATCCAAACGTTCCAAATCCTGATCAACCCCGCCTGGTGTTAGGGCCAGTAGCCAGTCGGCCTGCATATCGAACAGTTCGGGAACCAGGTAGCCAATTTTCACCATCACGATGTCAGTTTCCCGTGGATTCAGTCCCAGCCGGGTAAAGTCAGCTTCGGTGTGGTAGGGTTTCCGTTTCTTGGTGACAATCACATCTACACTTCCCACGCGCACCACCACTTCGGTCTCCGCATTTTTATCTCCCTGAACAATCGACCGGACTGTACCCGAAATTTTTAAGGGCGGGGCATAGCGGTCGTCAACAATGGCGCCTACATGGGCTTCAACTTTCGAACCGACGCCGGCTGATACGGCCTTTTCAATCAGCTCTGGTCCGGGAATGGAAGCGTAAATGAGCGATGGGCCGCTGGCTGATTGAAATTCCGGACGTTTCAAAACCTCTGTTAAGGTCCAGGTCACATC
>NZ_CAXBDD010000205.1:0-2796 GCF_963974515.1 uncultured Sunxiuqinia sp. | reverse complement strand
TTTATTTTGTGTTCTGAAAAGTAGGCCAGCAACCTTTTCCACAGATTAGCTAAGTAACGATTAAAATTTAATGTCGTATTTGGGACCAAAATTATTCAAAACGTACGACAAGCGTTCTTTGAGATTCTGAAAACTGAGATAAGCTTCAAAAGGCAACCATTGATATTTGATTCTCCGCCACAGGATTTCTATCAGGTTCAATTCCGGTGAATATGGAGGGAGGAAATAAATCAACAGATCATTTCTTCTCCACTCTTCAATTTTTGCCATGAACTTTTTAGATTTATGAATCGGTGAATTATCAAGTATTACAACAGTCCTTTTAACTATCTGCCCGATAAACTTATCCATAAAACCGATGAGCTTATCAGAATTGAATGTCGTTTCGTTCACTTCAAAAAACAGTTGGTTTTTGCGGCTCATCAAGCCCACAACATTTAGGAACTTTCCTTTGGCAGCAGGCTACAATATCGGGTTTTCTTTTGTCTGCCACGCGTATGGCACATTTGGTTGCGTTTGCTTTTTAGCGACAGCCGGGCTCTCTTCCAGATATAGCTCAGTATCTTTTAAAAAATTCTGCAAAGTCTTTTAGTGGATTACGATATTGTGCTGTTTCTCCAGATAGACCAATACATTTTTAAAGTTACGGTCGTGTTCTTTTAATTGCTTCTCAACCTCTGACTCAAGGCCTTTTAGCCGGGTCTTAACTCCTCGTCCGGGTTGGACGGGAAGAGAGTCGAGACCGTTTTTCGCCCAGCTGTCAGACCAACGTTCGATGGTCCTTCTGTTTACATCAAAAATGCCCGAAAGATCAGTGATCGTTCCTCTTTGGTGAGAAAAAAAACAGACAATGGCTGCGTATCATGACCGTAGCATCAGTCCTGTTCTCTTGAAGCTTTTCGAGTGCTTCCTCTTCCTCTTTTGTCAGTGTGAAAGGCTTAAGAATGAGATAAATACATGTAATTTATAGCATTGAGGCTACAAAATACGACATGATGTTATTCTTATAGCTTATAGTAACTTCTGATTCATATATTAATGTTTGAGTTAAATATTAGAGATCATTGCTGGTTGATTAAAATGGGCCTATTAACAGTTCGCCATAATCTGTTTGCGATATTTTTGTAGTCTGTATTTGTAAATAGTCATCAACCAACGGAAAGTTGTTCTTAAATCTTTTCTATCAACCGATATCAATACATTGCGTGCAGATTGTTGTTGGTGGACAAATTTAACTCAGAGATCAGGAAATTGGAGCAAGACAGTATTGTCAACGTACCACGTGAGCTATGAGAACAAAAAATAGAGTAAAAGATTTAAGGTCTGGAACAAGCGATGGAGTTTAAAGCTGAGCGGCCGATTGCTCTGTAGGCGAAAAATGAAAAGTTTATTCAATTTTAGATTGAAAATTTGTCTTTATTGCATTGAAAAAAATAACACCATAAACCGAGCCTTTATGAAATCATTATTTTATCTGCCAGTTCTTACTTTTTCTGTCACTATTTTGGGGTGCTCATCTGAAAAGAAGACCGAAAAACGCCCCAACATCCTATTTGCCATCAGCGATGACCAGTCGTTTCCCCACACCGGTTTTGCGGGTTCGAACTTTGTGCGAACTCCGGCTTTCGACCGGGTGGCCACCGAAGGAGTTTATTTTGCCAATTGTATAGCCGGTTCGCCTGGTTGCGCACCTTCGCGCAGTACCATTGTCACCGGACGTTACCACTGGCAAAACGAGCAGTCGGGGCAGCATGCCTCTTCATGGTTGAAAAAATATGTCCCGTTTATTGATCTGCTTGATGCCAATGGTTATATAACCGGACGAACTGGAAAGGGAGTTTCTCCCTTCCAGTATGCCCGAGATGAAAATGATTCTTTGTGGCGGGCCACCGATGCGGGTGGAGTGGCCTACAGCAACATTCGATACGAAAATGGTTCTGCAGCCGACGAGCGCACTGCCGCCGGAATTGCGCCGGTGAATTATTTCGAAAACTTCAAATTTTTCATGGAGAATACGCGTGGCGATAAGCCTTTTTTCTTTTGGTATGGCGCTCATGAACCACATCGTGGATTTGAGCAGGATTCATGGATGCGGAACAACAAAGAACTGTCAAATGCAGAAGTTCCGGGATTTCTTCCTGATCACGAAATCGTTCGGGGAGATGTCCTTGATTATGCTGTTGAAATCGAATGGTTCGATTTACATTTGGAGCGAATGCTTACTTACCTGGAACAGATTGGAGAACTGGAGAATACAATTGTAATAGTGACATCTGACAACGGAATGGCGTTTCCAAGAGCTAAAGCAAACGGTTATGAATTTGGGATTCATGTTCCTTTTGCAGTCCGTTTTCCCAAAAAATTTCCTGGTGGCCGGATTATTGATGATCCTGTGAGTTTCGCTGATATTGCGCCGACAATTCTCGAATTAACTGGCACCAGTAGTGAAGGCATGTTACCGATTGCGGGGAGAAGTATTTTGAACATTCTGAAGTCTAAAAAGCAGGGTGTTGTTGAACCATCAAGAGAATATGTATTTGCAGGGCGTGAACGTCATTCTTCTTCACGCTATCTTAATTGGGGGTATCCGCAACGAATTATTCGAAGTAGGGATTTTCTTCTTGTTTGGAACATGAAGCCAGAACGTTGGCCATCGGGCGCTCCCCAACGTTTTATACCAGGAACAACGAACCAACTTTACCCGTTATATGGAATTGATGAAAATGGCATACACCACTCTGACTGGGCTTTTACTGATATTGATGCTGCACCAACAAAATCATTTATTATTGAAAA
>NZ_CAXBDD010000204.1:0-2908 GCF_963974515.1 uncultured Sunxiuqinia sp. | reverse complement strand
GAACGCGTACCCGACAGCGAAGAATTGCTGGATGTGCTTACGGGGAAAAGTATCCAGGGGCGTGACGAACTCATTATTGAAGCTTCAACCAGAACGGCTTTACGCAAAGGTGATTGGGCGCTGATTCCACCATACAAAGGGCCTGCTGTAAACAAGCAAGTGAATATTGAATTGGGCAATTCCGATGAGTTTCTTTTATACAACCTAAAGGATGATATCGGGCAGCAGGAGAATCTGGCCCAATCGAATCCGGAAAAACTTCAGGAGATGATTGAAACCTTTCAGAAAATTCGTGGAAAAGAATTCAATGAAATTGAGCAATTGGAGTTGAAATAGACCAGAGAAAAGATGAAGTTATCCCATCCATTTTTAATAGCGCCTTTGCTTTTTCTACCACTGTCTAAGCTTGTAAAGGCTGGTCCTGTCAATTCAGACCGGGAAAAACCAAACTTCATTTTAATTGTGGCTGATGATTTGGGTTTTGCTGATTTAAGTCTGAATGGCAGCAAGCAAATTCGCACGCCCCACATTGACCGGCTGGCAAAAGAAGGCGTGAATTTTACCCAGGGGTACGTTTCGGCGCCGGTTTGCGGGCCTTCACGAGCTGGTTTAATCACGGGAAAAAACCAGGTGAAGTTTGGTTTCGATAATAACCTTGCAACAAATCAGCCGGGATTTGACCCCGAGTTTTTGGGCCTTCCGGTTGCTGAACGAACAATTGCCGACCGGCTGAAACCCTTGGGTTATGTTTCGGGACTAGTTGGTAAATGGCATTTGGGCGAAGGCGATCGTTTCCACCCGTTGAACAGAGGTTTCGACGAATTCTGGGGCTACCAGGGCGGCGGGCACGATTATTTCACTTCCGAGCCGGATGGAAAAGGCTATTTGTCGCCCATCGAGTGCAATTACAAAACGCCGCAAGCCATCACTTACATCACCGATGACAAAGGCGATGAGTGTGTGGATTTTATCCGAAGGCATAAAAATGAGCCGTTTTTTCTATTTGCTTCATTCAACGCGCCCCATTCTCCCATGCAGGCACCCGAAGCCGATTTGGAGCTTTTTAAGCACATAAAAGATGATAATCGGCGGGCCTATTGCGCGATGGTACATCGACTCGATGTAAATGTTGGACGCATAATGGACGCATTAAAAGAAGAGGGTCTGGAAGAAAATACGCTGGTGGTTTTTATCAGTGATAATGGTGGCCCATGCGATCAGAATGCTTCGGTTAATGCGCCTTTTAACGGGCAGAAGGGAATTCTGCTTGAAGGTGGCCTCCGGGTGCCGTATATTATGAATTGGAAAGGGAAGTTGCCGGAAGGAAAAACCTATCAGCATCCGGTGATTTCACTCGATTTTGCACCTACGTTTGTAGCGCTTGGTGGCGGAGAAATTACTGAAGAAGACCAGTTGGATGGGATTAATTTAATTCCTTATCTCACAAATCAAAAAGAAGAAAAACCACATCAGTTATTTAACTGGCGGTTTACCATCAGTGCTGCCACGCGCGATGGTGACTGGAAACTGGTCCGCTTGCCCGACCGTTTGCCCATGTTGTATAACCTTGCTGAGGACATTTCGGAGCAAAACGACGTGGCACTGAAAAATCTGGACCGGACTAATACTATGCTGAAGCAACTCGGCGAATGGGATGTTTCCCTGCCTCATCCGCTTTTCTTGGAAGGCGCCGAATGGAAAAAATGGCAATTGGATTTGTATGATGAAGAATATCAACTTGTTCAACCAGAATGAAAATGAACTTTAAACGACTCTTTTTAATATCGCTTTTTATATTTGGAATAACCGGCAAAAATATTGCTCAGACCATTAATCCTGGTGATATCTGGCCCGACAATAATGGTGTCCATATCAATGCACATGGCGGTGGGTTGCTTTTTCATGAAGGTACCTATTACTGGTTTGGAGAGCACAAAATCGAAGGGGAAAAAGGAAATCAGGCATGGGTCGGTATCCATTGCTACTCATCAAAAAATCTGACCGACTGGCACGATGAGGGGATCGCATTATCCGTAAGTAAAGATCCGGAAAGCCCAATTGTTGAGGGGTGTATTATTGAGCGGCCGAAAGTCGTTTACAATGAAAAAAATCAGCAGTTTGTCATGTGGTTTCACCACGAACTAAAAGGGATGGGCTACAAGGCGGCCAAAACCGGCCTGGCAGTTTCCGATAGGGTAACCGGCCCGTATAAGTATATTCACAGTATCAATCCAAACAGCGGTTACTGGCCGGAGAATGTTTGCTCAATTCATAAACAGCCTGTTCCTGAGACAACTGAATCATCCTATTGTGGAGGCCCGGGTTGTCTGCCCGCTCACCCCGATACCGTGAATATTCTGGGACGTGATTTTGAAAAAGGACAGATGTCGCGCGACATGACTTTGTTTATAGATGATGACGGCACGGCCTATCATATCTATTCATCGGAGGAGAACAGCACCACACATATTTCAAAATTGAGTGACGATTACCTTTCATTTTCAGGCGAATATGTACGTGTTTTTCCGAACCGGTACATGGAGGCACCGTCCATTTTCAAACATCGGGGCAAATACTATTTCATAGCCTCAGGGTGTACGGGCTGGGCGCCCAATGCTGCACGTTTATCAGTGGCCGACGACATTTTCGGTCCGTGGACAGAGCTCGGCAATCCGTGTGTGGGCGAAGGAAAAGAAACTACCTTTGGGTCACAAAGCACCTATATTCTCCCGATTGAAGGAAAGAAAGATGCTTTCATTTTTATGGCCGACCGCTGGAATCCTGAAAATGCCATCGACGGGCGTTACGTGTGGCTGCCTGTTCAGTTCGATGAAAATGGATGGCCGTTTCTGGAATGGATCGATGAATGGGGACTGAGTTTTTTTAAGTAATCAGATAAATAAAACAC
>NZ_CAXBDD010000203.1:0-2942 GCF_963974515.1 uncultured Sunxiuqinia sp. | reverse complement strand
TGGCTGATTGAAATTCCGGACGTTTCAAAACCTCTGTTAAGGTCCAGGTCACATCGCCGGCACCTCCGGCTGTGGGATTGTCCCCCGAGTCGCTGATGAAGAATGGTTTCTTCGAGCTTGCAATGGCTTGATCCAGGCATTCTTCCAGTGTACCAGTTGGCGCCACAAACGAAAATTCATTTCGCACTTTCCAAAAATGTTCGGCCAGTTGTTCGGCTGTTTCGCCTACTTCTTGCTGGTCGTCGCCATAAGCCATGACCACGGCATGGTTTCGGGGTTCGTCGGCCCAGGCGTAACCCACCCAAATGGCAGCGTCAATCACGCCGTCTTGTTCGGTGGCAGGAGCAACTGCTGCATACAGGCTCTTGGCTGGCTCAATACGGGTGCTCGTTTTTTCGCCCGGCAGCAAAATAGGAACCGGGATCCAGGCTTTGAAAGCCGGTTTGCCTTTGCCGCTTTCCAACCGGTCGACCAGGTTTTCAAGCGCCCGTTGCCGCGACTCCCACGCATCTTCGTGAGGCGCCAGCCGGTAGCAGGTAATCAGGTCGGAGTTTTCCGCCAGGCGCCACGACACATTGCCATGCAGGTCCATGGAAGTGGAGATGAGGGTTTCGTAGCCAACCACTTTGCGGATACGCTCAATAAAGTCTCCTTCGGGATCATCCAGACCCACCACGCTCATGGCGCCATGAATGTCGAGAAACACCCCATCGTAGGGCTGATTTTGTTTCAGCAATTCGAGGGTTTTCCCCACCAGCGATTCATAGGTTTCGCGGGTAACGATGCCTCCGGGAATGGCGCGGCTGATCTTGGTTGGCGACCATTGTGCACGTTGAAAAAGCGCCGAATCGCTGAAGAACGGGTAGTATGAAAAGATCTCATCGCCTTCCCAGGTATGAAAAGCATCTTCGGTGGTCTGTGCCGGCGAAAAGGTACTTGACTCAATCCCCAGACCAACCAGGGCAATGTGTGGCGACTGTTGTTGTACCTCAGGCGAACGGCCACATCCGGCACAGCACAAGATTAAAGCCAGAATAAACAGATTCAATTTATTTCTCATTTGAGTATGTTTTATTTTAGGCATAACAAATTCAAAAGCGGATTTGCCATGAAGTTGATAAAAAAGAGGCCGTCTCAAAACAGGTTTGAGGCGGCCTTTGGAATCTAAATGAAAGTGTTCTATTGTTTTTTAGCCCACCACAGTGGTGTTAATACAGCATCTGGTCCTCCTAAGAAGCCGACCGCTTGCTGGTATCCTTCAGGGTTACTGTTTTCAAGACTTGAAGGATATTTCAACCGCTGTGGGAAAAATTTAACACTGTTTGTCATGTAGTTCGAACTGTTGAGGTCCGGGAGATCTGTCAGCGGAAGATCCACAGCAGGATTTTCAAAAAACGGTAATCCCAATCTTCTATGGTCGTTCCAGGCTTCCAATGGCAGCCAAGGTAATTGTGCCAAATACTTCTGGGTTATGATTTTTGTCAGTGCATCATTTTTCACCTGTCCGTTCATGTATATCGTGTTGTCAGGATAGTTCATCGTTGTTGTGCCCGCTTGATTGGTATATCCGTCAATGTAATTCATGCTTACCCCATCAACAGGTTCTGTGGTATGATCAAACCGAACGGAAGTTCCTGCCCGGTTATAGGAGTCAGACGTGAGGTAATCGTCAGCCCAGTTATCGAGTCCCCAGTAGGCAAAACTTGCTTTCACGCCATTCTCATAAGCCGTTTTGGCATTCATTGGTGTAGACCATCCTCTCACAGCTGCTTCTGCTAACAGAAAATAGGTTTCCCAGTCACCAAAGAAGATGCGTTCCGATGTACTTCCCCTGAATTCCTGGCTTAAACGAGGATTGGTGCCTGTGTAGAAAGACACTTGGTTTTTGGCTGATTTGGTTCCCCAGTTTCCAAGGGGAGCAGCATTCCAGGTGTTGGTACCATCAATCGTTTTCACCACGTCGCCATCATCATCAATCAGATTTCTCTGAACTGTTCTGGCATCATTGGTCCATGAGGGGTAGAAACTGAAGTTAGGATTGTCGAAATCACCGGGAATATTGAATGCTTTGTAGGCACGGGGGTCAATCACCTCGTACAGTCCATCGAACCAAAATCCGGCAGAAGGATCATTCGTCATGGTGGTCATGTGATCGTCCAATTTTAGGCCCATGTAGTTTGCTGGTTTAATCGCTGAATGCATATCGGCCGATAAAACGTCGGCGGAATTGATGCCTCCCAATCCAATATACAGGTTATTAAGCGTGGCCGAAAGATGTTGGCCGTTCCATTCGCGGCTCATCACTCCGGTCAATGCATCCCAACCTGGTTTCTCAGCCACTTTGAAAATGTCGTCAGCAGTGGTGATTAGCGCTTTTGATGCGGCTGCTTCAAATTCTGTCTTAGCTTTTGTCGCATCAACTTCGGACAAGCGCATCGCTAAACGAAGTCGCATGGAGTTTCCATATTTTACCCACTTGGCGTAGTCAAATCCATAAGACTGATCGTATTTTGCAATTGAGTTTGGCAGAACTTCTTCGATGTTGATTTGTTCCGTGGCATCGGCTAGTTCGGCCAGCATGTGGTAATAGACATCCTGCAGGTTGGAGAATTCGGGATTCTCACCATTAAAAGCATCGATGGGCATTGGTCCGAAGTTATCTGCAAATTCACTCATCAGGTAAACACGCCAGATGCGAGCAATATGCATAAGGTTTTCGGTGTAGGGCAGTGCCGATCCGTTGTCAATTTTCTCTTGGGCAACGGATATGGCCAAACTGGCTGACTTGAGCCAATCAGACAGGTAACGGTAATAGTCGCTACTCCAGCCATCGTTGTATTGTCCAAGCGCCAGGGCGCCATTGGTGCGGTGTTGCCGTGAAGCTGTCTTCCAGTACAGAACATAGGCCCGTTCGGCTACGTGAGGGTCTTGCTGGGCTCCGA
>NZ_CAXBDD010000202.1:0-2965 GCF_963974515.1 uncultured Sunxiuqinia sp. | reverse complement strand
ATGCGTCAGTTACTGATCCGGAAAGATGGGCCAGCCATTCGTGACACACTACTACTTATTTCTATTCTTGGAAGTACGGCTGTTGCAACTATTCTGCTTTGGGGCACCTGGTGGGCAGCTGTTCCGTATTTGATTTATGCCGTTTTATATGGGACCAGCTCCGACTCCAGATGGCATGAATGTGGTCATGGAACCGCTTTTCGAACCGACTGGATGAATAATGTAGTTTATGAAGTAGCCTCCTTTATGGTCATGCGTGAATCAGTGGTCTGGCGCTGGAGCCACACGCGCCACCACAGCGACACGATAATTGTCGGACGCGATCCCGAAATACAATTACCACGCCCGCCTGACATTAAAGGCTTAGTGCTTTCAGTTGTTAACTTCGCAGGATATAGAACTTATTATCCAGGCCTGGTTCGTCATGCATTAGGTAAGGTAACTGACGCTGAAAGGACTTTTATTCCGGAGACTGAATTCATAAAGATTTACAGAAACGCTCGTCTTTGTCTTGCCATTTATTTTTTAATTATTGTTTCGGCGATCGTTTTGCAATCGTGGCTGCCTATATTTCTGTTTATACTTCCTCAATTTTTCGGCACGTGGTTAATGATCGTGCACAATACTACGCAACATGCCGGCCTGGCAGAAAACGTCCTGGATCATCGCCTGAATTGTCGCACAGTATATATGAATCCCATCAGCAGGTTTATTTACTGGAACATGAACTACCACATAGAACACCATATGTTTCCTCTCGTTCCTTATCACGCCCTCCCGAAGCTTCACGAACTAGTAAAAGATGACTGCCCACCTGTTTATCCTTCAATTTATTCAGCCTGGCGTGAAATTTTACCCACATTGCTTAAGCAGGTCAAAAATCCGGCGTATCATGTTAAGCGTAAACTTCCGGAGCCTAAAGAAACTACTGGTGATACCATTCTTCGGTCTGATGCTGTCCCTGATTCTGATGGATGGGTAAAGGCCTGTGCTTCTGATGACATAGGAAAAGAAGACGTTATCCGCTTCGATCACGCAAAGAAAACATTTGCACTTTATCGTGATGACGAAGGAGAATTTTATGCCACCGATGGCATTTGCACACATGGCAACACCCATTTGAATGAAGGTCTTGTTAAAGGAAAAATTATTGAATGTCCAAAGCACAATGGACGGTTCAATCTCCCGGATGGTTCTCCTGCACGTGCGCCCATTTGCCGCGGTCTTGCCACTTATCCTGTCGAAGAACGTGCCGGGAGACTCTGGATAAATATTAGAAAACCCGGGGGTGCAGGAGCACGTTCTGAAAAAAGGTACAAGTTACGTGTTGTCAGTAACCAAAACGTATCAACCTTTATCAAGGAGCTTGTACTTCAGCCGATGGATGGCCGTGAGAAAATCGAGTTTATCCCGGGGGACTATTTGCAAATTGAAATTCCGGAATACCGGCAAATTCATTTCAGCGAATTTTCCATCCCGGAACCGTATGCATCGATATGGGAAGGCCAGGGGATGTTCAACTTGTCGAGCACGAACCCAAAATCCGGGCGTCACAATAATTATTCGCTTGCCTGTAACGCGAAAACAGACCGGGATCTCAAGTTCAATGTCCGGATTGCCACTCCGCCACCCGGGCAGGACTGCCCTCCGGGTATTGGATCGAGTTATATTTTCAGTTTAAAACCAGGTGATATCGTTTCCGCCATCGGACCTTTTGGCGATTTCCATATCAAGCCAACTCAAAAGGAAATGGTCTATATCGGAGGTGGCGCCGGCATGGCACCTATTCGTGCGCATACTGCCCATCTTTTTGAAAATGAATCCACCAAACGTAAAGTCAGTTACTGGTATGGCGCACGCTCCAGACAGGAGATTTTCTATGATGACTATTTTATAAGACTTGCAGATGAGTACGACAATTTTGATTTTCAGCTTGCTCTATCTAATCCACTTAAAGAAGATCGTTGGACTGGGCACGAAGGATTCATTCACGAAGTCGTTTTTGAAAACTATCTAAAAGATCACCCTAATCCCAAGTCCATTGAGTTCTACTTATGCGGTCCACCCATGATGATGAAAGCCTGCACGAAAATGCTTGTGGGACTCGGGGTGTTTAAAGAGCAAATTGCATTCGACGAATTTTAAATGAAAACAAATGGACTTGAAAATATTATGCCCGCAATGGGGGCACGAACATTTAGAGATTGAAGCATTTTTTGTAAAAGTAAAAGAAGCAGGTTATGACGGTGTAGATACCTGGCTTCCTGAAGATCAGAACGAACGCAAAAGATTCATACGTTTGCTGGATGAGTATGGCTTACAAATGGTAAGCCATCAACACCAGGCAAGAGGAAGTAATATCGATGAATTCTGCAAATCATTCGAGTACTATTTAGATCTTTCATTGGAAAGTCGTCCCATTTTGATCAATTCGCACTCCGGAAGGGATTTTTTCACCTTGGAACAACAACTTCGGGTTATCGATGTTGCAGAAAGCTTCTCTGTCAAAAACAATATCCGGGTTGTACATGAAACCCATCGGGGCCGAATTGGTTTTGGACCTATGAATTCACGAGAATTATTCAGGCTCCGGCCAAAAATGAAAATAACTGCAGACTTTTCCCACTGGGTATGCGTCACTGAAAGCTACCTCGAAAATTTTGAAGAAGAACTTTCTGAGGCAATCAAAAGGGCAGAGCATATCCACGCACGAGTTGGATTTACGGAGGGACCGCAAATTTCTGACCCAAGAACTGAATATTGGAGACCCCAAGTAAAGTTTTTTTTACATCAATGGGAGCAGATTCTTCTTTGCCAAAAATCAAGGGGACAAAAGCTCTTTACCATTACGCCGGAGTTTGGGCCACCTCCTTACATGTGGACAAATATTGGTGACAATTCACCGGTTGCAAATCAATGGGATATTAATTTGTACCTGATGAATTTATTGCGGGATAAATTTTCA
>NZ_CAXBDD010000201.1:0-3015 GCF_963974515.1 uncultured Sunxiuqinia sp. | reverse complement strand
CACATGTAGAAAGCATATTGCTTCCTCGTTTGGACCCGGGTTCGATTCCCGGCAGCTCCACTTTTTCAAAAAGCATTCAAAAGCAAACTCCTGTAAGTGTCAAATTTACAGGAGTTTTTTTGTTTTTTGGCTCCCGCAATAAAGTGCATAAAAACGGACAGGGGAATTTGCTATTTCTTCGTTTTTGATCTATTTTCCCTGAATGAAATTCGAACAGCAATGAGAATAATCCACGGTCTTTGTTTTGGTTGCACGTTGCTTTTTGCAAGCGTTCTTACCGGGTGCCAGTCAGGGCAAAAAAATAATGATAGTCAACCCGTGCAACAGCCCAATATTGTAATTATTTATGCTGATGATATGGGCTACGGCGATTTGAACTGTCAAAATCCAGACTCTAAAATACCAACACCAAATCTGGATAAGCTGGCATCCGAGGGCATGCGCTTTACCGATGCCCATAGTTCGTCAGGAATCTGTTCACCAAGTCGTTTTGCGCTGCTTACCGGAATGTATCATTGGCGTAGACAGCATGGCATTGTTAATTCATTTGGCAAGCCATTCTTCAACGAATCAGATATCACCATGCCAGCGGTTCTGAGTAGAAATGGTTACACGACGGCATGTATTGGGAAATGGCACCTGGGATGGAATTGGGAATTTAAGAGCGAACCGTCAGGTGAAGTCATGCAATGGGACCGCTTGACCAAGTTTTATGGTCCCGAAGATATTGACTGGAGCAAACCCATTACTGGTGGCCCACTGGATCGCGGTTTTGATTACTATTTTGGTGATGGAACGATCAACTTTCCCCCCTATGCATGGATAGAAAATGACAGGATCGTTGAAGTGCCCACGGAAGTGATGGACATCAATAACATTGGGTTTGAAACAAAAGAGGGTCAGTGGGAGTTTCGACCCGGCCCGAAAGTTAAAGACTGGAATCCGTATAACGTTTTACCCACACTCATGAATAAAGCGGTCGAATGGATTAATCAACAAGAGAAGGAGAAACCGTTCTTTCTTTACTTTGCATTGCCATCGCCACATGCTCCAATAATACCCAACGATGAGTTTGACGGAAAATCGGATGCGGGGGCTTATGGTGACTTTATCGTGCAAACGGACTGGGTTGCAGGGCAGGTGCTAAAAGCTTTGAAGGACAGAGGATTTGAAGACAATACCATCGTCATCTTTTCGGCTGATAATGGCACTGAAGCTTATGCCTGGGAAAGAGCAGAAACGTATGCTCATTTTAGCATGGGAAATTTTCGCGGACTAAAACGTGATGTATGGGAAGGTGGTCATCGCGTACCCTTACTCATCAAATGGCCGGGGAAAATTAAACCGGGTGCCGTTTCAGATGAAGTCATGTCACAGATCGATATCATGGCGACTCTGGCTGAAATAACCGACGTTGAACTGCCCGAGAATGCAGCTCCCGACAGTTACAATTTTCTTCCGGTTTTAACGGGTGAAGATTATCGCTCACCGATTAGAGAAGTTACTATTCATAATACCTATGCAGGGAAATGGGGAATACGTAAAGGTGACTGGCTCTATATTAATGATAAAACGGGAGGACACAGAGAATTGCCGGAATCATTTAAAAAACTGACAGCTTATACCGATTTTGAAACAGAAGGCATTCTTTTTAATATGAAAGAGGATCCGGAGCAACGTGTAAACCTTTATGAAGATTATCCTGAAAAAGTGAAAGAACTGGAACGGCTCATAACCCTTAGTAAGGAGCAGGGCTATCTCGTAAAAGATAACTAATCAGAATTTAATATTTTTAGAAAATAAACAGCATCAATCCTATAACAAAATAAAGTCATTTAAAATGAAGCCATTTATCGTCATCCTGCTGTTAGGAATTCAGTTGAATGTCTTTTCCCAGGCGATTTCAGGATTTCAGGAGTACACATATAAGCGAGTTGATGCGGTTGAGTTAAAGCTACTGGTTAAAAATCCGGTCAATTTTGATGAAAGCACGAAGTATCCGACCATCGTCTTTTTCTTTGGAGGGGGGTGGAATTCAGGCACAATCACCCAGTTTAAGCCCCACGCCGAATATCTGTCTTCGCGAGGAATGATTACCGTTTTGGCAGATTATCGGGTTAAAACCCGACATCAGACAACACCATTTGATGCGGTGGCGGATGCCAAGTCGGCCATTCGGTTTTTACGGCAGAATTCAAAGACATTGCATATCGACAACGAAAGAATTGTGGCATCGGGAGGTTCGGCTGGCGGTCACCTGGCTGCTGCCGCTGCAACAGTTCCCGGACTCAACGATCCACAAGACGATCTGAAAGTCAGCGCGAAACCCAACGCCTTGGTTCTCTATAATCCGGTTTTTGACAATGGACCAACCGGTTATGGTTATGAGCGGGTAGGGGAGCGCTACCTGGAAATTTCTCCCATTCACAACATCGATCAATACACGCCTCCAACCCTGGTTTTTCTGGGTACGAAAGATGATTTGGTCCCTGTTGAAACTGCGAAGCGATTTAAAAAGAACATGGAAGTGGCCGGCAACCGCTGTGATTTGTTTTTGTATGAAGATCAGAAACATGGGTTCTTTAATTACCGCGAGGGCAATAAAGATGGAAATCGATATTTCACTGAAACGATGGAGCAGACCGACATTTTCCTGGAATCTATTGGATATTTACGTGGTAAGCCAACGATTCGAAAATCAGCTCAGTAGCACTGTACATTTGGAATCAACATAAAACGAAACCATTATGAAACTTTCAACCTTAAGCATCGTCACCTTATTTCTTTTAACGGTCACCTCCTGCACTCAAAAAATCGAGTTCTCGGCCAACTTTGACAATACCCACGACCGCGTTTGGGTGGGGAAGGATTTTTGGTCTATCCCATTGGAAGACTGGAAAGTGGAAAACGGACGACTTCAATGTGTGGGAACGGTTCCCCATTCGAGGGTAAACCTGCTCACCCATACGCTTTCAGCAGGTTCGGGCGAGTTTGAAGCCTCCGTGAAAATCAGCC
>NZ_CAXBDD010000200.1:0-3055 GCF_963974515.1 uncultured Sunxiuqinia sp. | reverse complement strand
AATTCCATGTGTGGAAGATGCACTGGACAGAAGATTTTATCCGGCTCTACCTGGATGAGCGCTTCCTGAATGAAATTGACCTGAGTGAAGCTGATTACGAAGATGGTTTTAATCCCTTCCGACAGCCCCACTATATCCTTCTTAATCTGGCTATAGGGTCCAATGGAGGAGATCCTTCCAGTTCCCAGTTTCCGCTTAAATATGAAGTGGATTATGTGAGGGTTTTTTCAGGAAAAAGCAGAAAACAAAGAATATCCTATCATCATTAAAGCTTATTATCATGAGCATTAAAAAGAAAGTGTTGTCATTATTATGCCTTGTGTCATTCATCATTTTTGGTGGATTAATCGCAAAGGCTGAATTTTTAACAATAATTGCATCAAATTCGGAATTCACCCAGGAAGAACCTGATTTAGTTACCAATGCAGGTTTTGAAACGGGAAATTTACAAGGCTGGAATCAGCATTGGAAAACCAGGCATGCTTCTATTACAGAAGATGCTTTTTCCGGGCAATACGCAGTAAAAGTTGGTCCCGGGAGAGGCTTTTGTTTGCAAGAAGTTATGGTAAAACCAAATAGTCTTTATAGATTAACAGCTTATCTTAAAACAAATACAGGCGCAGAAGAGGTACAACTTCAAGTGAGTGATTATGGAGGCCCCGAAAATGCAGTATCCATTGCATTACCCGATTATACCAAAGTGAGTATCGATTTTCAAACTGCTTTTGTTACTGAAAAATTAGTTATCTCCATTGCTCATTTATTTGGACATGGTCATGGCTACGCAGACGATATACAATTAACCTACCTTGGAGAAGCACTCGAGCCAAAGCTTCAGGAATTTGTAAATATTCCTGAAAGAGGGATTAAAGACGAAGGCGGTGTAGCCCAATTACCTGATGAAAAAGTAGAGTGGTTCCAAAATAATCGATTTGGGATGTTTATCCATTGGGGCGTTTACGCGGCTATGGATGAAGGTGCCGAATGGGTAAGACACGATCAGGCTTGGGGGCATGAGTTCTACCAACGAAAAGCAAGAGATCCGGAAAAGGGTTTTACTGCTTCTAAATTTGATGCTTCGCAATGGACCGATCTGGCAAATAAAGCAGGTATGAAATATATGGTCTTAACCTCGAGGCATCATGATGGCTACTCGCTTTTTGACAGTAAACATCCTTATTCCTGGACCAGTCAAAAGGACTTAGGAAGAGATTTAATAAAAGAATACGTTACTGCAGTTAGAGCTTCGGGCCTTCACGTAGGAATGTATTATTCACCTATGAGCTGGCGTTATCCGGGATATTATGACGTAACCGGAGAAGATGCTAAACCAAATGTCTGGGGCTATAAAACTGCTGCCTGGCACAAATCAGATGCACGAGACATGAAAGAAGAAGTTTATGAACAGGTTACCACTCTTTTGAAAGATTATGGCCAAATAGATTATATGTTTTGGGACGGCGGATGGCTTGGTCAAACTGTAGATCATGAAATGGAACGCTACTTTTGGGATCCTGGTAAATATCAAAATCCTGACAATGAATGGCCTATAAAAGAGAAGTACATTACAAGAGATAATGACACTGGGAAAGCTCTTGGAATCATGGGATTGGTGAGAAAATACCAACCCGATATGTTGGTGAACGAACGCTTTTCTTGGATTGGCGATGTTCACGGTGAAGAAGGTGGCTCAAAGACGACAGGGGATATTCGTTTTGAGCAGCTTGAAGAAAAATGCGTCTCTCTTCAAAAAGGAGGATGGGGATATAGGCCTGACAGACCAATCTTTAGCTTTGAAGAAGTGGTCGGTTTCTTATCTAATTGTGCTGTAAGGAATATGAACCTGCTACTCAATGTAGCGCCTGATAGAGAAGGAGTGATTCCTCAAAATCAGCAAGAGGTACTTCTAGAGGTGGGGAGTTGGTTAGATGTAGTTGGAAAAGCGATTTTTGGCACAACAGGTGGTCCATGGCAGCCTCTTTTTGGCGAATATGGTTTTACTTTCAAGGATAATAAAATTTACTGCCATATTTATGAGGGATACCGGGCGTTGAATTCAGGGACTTTTACGACCCAGTCATTGGGAGATAAAACGGTCAGCAAAGTGGTTAATCTATTCAGCGGAGAAGAACTCACTTGGGTGAGAAATGAGAACAATACGGTTACAATAAATGGCGTAGATTATAGCGAAAGTCCGGCAGTTACGATATTGGAAATTACACTTAATCAGCCAGTTTTCTAAGTTGTGTCGAACTTCTTTTTCCTCTAATTATATGCGCGCGTTTAACGGGAAAATAGTTGCTGTGATTGAATCAACGGAGAAGTCCGGAGAAATCTCGTTGATGGTATCCGGAGGAAAGTTAATTGGAAACGAAATGAAGATTGAAACTAAAAATTAGATCATGATGATAAAAAAGATATTCGTGGCAGTTATTTTCATGCTAACCGCAATCGCGGGAGTCAAAGCACAGTCGATCTTAATTGAGGCTGAAAGCTTTACCAATAAAGGTGGATGGGTGGTTGATCCCCAGTTTGTTGAGCAGATGGGATCACCTTACCTTTTAGCACATGGCATGGGAAAGCCGGTGAAAGATGCTTCAACGACATTCACGATTCGCAAACCGGGGTCCTATCATGTGTGGGTACGCACTAAAAATTGGGTTCCCGGGAATTGGGAGGCTCCGGGGAGGTTTCACTTGCTTATTGATGGTCAAACGCTTGAACGGACCTTGGGGCTTAACCCGGAATGGAACTGGGAATATGCCGGCGAAATTCAACTTGGAAAGGGAACGAAGCAAATCTCTCTTAAGGATTTGACAGGATTTGAAGGACGCTGTGATGCCATTTACCTGACCATGGATGAAGGCGAGAAACTACCCGGCGAAACGGCCGAGCTGAATAAATGGCGTGCTGATAGATTGGAGGAGCCAAGTGTTCCTGAAAAGATTGAGAAATATGATCTGGTGGTTGTTGGGGGTGGCATTGCCGGCTGTGCTGCATCGATTGCTGCTGCCGAACAAGGCTTGAAAGTTGCCTTGATCCATGACCGTCCGGT
>NZ_CAXBDD010000199.1:0-3069 GCF_963974515.1 uncultured Sunxiuqinia sp. | reverse complement strand
CTAGCGTTTTTCTTATTCTTTGGTAAACCGGATGTTGGCAAAGTAATACACAATATCGATCGACGAATCATAGTCAATCCAAGGCTCCCCACCAATGTTGATTACAAAGACCCGGGTGTGTTTACCGACTGCCTCAGACATATCAATCGTAACTTCCGTCCAGTTTTCCAGCGACGAATCGGGCATTGTAAAACGAGGTTTTTCCCAATACTCCTGTCCGAAGCTGCTGTTGTTCCCAAAAGCCCACATGTTGTTCATAAAGCGCGGCCACAGGCGCTGGAACGGCTCATAAATCCCGGTCAGTTGACTTTTTGGTGGCATATAAACCATCATCTTCAGGTATTTGTATTCTTCGGCATTCAATTGGTATTCTTTAGGCAGCGCCAATACAAACGAGGCGCTGGTTTTCCGGGGAATCAGTTTGTATATGTTCTCCAATCCTTCGCCTGCTGGAGCATCCGGAGCAGGATAAATCACGTCAAGCTCCCAGTTTCCGTCCTGTAACAGTCCACTCACTTCGAATTGATTTTCAACCAGAACTTCATTTGGGTTTTCAATCAATTCTACGACGCCACTTTCAACATAAGGCATTAAGATGTCGTCTAGTCCCATGGTGTTTGCGCGGTAGTATACTTTCGTGAGGAGTCCGGCTTCGAGGAAGTCCTTCAAGGTGTTTCCTCCGGATACATTGCCTGCTTTTCGCATGAATGGGGCAAATTCGCCTCCGCCAACAACATCTTGGAAGCCACGGTTGTCATAATGCAGCTCAGGTACGTTGGGGAATACCTCGCCACCGGTCAAATCCAGTGTTTCCAAATTCGGGAAATAGAAGATATCCTGAAGCGAATTGGCATGAATAGGATAAACCAGCTCGGTAATGTCAGACACCCCATCGGCAGTGAAGGTGGTCACTCCGTTGGCCTCCAGGACTGCTTTCTCGACCGGTGCAAATTCGGACGAACTCGTTGGCATGTTTACATTCAGCACATTCTCGAAGATCACCGTATCCAAAATGGGCTGGCGGTTGACGATGGGAATGATTTTATATTCCATGTCGATGGCAACCGGTTCGCCAGCCTCAACATTTCCGATAAAGAAACGGGAGTCGGCGCCACGTTCACCGCTTTGAAGCTCACCGTTTTTGTCGGTATATTGAAACTTCAAACCGTAGTAGTTCATCAGTACCGAAGAAATTCCGTTTGGCCAGTCAATGACTGCTGCTGAGGGCGATGCCATAACCCGCGGTGGAGTAACGGCATAATTTGCCAGGTCGGTGCTGGTAAAAGGAATCAGGGCAATCTCCAGCGGCACAGATTCATTGCCAAATTCATCGATGGTATAAACGTTAAACCGGTAGAGTTTAGATTGTGTCAGTCCGGTGATGTTAACCCACGAAACCAGCGAGTCAATGGTGATCACCTGATCGTCATACTCAATTCGGGTTATTTTGGCTTTTCCCAGGTTGATCTGGCTGCTGGGAATGCGTCCGGCTTTCATCAGGTCAATTTCAACCCGTTCGAAGCCGATGTGCCCAATAATGGTATCGTACTTAGCCGGATAGACAATTTCTCCTTCATACTTTTCCTGCTTCTCGTACATGCCTTCGCACGACCACATAAATGTTGAAAAAGCCAATATTGATAGCAATATGATGTTTCTCATAATTTTAATCTTTAAATCACTGTTCCTAATAAACTTAATTTGCAGCCTTTCTGCCATAGAGTGTAATCTCAGATAAGCAGTTGGCGTTATCCAGCGTATAGTTACCTCCAAAACCTTTCATTGCCCGGTAGCGGAACCAGCGGGTCGGTTTGGTGTATTGAGGTTCATCAGGGTACATGTAGGCTTCGTCGCCTTCTTTTCCTTTTTTCACAATTTCAAGCTCACTTAGTCCTTCCGGAACTTCGATTTTATTTTCTGATACATACTCCCACGACTGTGTGTCTTCATCCCAGATGTACATTTCATAAAGACCAACATTCTCTCCCCGGTAATATTGTCCCTGACAAAGGTCTCCGCAGAAATCCATGTGGCGTTGGTGGGTCAGGATCCGGCTGAGTTCATAGTGGTCGCCCAAGTCGATAATCACGTTCCAGGGCATGTTTCCATCAGAGCTGTTTCCGGTGCGTCCACGGCCTCCTGTGTGCATAAAGTTGAGGTTGTTTCCTTCATCGATAATGCCGTCAATAACACTTACCAAGCGGCCTTCAACGTTATCTCCAAAAGCCTGGGGAACGCCTCCAACAGAGTCGCTGTTCAATGGCAGCACCCAACCCTCTTTAGGGAGTGCGGCATCTTCCAGCAGGTGAATCTGACCCATGTCTTTCGGTTCAGTGACATTTCCATAGATATCAGACACACGGATCGATACAGTTACCGGGTCGTCTGAACTAAGATCAAGGTCGTCAACAAACCGTCGGTCTTCTTCGAGGTTGGACGAGAAAACGGAAGTAAATGCTCTTGACTCACCGTCTTGCGTGTAATTAAAGTCAATGTAAACATTGATACTTTGCTCCAACTCATTGATCCAATCAACAAAGAATGATCCGAAGGCGGGTTTCAGTTCGAGTGAGTTGACTACCCTTGAAATGGCAGACTCAAGCGGTCTAACGGTTACGTTAACCGGTGTTGAACGGTTACCCGCACGGTCTACGGCGTACATATCAATTTGGTAGTCGATGGTATCGCCAAAGCCATAAACATCAAGCGAATCGACAAAGTATGAGGCTGAGAAAGAGAACGAATCGCCCTGCCTGTTGGTATAAACGGCTTCGACACTTAAAAGATCCTCATCATCTGGAACTTCATAGAAAAACCGTGCGCCGCCGTATAAGGGTTCGTAGCTCACCTCTGTTGGTGGCTGTGGTGGTATATTGTCATCAGATGTTGCCCGGTGCACCTTCTCTTCTTCACAGGAAGTTACAACCAGCAAGAATGCTGCCAGGAGCAGTAAATATGTTTTTATGGTTTTCATACGATTCTTTTTATCGTGTTTATTAAATAAATAACCTGTCTCCATTACCATCCCGGATTTTGAACCAGGTTAGAGTTGGTATTCATCTCATTCAA
>NZ_CAXBDD010000198.1:0-3106 GCF_963974515.1 uncultured Sunxiuqinia sp. | reverse complement strand
TTTCAGGACAATCAGAAAAATATTTGGATTGGAAGTTTCAGTCAGGGATTAAATGTAATCTACCACAGGACAAAACATTTTAACAGAAATTACAAGTTGGCTGAGAAACTGGAAAACGCAAGCAAAAACATTACCGCCATTTATAAAAACAAAGAAGGATATCTCTTTTTAGGAACATTTGACAAGAAGGGATTGCTCATCGTAAACGACAAAAATGAGTTTGTCCAGTCTAACAGCGAATTTTCGGGATTAAACCACCTTAAAGAAAAAGTAGTCAGAACAATAAATGCCGATAAAGACGGCATCATTTGGATAGGTTCCGAAGATAACTTATTAACGCGCTTTGATTTCCAAAACAAGCAAAGTAAAACATACCAGATACCTGGTTCTGTAGAAAATGTTGAATCTCAGATTACCGGGATTTTAACAGACACTTATTTCCGTATTTGGGTTGCAAATCCTGCCGGAGTTTTTCTGTTTGACCCCACAGCAGGCACTTTTTCCAAACTCCTAAGTGATGCCAACACGCAGAATATTGAGGAGGACAGCCGCGGAAATATTTGGTGTGCCAATTACAATACTGACTTGTGCCGCATCAATAAAGACCTTTCGATTAGCTATTTTAAATCGAACGAAAAAAACACCAATCTCGCTAATGATAAGTTTGTCTGCGTCTTTAAAGATTCGAAAGACAGAATGTGGGTAGGAACAGAATTTAACGGGCTCTTTCTTTATTTGCCCGATTCAAGCAATTTCCAGCAGTTTACGGTTGAAGATGGTTTACCATCAAACGATATTTGTTCCATTGAGGAAGATTCGAAAGGTAGGTTGTGGATTGGTACAAATAACGGTCTGTCGCGATTTAGTTACAGTTTAAGCGACTTTTCAAACTATTTTAGAAGCGATGGAATGAATGCCGATGAATTTCATTACAATTCAAGTTATGCTACCAAATCTGGCGAATTGTATTTCGGGTGCACTGATGGCATCGTATTTTTTGATCCTGGTGATATTAGGGGTGACTATTTGACCTTTCCAATAAAAATAGAAGGAATGAAGGTAAATTATGGGGAGGTGGATAAAGATTTGAAAGGTACTCCAATAAATGAAGCATTACGGCTCAGTCTGCCTATAAAGTTAAAATATGATCAAAATACCATAAGCTTTGACTACTCCACAATAAACTATTCTGCTTCCAAAAAAAGCAATTTTGCATACCAGTTGGCTGGGTTAAATGATGATTTCAACTATGTGCAAAACCAACGGCAAGTAACCTATGCCAATCTTAAGCCTGGGAAGTATATATTTAAGGTTATAGCATCAAATAATGACAACATTTGGGACAAAAAAGGAGTAGAAATTGCCTTTGCAATAAAAAATCCCCCTTGGCTCAGCTGGTGGGCTTTCCTCATTTACGGACTTATTTTAATTCTGGTTTTCCACGGGTTACGTATACAGGTACGTCATGAGGAAAAAATGAAAGCCGCCGTAAAAATGGAAAGAGTAGAGAAGAATCAACAGAGGGAGTTAACCCAGATGAAACTCCGGTTTTTCACCAACATATCTCATGAATTTAAAACGCCTCTTACATTGATTATTGGTCCTTTGGAACAAATTATTGCAGACCTGCACGGTAATTCAGGACTAAAAACAAAGCTTGTTAATATTAGTGCCAACTCTAAACGACTTTTGGAGTTAATCAATCAGCTCATCGATTTCAGGAGGATTGAGCAAGATGTACTACCACTGAAAAAAACACGGAATAACCTGATTGAAACGACACAAAAAGTAATGGCAGCTTTTAATCCCACTGCCATTAAGAACGAAATCCTGTTCTCTTTTGATTCAGATTTTGAAATCTTACCTTTCAATTATGATCAGGATAAAATGGAAAAAATTCTGACCAATCTACTTTCCAATGCTTTTAAACATACTTCTCGAGGCGGGTCCATTTATATCCGCATCTGGAATAGCGATGAAAGCAAAGTCAACATCACCTTATCAGATACTGGAAGTGGTATTGCCCCGGAAAAAATACAAGGAATCTTCGAGGAATTTAACAATAATTCAACTGGCACAAATTATCTTGAAATGCAAAGCTCAGGCATAGGACTTGCCTACTCGAAGAAACTTGTTGAGCTTCATAATGGTTCTCTTGAGATTGAAAGTATACCAAATAAAGGTACTCGCATTACCATTGAGGTTCCTTATGACAGAACCTTGATCCAATCAGCGAACGACAATGAAATCAGTATTCAGAACGCAGCCATTAATCCATTAACGAATGCTCTGCCCAAGGGTTTTACTGGGGAGTCAGAAACCAAAGGCTTGGTTGATCTCTCTAGTGCTCCCAATATACTTGTGGTTGAAGACGATGAGGAAATACGCAAGTATATCGTTTCCATATTAATGGACCGGTTTAAAATTGATGAAGCAGAAGATGGACAAAAAGGATATGAACAGGCCTTGAAAAACGATTATGACTTGATTGTTAGCGATGTAATGATGCCCAACATGAGTGGCACCCAATTGTGCGAAAAATTAAAATCGAATATAAAAACAAGTCATATTTTCGTTATTCTACTCACGGCAAAAAGCGACATAAACAGTAGAACAGAAGGATATGAAACCGGGGCGGATTCGTATATAACCAAACCGTTCTTACCCAGACATTTAATACAGGTAATTAAAAACCTGTTGAATACCCAGCAGAATATAAAAACCTTTTACTCCTCTACGGAAGACAAAACCCAGGAACCACTTGGGATACACCCCCGCGACAAACAATTTATAACAGATGCAATCGCCTTAATAGAAAAAAATATTGATGAAGAACAGTTTAGTGTAGAACTGATGGGAAAAGAACTAGGCCTCAGCCGAACGCACTTATACCGAAAATTTAAATCTTTGACAGGATCTGCTCCCAACGATTTTATCAGACACATAAGACTAAGAAGGGCGGCTCAACTAATTAAAGAGGGCAAATATTCAATTTCAGAAATCGCTTATATGGTAGGTTTTAAAACTCCTGCGAATTTCTCCACATCGTTTAAAGCCCTGTATGGCAAATCGCCAAAAGAATACCAGGGAAAATAGACAGAACTAT
>NZ_CAXBDD010000197.1:0-3107 GCF_963974515.1 uncultured Sunxiuqinia sp. | reverse complement strand
ATTTATTGTTTGACTTTCTTCCGGCGTCGGATATTTTATATGTTGCCGAAGCGGTTAAACAGCTTTTTTCAGAACATGGTAACCGCCGTAACCGGCACAAAGCGAGGATTCGATACATCTTTTATAAACTGGGAGTAGAAAAGGTTTTTGAGCTATTTCACGGTTACTTTAATCAACTGAAACAAGAACGAAAATACCCGTTGAACCTTCCTGAAATGCCTGCATCAACCAGCCAGCCAAACAGGTTGGCTCATGACGGGAGCAGGGCTTTTACTCTTTGGGCCCAAAGGTATGTGAATGAACAACGGCAGCAAGGGTTATATTCGGTGGAAATCCCGTTTGAACATGGCATGGCCGGTGCAAAGACGCTTGAACGTTTATCGCAAATTTTGATACCTTTTGGGCCCGGCTGCCTCCGTTTAACCATGAGGCAGAATATTTTACTTCGGAATATTCCCGGAGATCAACTGCAAAGCCTCTTTCATCTTTTAAATACCATTGGGATTGAAATCAGTTCTCCGAGGATTTTAAACAGCCTGGTGGCCTGTACCGGCGCCGATACTTGCCGACTGGGAATTTGCCTTTCCAAAGGAGCGTCAAAAGCCATTAAATCCAGGCTTTCGACTCTCGATAAACTGACATTGGATAAGGTTTCTAATTTCCGGATCAATTTGTCCGGATGTCCGAACTCCTGCGGACAACACCAGGTAGCTAATCTGGGATTTTACGGACGGGCTTCGCGGAATGAAAGGCTTTACCCGGCTTATTACGTCACGCTTGGGGGACAGACTGGCTGGGGCATAGCTCGTTTGGGTGAGATGATCGGCCAGATTAGCGCCCGTGATCTTCCGGTTTTTGCAGCAGAAGTGATAGAATTGTACGCATCTCGAAAAGAAGCATATGACGGTTTCGATTCCTATTTGCAAGCTGGAGGGGAAAAAGAAATCGGTCAGTTGCTGAAAAAGTACGACGAGGTCCCGTCGTTTGAAGAAGACAAAAATTATTATTTCGATTGGGGAGCGCAGGAATTGTTCTCGTTGACGGGAAAAGGGCAGGCTGAATGTTCTGCCGGAATGTTTGACATGATCGATTTTGACAGGGATTTCATCCTGGAACTTCAGAAGAAGATCAAAGAAAGTTTCCATGAAACAGCAACGAGTCAATTACTGTATGAAGTTGTTTTTCATGCTTCGCGTATGTTGCTGGTTACCCGTGGAATTGAACCCAAAAACCGGGAGGAGGTTTTTACCGCTTTCAAAGATGACTTTATCCGTGAGGGTCATGTGGATATGAAATTTGGTCCGGTGGTTCAACTGGCCCTAAAAAATCCGGAAGGCAACTTTCAGGAATACCAGGGACTCATTTTTGAATTGGCTTCATCCGTTATTGAGCTATACAATAGCATGGATGATTCTCTTCAATTTAAAGTGAAACAGGTAAAGCCAAAATCTGAAAGCCCCGAAAATGAAGCACAAGAAAAACGTTTCAAGGATTTTCGGGGAGTGGCTTGTCCAATGAATTTTGTGAAGACCAAGATCGAACTGGCTCAGATGCATTCCGGTGAATTCCTAGAAATTTTGCTGGATGACGGAGCACCGATCAACAATGTTCCCGGTTCGGTGCGCGGTGAAGGGCATGACGTGTCAGAGGTCAAAAATGTGGAAAATTATTGGTCAGTACTAATTCGTAAAAAATAAAAATTTGACAAAAACGCTTCTTTCAATATATTAAAACGACCAAAAAAAGCCCCGAAGGGCTCTCTTTATTACATCAGCCCTTCATCTGCAAAAGAGAAATAAGAATCTTCTGTAAGGATGATATGGTCAAGAACTTCGCAATCGAAAATCTTTAATGTAGTCGCTATTTTTTTTGTGACTTCCTTATCGGCTTCGCTTGGGATAAGGGTACCGGAGGGATGGTTGTGGCAAAGGATAACAGATTTGGCCAAAGCTTCAACGCAGAACTTGGCGATGATGGTGGCATCAATCACTGTTCCAACGATACCGCCCTGTGAGATTTTGGCATAACCGATAGTCGTGTTGCCCCGGTTGAGCAGCAGAATGAAGAAACTTTCATAGATACCAACATCATCCGAGTAAAAGTTGCGAATGAATTCACTGGCATCAGCGGATTTTAGGATTTTGATACACGGGAAATCGGTTTTTGTTTTTTTCAAGGTGATAAGTGGAAGACTTTTCTTATAGATTTTCATAATTTCTGCCGCTTGCCCTGCGGACTTTTTATGGCATCTGGCTCGCCAATTAATTTTGAGCCGTAACCCATTGAGCAGACCGGATTCTGGTCAAGGGCGAATGTCACAAAACCTGACGCATCTTCAAAATACCAAAACCATAGACGTCAGGTTTTTGACCAAGCACGAAGTGTGGCCTGGCGAGGCACGGAAGGGGGTGGTCACCCTTGACTTTTCCGGGATGCGTAAATACCTTTGGTGAGAAAATTGAGTGGGAGAACTACCTTTTTTTTATTCGGACAAAAGAAGAATCCCATCGTAAAAGAAGATGCTCAACCACTCCCCGAATTTCAGAACCAACGAAACGCAAGCACAAAATTAGCCTTAAGATTTTATAACCAGATCATTTGTCTTCAAACAATTATAATTGATTGCTTGTTGTTTATTTTAAGTTGCAATTAACATCTTCCGTGTAAATGTTTTCTATCTAAACATTTTACAGTAGGTTTTTGTATTGTTCACTCCAAAATTTTATTCTATGAGGCGGGCAAACTATAAGGATAAGAATCTTATCATTGATATTCTCACCCAGTCATTTGAATCCAATCAAAGCGTCAATTATGTAGTCAATCAGGATGAAAAACGGATCAACAGGATCCGGGCTTTAATGAACTACTCATTTGAAGTATGTTCTTTATTTGGTGACGTTTTTATTTCCGACAATAAAAAAGCCTGCGCGCTTGTCGTGTATCCCGATAGAAAGAAAACGACCGTAAAATCAATGTTATTGGATATCAAATTAATTATTCAATGCATTGGCGCCAAGAATGTAATGAAGGCACTGTCCAGAGAAGCACTTGTCAAAAAGATACAACCCAAAATCGCCATGACCTATTTATGGTTCATTGGTGTTGGC
>NZ_CAXBDD010000196.1:0-3153 GCF_963974515.1 uncultured Sunxiuqinia sp. | reverse complement strand
CTTAACCCGCTCTCCTTCACGCTATCCACAAACTAAATTAATGAAACCAATTCGAATTTCACACCTCAAAATCCTTTTTTTCTGAAATTAAATCCATCGTCACATGCTCGTAACGCGCAGAATTGATGCATGCTCGCAAAAACGCTCCGGCGAGTCCTGAATTTCAAGTGACTGCAAATCGTACAGACCCGACCAATTAAGAATATTTAACTAATTCCTTGAAAATGACAGCCGCTTTTAAACAAAGCTTTAGTATTTTTGTCGTTTGTCATTGAAACAAGTGAAGATGAAACGAGCCAGGACAAAGAAGCTTTCAACACACTAAGGAATGTTAGCGGCGAGTTCTATGCGTTGAGTAACTTTAGTTGGAAAGCTAACATCGATACGCAAATTGCACACACTTAATCTGAAAAAATAAACACATGAAATACAACAGAAAACAAAAGACAGGACTTTCAATAGCCGCCGGATTACTGGTTGTCTTATTAATACTCACCGGGTTTAACCGCGATGAGAAACTCTTTCTTGTCGACAAGAATCTGGATATTTACTATACACTGGTCAGGGAGCTCAACCTTTTTTATGTTGACGACATCAACCCCACCGACCTGGTGAAAACCAGCATCGACGAGATGCTCGAATCGCTTGACCCCTACACCACCTATATTCCCGAGTCGGACATGGAAGATTTCAAATTTATGACGACAGGTGAATATGCCGGTATTGGAGCCATGATCACCAAACATGGAGACCAGGTGGTCATTTCAGAACCATACGAAGGATTTCCGGCTCAAAAAGCCGGTTTAAAAGCGGGCGATATTTTGCTTGAGGTAGCCGGAAAGTCGACCAAAAGCATGTCGGTGGAAGATGTGAGTAACCTGCTAAAAGGACCGGCCAACAAGGTTGTTGATGTAAAAATCGAACGTCCGGGACAAAAGAAAAACCTCGAACTTGCAATTGTACGTGAGAAAATTCAGATTGACGCCGTGCCCTACTATGGTATGCTGGATGACGAGACTGGCTATATCCGCCTGTCGAACTTCACTCAAAACTGTGCCAACGAAGTAAAAAAAGCCTTTGTTGAGCTGAAAGAACAGCAAGGAGCTAAAAAGTTGGTTTTGGACTTGCGCTCCAACCCGGGCGGCCTGTTAATGGAGTCGGTTGAAATTGTAAACCTCTTTGTCCCCAAAGGCTCCGAGGTGGTGAGCACCAAAGGCAAGGTGAAGCAGTGGGATAAAACTTACACCGCCACCGAAAACCCTATCGACACCCTGATGCCAATGGCTGTTTTGGTCAACCAAGGATCAGCTTCAGCCTCTGAAATCGTTGCCGGTGCTCTGCAGGATCTGGACCGCGCTGTGATTGTTGGCACACGCACCTTTGGGAAAGGCTTGGTTCAAACCACCCGCGACCTGAGCTACAACACCAAACTGAAAGTAACCACCGCCAAATATTACATCCCCAGCGGGCGCTGTATCCAAGCGTTGGATTATTCACACCGCAACGAAGATGGAAGCGTTGGCAATGTGCCCGACTCGCTGATTAGTGAGTTTACCACCAAAAAGGGGCGCAAGGTTTATGACGGCGGAGGCATTGTTCCGGACATTAAAATTGATCTTGACCGCTTAAGCAGCCTGAGCATCAATCTGGCCCGAAAATTTATGTTTTTTGACTATGCCACTAAATTTGCCAATGAGCATGAATCGATCGCTTCGGCTGAGGAATTTGAATTGAATGATGAAACTTTCAGCGATTTCAAGGCTTTTGTGAAAGAACGTCAGTTCTCCTACCAATCAGAGACAGAAAAGGTTTTTAAAGAGCTGATGGAAACGGCCAAAGAGGAAAAATACTTTGATGTGGCCCAAGTGGAATTTGAACAATTGAAAGTCAAAATCGGACACGAGTTGGACCAGGATTTCGAATCGTTTAAAGACGAGCTAAAAGAAATGCTGACCGATGAAATTGTAACCCGCTATTATTACCAGAAAGGAGCTATAAAATCTGCGATTCAGGATGACAAAGGCATTGAGAAAGCCAAGGAAACGCTGAAAGATCCCAATGCATTCAGCTCCGTTTTTACCAAAGGAAGAATTATTTCCTCGAACCTCGTCGCCCAGCCCGATAACGAATGGGTACCCCAACCCGGACTAGTCTTGTATGAGGCCTGAGCGGCTGGCTTGTCTTGTTCCGGCGCGGCAAATTGCCATACACCATATTATTATATCGGAAAACCTCTGTAGCTTCTGTTACAGAGGTTTTTCCTTTTAGCAATCTTAAACAAAATAGTTTCTAAAAAATAAAGCCAAGCTGAAATCATCAGTAAAAATAAATTTATCTTTATTGCGACTTTTAAAACTCTAAAAAACCAATTATGACAAAAATTTTTCTAAGCTTGCTAGCCAGCTTCCTAACCTTTGCAGTACTTGCACAAACACATTTGTACGAAAACCCAGCGTTTGATAAGATCGCAGAAGAACATCAGATCATTGCTGTTGTTCCGTTCGACGCCACTGTTTCGTTACGCCCAAAACAGATGAAAGACATCTCACCCGAACAGTTGCAGCGCATGGAGCAATCCGAAGGTGAAAGCGTACAGATGGCCATGTATTCCTGGTTTCTCAAAAGAGAAAAAAGGGATCAATTGACAGTCAAGGTACAGGATACCAACACAACAAATGCCCTTCTCAAGAAGAATGGAATTACTTACGAAAACCTAACCGATTATACGCCGGAAGAACTGGCCAGGCTATTGGAGGTTGATGCCGTGGTATCCGGTAAGTTTGAAACCAGCAAACCCATGTCTGAAGGAGCATCATTGGCCTTGGGCGCTTTGATTGGCTTTTGGGGAAGTACCAACAAGGCTGTCCTTAATATGTTTATTCACAATGCTTCTGATGGACAGTTACTGATCAACTACAATAAAGGTGTAAGCGGCTCAGTAGGTAGCAGTACCGAGGATTTAATCAACATCCTCTTACGAAAAGCTTCGCGCAGAATAGCGTACACAAAATAGGACTATTCAGCAATTGTGCATATACCTGGTAAGTATGAGAATCGAGTAGGAGGAAAGATACACTGGTTTCCTCCTATTTTATTTTGGAGTGAATGGCTTTATGCCGGAAGCTTTTGAAAACCCGGAGGGCTTGTATTCCG
>NZ_CAXBDD010000195.1:0-3209 GCF_963974515.1 uncultured Sunxiuqinia sp. | reverse complement strand
AAAAAGCCCGGGGAAATAGAGCGCCAATGCGGCTTTCTTCAGATCTTCCTCTTTGATCCACTCGTCCCGCATCCACTCGAGGTAATAGCCTTTGGTTTCGAGGAAAAACTGGTAACTGCAATCGTCGGGTAAGGGGTAGTGGATCGTGTAGTGGTCGCCCGGGAATGTGACCAGCGGTTCCTGCTCATCCGTCAGCAATTGCAAGGCCTCCGGGCAAATGGTATCGTTACTTGTAACCAGCAGGGGCTTCACGCGTAAGGGTGTTTCTTCTCCCAGAATTTCGGTCAACGATAGGTAGTCGATCCGCCAAAGTCCTTTGGTTAGGCGAAGCTTTAAGGTGATGTTTTCCTGTTCCGTTGCTGGTAATTTCACCAGGTGAATGTCGGCTGCTATGGGCCCCATCTCGTTAATTTCACCCACCTTTAGCCATTTTTCATCGGTCATTTGAACGAAAACTTCAATTCCTCCGAGCCGATCCCACATCTCCTCAATGCGTTTCAGCAGGTGTGGGTCGCCGTTTTCGACCCGCGCAACAAACCGGCCGTAGTGCGTTCCCGAGTAGGCCATCAACTCGTAGAACAGGAAGGTTGTGAGCAGGCTTTGTTTGGAGCCAATCAGTAAGCCGGATTCCACTCCGCGCGGGTTGGCAAATGTCAGTATGATTTCTTCTTTTCGGGTGAGCGTATGCTCATCGGCCAGGCTATACCGCTCCTTGCCGTCAAACGCCAGGACCAGTGCCCGCATATCTCCTTCATCCGCCAGACAGCTTTGGGGTGCTTGCAGGGCGGAGGTGCGGTAAAACACGCCTGCTTCCGTGGCAAAAACCTGTTCACCTGTTGCCAGCGGAAATGCCAGCAGATCGACATAGCGAATCACGTGGGTTTCCAGGGCTTCATTGGTCACCTTTAAGGTAAAGGTGTCTGTGGGGTGATCGACTCCGTAAAGCATATCTACATCGGTTTTTTCAAACGAAGAAGAGATGCTGGATGAAAAGCCTTCGGAAATCAGTTGCCAGTTGCCATCTTTCAGTGCATAAAACGTTGGACAGGAGCCAAAACAGGCTTTTGGGTTAGCCATACAATAGATGGAATAAAAAGCCGAAGAAACACCAGCAATGGAGATTCCAATAAGGTTGCGCCCGTCGCGTTCAATTTTGTTTGTTTCAATCAAGCTCACTTCGGAATAGGAGATCTCATACGCATGGGAATCCTCTTCCTCCTGATTCGATGCAAGCAACCGCCGGTTGAAATTGTAGTAGTCACCATAGCCCGCAATGATTTCCGCTTCTTCGTTAAACAACCAGTCATTCAACACGTACAGCGACCCGTCACTCATGTGAACTTTCAGGATTTTAGTTTTTGCTTCCGGACTGTTGAGTTCGTCATCAGACAACCGATAGACGTTTCTGTTCAATAGAGTCCGTGCACAGCCGGAGGCCAGCAGGAGCAAGATGGCAAGGATTCCGAAAAGGTGCGTGCTTTTCATGAGGTCCTCGTTTTTGCTCATGCATACGATGAAATGAGAATTAAGGTTGTTGGGTTTCAGGCAATAATGGAATCAGCCCTAAAGCCACGAAGTCCAACATGCCCTACGGGGCCGTTATTTTTGGCAGGTGGTTTTGCCAACTGTTTTATTATCAATTTTTTAATTCGCGGGTTTCTAAGATAATTAGCGTACCTTTGCCTTTGGTTTATACCATTTTTGATTTCAATCAGTCATGACTCCCTTTTGCTGCTTAACCCAGGTAATCTCCACCACAGCAAATTATTTCTCATTGGATTACGGATTGTCGAGCCGACATTAATTTGTTTCATAAAAAAATTAACAGCAAGGAAACGATGGAAAAGCTTACCTTAGGAGTTGTTGGAACGTCAAGAAAAGAAGATGAAAAACGTGTCCCCATTCATCCGGATCATCTGTCACGTCTCCCGGAAGACATTCGTAAACAACTGATTTTTGAAAAGGGATATGGTGCTCCTTTTGGTATTGATGATGATTTTTTTGTCTCGCAAGCCGGAGGGGTTGCTTCGCGTCATGAATTATTAGCAGATATTGGTTCCGTTATTATTGCAAAACCGGTGTTAGCTGATTTAGAGGAACTGCGGGAAGGGGGATTTATTTGGGGTTATCCGCATTGTGCCCAGCAAAATGACATTACGCAAGCTGCCATTGATCGGAAGCTCACGCTCATTGCCTTTGAAGACATGTTTATTTGGACTCCAAGCGGGCAGGTAGGCCGACATACATTTTACAAGAATAATGAAATGGCCGGTTATTGTGCAGTGATCCATGCCTTGCAGCTAAGGGGTATTGATGGTCACTACGGAAACCAGCGCAAAGTCATTATTTTTAGTTTTGGAGCGGTTAGCCGGGGAGCGATTTACGCCCTTAAAGCTCATGGATTCAGGGATATTACTATCTGTATTCAGCGGCCAGATTATGAGGTGCGTGAAGAAGTACTGGATGTTCACTACGTTCGTATTCGTGAAGGTAATCCGGGTGAAGCCCGGATGGTAACCGTGGAGCATGATGGGTCGGTCAGACCGCTGTCCGATTTAATTGGTGAATCTGAAATCATTATCAATGGCACTTACCAGGATACCGACAATCCGGTCAATTTTGTGACGGCAGACGAAAAGGCGACATTGAAACCAGGAAGTTTAATTATCGATGTGAGTTGCGATGAGGGGATGGGATTCTATTTTGCGAAGCCAACAACGTTTAAAAACCCAATTTTCAATATTGATACCGTTGACTATTATGCAGTAGATCATACGCCCAGTTACCTATGGGAAAGTGCTTCAAGGTCGATATCGGCGGCATTAATTGTTTATTTACCAACGATTATCGAAAACCGTGAAAGCTGGATGAAAAACAAGACCATTCACAAGGCGATCAACATCGAAGATGGCGTGATTAAAAAAGAGTCTGTTTTAACTTTTCAGAATCGCATGCCAAATTATCCCCATAACTTTATCGTAAATTGACGGTGAGCATTAAAAACCAATTCAACCTCGGGTTGGAGAAGTTTTTTTTGCAGAGAACAGTCGCAGTGAGTCATAGTCAGTTGGCAGTGGAGCTACCCCAAGCGGTCGGGACTCCCTTCGGTCGCAAGCCTCAAGCTGGCCAACCACAGGCGATGATCGGCAACACCAATGACCAATCGTGGTTCGGAAAACGCGACACCCGGGGGTGCAACGAGCCGGGTT
>NZ_CAXBDD010000194.1:0-3278 GCF_963974515.1 uncultured Sunxiuqinia sp. | reverse complement strand
GCCAGAGTTCATGCAGAAGCAGAAAGCCGCTCCCTACCTAAGCAAATAGAGTATTGGGCAAAAATTGGCCAAATCATGATCGACAACCCGGACTTGTCGTATGAATTTGTGCGTGAATCTTTACTGGCGACCGAAGAAGTCAAACAAGGATTAGTTAAACCTTATGTCAGAAGAACAAAACGAAATTGATGTTTATGAATCGCGACGATTTGAGAAAGCCATTAAAAAGCTGACAGAAGCGCAACTCAAAGTGGTTGAAGATGAGATCGAAAAAATTATTGAAGACCCTGAAATAGGGGAGCAGAAAAAAGGTGATTTAGCTTTTTTGAGAGTGCACAAATTCCAACTTGATAAGCAACTGGCTCTTTTAGGTTACTCGTGGATCGAAGACAGGCTTGAGATATACCTGCTTCAACTAGGTTCTCACGAAAACTTTTATAAAAAGATTAAAGGGCAACGCAAAGTTGATCAGAAACTGATTAAATCTTAGTAAATCAATACTGATGAAGGAGTCAGTTAGAGTCGGACTAATTGATTAGATATATCCACTATTTTTTCAAGTTGGCTGCCCCCTTTAACCGCATAAAATATCAAAATCTATAAGCACTATCATTCAACGGTCTGTCCATCACGCCCAAGTTTTCAATTGTTAAAACACCAGAAGGAGATGTTATAAAGCTTAATGAGTCATTTTTTGGTTCGCTTACGGTATAAGCCTGATTGCCAATGATATTTGTGTAAAAGGAGTTATAGGTTCTGCTGTAGTCGATATGTTCTCCATATGGAACTTGACTTGCTGTAATTAGGATATATTTTTGATTCGGTGACGATTGTTTATCAATTTTAATAAATAACTCAAAGTGGTTATTTCCCCTTATGGACCACCTAACAAAGCTTAAATGATTAGGATCTGATTCTCTCAATATTTTATAGTTCTCATCAAGGATATAGATTTTAGGTAAAAATAATTGAATTGGGGATGTGTTTTTTTCTTGTGTATACGTAACAAGCTTGTAATAAGTAGTGCCAGATAATTTAGATATATCGAAAAGTTTGTAATGGCTTTTAAAATCATTGAAATCGGTAGTATGGCTATTTTCTAACATTGTGAAGTGAATAGTTTCTTCACGTAACATTTCTTTGCTCATCATTTCGGGTGTTACGCAGCAATCCAATGTATTCAAATGTGCAAGGCGCTCATTTTGAGTTTTTATTGCCCCTTCAATCTCTGGTCTGTAGTTGTAAGTGCTACATCCCGTTGATAACAGAGTAGTAATAAGTATTAAACTTATTGAAATAAACTTCATAATTACCCTTTTTTATTACGGCGTGTTAATGAGGCTATTGGCCTCATAATTATTGTCAGGTGGTCATCTAATTTTGAAATCACTCGGGTCACACACCATTCTTTGTTGGATGGAGCTAAAAAGTACTACTAATCCCTACAGCTTAAATAGGCTCTCAAATAGTGCCTTCAGCTTATTGTGTCCCAGGCTATTCATTAGCGCCACGTTTCGTATTGGAATTTGATCGACATCAGGATATTCCACAATAGCTCGCTCAAGACTCGCCTCCCGAATTAGATGCAATAAGGGGTAGGGTGAGCGGTTTGTATAATTCTCTGCATCGTCCGGATTTGTACCGCCAAATTGATAGTCTGGATGAAAACTGGCGACTTGATAGGTACCTTCCAGTCCCATTTCCAAAAGGAGGTTATCGGCATTACTCAAAAACTGATTGTAGTCATAAAAGTCCTGCAATACATTTGGGTGTATCAGCAGCGTAGTTTCAACTGACGGATCACTATTGAGCAGTTCCAGCTCGTCTTGCAGTGACATCAACAATTGCTCTTCCGTTATCGCTCTTGTGGTAGCAAAGCGCACCCGATTGTTCAGCATCTCATACTTAGCAAATGGGCATAGATTCATTTCCATCACAAAAGTGTTAACCCATTGCCGGACCGAGTGAACAATTTCCTCGTCATTTCGGAGCTCACTTGGTCGTGATAATTTCTTCATTCGTCTTTCATATATCGTTACCCAAAATCAAATACTCTGACCCCCCATTGATTCTTCGAGGAATGAGCTGACGTTTAACTGGACTCAGGCATGAGCCCAGTTCACCAGCTTAACAAACAGACCTTTCAGTTCTGACTGCAATGCAGCAGCCCGGTCAGCAGAATACGGAGCAGGAGCGTCACCTTGAACTTCGTGCATGTAGCTTTGCTGAGCTATTTCTAACTGCAACCCGTGAACCTGACTGGAAGGCTTGCCAAAATGACGGGTTATCCAGCCACCTTTAAACCGACCGTTATGCACGAAAGAAAAAATACCACCGGATAAATGCTTTTCTACCAGAAGGGCAAGGTCTGGCGCGCAGCTTCGACCACTATTCGTACCTAGGTTCAAGTCGGGCAAAGTGCCGTCGAACAGTCGTGGACATTGTGAACGAATCGAGTGGGCGTCAAACAGAATGACAATGTCGTGATCCAGCAACAACCGGTCCAACTGGCCCCGAATAGCGGCATGGTAGGGTTCAAAATACTGCTTTTTACGACGTTCAACCTCTGCGTCGTCAAGAGGCGCTGAATACAGCGGCTGACCATCAAAACGGGTTGTTGGGCAAAGCTCTGTGGTGGCCTGTCCAGGGTACAATGACTGACCGGAAGGGTCCCGGTTTACATCGACCACGCAGCGGGAAATAGTAGTACGAACGGTGGATATTCCCATTGAGCTGACAAAATCGTACAACTGGTGCACATACCAGTCGGTATCTGTCAGGGCTTGTTCGGTCGAACAGGCAAGCTGTGATTGGATAGAATCGGGTATTTGCGTTCCAGTATGCGGTAAGCTCATCAGTACGGGGGCGCTGCCCTGATTGATTTCCAGCCATTCGGTTGTCATCATTGAAGCTCCAAAATGAAACTTTGTGTTTTGGCCTTTCTCAGACCGTTAGCCAAAGGAGCATCAATAGGGTCAGACACCATTGATTGTTGCTTGGAGCGACTAGATGTGAAGTGAATTTCAATCGACTCTGACCCTTTTGATTGCCATGGTCGTGATAATTTCTTCATTCGTCTTCCATATATCGACGCCCAAAATCAAACACTCTGACCTTATTGATTTTGGAAACACTTAATTATTAATCTTAATGAGCGAGTAAAATAAATGAGTCCATGACATGAATACATGCTGATTTTATAGTCATGATTTTTTTGTTTACTCTGACCTGCTCCCCACTTTCTAATCCATAAAAAACTTAGTAATGTTCATCACTGA
>NZ_CAXBDD010000193.1:0-3285 GCF_963974515.1 uncultured Sunxiuqinia sp. | reverse complement strand
AATGTACTGTAAAACCCGATCACATTATGCAGATCATAGTTCTTACGATGCCCCGGAGTTGCTTTGGGCCAGCGGATCCAAAACAGATTTTTAGCACGTTTAAAGTTTCCCGGCCACCACAAAACCAAACCGGTAATGAGCAGCACAACAAAAACCAAGGTGCTCCACCCGACGATGGGCTGTCCGATGGGTGTAGTCAGCAACAAGCTCCAATGCAGAAACTTGACGATGTTGAAAAAATCCATTTTCTCATCATAAGTTCCTAAAATTTTACCACTGTACGGATCGACATACACCGATTCATAGTGCTCAATCATGCCAAAATAAGTGACCGCGTCGGCATTGCTCTGGTAGCTTGAAAACACCCAGCTTTTCCGGGGATCATTCGATATGGTCGCCCAGCCAATCGTCTTCCCGTCACCCAAATGCTTCTCGGCCTGCTTCCAAGCCTTACTTACCGGGATCATTTCTCCTGACTGCTGCTCGGTATACATAGCCTCTTTTCTAAGCAGACCGCTAATTTCTTTGCTAAACACATAGATGCATCCTGTCAGCGAGACAATTAGAACAACGATTCCCGAAGCCAAGCCCAGCCAAAGATGTATTTTTCCTATCAGCGACTTCATCATTGTGCCATTTTATATTTGTATTTGATTTCCACCATCCTGCTCTTGTTAAAACTTGTAAGCCACATTCAACCGAAAGTTAGTACCTGGCTCCGACTGCCAGTAAACATAGGTAGCATAAGCGCTTCCTGAGTACAAATACTCATTCAGCAAATTGTTCACATTCAGCCCAATTGAAAAATCATCATTAGCCCAGCTAATGGCACCATCCAACCGGAAGTAATCGGGCAGTACCGATTCATTTGCTGCACCCCAGCTCCACGAGGACCGATCGACCTGGTACTGATAACCCAACGCCAGCGAAAGACCGTTCATACCGGAGTTTTTAAATTGATATTTTAACCAGCCGTTGGTCATGTGCTTGGCATGCCCCGCCAAACGTGTTCCAACAACATCCGGATTGGTGTCTTCGGTCACTTCAACATTCGTATTGGCATAGTTTAAAATCAGGCTAAGTCCCCGGGCAATTTCACCCTGAATATCAAATTCAACACCTTTTGACTGAGCCTCGCCCAGCTGAATGCTAAAATTAATGTCTTCCGGATCGGTGGTCAGCACATGGTTTTTGGTAATCTGGTAAAAGGTCAGCGATGAATTCCACCGCCCATCGGCCCATTGCCTTTTTATTCCAGCCTCCAGATCATTCGCTTCAACCGGATCAAAAGCATTTCCGCTCTTATCCGTTCCCGACTGGGGAATAAAAGACTGATCATACAAACCATAAATGGAAGTCTGCGCATCAAGCGAAAAACTCAAGCCCACACGCGGTGTAAAAACTTCATCCGATGTTATTCCACCATAAACCTCCGATTGATAGGTCGTATAGCGCCCGGCAAGCGTTAAACGCAGGCGATCATTAAAAAAGCCTAACTCATCCTGAATATACAGGGCTGAATAACGAAGCTCCTGACTCGCCGGATAACTTCCAAAGGCGCGTTGGCGAATGCTCATGGTCCGGTCAAAAACCGGCATGGCAGAGGAAGGCACAAAATGAACCGGATCATCATACGACAACGGATTGTCCGGTCCGCCCAATGCGCCACCCTGGAACCAGTCAGCAAAATATTCCTTTGAGCCCAGGTCGAGCCCCGCAAGAACGCGGTGGTGCACCGATCCGGTTCGCACATCACCATTCACAAACACTTGGCCGAGCTTGGCATTGCTAATCGCATCCCAAACACTTAATCCCCGGTAAATTCCTTCAGTCTTAACAGAATCGGGCCACAAGGAGCTTCCCACCAGCTTATAATCCAAATAGGACAATTTGGCTGTCAAGTCCCAATTTGGGTTCAGTTGATGATTGAAATCCAAAAAGGCATTGTGTTCACGAATATTGGATGGATCGATATTTGGTTCACCCAAGGTATAATCGCGGGGCAAACTCGCAAAATCGTCTGTAGAAAATACATAAGCAGCGCCAATCACCGACATTTGCGAATGTTGATACAGGTATTGAGCGGTTAATGAACTCCGCTCGTTAATCTGATACTTTATTGACGGTGCAAAAGTGTAGCGGTCGTTGTACTCGTAAGCCCGGTGCGACTGCTTCATCGATCCCATCAAATTCAGACGATAGAGGAGTTTGCCGTCGTCACTCAATTTTCCGCCAAGATCAGCAGTGGCACGAAGGGTATTGAACGATCCGAACAGGAGCGAAACTTCATTCACCGGATTGTCTTGCGGTGCCTTGGTGACCACATTGTAAAAACCACCCGGTTCGCCGGATGACAACATAAAACCTGCCGGTCCCTTCACAAACTCAATGCGCTCAACCACTGAAAGGTCTTCAGTCAGAGGTCCCCAAGGCAAATCAACGTTCAGTCCATTTCGAAAAGCCGGCAACTTAAACCCACGCATATTAATCCGGGCAAAGCTTCCCCAATGTTCAATCATCATTGCCCCGCTGGTATTCCGGGTAACACTCTCCAGCATGTCAATCACCTGTTGGTCAGCCAGCAGATCCTTAGTTATTACTTGAACATTCTGGGACAATTCCAGCAAGGGAGTTGAAATTTTCAAGGCCTTCGACGGCTGGTCGCTAATGTAATTGGAATAAAATGAGCCGGTAACCACGACTTCTGCCAATTCTTCATTACTTTCCTCCATCACGATATCCGGAACCACCGTTTCCTGACCTGCTACTACGGTAACCGGAACTCGTTTTGTGGCCAATCCAATAAATGACGCTTTTAAGAAATAACTGCCGGCACCTATATTTCGGATCTCATAATATCCATCTGCATTCGTCAGGGTTCCTTTGGTCGTTCCTTCCAGTCCGAGATTAATCAAAGACCCTTCATATTCTTCTGAAGTAACAATTTTCCCACTTAAGGTTCCGGTTTGAGCATATATTGATGTGATGACAAGAAGCAAGGTCATCACGCTGTAGAATTTTTTCATGTATTTAACTTTTTTGCATTATGAATAAATTTTGATTAGCAAAAGTAGAGTGAACGACTTATTGCCGCAATCCCAAGAAATGGTGATTTAAGCATAGAAAAATGATCCGCTCAATCAAATTTCCAAATCTATTTAACGATTTATAAAACTAATTGAGTAATTTTGTTGCTCAATTTGCTGACACGTTGTAGGTGTCGGTTTTTCTTTTTCACACCTATAATGTGCTCAGCCAAATGGGACTGAGGAGGCGAAGCTGTAA
>NZ_CAXBDD010000192.1:0-3343 GCF_963974515.1 uncultured Sunxiuqinia sp. | reverse complement strand
TATTAACTTTGTGCCCTGAAATTATAGATTGATTTTATGACTGACAACAGGTATATGGCACGGGGCGTTTCGGCATCGAAAGAAGATGTCCATCAGGCCATTAAAAATATCGACAAAGGATTATTTCCCAAGGCATTTTGCAAAATTATTCCTGATATGCTGGGTGGTGATCCCGACTGGTGCAACATCATGCATGCCGATGGCGCCGGAACCAAATCGTCGTTGGCCTACCTGTATTGGAAAGAAACCGGCGACATCTCGGTGTGGAAAGGAATTGCTCAGGATGCGCTGATTATGAACATTGACGACTTGCTTTGCGTGGGGGCAACCGACAATATTTTGCTGTCGTCAACCATTGGACGGAACAAAAACAAAATCCCAGGGGAAGTCATAGCCGCGATCATCAACGGAACCGATGAGCTTTGCCGCGAATTGCAGGAAATGGGTGTGGGCGTTTATCCTACGGGCGGCGAAACAGCAGATGTGGGCGATGTGGTGCGAACCATCATCGTCGATTCGACCGTAACCTGCCGTATGAAGCGCGAAGATGTGATTTCGGCTGATAACATTCAGGCTGGTGATGTCATTGTAGGACTGGCCTCATATGGTCAAGCCACCTATGAAAAGGAATACAACGGTGGCATGGGAAGCAACGGGCTGACTTCGGCACGGCACGATGTGTTTGCCAATTACCTGGCGCAGAAATACCCCGAAAGTTTTGATCCTGAAGTCCCGGCTGATTTGGTTTACTCGGGTAGCAAAAAGCTGACCGACGCGATTGACGGGCTTGGGTTGGATGCCGGCAAGCTGGTGCTTTCGCCTACACGGACCTATGCTCCGGTGATCAAAAATATGTTGGATCATCACCGGAAAAATATTCATGGTATGGTTCATTGCTCCGGTGGCGCGCAAACCAAAGTGCTGCACTTTATCGATGGCGTGCATGTGATTAAAGATAATCTGTTTCCGGTTCCTCCGCTGTTTAAACTGATTCAGGAAGAATCGAAAACCGATTGGGCCGAAATGTACAAGGTGTTTAACATGGGCCACCGCATGGAAATTTATGTGAAACCCGAACTGGCCGAGTCGATTATCGAAATATCGAAGTCATTTAACATTGATGCACAGGTTGTTGGACGTGTTGAATCCTTTGAAGGTAAAAAACTCACCATCGAATCTGAATTTGGAACGTTTGAATATTAGCATAGGAAAGCTGTCAAAGAAGGTGTAGAACCCAGTGAATTCAGGAGCGATTTGCGTGGCTTCCTGGTGTGGAGATTTGGAATTTTTAACTTGGAATTTGGAACAAAAAATATGGCAGACCATTCAATATTAGAAAAATACGAAGCCATTCAGCACCGGCTGGATGAAGTTGGACAGCAGATTACCGATCCGTCGGTGATGTCTGACATGAAGCGCTATGTCAAGCTAAGCCAGGAATACAAACGCCTGGAATCGCTGGTAAAAGCGTTTAAAGATTACCGTAACCTGGTTGATAATATTCAATCGGGTAAGGAAATGCTGGCACAGGAATCGGATGAGGAAATCCGTGAAATGGCAAAAGAGGAAATTGAAACCAGCGAGGAACAACTTCCCGCCAAAGAAAAGGAAATTAAACTTCTGCTGGTTCCGGCAGATCCGGAAGACAGCAAAAATGCCATTCTGGAGATCCGTGCCGGAACCGGGGGCGACGAGGCCAGCATTTTTGCCGGCGACTTGTTCCGTATGTATACCAAATACTGCGAGAAAAAAGGTTGGCGCATGGAAGTCACCAACCTCAGCGAAGGAACCTCGGGTGGCTACAAGGAAATTGTGGCTAATGTGTCGGGAGCCGGGGTTTACGGAATTCTGAAATATGAATCGGGCGTGCATCGTGTGCAACGTGTACCACAAACCGAAACACAGGGGCGGGTGCATACTTCGGCCGCATCGGTTGCTGTTTTGCCCGAGGCTGAGGAATTTGACATTGAGCTGAAAAATGAAGATATCCGCCGCGATGAGTTTTGCTCTTCGGGTCCCGGAGGACAGTCGGTCAACACCACTTATTCCGCCATCCGGTTGACGCACATTCCCACCGGGATTGTCGTCCAATGTCAGGATCAGAAGTCGAAATTGAAAAACCTGGATAAGGCAATGGTTGAGTTGCGTTCGCGTATTTACAACATGGAACACCAAAAGTATTTGGATGAAATTGCTTCGAAACGGAAAACCATGGTTTCCACCGGCGACCGTTCAGCAAAAATCCGGACCTACAACTGGCCGCAAGGACGGGTGACCGACCACCGCATCAATCTGACGCTTTACAACCTGCAGGCAATTATTGGTGGCGATATCGACGAGATCATCGAAAAGCTGATGGTGGAAGAAAACTCCGAGAAACTAAAAGAAGCTGAAATTTAGGAAGTCTCAGTTTCCCGTCCTGGTTTTCAGTAAAAACTGTTAACTGTGACTCTGACTGTGAACTCCATATATACAACTCTATTCAATGAACCGCGAACAACTATTTGAACAAATCAGAAAAAAACGAAGCTTTTTGTGTGTCGGACTCGATTCGGATATACTCAAGATACCAGCGCACCTGAAAGAGACTTCGGATCCTATCTTTGCTTTTAACAAGGAAATTATTGACGCGACCCAGGATTTGTGCGTGGCGTACAAACCCAATCTGGCTTTTTATGAAAGCCTCGGCGTTTCGGGTTGGGAAAGCCTCGAGAAAACCGTGCATTACATTCGTCAAAAATATCCCGAGCTGTTTATTATTGCCGATGCCAAACGTGGCGACATTGGCAATACGTCGAATTTGTATGCCCGGGCTTTTTTCGATCGCATGGATTTTGACGCAGTAACTGTGGCGCCATACATGGGTGAAGATTCGGTGAAGCCTTTTATGACTTACCTCGACAAATGGGTGATTCTGCTGGCATTGACCTCGAACAAGGGAGCGGCTGATTTTCAATTTCAGAAGAATGAATCAACGGGCGACTTGTTGTACGAATCGGTTTTGAAAACGTCACGACAATGGGGCGATACCGACAACATGATGTATGTGGTGGGGGCAACCAAGGCAGAGAAGTTGGAAGAAATCCGCGAACTGGTGCCCGACCATTTTCTGTTAGTGCCCGGGGTTGGCGCGCAAGGTGGAAGTCTGGAAGAAGTAGCTAAATACGGCATGAATGACCAATGCGGTCTGTTGGTGAACTCGTCGAGGGCCATTATCTATGCCTCAGCAGATACCGACTTTGCCGAAAAAGCCCGCGAAGCGGCTATGGATGTGCAGGTGGATATGGAAGAATTACTGTTGGAGGCGGAATTGCTTTAACCATTGCTGAAGAATAATAGATAG
>NZ_CAXBDD010000191.1:0-3354 GCF_963974515.1 uncultured Sunxiuqinia sp. | reverse complement strand
TCCATTCAAATGCTGCAACTCAAGCAAGGCAGAAACCAACTCCTCCATTTGGCTGCTAACAACTCCGGAAAGATAAAACTCTGAATCTGGTGTAGTATAGGAAGCCGTGAGTACCGCGAATGCCTGACTCAACGATCGTGGGCGGCTTAAGCCTGATGCTGATCGGGTTGACAACTGCCTCAAAAAACTGGCGACCGTTTGGTCGTTGCCGGCCAGCAATCGCTGGTACAAACCCATGTCGATTTCTTCCTCTTCCTTTGAACTGTTGCTCCAGGCATCCAGTGTCAACCATGTCGCCCATGCGCCTAAAGCTCCGATCTTCAAAAATTGATCTCGATTCATTTTGTTTATGCTTTCAAAGTTGATACGAAAAAAGGGAGAAGAAGATTTGACCTCCCTCTCCCCCCTGTCCTTCCCATTATACAAATTCGAGTATCTTCTAGTATCCTTCGTTTTGTGTAATACTATTACCGCTATTATCAATCTCGGTTTGTGGAATTGGTCTCAACAAGTGTTTTGAATTGAGCGCATTGTTAAAAGCCGCATGCGGATTATGTGCCAGCGTTCTTTCCACCAACTTCCCTGTACGTTTCAAATCCATCCATCGATTTACTTCACCGGTTAATTCTCTTGCCCTTTCGTCAAGAATAAAGTCGATAGTAACGTCTCCCGGCTCAACGGCAGTGGTTAAACCAGCTCTGGTGCGCAATTCAGTTAAGCGCTGAGCAGCTGTAGTCGTATTGGATGATTTAAGATAAGCTTCGGCTGCAAGCAAGTATGCCTCACCGCTCCTCATCATAACCATATCTCTTTCTCCCCAGGAAGGCTGATCTGGCTGAGTAAAAGGGACTGTCGGATCATCAAATTTCTTAAACATCGGATAATGAACTGTTGTTACCCCATCACTCTTCAGGTATTCATCTGGGTTGATTACTTTATAAGGAACTGCTGCTTTTTCTGCAGCGGTCCATGCAACCTTGGGAAAGAATAAAGCAGTATCGCCAACTACCATATTTACAGTTTCTCCCTCAACATTAGCTTCGTAATCTTCGGTAGCATAAAGAACTCTTGAGAATGTTGCTTCGGCACGTTGATCATCATCTTGAAACAGGGAGTAATAAAACGGTGTTGGCATTGCCCTAAGGCCCTGAACTGTTCTGGACAAACCCGGATAATCATAGTATCGAAACTTATACATCATGTGCCTGGAATTCCCCCAGCCTCTGCTAACAGAATTGCTTCCAAATAAATAGGCAAATACAACCTCGGAGTTTCGCTGGTTTTCAATACTTACCAAATCTCCGAAAGAAGGAACTAAAGTCCGATTAGAAATAACCGTTTCAGCCAACGATGCAGCTTCTGAAAAATCAGAACTGGCAGCAAATGACTTATAACCTCTTGTTAATAATACTTTTGAAAGGAGATGTCTAACGGCATCCTTTGAAACCCGGCCATATACACTTGGTGTTTCCGGCAACGCAGATAAGGCATCTTGAAGATCCTGTACAATTTGTGTATAGATCGCTTCCTCGCTTTCACGCACATAGTTTGTCTCTGCTGTTGTAACCTGATTCAAAACCAGTGGCACTCCCCCAAAATTTTCTACCAAATTAAAATACGACATTGCCCTAAAGAATTTGGCTTCACCTATACCGGTCGTTTTAGCACCAGGATCAACCCCTTCAATTTCCTCTGCCGTGTCTATCGCAACATTGGCGGCAGAGATGATACTGTACTGGTTAGACCAATATACATGGATTGTCCAGTTTGTTGAGTAAAAATTCACATAGTCATTTAAGTCACTAGTCCCAGAAACTGCTGTACTTCTTGTGACAATATCAGTTCCGAGATCTTCGAGCTGATAATACATATCAGGAGCGTAATGCGTGGTTGTTTCTCTGGCTCTTTCATAAACAGAGGCAACAAGTTGATCAAATGTTTCAGGATTGGATTTAGCTGTTTCAATACTCAAAGAGGTATAATTTTCTTCCTCCAGATAACTATCACAACCGGCACCTAACACTCCAACTGCCAGCAGTAACCCTAATATTTTTATATGTATATATTTCATCTTGCTTTTAATTTATAGTGATTAGAAATTTAAACTAATACCTGCTAAATAGGTACGCGACATAAAGGCAGCACCCCAGGAATTTCTACCAGCGTTCTCAGGATCCCATCCATCATAAGGAGTTATAATGAAAGGATTTTGTACGGTTGTGTATATTCTTAGACTACCTACGTTAATTTTATCCAGGACATACCTGGGAAGTGTGTACCCCACCGTGATATATCCAACTTTCGTGTAAGAAATATCTTTGTACTTAATTATTTGTTGGTAGGATCCTCCGTTGCCTGGTTGATACCAACTATTGATCGGATTTGTTGGCGTCCAATAATCTACATCATATCCATTAAAAAGTCTTGACGGATCACTATCCCATGGGAACGAAGTATTACCGTGGAACTGACTGAAAATTTTGTTCCCCTGACTTGTGATAATCGAGAACGAAAAGTCAAAGTTCTTATAGTTCATGTCACTTGTTATTCCTCCTGTCCATTTAGGCGTAACCTGACCAAACACTTTTCGGTCTTTATCCGGGGTGATTTCACCATCGTTGTTCAAGTCCTTAACTCTTACCTGCCCAGGCGTTTGTCCATATTGTGCTGCTTCAGCTGCTTCATCCAGCTGCCAAACGCCATCTAGTTCATAATCATAAATAGAACCGATTGCCTCTCCCACTTTATGAATTAGATTGGTACCTGAAACATTAAAAATAATCTCGTCAAGATCACCATACAGTTTGTCAATGGTATTCTTATTACTTGCAAAATTGAAATTCGTTGTCCACCGGAAATCACTTTTATCAATATTCACCGTGTTTAAGCCTATTTCTATACCTTTATTGGTAGACTCTCCTACATTATCGAATGTTCCGCTATGACCGGTAACTGCTGGCAAAGGCGTGTGAAAAATGATACCTGTGGTCTTTCTGTTATAGACATCAATAGAACCAAATACTCGGTCTGCTAAAATCCCAAAGTCAAAGCCCAGATTCACTTCTGTTGTTTTTTCCCAGGTTAGATCCTTGTTTGCCAAACCGGTAATATATGCAGTGGAGACTGATGAGCCGCCCAGGTTAGTGGCACTACTACCCAACAACGATTGTGAACCCAGCGGCGTTAATCCTCCGCCTTGACCATTGTTACCGGTTTGTCCATAGCTCAATCTTAGTTTTGCATTGGAAAAAAGACCTTGATTTTCCATAAAATCTTCCTGTATCATTTTCCATGCAAAGGCTGCTGAGGGGAAGAAAGCCCATTTGTTTTCGTCTGACAAAATCGATGCCCCGT
>NZ_CAXBDD010000190.1:0-3369 GCF_963974515.1 uncultured Sunxiuqinia sp. | reverse complement strand
GCTCAACAGCAAGCTCAGCAAAGGGCTCAGGAGCAGGCTCAGCAGGGAGGACAAAAAGGAAACGGTAAAGGGGGAAACTAGCTCAGATGACCAATGAGCAGGTATAGCTCGCTGGCAACACCAGTTGCCGCGGGCTTTATCTTTAATGGATGCCCGAAAGATTAGCTAAGGCCAGTAAAAAATCATTCATAGTCATTTTATTGTCATTGATCGTTTAAAAACAACTTAATGACTGCCTAATGACTATGAATGACAATAATCGGCAGCCATGACAGAAGAAATTAGAATGCAAGTGGACAATCATTTTATTTTTGACTCAAAAAAATTGACCATCATCATGAGAAAACTGATTACCACCGGATTTGTTCTAGTGCTCATTTTCACTCAAGGCCTGAAAGCCCAGCAGCCGAATATGATTGATGAACTGCGGGAAGCAAGACTTGATTCACTATTAAATGAAGTGTTTTTTGATGATGATGACCTGAGTTACTTGTTTGGCTTGAAAAAGAACTTTCAGTTTTTGTACTGGCGGAGCAGTTTTGATTCGCGGACTTTTTTTGCTGGGCGAGAGATTGGCACCCAACAGCACAACCTGTCTGGCCAGTTGTATTACCTACACTCCAAAGGGTTTTATGCCGGGGTTTCGGGAGCATGGTACAGCCAGCTTGAACCCGGTTACCGCACGACAATCCTGACGGCCGGTTACAGCAAAGGCTTGAAGAAAATGGATTTTTTCAGGTACCGCCTTTCGTATGATTATTTCTTTTTCAACAACGACGACCCCGAATTTGATCCGCTGTACAACAGTGGGCTCAATGCCGGAATCAGCCTGAAAAGCAAGAGCCTGGGGACTCGTTTCGATGCTTACTTTTTGCTGGGTGATGATGTGGGTACAACTCTTTCGTGGGATGCTTTTGCCTACGTGAATTTGGTTCGGTTGGGCACCTACGATCAAATCAGGCTCGAGCCGGAAGTGTCGCTTTATTTTGGGTCGGAACTGGTTGAATACCAACTGAACGAAGTGATCATTGATCCGGTGACCAACATCGGGTACGACTATTATTATGAAGATGCTTTTGGTTTGATGAACGTGCAGTTGCAATTGCCCTTGAATATCAAGTACAAGCAATTTGATTTTGAAGCGGCCTGGATTTACAACGTTCCGCAAACCATGGGTGATGGCATAAGCTACGAGAAAAGCTCGTTCTTTCGTTTTTCCCTGGGGTATATTCTTAGTTTGTGATGAAAGCCAGTTGATTAATGCCGAATTGTAGTACGGCTGACGGCCCTGTTTGTCCAGACGCTTGTTTCGGGTTCATCGGCAAATACCGGAGCCAGAATCTTTTCTTTGGAGTATTGTCGGGCCTGTTTTTTTGTCAGCTGGTGGCTCCAGCTGATCCGTTTCTCCCCTTGGGCTCCTTCACCCGAATTTTGATACTCAGCATAAAAAGCGGTTTGGTCGCGTGAGGTTCCGCCCCAGTTTGCCCAGCCTTCGGGCAAAATGTGCACGCCCATTTCACAATTCATAAAAACAACTTTGGCGTAATCGCGCCACGGACGGCCCAAGTAAACTTTCTCTACACCCTCGGCAGCAGTCAGTTTACAAGCTTGAAAAACGAAACCAAACGGTTTTCCTTTGGGCGTGTTGGCCGCTGTAATGTACGAATCGCTCAAACTGTGAATCGTGCATTGCTCGAAAAGCACGGTGGCTTCTCCAAAAATAAAGTCGGTGGTTCCCTCGATGTGGCAGTTGGAAAAATACTGGCGGCTGTTTTCCCCTTCGGTGTAAAGCGTATCCTGGTGCCCCAGCAATCGGCAGTTTGTAAACGAGCAGCGATCGCCACTGACATGCAGGGCAACGGCTTGTCCGACAGGTCCGGCTGTATTGGCAATGGTCAGGTTCTCGGCATGAAAATCATTGGCTTCCACTTTCAGCGTGTAGGTGTGAAAAGTGCTGTTCCGTCCACGGTCAATTTTGTCGAAATAATCATCGTAGGTAAGAATGGTTTTTTCGGCGCTCTCGCCAATAAGCGACAGCTTGGTGTTGCAAGCAGGCACGAGTACTTTTTCACGGTAGGTCCCATTTTTTATGAAGACGCTCACCCGCTCGTCGGGAAAGGCCTTGCTGGCATCAATGGCTTCCTGGATGGTAGTGAAATCGCCGCTGCCATCTTGTGCAACGGTGATTTTTGTTTCATATTGAGCGAATGCCAGTCCGGCAGAAAAGAGGAACATTCCAAAGAAGAAAAAGTATTTCGAAAGTTTCATTTTGATTTTGTTTTAGTCGGTAAAAAGAGAGGGAACTATGACAGCAAGTTCCCTCATCAAACCTAATATTACATCAAAGATATCTTGTGTTGGGTTTTAAAACAAGGGATGCAAATGATGCAATTTCATTTAAATTGTTTATCGAGGAACGTTACCATGTAGCCAACCGTTTGATCAAACCACGGATGAAACAACCAGAATGGATGCGGTGTATCGGAGATGGTTTGTACCTCGCTGTAAATTCCATAGTTATCGAGTTTTTCAATGACCTGGTCCCTGCCGGCATGGAATCGGGGCAACGCGCTGTTGATAAATAAGATAGGGGGCGTGTCTTTTCCGGCATAGATTAAGGGCGATGCTTCCACCCATTGTTCAGGGGCTTCTTTGTAAGTTGCCCCAAACCAGTAGGCCCCGGCTGAGCGTTTCTTGGGATCATCATCCTTTGCGCTTTCACTGGGATCGGTGAAGTCCAGAATACCATCCATGTCGATAATAGCCTGAATATTTACCGGCTGATTCATGGATGCCGAATAACCGTCAAACTTTTCTATATCAGCGGTCATCCCAACCAAGGCAGCGAGCTGCCCTCCTGCCGAACTTCCCGAAATGGCGATGCGTTCTGGATCGATGTTGTACCTTTCGGCATTGGCCCGCAAGTAACGAATGGCGGCTTTGATATCGTGAACGGCAGCCGGATAAAGTGCTTCGGGCGAAAGACGGTATTCAACAGTCGCTGTGACATATCCTTTGGCAGCGATTTGTTGGGCCATGGGCACTTGTGCCGCTCTGCTGCCCGAACGCCATCCGCCACCAAAAACCAAGATCAGGGCTGGATATTTTCCTTCGCTTTTGGGGTGAAAGAGGTCCAAATGCAGATCACGTTTGCCGTGCTTCGTTTCAGGCAAACTCGCATAAACCAGGTTGTAAGTTGCATTTACGTTTTCCGGCAAATGAGGCTTGACGATTTCAGCATCCGGGAAATCTTTTTTGATTTTCATCCAGGCCGAATAAGGCGTGAAGGATGTGTCTCTTGGGATGCCATCTATTTCAACCAGTTGCGAGAAGGTTTGACTAGTGAAAAAGAGAAGAAACAAGATTAGG
>NZ_CAXBDD010000189.1:0-3449 GCF_963974515.1 uncultured Sunxiuqinia sp. | reverse complement strand
CCAAACAGCGGGCCAATCAAAGCCATTTTCAGGTGACTGGCAAACATACTTGGACTAATGTCACCGGCAGCCTGAATTTTATCGAATGCCTGAATCAATCCAATGGTTCGCCCCAGGTATCCCCAAACCAAACAAAACCATCCCAGCGAAACCAACAGGGATTTTGTTTTTGAGAAGTCGCCTTTTCCTGTGAAAGCCCTGGCGAATAAAACCAGACAAACGATCACCAAAATGAGAATCATGTAGGTGATATAAACACCACCGTCGACTAAAATTTGACTAAATGAAGGCATAACATTTTGTTTTTTGGTTATTACAAAATCAAATGTACGCGCGATTTTCCAATCTTTTTTTTATTTGCGGCGAACGAATATAAAAGCTCGCTTTACAACCATTTTAATGATACAAAGCGAAATATAGTTCTTTCCGCTGCGAAATCCATCTCAAAAATGGTTGCCGGCCGATAAAAAATTACCAATTAAAAGAAATTACGTACTATTGCTATTATGAACATTCTTCGAATGATTAAAACCAGGTTTATTCTGATTCACATCCTGCTGTGGATTTCAGTCTGGTTTTTCTTTGTTTACTTCTTCAGCTATAACAACGACAATACGAGGTACATTCTATGGTTTTCGAGCCTGTTGTTGCCACTCACCATTGGGGTGACTTATTTTATGGTTTATTTTCTTATTCCCAACTATTTACTCAAGGAAAAGTACTGGAAGTTCGGCCTGTACAGCTTTTATCTGCTGGTTTTCACATCGTATGAAATTGTATTATTGCTGTATGGGTGCCTGTATTTCTTATTGAATTTTGATATTAACAGCATGCCGCCCATGAGCAAAAATTTCACCTTTGTTCTCGTGCTGGTATTCCTGGTTGTGGGGCTAGTCAGCTTTGTCAATCTGCTGAACCGCAACTTCAAAACGATTTCTTTAAATAAAGAACTTGAAAACAAAGTTTTAGCGACTAATCTGCAGCTCAAGGAGCAGGAATTGCACTATCTGAAAATGCAAATCCAGCCCCACTTTCTGTTTAACACGCTGAATACCATTTATGGCTTTGCCTTGAAGCAGTCCAAACAGACTCCCGAACTCATCTTGAGACTTTCCAACCTGCTCGATTATATCTTGTACCAGGTTAGCAAGCCGCGGGTGAGTTTAAAAGAAGAGGTTTTGCACATTGGCGAGTATATTGAACTGGAAAAGATCCGGTTCCAAGACACACTGAACGTCGTTTTTGCTTCCGACGAAATTGATGAAGACGTTCAGATAGCGCCTATGCTACTGATACCGTTTGTTGAAAATGCCTTTAAACATGGCACACTGGAAAAAGGCTTTTTGCGGATTGAAATGAACGTTTCGGTCAAGGAAAATCACTTGCGCTTTTTCCTTCGAAATTCGTTTTTGGATGATGAAGAGATACCGGAAAAAACAGGCATTGGACTGGAGAACATCCGCAAACGGCTGGAACTGCATTACAAAAACAATCACGAACTTTCGATTGTAAAATCAGATAAATGGTTCACCGTGAATTTGTCCATTTCTAATTTAAACTGAAGCTCTGATGACTGAAATAATCCGATGCATCCTGGTTGACGATGAGCCGGTGGCCCGTGAAGTTTTGGAAAACCATCTGGCCAAAATTAACACGGTTCAGGTGATGGCCCGCTGCAAGAGCGCCCTGGAGGCATTCCAGGTGATCAATTCTGAAAAAGTCGATCTGATCTTTCTGGACATCAATATGCCGGAGATTTCAGGGCTATCGTTTGCACGTTCGATTAATAAACACATCAAAGTGATTTTTACCACCGCCTATCGGGAATATGCTGTGGATGGTTTCGACTTGCAAGCAGTGGATTATCTGCTGAAACCCATCTCGTATGAACGACTGCTGCAGGCCATTAATAAGTATCGGGATGAAAATGCCCCGGTGAGAAACTACGAACCTGTGGAGATCATGCCGGAACGAAGCGACTATTTCTTTGTCCGGGCCGACCGGAAAATGATCAAAATAGACTTTGCCGAAATTCGCTTTGTTGAGAGTCTTAGCGACTATGTAAAAATTCATTTGACCGACAAAACAGTTGTGACCCGGGAAACCATTACCAATATTGAAGCAAAATTGCCCCAGAAAGATTTCATTCGCACGCACCGCTCATTTATCGTTTCCATCCGGAATATTGATTCGTTTACGGGTGAATCTATCGAAATGGGCAAAAAGCAAATCCCGATCAGTCGAAGCTACAAAAAAGAGGTACTCCAAAAACTGGAAGGGCGCTAGCCGAAGCAGACAAGAAAACCTCAGTTGATTTCTTTTATCGACAATCACAAGAACGAATATCGGAACGACCGAATTTTTCCCGGACGCCCCGGACTGGTTCAGCTTTCTTTTTTCCCAAACAGCTTTTTCCGGATATAGGTAGCCAACAGGCCGGCAATGAAAGCCAGCACGGGCAGCAGGATTTTGTTGAGCAACCACAAGGGGTCTTCTTGCAGGGTATCCCACAAACGCGTCCATAGCGTGCTCTGATTGACTTTGACCCGGATGTTGATGGTTTGTGGCGACACAAAATTGTTCCAGGAGTGGTCGACATAGTTTTCTATTTTGATGGTCAGCTTTTTGTCCCCCGGGCTGAGGGGTTCAATCTCCCAATCAAAATACTGGGTGTATCCTCTCGCGAAGTGCCGGTAATAGACGGCTTCGTCGCTGATCAGTTTAAAATCGTCGGGATTGAACACGAGTGTGACCCGCAAGGAATCGCTGAGTTTGATGTCGTGCACCTTCGAATCGCCCGCGACCTCGCCTTCGCTGATCCCCATGCTCTGGCTAAAACTTTCGATGGCCTTGTCGACATCGATCTGCTGCCGAACCAGGGCCATCACCCGTTCAACCCGGTGCTCAACCATGGAATCGGAAGCGTAAACCATCATCTGTCCGCCATACACCTGCTCCCCGGGCGCTGCGGTTTCCATGGGTATATCGATCATCTCGGGCTCACCGTCGTCAGAGTCAATCGCCCCGATCACCCCCGGCTCCTGGGCCATTTGTTCCTCTTCGTTTGCCAGAACCGGCGATTCGGGCTCGACGGGCCTGGGAGCTCCCGGTGCAGCTTCGACAGGCACGGCGGGTTCCTCCTCCGGATCGGGTTCGGCAGGAGCCATCAGCGTGTCGGGTTCGACAACAACGGCATCGGGTTCCTCCACCTTCTGATCGGATTGGACGCCGCAACTTCCGCCAATCATAAAAAGCAGGAGGATGAGCAGATAGGCAGGATCGGCTTGTTGGTAAAGATGTTGACTAGTTCGTTTCATTCTGTCAGGCTAAGGAATTCGTACACTGAGTTCAATTTCGCTACACAAGTTACGAAATCGAACGGGGGAAATCAACCGGGGGAGGAAGTAGGAAGTGGGCAGTGGAGCGCCCCGGGCGATCGGAACTCCCTT
>NZ_CAXBDD010000188.1:0-3699 GCF_963974515.1 uncultured Sunxiuqinia sp. | reverse complement strand
GTGCAGTTCAATTTCACACATTAAATCTGGAATTGCGAGATGGATAACGATGCTCCGCGCCGCAATAGGTGAATCGGCTGGAATGTTGATGGAATAGCTATTATTCTTAAGGTCGAAAAGGGTTTCAGAGGATCGGCCGCCATCCAGCATAATTGCGGATTATCGACCTCCGGAGATGAAGAAACCGTGGCATTTTCGTTTGTAGGTCTTCCGCTTCGATGGAACGGAATGCAAGAAAGCAGTAATAAAAAAGGAACTCAAGAAGAATACCATTGCTTTTAAAAAATTAAAATCATTTTTCATGATCAGTTATTTTTTTTATGCTTTAACTGAACAATTTCACGACTAAATGAAAACTGAACGAGATGGTGTTATTTACTTAGTTTAATATTTTCCATGTTTTTTGCAAAGCTGAATAAATTTAAGCACCCTTTCCGGGGAAACATCGTTTTGAATGATATGAGCCGGTGAAATCATATAGCCTCCACCTTTGCCCAAGATTTTTATTTTTTCGATAATGTCTTTTTCTAACTCTTCATCGGATCCATTTGGCAGCAGATCCTGCTGATCGATGGCACCCCAAAAAGCAAATTTATCGCCAAATCCTTTTTTCATATCGTCCGGCAAATGCCCTGGAACACCGGGTTGTACAGGATTAAATACTTCGAATCCAATTTCTCTGATATCGTTTAATAATTCTGCCACTGCACCATCGCAATGTAAGATGGGAATGATACTAGAATTGGCCTGTTTAAACCGTTCAATCATTTTAGAATAAATCGGTTTTAACTGTGTCCTGAAAGTATCGGGATCCATAATCAGGCTTTGCTGGGTGCCGAAATCGTCTCCAAACCATAAGGCATCCACACCTTTTTCAATGAGCCGCAAACCAATTTGCGTTTGAAATTCGGCGCAGGCTTGAAACAGTGGAACCACATATTCTGTTTGCATCATCATATCAATAAGCAATTTTTCCATTCCTGCCAACTGGTGCGCTAAAGAAAACACGGTTACCTCAATGTCGCCAATAATCAGATAATCGTTTTTGTATTTTTTCACCAGTGCTTCGGCATCTCGAAATCGTCCGGGAGCATCCACATCGGGAAACGAAAAGGCTTCAATATCTGCTTTCGTTTCAGCCTGTGCCAAAGGATAATCCACGACCTCAACATAAATATCTCCCTGGCGCATCAGCATTTTATACTCGTTGTACCATTGCCCTTTTTCATTTGGTTTAATCTTAAAATTGTCTGAAACAGAAGCGCCCGTTACTACTACGTCGCATCCCATTGCAAGGCGAAGTTCATTGGCGCTGATGCGGTAGGTAACATCTTCATACAGATTTTCGGTGTAAGTTGCCGGAATTTCCAGTTCTTTTGCAAAATGCTCATACAGTTGTCTGCACATTTCAAATTGAATTGGAACACGGTCGGGGGTTCCTTTAATTTTGCCAAAGGCTCTTAATACTCTTTCTCTTGAATTCATAATTTTATTTTGTGTTTAACAAATTTTCACTACTTTCAAACTCAGTATTTGTCCCAATTTTTCAATTTTATCTGCTATATGCCCTACTCCAATGGCACAATGGTGTGCCGGCCCTTGCTTCGACCATTGATTCATAAAATCTTTAGCGCCAATTGGGAATTTATAGCGGCTGTTGGTATTTCCAATTTGCAATACCGGCCCCGGTACCGATTGGCCTTCAGCGGTTAAAAGGAATAAACCATCTTTTCCTTCTACAACAGAAAGTAAAGTTACCGGCCCGTTCTTTACATTCATTTGAATGGATAATCCTTTTCCTGGTTTGCCATGGTATATGGGCAATGGAACCAGCTTTACCTGTTCCTCGGCAATGGCATAGTGAGCAGGGCCATCGTGCCCCAGGTAAACCACATCGTCTTTAAAATCCATCAGGTAAAATTCAGAAAAGGAGCCGCCAGCGCCAAATTCAGCCATGATCTTCATGGCCTGAGCATTTTTTACTTCACACTCGCCTGCAACCGGAATGTTTTTCCCGGTTAATAAGGTATTGCCGGCAATTACAGAGGTTACAATGTTCTCATAATCGTTGCCCGATTCGCCTTCATAATAATAAGCCATCGAACCCAGATTATGATTCTCAATTAGCTTGTCCAGTGCAACAGAAGTCCTCGCAGCCCTTTCAATCTCACTTTTTTCACATTCAAGCGAAACCTCAAATGTGTTGTCGAATTCTTCCATTTTTGAGACGACTTCGTCTTCTGTAGCTTCATCCCGGTATTTTTTCAATTCACACATTTCCAACATTTCAATGTGAGTGCCGAATACAGCGCTTTGTTTTGTCAGGTCGGTATAAACATCCAACATTCCACCATAATAATGACCCAAAACCCCCAGGCGGTGGTTTCTCATGTTAGCTGCAACTCGTGCTGCTTCTGTCCATGCTTTAACTTCAGACCACGCTTGTTCGTCCTCTAAATATCCGGTCACAAAATCGTATCGGATACCTGATCGGTTAAACACACTGGCAATTTCAGGAACAAAGCAGGCTTGGCAATGCTCCAGCCACACCCCGGTCATTTTCCCGCGGTCGTTTAACTGATTGAAGGCTTCATAGTCTAATTGCGGCACAGGTTGAAGATTTAAAACCACGATGGGTACTTTTACCTTTTGCGCAATGGGTAACACGGTTGAAGATAAAGCATAAGTTGAAACATACAGAAAGACAATCTCAACATCTTTCTTCTTTAACAAATCAGCCGCTTCGCGTGCTTTTTCAGGATTATCAACCATTCCGGCATCGACCACTTCCACTCCAAAACCTGCAATTTGGTTTTTGATTTGTTCCTGGTATCCTTGCAGGTTGTTGAGTAATCCCTCAAATTGAGGCCAATAGGTGTCGAGCCCAATTCCAAAAAGTCCTGCTTTTGTCATATCTGATTATTTAAAATATTTAATTATTATCCAGTTTCTCTGATGAACTCGCCACAATCAGGTGATATGCTGTTTGCTTTTGCCGGCGTTATTTTTTGAATGTGATATCACTGCTGTCTCGTCAAAAGAGACTGATTGACAGTTGTTTATAGTTTATTTCTTTGGCATTTCTGTAATCATTGTTTGTAAGCAACTCTCTGTCAGGTGTTTTGTCCAGTAGCGAGATTCCCAAAATTTGTAGAATTTTGTAGTTTGAACGGTCTATTTTTAGTTCTTTGCTTACAATGGCCCTCAAACAATATGTGGTAATGGCACAATAGAGTTGTGTTTTTACAGCATTAAGGGTATGGCCCCAAAAGCTTTTCATTGTAAGATGCTGTTCGATCCATTAAAAAAAATCGACTCGCCAGCGATTCTTATAAAGAATGGCGATTTCCAGGGCTGCGGGTCCGAAGTTGTTTGTCAGGAAAACAAATTCAACATCTGTTTCACAGTCGTAATACTAAACCCGACGAAGTTTCTGTGGATAACGATTGTGAGATTTTGGGTGCAAAAAAACACCGGTCTGGTCACATCTTATCCCATTTGATTTGTCAACTTGGCCAGAGTACATCCCCTTGAACTTGAGGTTGTCTATGGCCCGTACAACAAACCATGCTTCAAGTTTTTGAATCCTGCAAAGCCGCTTAAAATCATTGTAGCCTCGGTCAAAGATGTAGTAACTGCCTTTCTCATATGGGATATTATCCATGGCATTTACATCGTTGACTGATGCGGTGGTAATGT
>NZ_CAXBDD010000187.1:0-3712 GCF_963974515.1 uncultured Sunxiuqinia sp. | reverse complement strand
CACGACCAATTTCAACTTTCTTTATTCCCGGATTAATTTTTTGAGGAAACTCCAGTGAAGTGTTATTTAAACGGAGAGAATATCGTTGGAAAAGATATCAGAGAAATCTTGCAGAATATACTAAAAAACACGCAGCGATATAAACTAAACGTACTACATTTGCATATACTAAAACTAACACAGATAGATATACTAAATATGATGCGGATAGTACTTTTGGTTATCCTGCAAAAATAACGGGACATTATCATGGCAACACCATCTGAAAAATTGGCACAAGCTCTTTCTGAACTTCAGAAGCTACAGAAAGATCGAGACATTGCTGTTATCAAGGCATCTGATCTTAAAACATCACATAAGCAACTTTTGAAACGTAACGGCTTCATAAAAGACGTTATCAAGGGATGGTACATTTCAACTCGTCCTGAAGAACGTGATGGCGATACTACGTCCTGGTATATGTCATTCTGGGATTTTGCCTCTATGTACCTTAACGAGCGTTTCGGAAGTGAGTGGTGTTTGTCACCAGACCAATCTCTTTTGCTTCATAGTGGTAATCGGGTTATTCCCAAACAGCTGCTTGTCCGTTCACCAAAAGCCAATAATAATATCGTAAATCTTTTGCACGGCACCTCTATTCTTGATTACAAGCTTGACATTCTTGATAAAACATTGCGGGTTACACATAACGGACTACAGCTTTACTCCCTTGAGAATGGATTAATTGCGGTTGGCGCGGATTTCTTTACCCGTTATACCATTGATGCAAGAGCGTGTCTTGCGATGGTCAAAGATGCTTCGGTATTATTGGCAAAGCTGTTGGATGGTGGGCATAGTGTCATTGCCGGAAGGTTAGCCGGGGCATTCCGAAATATCGGCAATACCCGGATAGCCGATACCATTCTTAAAACCATGAAATCAGCCGGATATGATGTTCGGGAGGAAGACCCTTTTTCGGAAAAACTGCCGGAACATATTCTCACAGTTCGGGAGAATTCGCCATATGTCAGCCGAATAAAGCTAATGTGGCACCAGATGCGTGGTGTTGTGATTGAAAATTTTCCCAAGGCCAGTGCAATCCCCACGGATATTAAAGCTTATATGAAAGAGGTCGAGGAACATTACGCCGAAGATGCCTATCATTCCTTGTCCATTGAGGGGTATCGCGTAACGGCCGAACTGATTGAACGGGTAAGAGATGGCAACTGGAACCCTGATGGGAACGAGGCAGACAGAGAGGCGCGTAATGCCATGGCCGCACGGGGATATTATCAGGCGTTCCAGGCGGTAAAGGAAAGTATCAAGAAAATCCTGGCCGGGGAAAATCCGGGAGAGGTGACCGATACCGATCATTCAGACTGGTACCGGGAATTATTCGCCCCCAGTGTTGTAGCCGGATTATTAAAACCATCCGACCTTGCCGGATACCGAAACAGTCAGGTATATATCAAAGGGTCAATGCATACGCCGCTTAGTGCCGAAGCTGTGAGCGAGGCCATTCCCACACTGTTTGAATTGTTACGCAATGAAGACGATGCTGGTGTCCGGGCAGTGCTGGGGCATTTTATCTTTGTCTATATCCACCCGTATATGGATGGTAACGGACGCATCGGGCGTTTTCTGTTTAATACCATGTTGGCTTCGGGTGGTTATTCATGGACGGTTATTCCGGTCGGGCAAAGGGATGCCTATATGGCCGCACTGGAACGCGCCAGCGTTAACGGAGATATACGTGACTTTGCAATTTTTCTGGGGAATTTGGTTGAATCAGGCTTGAAGTAAATCACAATCACTTTAAAAATATTAGGATTTGGGCACTCTGCGTACCGATATTCTCGTCAAAATAAAGAAGGTTCCAGTTTCCAGATATCGAATTCTGTAGAGTATGTAAAAGGTTAACGGAAGTAACAAAATTCCTCCGGCTATCAGTACTGGTTTTAAGTCGATACCTGTATTTGATTTTCTTTTCGCCATCTATTTCTTTTCCAATGGACCCTCCACAAATTTTTCCAGGTTAATTGCTGTGAAACTCGCCTCCTTCCTGCTATAAAGGGTATTTCCAAGGATGAAGGCGTTCGAGCCTACTTCTATTTCTGCAATTTTTCTATCTACGCTGTCCAATACAAAGCTTGTCGTATCATTTGTAATAAATTTGTATCCTTCAAAATTGAGGGAATGCAGCCACAAAGTTTTTTCTATCGTGGTGATTAGGTTTAATTGATCATCAATTACCAAGGTTTTCCCATTCCCTGTATAAACATATCTTGTGGTATCTGAAAGGTTGGAAAATTCACCCTGATCGTCCTGTGAATAAACATGGCTTCCGGTAAAATACTTTAGTTCCCCGAATTCATCCTCCGGGAATTCTTTGTCTTGGATTAAATTTCCATTTTTTGATGAGTATTTGGCAACCCTGTTTTTAAAAACCAGGTAAAAAACATCATCCACCTGCTGGAAGCCAAGGATTGGATCGTCTTTTACATCTATGATTGAAAAGAATCTTTGTTTTCCTGAATTCTTGTTAAAAGCAGCAAGGAAAGGTTTGCCATAACTCAGCTGTCTGTATCCCATAAAAGCAGATCCTTTGTTAATCATGTAGATCAGGCTGTCATTGGCAAAGATGACCGATTTACTTGGCAGGTTTTGGGGAAATGGAAATGACCAGATAACTTCTCCTGTATTTTTATCAACCCTGGCAAGTTTTTCCTTTGATGCGAAATATAAATCAGTACTGTCAGCAAGTACATTTGAGACTAAATCCCTGACCAGGTTATATCCGGTAGAGATAACGAAGGTCCCGGTGAGAACACCTGCTACGGCACCAAGTGCATTGGCTGTATTTGTAACAGAATAGTCCTTGTCCCCGGTAACAGTATTGTAGTCCCAGCCGGAACCGTTCTTTAAGTGAATGGTATGTAAGCCTGCTGCAACAGCAAGAAGTGTGGTGTCATTCAAATAAAAGACGTTGTTCCAGGCATATTCCCGGCTAAGTTCCCTTTTCCAGAGAACGTCACCTGTTTTTAAATCAATTCCTTCCAGCTTATCAGAAAGTTGGTCTCCCACTCTGTATTTGTAACCAATACCGGTATTCGATATTGGATCAACAAAATAAATATCATTTCGGACCTCCCATAGTTCCTCACCGGTATTGATGTCCAGACAGTAGCTTTTATTGGCAACAGTGAGAATAACCGTATTACTGAACTGCTGCACACTGCTGGTCTGGTAATTGATTTTTTTGCTCCATTTTAAATCTTTGGAATAAAGGTCATAAACAAGAATATTACCTTTATTATCAAGCCATTTCCCATTTTTGCCCGTACCTCGCAATTGCACTGTCAAAAATCCTGATGTTGTGTCAAGGTATGTTTCCTGAATCCTGTCCGGGAAAATGAATTCAGTTCCTGTGATATCGGTTCCTCCAACAAGGTTTTTGCCCAAAACCCTCTGGTTGGTCAGGATGGTCGATTCAGTTTTTTGGCAATACGAATTGACTGAAACTACAGTGAGGAGAACAAAAATTAAAGTTTTCATTTATTGTCAAATATTCGGGTGATAATGGTTAATATCAGCATCAAAGTTAAATCAAGAAAAGGATATTTATTGCCATTTTACGGTATAATTGAAGTATGTTGGATCTTTTGTTGAAGTAGGGTATTTTTCAAAACTTCGATAATAAAAAACTTTATTCCTATTTTTAGGGAATGATTGA
>NZ_CAXBDD010000186.1:0-3730 GCF_963974515.1 uncultured Sunxiuqinia sp. | reverse complement strand
GAATATGTTATTTTATAGTAAATAGTAGATAAAGATGCCAAAATCGTATAATATCAATTTATGCTTCATTGGATGAAAAGGATGGTTTAAACCATGAAATAGCCAGTTCGCTAATTGCTTGCGTGGAACTAATGGCAAATTGGTAGAGATGGTTTAATTTAGTTGATGAGTTGAACTATTTTTCGGGAAGCGATTCTCGGATTTTCATTTTGAGAGATGACAAAAAAGAAGGTTTTAATCATTGAGGATGACCTGGCCTTTTCGAGGACACTAAGGAATGTTTTGGTGCTTAATGGGTACGAGGTCGATGTTACCAATTCAGGGACAGAGGGAGTTCAGCGAGCCTACGAAGGCAAGCCGGATCTGATTCTTTGCGACATTAAGATGTCGCCGATGAACGGGTATCAGGTTTATAATATTTTGAAAGATAGTAATTTCACCAACAGAATTCCGTTCATTTTCATCACAGGAAAATCTGACCTGCGTGAAATCAGGTTTGGAATGGAGCTTGGGGTGGATGACTATATTGTCAAACCATTTCAAAACGAGACGCTTCTGCGGTCAATCAAAGTCAGACTTGAGAAGTATGAGTCATTGATTAATTTAGGTAGAAGCCGCTACCAGGCGTTTGTGGAAAACTCTACGAATGGGATTTTTCTATTTAGCGGAGATCAGATTCTTGAAATTAATCCGGCATTTTCGCGAATGATCGGGTGCAGTCAATCCAAAGTGGATAGTTTGTCTTTCTCTAAATTGGTTGGGCCTGAGAGTTTCAAAAGATTGGAAGAAAGAATAAATAAATGTGCTTACGGTTTGCTAAACAGTTTTCATGAAGAAATCGAGATTGAATTAGCCAACGGGACTCGCGAAAAATATTCTGTTCGGATTGCCCGTGGTTCTGAATATGAAGGTGCTTCGCTGTTGATTGGTCTGCTTGCTCCTGCCAATAAAGCGGTTGAGCCAATTAATTTCTCGTACTCGAAATTGGTTCAGGTTTTGGAAGATGCAAATATCAATTTGACCGACAATCTGGCACGGCGACTACAGCAAGAGTTTCAAGCGGATTCGGTGCAGACCGAACGAAAGCGCCCTAATGACGACACCCTGGTGGCAGGTGTTGAATTTTCGAAGCGCGAGCTGGAAGTATTACAGCTTTCATGCCAGGGACTTCCTATGAAAACAATTGCTGAAAAATTATTTATTGCCGACCGGACCGTGGAAAGTCACCGAGCCAATATGATGGAAAAGACAGGAGCAAAAAATATTATTGAACTCATTATTTTTGCGCTGAGACACAATCTGGTTGATATTTAGCAGGTACAATTCATAGCGGCATTTCCGCTCGAAATCTGACGATCAATTTGCAGGAGAGAATAAGACCACATTGTTTGCAGCTGGTTTCAGGGTTTTCAGGTAAGCATAAATCGCCTGTAAATCTTCTGTTTCCATTTCTGCGTAAAAAGTCCACCGCATAATGGTTTGAAATTCGCCCGGAGCAATTTGGTGGGGTGTGTAGGTTGACCTGGAATAGGCCTTGAAACGCTGGATAAATTGCTCCTCACTCCAAAGTCCGATTCCGGATTCGTGAGGCGTAATGTTGGCTGAGCGTAAAACAGAACCATCTGGGAATTTAAACTCCATTCCTCCGGCAAATGCGTCACCAATAAATTGGCCTTTTTCTTGCCTCGTGTGGCAATCGTTGCATGCTGCCGCGGTTATCAAATATTTCCCGTAACTTACCCGATCAGTTTTTGGTGGTATTTTGGTTAATGAAGGTTTTTTGGGGATGGTATTGAGAATGAAATTCATCGGGAAATCTGACATCGATGCTTCTGTTTCATGTTCGATGCGCTTGAGCGAGCGAAGATAGACAATCACCGCTTTGATATCTTCTTCATCAAGTTGACCGTAGTAGGGGTGCGGCATCACAGGAAACAGGGCTCGGCCATCTTTGGATACACCAGCAGTAATGGCCCTGAAAATTTCGCCATCGGTCCAGTTCTCAAGTTTTGCCGGGGTGATGTTGGGCGAAACATACCGGCCGGGGAATCCCATGTTTTGGTCAAACACTTCGCCACCCATCCCTTCGGTGTTGGGAACCATTGGAGCAGTGAAAAGGCTGTATTCGCGTTCCGAATGGCAATCCATGCAAACCATAACGTGGTTGGCCAAGTATCGCCCGCGTTCAAGCCGTTCCGGGGTTCGTTCGACGGTCATTTCAGGTGCATTGCCAACATTGGGCAGCATAGCTTTTACGTAAGATAGTAGCAAGGCGACAATCAGAATCAGAAATCCAATCGCATACAAAAAAATCCGTGTGGCTCTTTTTTTCATAAGGAGTTCATATTTAGTTATTAACTAAGAGACTTGCTTCAAGCAAAACATCTGTCTAAAGTTAATAAACACATAAACATCCGAATATCTGCAATACGATGTTCGTCAGCATATTTGTGCTTTTAGCCCTGAGCATAAGCACGATTTGTTAGTCTGTTTTTATTTTTTTTTCGATGTACTTTGAATTCATAATCCGCAATACGCCCATGTAGTCCATTTCGAACTCAAGTTGCGATCCAACCTGGTAGTTTTCGTCATTTTTGCCCAAATCAACCACCAACATGTCCGACGATGCGCCAACGATCTTCAGGTTCTTATTTTTTAGCTTGATGTGGTTCTCATCAATATCCAGCAAGCCGAGGTCAATCAGCGCGCGGTAGGAGGTTGCCGACTGGTCAGCCTCATCAAAAATCACGGTTTCGCCCAGCAGGTTTTTACCCAACTCACCAATTGGAGTCATTCGTTTTTTTGTCAACTCAATAATCTCGGCATAAAGTTGAAAGGCGTCATTTTCCATCTGTTCGAAGGTGACATTGTTGTAAACATCAGTCCCAAGGAAAAAGGTTTCACCGATCCTGAAATGGTTGATTCCCTTTGGAAGCAAGCCTTGAAAAATTAAAGGAACCGTTACTGACGCACCGCCTGAAACATACTGAATTTCCTTGTTGAATTTCGCCTCAAGCAACTGTTCGTACAAACATAGCTGCACCAGTTTATCGTGGCTCGGCAAAATACCGTACATGCAAGTTAAATTGGTGCCAATGCCAACTACTTCAATGTTGGGTAAATTGAAAACCGAATTGTAAAAGTCGAGAAAATCTTCCTGCAGTACCCCTTCGCGTAGCTCACCCATTTCAATCATGATGATGATTTTGTGGGTTTTTCCTTGTTTTTGAGCTTCCTGAGAAAGCCGTTCGATGGTGTCTTTTTCCGTATTAAAACTGATGTCGGCGTATTTGACGATTTTGTCAATGGAATGTTTTGGTGGTGGTTTAATGTAAACAGTTTCAACTTCGTCCGAAATCGACTTAATCATTTTGAGGTTTGAAACCCGCGAATCACACAATTGTTTGATACCCAGATTTATTACTTCTTCCAGGTAGCGTTTGTTGCCACATAACATTTTGGAAACAACCGCCCAGGTGATTCCGTTTTGTGATAGCAGTTCTTCGAGGTAGTCGTAGTTCTTTTTTAGTTTCTTGGTATCTAATGTGATAAATGCCATAATGTTTTGCCTTTAAGTCTTGGTTTGCGGTGAATGGACAAATCGAATCTCACCCAGCCCTGTTAATTCAAGAGGAAGCCTTGTCCTTCCTGTTTGACTTCAACATGCAAAGATAAACGCTTTTATTCGTATCGAAACAAATAATTGTCTTTTGATTGGATTTCTTCATCT
>NZ_CAXBDD010000185.1:0-3734 GCF_963974515.1 uncultured Sunxiuqinia sp. | reverse complement strand
GAGAATTACGGGCACTGGGGCTATCCATCAGAGTTTTTAATGTATGGTGGACAAAGTAATTTTGTCAGCGGAGAATACTGGAACGAGGGAACACTTGGAGATATTGAGTGTAAAGCAGCTTCTTCGGCAGCCCATATTTATGGAAAAAAGACTACCTCGGCAGAGTGTTTTACAGCCTCGCAACGTACCTACGTCCGTCATCCTGCCATGCTCAAAAAACGTGGCGACTGGAGTTTAACCGAAGGCATTAACCATCATGTACTTCACGTTTATATTCATCAACCCAATGATAACGTTCCCGGAACCAATGCCTGGTTTAGCACCGAATTTAACCGTCACAATACCTGGTTCAGACAAGGGAAAACCTATTTCGATTATTTGAGAAGGGCACAACATATGCTGCAACAGGGAATCTACGTGGCCGATGTATGCTATTTTATTGGGGAAGATGCACCCATTATGACGGGGGCTACAAATCCTGAATTGCCCAAAGGCTACTCCTTTGATTATATTAATGCCGAAGTGATTATGGACAGACTTACTGTTCAGGATGGAAAATTTGTTTTACCCGATGGGATGAGCTACCGAATGATGGTGTTGCCTCCATTGGAAACCATGCGCTCCGAATTATTAGCTAAACTCGAACAACTGGTTTCGGAAGGTGGAATTATATATGGACAAGCGCCAAAAACTTCACCGAGTTTGCAAAATTATCCGGAAAATGATAAGCAGGTTCAAGAACTGGCTGCAAAATTATGGGCAGGAGATGACAAAGTTAAAAATTACGGCAAAGGTGCTGTTGTGGATGGATTACCCATAGAGGAAACCTTAGATAAATTTTCTATCAGCAAAGATGTTGATGTTAGCGATGACGTATTGTGGACGCATCGTTCGCAGGATGGAATGGATATTTATTTCCTCACCAACCAAAGTGGGAAAACCATAAGCATAAATCCTTCTTTCCGGGTTGAAGGGCTAAAACCACAATTGTGGGATGCTGTCAGCGGAGAGATTCGAGCGATAAGTGAATATGAAGTGAAGGATGGAAGAACTATTATCCCGCTGGAAATGGAAGTAGACAGAAGCTGGTTTGTGGTATTTTCCAACGAATCAAATGAATTGGTTCATAATGGTTTTAACGTAAATTCACCTGAATTCAAAACGGTTCAAACCCTTGACGCGCCATGGAAAATTGATTTTGAAAACAAACAGATTGCACCTGCCACTGTCAATACCACAGAATTGATGGATTGGACCTTAAGTGACGATGAACTACTAAAATATTACTCAGGAACAGCTAATTACACAACAAGTTTTTCATACTCAAAGGCAGAAGGAAAAGCTGTTTTTATTGATTTGGGAAAAGTAGGTGTTATGGCAAAAGTGACTCTTAATGGCAAAGAAGTGGGTACAGCTTGGATGGCTCCTTATCGCTTAACAATTTCCGATGCGATAAAAGACGGTGAAAACACATTGGAAGTAGAGGTGGTAAATGTTTGGAGAAACAGGCTTACAGGTGATAAACTTTTACCGGAAGAAGAACGCTCAACTTCTGTTTTGATAGACAATATTACTCCTGAAGAAGAGTTGATATCATCCGGATTAATTGGTCCTGTAAGTATTCAGGTGGTTGACTGAAAATTGAATTTGATTACCGGAAAAGAAAAATAGCAAATGATGAGAATAAAGTTCAGTATGGGAGTCGCACTGTTAATGATAGCGATGTTTACTTTGACTTCAGCGCAGTCAAAAGAAAAACAGCAACAAAGCGGCATTAAGAAATACAGCGATGGACGGCCGGCAGCAACATTAAGAATGGATGCACAGGATTATGGCATTGTGCTAAAATACGGCGACGGACCTGAGCAATGCGATATTCTTGGTGCACGCGATGTATGGGTGTTTGAAGCTGAAGGAACCTATTACATGCACTACGATGCTGCGGGATCAACAGGATGGCTAAGTTCTCTGGCCACAAGCAAAGACCTTGTTAATTGGGAAAAGAGAGGCCCCATTCTGGAATTTGGAAAATCAGGAGAAGATGATTCGAAAGGCGCTTGTTATGGCGTTACCTACAAGGAAGGAGACCAATGGCATATGTTTTATTTGGGAACGCCCAATGTGTCTCCTGCCCCCGATTTAGTACCTTCTTTCCCGTATTTAACAATGAAAGCAAAAGGGAATAGCCCCGAAGGTCCGTGGGTAAAACAACCGGATGTAGTTCCATTCAGAACAAAACCCGGGACCTACTATTCGCATACAGCCAGTCCTGGCCAGGTTTTAAAGAGCGGTGGAGAATACCTGCAATTTTTTAGCTCCACCACAGAAAAGGAAGGAAATCCATGTGTGCAACGTACGCTCGGTATTGCCCACACCAACGACCTTGATGCTTCTTGGAGTATGGATTCACACCCCATGGTTCCCATCGAAGAACAAATAGAGAACTCTACCTTCTATTATGAAGAGAGCATTAAAACGTGGTTTTTGTTTACCAATCATATTGGAATTAATGAAAGCGGACAGGAGTTTACCGATGCCATATGGGTATACTGGAGCACAGATTTAAATAAATGGAATCCGAAAAATAAAGCAGTAGTGCTCGACGGGCAAAATTGTACCTGGTCGAAAGAATGTATCGGATTGCCTTCTGTAGTACAGGTTGGGACCCGACTTGCACTCTTTTATGATGCACCGGGTGGCAACAGTATTAGCCACATGAAACGCCATGTTGGACTGGCATGGTTGGATTTACCACTTTCGATTCCTAAGCGTTAACGTAGATTACATCGTTTAAATAAAATCATCAACATGAAACGAAATAAATTCAGAGTACCGGCACTAATTGTCGTTCTTATTCTCTCAGTTTCCTCTTTGGCACAAAAACGCCCGAATATAGTTCTTATAATGGCTGACGACCTGGGCGGACGCGATTTGCCAATGTATGGGAACAAGTATAATGAAGCGCCTAACATTGATAAACTGGCAAAACAGGGAATGGTGTTTTCAAGTGCCTATGCTGCTCCGGTTTGTTCTCCTACCAGGGCCAGTATTCAATCCGGGCAGTATCCGGCGAGAGTCGGTATTTTCGATTTTATTCCGGGGCACTGGCGTCCTTTCGAAGCAGTAACTGTCCCTGTTCATCAGGTACAGCATCTGCCGGATGATATTTTTACAATTGGAGATGCCATGCAGGCAGCTGGATATAAAACAGGCTACTTTGGTAAATGGCACCTGGGTGATGACACAGAACATTTGCCAAATGCTCGTGGTTATAACAAAGCACATATGTATGCGGGTGGTGGATTCTATAATCCGAAGTTTTTGCCCGAATATATTGCGCCTGAGAAAAAAAGATTGAGTGAAGTGCTTACGGACATGGGGCTCGAGTTCATAAAAGAAAACAAAAAAGAACCTTTCTTTTTATTCATATCTCATTACGATGTGCATGTTCAGTTAGATGCCGACCGGGATTTAATTAATAAGTACCTGGCCAAAGAGAAAGACCCTGATTATGCCTGCAATGCTGTATATTCCGCTATGATTGAACATGTGGATAAAAGTGTTGGTGATATCTCGAATGCCATTGAAAAGGCCGGGTTAACAGATAATACGATATTTATTTTCTTTTCGGATAATGGTGGTGTAGACAATCGTTTCGATAATATTCCTTTATTAGGCGGTGAAAGTGTGGATGTGTATCCTGAAGACCATCCTTTGCAATACATTGCTACTTC
>NZ_CAXBDD010000184.1:0-3816 GCF_963974515.1 uncultured Sunxiuqinia sp. | reverse complement strand
GTAGGCAAGCCATCATCTCCTTTTTCCAAATCAACGGCATATTCCATTTCAACCGGTGAGCCCATTGCCTCACGGAATAAGCGCAACAAAAAACGCAGGGTATCGGCCAGCGGAATGTAATTGTATTTCAAAATATTGGCAAAATCAATCACCCGTAGCCCTTTCATATCGATCCCCGGAACCAGGCTGTCGTTTTCCAGATCATAAACCGACGCGCAATGCTGAAGAAATCCGTCGTGCTCGGCTTCCCTAATTTTGAATTTTTGAATGGCTGCATCTTCCCCGTTAATGACAATATTGACATTCGGATTGGACATATCCAAGGCATAAAACTCCTTTTGGGAATCGCGCACCTGATCGCGCACCAAGGTGGGATTGATGGTTGGATATTTTGGACAAAACCGGAAGGCCTGCTCACCGCCAACAACATACATCCCCAGCCCGATAGCCGCTACGGCAAAGCCATCTTCCGGCTTCATATAGGACACGGGATAATAATTGTATGATTGAGCCACCCCACTGATGGATGGGTAGAATCGTTTTTCATGCTCCTGTCCAACAACCGTCTGGATAATGACCGCCATTTTTTCCTCTTCAATCTTATAATTGACCGCATCGAAATAGGAAATGGCCGACTCCGTAAAAATACTGGCATACACCAGCTTGACAGCATTGATCAGTTGCTGATAACGCACGTACTTGTCCGGGTGATTGTTCGGCAACAAATAAGTCGCATAAACACCCGAAAAAGGCTGAAGCAGCGAGTCTTCAAACAAACCTGAAGAACGCACAGCCAGAGGCACTTTCATCACCTCGATGTAGCGAAACAACTTGGCTTTTAAGCCTTCGCTCAAATGTGATTCAAGAAAAATGGCCTTGATGTGTTCGTAATCGTTGTTGCTGTAAATCTCTTCGTACAGATTATTGAGCTCCAAAAATTTATCAAACTCAATCGCGCCAATCACAGCAGTTGCCGGAATGCGAATATTAATATTGGGAATAATTTTCTTGAAGTCAATATTTTCAATGAAGTTGCTCATAAAAGCCATGCCACGCCCTTTACCTCCCAAGGAACCTTTTCCCATGCGTATAATGTAGCGGTCGCTGTCAACGATGGCCGAATCAAAATTGATAATCCGGCCCCGCATCTTCTTTACCCGTACCCGCTCGAACACATCGAGGCAGAATTTGCGCAGCTCATCGGCACTCTTAAAATCTTCGAAACGATAAGGCAGCAACTGCTCTGCGATATTGATCTCGCCACGGGCCATGAGCCAGGTCGAAAATGAATTGCGTTTTCCATGATACGACAATGCTTCATCGGGAATCAACTTGAACATTTCCTGAAATTCCTGCAGGTTACGGGCAACCATTATCGGGTTTCCGGACAGATCCTTAAAAACAAAACTTCCAAAACCCAACCGCTTGTAGATGAAATTATGAATGTCCATAGACAAGCTTTCTGAGTTTTTATTAATGAACTCGGCTCCGATTTCCCGGGCGCGCACGGCATTGTTCACATCGTGACTCTGAAGCAGAAAGGGGACCGGAAAACGCATAATTTGCTTCACATACTTGAGCAGTTCAATGCCTGCTTCCGGGTCATCCATGCCATTGCGCGTAAAACGGACATCCGAAATCACACTCAGCAAGTAATCCCGGTATTTGTTCAGCATCTCGATCGCTTCCTGGTAGTTACTGACCAAGATCACCTTCGGCCGGGCCCGCATCTTCAAAATCATGTGCAAGTCGTCGTTTGATTCGTCCTGGACCAGGTTTTGAGTCTGGGTCATAATATTGGTGTACAACATCGGCAGGTAGCGCGAATAGTACTGAATGGAATCTTCCACCAACAAAATCATGCGTACATTCCCGTTCTTGATATCCGCCTCGATGTTCTTTTTATCTTCAATGTATTTAACCATGGCCAGAAACACGTTGGAATTTCCATTCCACACAAATACACGATCAATGGAATCAAACTGGTTGGCCGCTTCCTGAAAATATCGCAGGTCACCATTGTTGTTAACCAATAAGAGAATCGGAACATTCCCTTTGGCCTCATGCAAAACATCCGCCATTTTCACCGGAATATCCTTGTCGACTCCGACCATAATGATCACCAGGTCGAAGTCACGTTCCTTCATCGTTTTCAAGGCATCCTCTTCGGAGTTGACACTGGTAAAGCGCGGGTAGGTGTACAAATTCAATTGTAGAAATTCGCCAAAAATCTTGTCGGTAAACTGCCCCTCGCGAACGATCGAATAACTGTCATAGAGTGTGGCTACCAGCAAAACTTCCTTGACTTTCGTGGGCATCAGCTCCTCAAAAATATCGCGGTCGCTTTTCTTGCGTTTATAAATTGAGGACAGGGAAATGGCATCCAGATTTTCCATTGGCTTCGATTTTGCAGAAACAAGCAGAACACTTCGGCCTACAGCCAGGCATGCTTTTGTGATCCTCGTTTCAGACGTGATTAATTTTAAACCTTTGAAATTATTAAAAATCCGGCTCTCCCCAACAAAAAGGCCGGGGAATTAATCGACCTCCCCGGTCAGAATAAGCCAAAATCCCCATTCAAATTCCGCTCAGCCGATTTATTGCCGAAAATACGCGTCCACTTTACAATAAACTTAAACTATTGATCAAAAAACGGGACAAAACGACCTCCATTTTTATCGTTTCTAAGGGGTCAAAAGTTCGTTCGTCGGAGTTTCAAGGGGTTTTAGGCCCCAAAATGCACAGCTCATGAAATAAAACACATAATTTAATGACTGGTCATATTATTTGTTAATTTTGTAACAATTTAATTCAAAACCAGATCGCGTGGACTTTACATTACTATCAAACATTGTGATTAGCTTCATGATAACGTACATCGTTATCCCCCCAATTGTTCGGGTTTCCAGAGCTAAAAATTTAATGGACGTCCCCAATCAACGAAAATTAAATACCGTTGTTATCCCCACGCTGGGAGGTGTTGGAATTTTCATTGGCGTAAATATCAGTACGCTGATTTTTCTTCCTGACATAAAACTGACTGAACTTCGGTTTCTTTATGCTGCCATCATCATGATGTTTTTTATTGGATTGGAAGATGATCTGCTGGTGATTTCAGCCCGGAAAAAATTCCTGGTCCAGGTAGCAGCTTCATTCCTGCTTGTCGTTATGGGCGATTTTCAAATTACACATGCCTATGGACTGTTCGGCATAAACGAGTTTCCGACATGGTTCGGCATTCCGCTTACGGTACTCATTTTCCTCTTCCTGATTAATGCGATCAATTTAATTGACGGAATTGACGGATTGGCAGCTGGAATTGGCGTATTGATTTGTTCTGTCACAGGATTATGGTTTTACGGCGTGGGAGCTTTGGGATATGCCATTATAAGTACTGCCGTGGCTGCCAGCCTACTGGCATTCATGAGATTTAACCTTTTTAGCGATAAGAATAAGATCTTCATGGGTGATACCGGCTCACTCATTTTGGGGGTGATCCTTGGGGTGATTGCAATTACATTCAATGAATTGAATGCGTCCGTGGCGCAACCCTTCCACTTTAACCACGCTCCGCTGATGGTTATCGGCTTGTTAATTGTGCCTGTTACCGATACCATCAGGGTATTTGCCATTCGCATCTACCACAAAAAATCACCCTTTTCGCCAGACACCAATCACATCCACCATTTATTGATCAAGGCCGGGCTGCCGCATCTGGCTGCCAGCTGCTTGCTTTTTGGCTACACCATCTTTTTTACGATGCTGGCCTTAACCCTTCCATTGTATGTTGATATTACAACTGGTTTCGTTTTGCTA
>NZ_CAXBDD010000183.1:0-3820 GCF_963974515.1 uncultured Sunxiuqinia sp. | reverse complement strand
CTACTTGAAAACCAAATACCGAATAAAACCCAACACTACCCTCACCTACCATAAACTCTTAAAAAAGTTTTGAACACTGCCATTGCAAGAAAATGCTTTATTAAATTTACTGGATCAAACTGAATCGTTACTTGACATGCTTATCGTCCTCAATTAATGCTGAAATTTTATTCGGATTCGTCATCGATACACTAAAAGTTGTCTCCTCTGGGGTTATCGAACATTGGATTCATAGTCTCCATACATGACGAAATATTTGCAATCACCTCCATAAAAAATTTATCCCGTCAACTTATTCGTTGGTCATGTTGCAGGTAAAACGGATAAAAAACAAAACGATCTTCCACTTTTACACGACTCCTCCTCAATCCTGTTTTTTTGTTGCCCTTATCTCTTGTGTGGCAATCCGTCGCAAAAAACTTGCGGTTTCAGGCTTCATGCCTTCAGGGACGAATTTAATCTTTTGTGGAGATACGCCAAACATTTTTCCAAACCAGACACAGCCCGCAAGATAACAACCATTCATATTGGCATGATACCGGTCTTGAGTCCATAAATCAATATTTTCGCTCTCTCTCGTCGCCCGGTAAAATGCTTGTCCTGATGGCAGTATATCCAGTCCGTACCGCTCGGCAAGCACCTGATAACTGTTTACCAATCCATTATGCATCTCGTCTCGCAGCATGTTCCATTCCATTAGCCGCGGGCTGTCAGCTCCATAGGCCCAGGTTTGATGAATCATGATTTCTGAAGGAGGCGCATGTTTGCGGATAAACTGAATCAGCACATCGGCATAGGGCTCGAATGACTCTGGCATAAAACTTAAACTGCTGACTTGTTGTATGGTTACAAAATCATAAGTATCCATCTTTAACAAATCTTCTAAACAATAGGTGTTTGAATAGGGCTTCGATCCGTCGTCCTCCTTGCACCTCTCGATTAGAGAGGCGTGTCGTTCCAGTGAACAACCACCAAGGTTAGCTCTTGTAATCTCTATCGACAATCCGGGAACTGATTCAGTAATTTGTTGCAAATAGGTGCAGGCATTATCAGCAAAGCTATTCCCTACTGTCAAGATTTTCACCGTTCTGTCTTCCGACTTGTTATTGGCTGTCTCACCGGCGTATACTGTTGTCAAATTAAACAAGCATGCGGCACTCACAAAAAGGCTACGAATAAGCCAGCGAATAGATAAATTCATCATTTCTGATTTAGTTTCTCAATTGTTTGATAAAAATAGTTGATACTTTTCTGAATGTCCGGAACAGAGTTCTCCCAGTTATACTCATACTCAATAGAAAACAAGCCTTCAAACCCTTGCTTTTTCAATTCGACCAACATCGCTTTCATATCGAGAATACCAGTTCCCCAAATCACATCATGTTGTTCAGCTTCGCCTACTGCCTTTTTTTTGACGTCTTTAAAATGAAGTGCTTTTATGCGACCTTCATATTTTTTCAGTCCTTCCACCGGATCTATTCCCATTCTTTTCCAATGCCCCACATCAGCACAAGCTCCAATGCGATCACTCAAACCATCAACAGCCTCAAGAAACAAGTCTGGATTCCAGTAATTTGAAGGTTTTGGGTGATTGTGAATCGCCACGTCAATCCCATATTCATTCGCTAACTGATCAACATACGGCAAGTGTTCGTATTCCGGCTCACAGGTTATCAGCCCGATCCCCATCTGGCCGGCAAACTCAAACAACTGCTTCCACTCTGCTTCATCCTTACAGACAACCACTCCACAAGCGACAATTTTCACTTTTTTTGAACGGGCATAATCCAACACCAACTGTTGGGTCTTCCTATCCATTCTGAAATCCATGGTTCCTTCCATTCTTTTACCCAATGGTTGACCAAAATACACTTCAATGTCATTCAGCCCAAGTTGATTTACTTTATCAACTGCCTCCTGGAAGCTGAATTTATGAAAAGTGTAACTCTGGACACCCAATTCCCATCCGGCCTTTTCCAACTCTCTTTTTTGGGCCGAAAGGCTTAAAGATGATGCCAAAATAAGCAAGAGTATAGCTGATTTACAGATCGTTTTTCTCATGTGTAAGTTTTATGGTTTTCAATTCCTTTTTGAACTACGCAGGCCACTTGATTTCTACGCCCTGGCTCTGGATAAACTGCTGAAAATCGGCTAGAAGCTTTTTATTCTCGCGCACATCACGCGGTTCAACCTGCTTTTCCGAAACAAACTTAACCAGCATTCCGACTACCTCGCCAATGTTCCACTCTACCGGGTGAAGCCTGTAACAACCATTAGTGATATGCGTTGTTCCGATATTTTTGCTGGCCGGTAGTAAATTTTGCATTCGTTGCGGAATCAGAGCACCCAGTGGTACTTCAAACGGCAAAGAAGGCAAATCAATGTAATTGTCGCCTTTGGTGGAAGGGTGCAAATCAAGGTAGTACGATCCCACACCAATGCTGTCATAAAAACTCTCACAAGTAGCCGCGGCATCTTTTCCTTTCACCAAGGTCCGATTTTCAACCCCCACATGTTCTTCCAACACGGTAAACAAGGCTTTAATTCTTCGTCCTTCTCGAATGTAGGGATACTTTGCCATGCCATCTGCAGTTCCCATCACATCCTTACGCAGACGAATTCCAGGCCAGCCGGCGCCGCCATCGGGCCGCTCCACCTCGGTTTGCAACCAGTAAACCAACGACAGATTCAGTTGGCGGGCTCCCTCCACATGTTTCTGAAATTCTTTCTCGCTGACATCAACCAAACGCCCTAACAGGTAGTCATTCTGAGGCCAGTTAACCACAGTCACATCTCCGGCATAAAAGCCTGGAGCAAAGTTATGTCGGTTAATAATTTTCCGGTAGTTCCACAAATTCATCACATCACCAGTCCTCCCCCCTTCAGGGTGAAAACCCAGCGTCCTGGGTTTAAGAGTAGATGGAGTTGAATAAGTCAAATCAAGCAATCGTCCCGGCCAGGCCGGACTAATATCAGGGACATAAGAACGCCAGAAATCATAGTTTGCCGGTTTGTCAATGACATGGTTTTCGCCCGGGCGGTAGTCCAACGCAAAACACAACGTAAAGGCTTGTTCATTTTCAGGATCACCCACTTCCGGTGCATGCAACTCCCCTGTGTCTTTTTTCGATTCGGTTCCGGTTACATATTCAGTTCCGGTTAGCGGTAGCAAATCGCCTATTTCAGTGGCATCTACAAAATAAGGCGCTTTAAGGGAAATTGCTTCGCCATTTTGGCGATTCACCATTTCCAAGCCTTTTACCCGGCTACCGTCAACATCCGCAGCCGTTGCTTTATGTTCCAGTAAAAGTGTTAATTGTCCGGAACTAATATATGATGCAAACATGGCATTAAGCACCGCTAGAGCAACCTTCGGCTCAACACACAAACGCGACACCGCCCCATCACCGGGGTTCAGATTCTCTTTTGCTGCTGCTTCCTCAGTTAACGGATAATTCCGCATATAATATTGGCGCAATGCGCTACGAAACTCACGATATAGTTGGGTGGCGCCGTGCGTTTCAATCCAACGGTGTTCATCCAGTGGTACGCCCTGTTGTGTTATTTGCCCTCCAATCCAATCGGTTTCTTCAGTCATAATTACCGAAAGCCCGTTGCGCAAAGCACCCAAAGCACACGCACAACCGCCGATTCCGCCACCTGCAATCACCAGGTCAGCTTTCATCTCCCTCTCCGCTTTTCGCTTGTTTCGTTTAACTGTTTTCGCGTTTGCTCCAACTGGGCTGGCTATAAGCGGAGCAGTAGCCAGCAATCCTCCTGTGGCTCCGATCATTCCAATAAAACTACGTCTTTTCATATC
>NZ_CAXBDD010000182.1:0-3894 GCF_963974515.1 uncultured Sunxiuqinia sp. | reverse complement strand
AGAACATGAAGAAAATTAATCCTGTATTATTGCTTATTCTGGCTATTTTTGTTTCCTGTAATTCATCAAACGAAACAAAAACAGCCATGGACAATCCTTTTTTGAGACCATATGACACCCCTTTCGAGGTGCCTCCTTTTGAACAGATTGAAATTTCGCACTATCTGCCTGCTGTCGAAGAGGGAATTAAACAACATCAACGAGAAATTGAAACGATCACAAGCAATTCGGAAGCACCCACTTTCGAAAATACCATCCTGGCTTTTGATGAGTCAGGTGATTTGCTGGAACGGGTAACCACGGTTTTTTTCAACCTGAACTCGGCCAGCACCAGTGAAGAAATGCAGGTTCTGGCCCGTGAGATTTCTCCCAAAGTAACCGAGCATAGCGATAACATCATGCTGAATAAAGATTTGTTTCAGCGGGTGAAAGCCGTTTATGACCAGCGCGAAAGCCTGAACCTCGATGCCGAACAGATGCGCGTGTTGGAAAAGTATTACAAGGATTTTGAACGCAGTGGCGCGAATTTATCGGACGAAGACCAGACCAAGCTGCGTGCGCTGAACCAGGAATTGTCCAACCTGCGCTTGCAGTTTGGCGAAAATCTGCTGGCCGAAACCAACAAGAATTTCCAGTTGGTGGTTGACAACGAAGCCGACTTGGCCGGCCTGCCCGAAGGCGTGATTGCCGCGGCTGCTGACGAAGCCAACAAAGCTGGAATGACCGGCAAATGGGTTTTCACCCTGCAAAAGCCGAGCTTCATCCCATTCCTGCAATATGCCGAAAACCGCGACTTGCGCGAAAAGATTTACCGCGGCTACTTTATGCGCGGCGACAACGACAACGAATTTGACAACAACGAGGTGTTGGCTCAAATGGTGGAGTTGCGCGAAGAGAAAGCCCAATTACTCGGTTTTGAAAACCATGCGGTGTACATTACCGATAACAACATGGCCAAAACGCCCGAAAATGTGTACGATTTTCTGTATAAACTTTGGAAACCTGCCCTGGAAGTTGCCAAGCAGGAAAGGGCCGAAATGCAGGCCATCGTCGATCGTGAGGACGGAAACTTTCAGCTGGCCTCGTGGGATTGGTGGTATTATGCCGAAAAACTTCGGAAAGAAAAATATAACCTGGATGAAGAGGAACTGAAACCTTACTTCAGCCTGGAGAACGTGCGTGATGGTATTTTCTATGTGTCGACTCAACTGTATGGCATTCAGTTCGAACGCCGCGAGGATATTCCGGTGTATCACCCCGAAGCGGAAGCTTGGGAAGTGAAGGAAGCCGATGGTTCGCATGTGGGGATTTTATACATGGATTTCCACCCTAGAGATGGCAAGCGGGTAGGAGCCTGGAATACCGGTTATCGCGATCAGGCTTACAAAGACGGACAGAAAGTACAGTACCCGATCACTTCGATTGTGTGTAATTTTACGCGTCCTACCGGCGACACACCTGCGCTGCTTAACTTCGATGAGGTGACTACCTTCTTCCACGAGTTTGGCCATGCCCTGCACGGATTGTTTACCGACGGACCTTACCAGCGCACGGCCGGCAATGTGCCACGCGACTTTGTGGAGCTGCCTTCGCAAATCATGGAAAACTGGGCTGCCGAACCCGAAGTGTTGAAAGTATATGCCAAGCATTACGAAACCGGTGAGGTGATTCCCGATGAGCTGGTTCAGAAACTGGTGAACAGCGGTCATTTTAACCAAGGTTTTGCTACGGTTGAATACCTGGCTGCCGCTTTGCTCGACATGGATTGGCACACGCAGGAGTTTACCGGCGATGTTCGCGCGTTCGAAAAAACGGCACTCGACCGTATCGGTTTGATTGAAGAAATCATTCCACGTTACCGCAGCACCTATTTCTCACATATTTTTGCCGGTGGCTATTCGGCTGGCTATTACGTGTACATTTGGGCCGGCGTGTTGGATACCGACGCTTTTGCAGCGTTTAAAGAATCAGGCGATTTGTTTAATCCTGAGTTGGCAGCCAAGTTCCGTACTTTGCTGGCCAAATCGGGCTCCGACGAAGGCATGGTGATTTACCGCAACTTCCGGGGACAAGATCCTTCGTCCGAATATCTGTTGCAGAAACGGGGACTGAAATAGTCTTCCGTTGAACGATTTAAAGGGAGAGAGCCTTGTGGATGCTAAGCCACAAGGCTCTTTTGGTTGTGATTTAATTGAAGGAATACGAGCTGTAATTTCACAGCCTTTCGTAAATTGCACGCCACAAAATTAACGCTGAAGTTGACCCTATGAGCGAACTGTTGAAAAACCACATTAAGCTCCATTTCGTTGTTTTCATTTATGGTTTCACGGCCATCCTCGGAAAACTGATTACTTTGCCTGCCGCCGAAATGGTTTGGTATCGCATGCTCATTGCTTTTGTGGCGCTGGGATTGTTTCTCAAATACCGCAAGCGATCCATTGCTTATCCGCCGCGCGCCATTTGGCAAATGCTGGGCGTTGGTTTGGTGGTGGCTTTCCACTGGATCACCTTTTTTCATGCGGTCAAAATTTCCAATGTGTCGGTTACCTTGGGTTGTTTGGCATCCACCACCTTATTCACCAGTATCCTCGAACCCATCATTGTTAAACGGCGAATTATTTGGGTGGAAGTGATTATTGGGCTGATTATTATTTTAGGTCTTTACCTTATTTTTCAATTCGAATTTCGCTACAAGTGGGGGATTATTACCGCACTGACTTCGGCTTTTCTGGCCGGCTTGTTTACGGTGCTTAACAAAACTTTCATCAACAAATACAACCCGGTGGCCATCAGCTTTTACGAAATGGGCAGCGGCTTTGCGGGCATCTCAATCTTTCTTTTACTGAGCGGACGCTTTTCTTCGGGCTTCGTGGCCCCCATGCCCATGGACTGGTTGTGGTTGATGGTTCTGGGGATTGTTTGCACGGCCTATGCTTACGTGGTTTCCATCGATGTGATGAAAGTGCTGTCGGCCTATTCAGTCGTGCTGACCATTAATATGGAGCCGGTTTATGGCATTGTGATGGCCTACTTTATCTTTAAGGACTCGGAGTACATGTCAGCTGGCTTTTACATCGGCACTACGGTGATTTTGTCCGCGGTCATCCTTTATCCTTTTATCCTTCGGATGCTCAATAAGCGAGTGCAAGTGGTATAACGCACAGGATTCTATAATTTGCCTGACATCGTGCTTTCGCATTCGGATTTAGTATGTTATCTTTACTTCTTTCATTTCTTGCGAAAATCAGTTGGATGACGGGTGGCACAACCTAAAACCATAAGAACCAATTTAAACCGATCTCTATGCGGAGATATTTACCATTTCTGTTCTTCCTACTCTTTCTTTCGACGGCTTTTGGCCAGTCGTTTAGCTCGTCAAACTTGCCGTTAGTGCTTGTCCATACAGGCGGCAAAACAATTTCGGATGATCCAAAAATTGATGCGGCCATGGGAATCATTTGGAATGGGGCCGGGAAAACCAATGCGTTAACCGATGACTTTAACGACTACAACGGAAAAATTGGTATTGAACTTCGCGGATCTTCATCTCAAGGCTTTCCAAAGAAGTCATACGGATTGGAATTGAAAAATGATCACGGAGAGGACATTGATGCCTCTTTGCTTGGAATGCCCGCCGAAGAAGACTGGATTCTTTATGGTCCCTATTCTGATAAAACCCTGATTCGAAATGTGCTGATATTTACCCTCGACGCAGCACTGGGGCACTATTCGCCCCGATGCCGTTTTGTTGAATTATTTTTGAACGACCAATACCAAGGCGTGTACGTGCTGATGGAAAAAATTAAGCGTGATGATCTTCGATTAGATTTGGCGAAGTTAAATCCGGACGAATTGTCGGGCGAAGATCTGACTGGCGGTTACATTATTAAAATA
>NZ_CAXBDD010000181.1:0-3916 GCF_963974515.1 uncultured Sunxiuqinia sp. | reverse complement strand
CAAATCAACAAGCCCAATATCCGGCTGTTCCGTTCCGCCACCCGCAAGGAACCTGACACAGCGCAGGCCGATTATCCTGATGGCTCTTGGTTGCCGGCCACACAGGAGAATATCATGGATTTTTCGGCCGTGGCGTATTTCTTTGCCAATGAGCTGTTCCAAAAATACCAGGTGCCCATTGGCATCATCAGTACGGCCATTGGCGGATCTCCGGCCGAAGCCTGGCTGAGCGGGGAACCAGTGACCCAGTACCTGGACAACTGGCTGGCCAACCAGGCCCGGATGGACTCCATTCGTGCCAAACGAATCGCCGAAGAAGGAGAAACCCCTCCTTTTAACTGGGGACTGGAAGTCAATAAAAATGATCCGGGTGTTGGTCGTTGGTCGAAGTCCGATGTGGATGTTGCCGACTGGCCAAGTATTTCGTTGCCGGGCTACTGGTCGGATAAGGGAGTGGAATTGCGCAACGGATCCATTTGGTTTTATAAGGAATTTGAAGTCGCCGATTCCCTGGCCGCAAAAGAAGCTATTCTTCGCCTCGGACGCATTATCGACAGCGACTCGGCTTTTGTGAACGGTACTTTTGTGGGCACCATTTCCTACCAATATCCTCCTCGAATTTATACGATACCCGAAGGCGTATTGAAGCCCGGAAAAAATAAGCTGATGGTTCGCGTGTTCAGCCAGGGCGGACGTGGCGGCTTTGTGGAAGAAAAGCCCTACGAAGTACGCATTGGTTCGCAAACGATTGATTTGACCGGCGACTGGAACTATCATATCGGCGCGGTGCTGAATCCGCCTCGCGGACAGGGTGGCGGCGGATTTAAGCCGGGAGGTTTATACAACAGTCTGATCCATCCGGCCCTCGGCTACCGCCTGAAAGGAGTGATTTGGTACCAGGGTGAAACCAATGCCGGACGGGGCATGGAATATCGGCAGCTTTTCAAGGATTTGATCACCGACTGGCGTACGCAATTTGAACGGCCCGAGCTGCCTTTCTTGTTTGTGCAACTGGCCAATCTTGGAATCCCAAACAAACAGCCGGTTGAAAGTGGCTGGGCCACCCTGCGCGATGCGCAACGCCGGGCACTGGAGTTGCCAAATACCGGTATGGCTGTCGCATTCGACCTGGGAGAGTGGAATGACATTCATCCCCTAAACAAGAAGGATGTTGGACGAAGGCTGGCTTTGGAAGCGCAACGGGTGGCTTATGGTGATGATGAGGTGGTGAGTGCCGGACCGCTTTACGAGTCGATGAAGGCGAAGGATGGCAGTATCGTTCTCAGGTTTTCGTCGGTTGGTTCGGGCTTGTTTGCCAACAGCTTCCTGAAAGGTTTCCAGGTAGCCGGGGATGATGGCCGCTTTGTATGGGCCAATGCCGTGGTGCTTTCAAAAAACACGGTGAAGGTTTGGAGTCCAAACGTCAGCCATCCAACCGCGGTGCGTTATGCCTGGGATGACAATCCGGCCGAAGCCAATCTGAAAAATAAGGAAGGCCTGCCCGCCTCTCCATTTACAACTGAAGATTAAAAAACCAATTAATAACGACTCAAATGAATACAACTTCTCAGAAAGTTTCTGTTATTGAAAAAATCGGTTATAGCTTGGGTGACCTGGCCGCTAACCTGATTTTTCAAACGTTGATGACCTTTTTGGCCTTCTTTTACACCGATGTGTACCGGATTCCGCCGGCAACGGCTTCGGCCATTATCTTTGCAGGAGGGATGCTCGGTGCTTTCTTCAACCCGGTCATGGGAATTATTGCCGACCGCACCACCACGCGCTGGGGGAAATTCCGCCCCTGGATTTTGTGGACCGCGGTTCCTTTTGGCGTGATTGCCATTCTGGCTTTTAGTACGCCCGATTTTAGTCCGGGCGGGAAAGTGGCTTACGCCTTGATTACCTATGTTTTGCTAGTGATTGTATATTCGGCCAACAACCTGCCTTATGCCTCGCTGAGTGGTGTTTTAACCGGTGACATGGCCGAGCGGAACAGTATATCGAGCTATCGTTTTGTGGCTGTTATGGTTGCCCAGTTTATTGTTCAGGGACTGCTGTTGCCCTTGGTTCTTATTTTGGGCGATGGCGACAAAATTAAAGGGTTTGAAAACACCATGACCTTGTTTGCGGTCACCGGGGTGGTCTTTTTTATCATCACCTTCCTGACCACCAAAGAACGCGTCATCCCAACCTCAGGACAGCAATCGAGTATCAGGGAAGACCTGGGCGATTTGTTTAAAAACAAACCGTGGATAGCCATGCTGATCATCACGATTTTCATTTTTATCACACTCGCGCTTAAAGGCGGCATGTATGTGTATTATTTCGAAAATTACCTGAGTGAGCAACATTTGGCCGATTTTCTGGAAAACATCGGTTTCAATGGGTTTATCGATGGCTTGAATGGTGTTTTAGTTAGCATGGGTTTGCACGGATTTACCTGGCCCGAAGATGCCCCCACATCCGGATTCAGCTTGTTTAATGCCGGTGGAATTATCATGATGATTGTGGGGATTACGGTGTCCAAAACACTGGCCGATCGCTTTGGTAAACGCGATGTCTTTGGCGTGAGCCTGTTTCTTTCGGCGCTGTGTTTGTTGGTGTTTTACTTTTATGCGCCGACTGCTATTGCACTGGTTTTTGGTACCCAATTGGCACATGGGTTTTTCTATGGAATCGGGACTCCGCTGCTTTGGGCCATGATTGCTGATGTGGCCGACTATTCGGAATGGAGAAACAACCGGCGGGCAACAGCCATTATCTTTTCAGCCATGATATTTGGGCTAAAAGCGGGGCTTAGTGTTGGTGGCGCATTGGTAGCCGGAATCCTGGCATTTTACGGGTACAGCGAACAGCTGGCGATTCAGTCCCCGGAGACCATCAACGGCATCAAACTTTCGCTGAGCGTTTATCCGACGCTGACGTTTTTCATCGCCGTAGCCTGCCTGTTCTTCTACGAAATCAACAAGAAAAAGGAAGTCGAGATTCAGGAAGCATTGATGTTCCGGCGTACTGAAAACCTGCAATAGTCTGATAGCAAAAAGAAATTGAAATATAAATTGAAAGAACATTTTTTACCTAAATAGATTATGATGAAGAAAATAGAATTAATCGTGTTATTCGTGTTCTCTGCGTTTTTGTTCGTAGGGTGCAGCGCCAAGGAAGGTGCAAAACAAGAGCCGGTATTGAAAGATGCTTTTGCCGATAAATTTTACATCGGAACAGCTTTGAATGCCAATCAAATTACCGGCAGAGATTCTGCCGGAATTAAAGTTGTAAAAGAGCAATTCAATGCCATTGTGGCTGAAAATTGCATGAAAAGTGCGGAGATTCAGCCCATCGAGGGCGAGTTTGATTTTTCGCTGGCTGATCAGTTTGTGGATTTTGGCGTACAAAACAACCTATTTATCACCGGGCACTGTCTGATCTGGCATTCACAGGCACCTCGTTGGTTCTTTACCGATGGTGAAGGCAACGATGTGTCGCGCGAGGTGATGATTGAACGCATGAAAAATCACATTTATACCGTGGCTGGCCGCTACAAAGGGAAGATCAAAGGCTGGGATGTGGTGAACGAGGCCATTATGGAAGACGGCAGTTTTCGGAATAGTAAGTTTTATCAAATCGTAGGCGAAGATTTTATTAAGCTGGCCTTTCAGTTTGCCCACGAAGCCGATCCGGATGCGGAATTGTATTACAACGACTACAACGAGTGGTATCCCGGAAAAAGGGACGCGATTGTGAAAATGATTCGCAGCTTGAAGGCCGACGGAATCCGCATTGACGGAATCGGCATGCAAGGGCACGTGGGCATGGACAGCCCATCGTTGGAAGATTACGAAGCAGCCATTGTGGCCTATGCCAACGAAGGCATGAAAGTCATGGTGACGGAATTGGATATGTCGATTTTGCCTAA
>NZ_CAXBDD010000180.1:0-3936 GCF_963974515.1 uncultured Sunxiuqinia sp. | reverse complement strand
TCAGTCCGAATGGCTTTCTGGAGTTTGAGGATGAATTTGAAATTTCTTTCGATTACAAAACAACCCGGATTTACCCGAATTCAAATGATGGGTTCTTCGGATACGTGTTTCGGATTATTAGTGAAGAAGACTTTAATATAGACCTTTTAAGTGCACCTGTACCAAAAATTGAGTTAAATCTGGTCCTTGGGAATTCAAATACGATCATCCCTGTGTTATATTCACAAGACTATGTGAATCAATGGATCAATCTTCGCTTGAAATTTTTGCTAAGCGAAGACAAACTAATGTTTTACACACCCGACACTTTTTATGTGCAAGAGGGTGTTGGGTTTCAAAATCAGGAAGCATTCAAAATAATTTTTGGGGTCAACGATTATAAGCATTTTACGAATTCTGACGTTCCTTCGATGACCATTAAGAATGTTGAGATTTTCGAAAAGGGTAAATTAAAATATAGCTGGCTGTTAAATGAAAGGGAAGGCAATGTTGCTGAAGATAGGATAAAAGGATTGGAGGCACAGGTTACTAATCCGGTGTGGCTAATCAATAACCATGCAAACTGGCAGACGCAGTTGACTGAGGAAATAAAGGGTTCTGTAATTACTACTGTTAACGCGGAGGGAGGGGAAATTTTTATCCTTGGGCAAGATGAAATCACCGTTTACGATGCCCAAAAGAATAACATCAGTAAGCAGAAGTATGTCAACAAACCTCTGTTCATCAAGAAGAGTTATGAGGCAATCTATAACAGCTTAGACAATAAAATTTATTGTTATACAATAGATATCAAACAATTTTATGTTTTAGACCTTGCTACGGGCGAATGGGACAGAATCGGATCAAACGATGAGTTTGAAACGGAATACAGACATCATAATTCATATTTTAATTCAGCAGATAATTGTATTTATGTCTTTGGGGGTTATGGGATGCACCAGTACAAAAATGCAATCTGGAAAATTGATTTGGGAAATGAGACCTGGAGCGAACTACCTACCGATGACGAGATATTCGAGCCGAGGTATCTGAGTGGAATCGGTGCATTAAATGACACAGTCTATTTGTTTGGAGGTTACGGTAGTCAAACGGGAAACCAGTTGATCAATCCACAAAGTTATTTCGATTTGATTGGCTATTCAATAAAGGATAGTAGCTTGTTTCAGAAGTTCGAAGTTCCCCGTCTTATTGATGACATGGTTGTCGGAAACTCCATGTGGATAAACGACAAAACCCGTGATTATTACGCTTTGGTATTTAGTAAGATTAAATTCAACGGCGTGCTCCAGCTAATTAGGGGAAATCTGGATTCTCCAACGATTGAGAAGGTAGGTGACAAAATCCCTTTTAAGTTTTTAGACATTCGTTCAACCGCTGATTTATACTACTTGCCTGATCAGGATCAGCTTTATGTCTTGACCTCCTACCATGTTGATTCGACAACCCAGGTGGCCATTTACTCAATTAATAATCCGCCCAACGCGGCTCCTGTTGATGTTCCTGCGGAGATCAAAACAAGCAGTAATCTAGGATACTATGTTGCAATTGCGTTGATTGTTTTGGCACTCATGGTGTTTTGGATTATCCGTGGTGCAAAAAGGCGTCGGTCGACTTCAAGCGAAGCAAAGATTGCTGACGATACGGTGAAAGGTATGGACGATGTCGGCTTGAAGATTGAGGAGGTGCAGCCAAATCCAAAATATCACTTAATATTTTTCGGTGGATTTCAGGTATTTAACAGGGATTTCCAGGATATTACAAACAAATTCTCACCCTTATTGAAAGAGCTTTTTTTGCTGATCCTACTGAATAGCTATAAAAACAATAAGGGCATTTCGTCAGATAAAATTACCGAGGCTTTATGGTACGACAAATCAGAAAAGAGTGCACGTAACAATCGGGCAGTAAACATTGCAAAACTCCGTGGTATTCTGGAAGAATTAGGCTCGTGCGAATTGTCTAAAAAGACAGGATATTGGAAAATTGAGTTGAAAGACGATAGTGTTAAAAGCGACTACGTTGATTTTTTAAATATATCGGCATCGAAAAATAACCTGACCAAACAAAATGTCATGCATCTGATGGGGATTACCAAGAAGGGCGCCTTTCTTTCGAATGTGCATTACGATTGGTTGGATGATTTCAAAGCAAACGTTTCGGATCGAATTATTGACACTTTAGTTGTGTTCGCTAAGTCGTGTGATGTCAAAAAAGAAGCTGAGTTTATTGTTCGTCTTGCCGACTGTATTTTTAATTTCGATCAAGTTGATGAAGATGCGATGGTATTGAAATGCAGGGCCCAATATTGGATGGGAAAGCATACCCATGCGAAAGCCACCTACGAAAAATTCTATAAAGAATATTTTACCATGTATGGTCAGGAGTACGAAAAGGCATTTCTTGATATTCTTGAACTTAAAGAATAATTCGATTTATCCACGTTTGTTTGTCTTTTTATGACTTTGACTCATCTTTTAATCGGTTATCTGCATGGGTGTTATGTCGGTTTTTGTTTTCTGTCGAGTACAGGTAGGCTGCATTGTTAATTATTTTCATCTTTTATTAATCGATTATTAATTGCCTCCTGGTTTATTTGAAGGAATTTAATTTCCATAAAACAGATGAGCCTGACATTGGAGAAAATTGTATGCGTTTTTGCATTCGTTGTGATTAATTTTTCGGGAAGTTGCAATCCACTCAAGGAAATAAAAAAAGGAGCAAGTAAGCCCAATATTGTCATTATCCTATCCGACGATCAGGGAAATGCTGACGCAAGTTACCAGCGGAATCCACCCATCGTTTCGACTCCTTCAATAGATAAGCTGGCATTTGACGGTGTGGTTTTTACCAATGGCTATGCAAGTGGTTATGTTTGTGCTCCCACCCGTGCAGGCTTGTTGACCGGTCGCTACCAGCAACGATTCGGCTTTTATACAGCAAGCGACTCAAGGCAAGGAATGCCTTTGTCTGAGGTTACCCTTGCCGAAAGGCTCAAACAAGCAGGTTATGCCACAGGCGTTTTTGGGAAATGGCACTTAGGACTATCCCCTGATTATCATTCTTGTAACCGCGGTTTTGATGAATTTTATGGTTTTCTTGGTCACGGTGCACACGATTATTTCGACTTATCACTCATGGAAGATCCAGATGGATACCACCAGGCAATTTACCGTAATCTCACCATGATTTCGGATACCGGCTATTTAACCGACAACCTTGCCCGCGAAGCTTGCGCCTTCATAAAAAATAAAGCAAATAAGGAAAATCCATTCTTTTTGTATTTGCCGTTTAACGCGGTACATACTCCAATGCAGGCTCCCGAAGAGGACATTGCAAAGTTCAACACCGGCGACCACAAACGCGACATTCAGTTAGCCATGTTACACCGTATGGATATTGGTATTGGAAAAGTAATAGAAACGTTAAAAGCAGAAGGTGTTTACGAGAATACCCTACTTTTCTTTCTCTCCGATAATGGCGGCGCAAAAGCATCGAGTGCCATCAATTTGCCTTTACGCGATTTTAAACACAGTGTCTACGAAGGAGGACTGCGCGTACCGTTTATTGTTAGCTGGCCCGAAAAATTTAAGCCTTCGGTTTGTCACGAACCGGTAATCTCACTGGATATATTGCCTACTGTCTTGGCTGTAATTGGTGCCGAACTGCCATCTGACCGAATTTACGATGGAAGAAATATGCTCCCTGTCATCAACGGCAAATTAGATGAACCAATGCATCAAGAGCTTTATTTTGACGGTAATGATGGCTATTGGGCAGTGCGCCAGGGAGACTGGAAGCTGGTCTACTCGAAAAAGGGAGACTTGGAATTGTACAATCTGGATGAAGATCTGGTAGAGCAAAGTGATCTGTCAGCTATCCATCAGGACAAGGTGAAGGAGCTAAAAGCGAAGTACGAAAAATGGCGTTCCGAAATGG
>NZ_CAXBDD010000179.1:0-3968 GCF_963974515.1 uncultured Sunxiuqinia sp. | reverse complement strand
ATTAAAAGCCATTTCAACAATTGATTTCCCTTACAAAACCGAACAGCATAAAGTTAAGCATGGAGCAAAAGAGCTATTTGCACGCGCTTTCCCTCAAGTGGAACGAATGATGAGCGCCTTTGACAATACTGAAATCGCAACACGCAATTTTTGCAAGCCTTTGGATTACTACACTACAGCTCGCTCATTTCAGGAACAGAACAACGACTACATCAGTCTTTCGTTGCAATACTCCATCGAAGCCATTGAAAAATGCCTCGATCTTTCCAACAGCAACAAGGATGAAATCACCGACATCATATTTATTTCAACTACGGGGCTGGCCACTCCCAGCTTGGATGCTTTGATCATCAACCAGATGAAACTGAACCACAACGCAAGCCGCACACCAATTTTCGGGCTGGGTTGTGCCGGAGGAGTGGCTGGTTTTGGCAAGGCTAATATTTTGGCCAAGGCAAATCCCAAAGCAGTGGTTTTGCTGGTTGCTGTTGAATTGTGCTCATTAACCTTTCTGAAAAATGATTTCAGCAAGAGTAATTTCATCGGATCCAGTTTGTTTTCAGACGGTGTGGCCGCCTGCCTGATTACTGGAGATCAGCACATGAACAAAACTTCGAAATCCGTTACCTTTGTGGATGCGCAAAGCAAACTGTATTACGATTCTCTCGATGTAATGGGCTGGGATTTCACTGACGACGGTTTTAAAGTAGTGTTTTCACGCAGCATCCCCGACATTATTTCGGCAAATATTCGTCAGGACGTGGTCAGCTTTCTGCAAAAACACGAATTAAGTTTGGCGGACATAAAGAATTTCATCTTTCACCCAGGTGGCACAAAAGTTTTAGCAGCTTATGAAAAAGCCTTGCAAGTTGAAGGCGACTTTTTGAAAAACACGCGACAGGTGATGAAGGAAAATGGGAACATGTCGAGTGCAACGGTTCTGTATGTCTTGGATCGCGTTTTCAATGAGGGTTTTGAAGATGGATATGGCTTGATGGTTTCAATGGGACCCGGATTTTCAAGTGAAATGGTGCTACTTCAAATGAAAAACAATTGATATGGTTTTTATCGGGTTCATGGCTTTTGTTATCCTGCTGCGCATTGGCGAATTAATGCTGTCAAAAAGAAACGAAAAATGGCTTCTTGAAAATGGCGCTGTTGAGCATGGTAAAAAGCATTACCCGCTAATTGTGACGCTACACAGCTTATTTATTCTAGCGGTCATTTTAGAATATCTGTTCCGCTCACCCAACTCCTTCTCCTTACCCCTGATCATTTTCTATCTCTTGCTGATCGCGTTTAAAGCCTGGATCGTTTTATCACTTGGGAAATTCTGGAATACCAAAATATACCGCATTCCCAACTTCGCCTTAGTTGAAAAAGGTCCATATGCTTTTATCAAACATCCGAACTACCTGGTGGTCATTGCTGAAATCGCAATCATCCCACTGGCCTTTCATTTGTATTACACCGCAATCCTGTTTAGTTTTCTCAATGCGCTCATGCTGACTGTAAGAATCCGGGTGGAAAATAGCGTTTTGAAAGGTAGAGATTGAATACGGACAAGATCACACGATTCCAGATTTGGAGAATCAACAATTACACGCTACATTTGTAGACTGATTAGTCGATTTATTATGAATGAGAAAAGACAACAAATCTTGGAGGCGGCCCTTAGTCTATTTGTAACCAACGGGTTTCATGCCACCCCAACGTCAAAAATTGCGAAGGAAGCTGGCGTAGCTACAGGTACTTTGTTTCATCATTTTAAAACCAAAGAAGAACTGATTAACACGCTCTACTTGGAAACCAAGGATGTCTTGATTCAGTCCCTGTCCAACAAAGTGGAAGAACAGGAAACGATCAAAGGAAAGCTCCGGAAAATTTTCTTTAATGCCATCCGCTGGGCGGTGGATCACCCCGAGCACCAGCTATTTTACGATCAATACAGTAATTCGCCTTTTATCTCCAACATCACGCGAGAACTTGGACATCAACGATTTCAGTTCATCTACGATCTACTAAAACAAGGTCAGGAAAACGATGTTTTAAAGCCCGTAGCCATCGACCTGTTGTTTGAAGCCATTCAGGGAACCTTAAATGGAATTACAAAATATCTGATGAATCATCCTGAGAAGATAACCGATGAACAATGCATGGAAAGTGCCTTTTCCTTATACTGGGACACCCTGAAAGGCTGAACAAGCAAACTGAAAATAGATTAAATAGTCGCTATTAAATCAACCTTGAAAAAATAGAACAAACAATGACTACAATTGATAAAAAGAAACCCGTACTGGTAACCGGAGGAACAGGTTACCTCGCCTCGTGGATTGTAAAACAACTGCTTGACCAAGGCTTCCACGTAAACACGACTGTGAGAAACAAAGCAAACCAGCAGAAATACCACCATCTGCTCGACATGGCCAGCGAAAGCCAGGGCCAACTATCGATTTACGAAGCAGATCTGCTGCTTGACCATTCCTTTCAAGAAGCGATGAACGACTGCGAGCTGGTGATCCACACCGCCTCGCCATTCAAAATTTCAGGCATCAAAAATGCCGACAAGGAGCTGGTGCAGCCAGCACTGCAAGGAACACGCAACGTGCTGTTTTCGGCCAACGATTCAAAATCGGTAAAACGGGTGGTGCTCACGTCGAGCATTGTGGCCATGATGGGAGATGCGGCAGACATTCACGAGTTAAACAAAGGCAAATTAACGGAGACAGACTGGAACACAACCAGTTCAGTCAATCATCAACCTTACCCTTACTCCAAAACAATGGCTGAGAAAGAAGCCTGGACAATCGTAAAAAAACAAAACCGCTGGGACCTGGTCGTCATCAATCCCGGCTTTATTCTTGGTCCCTCGCTCAGCCGACGAACCGACTCGACAAGCATCGACCTGATGATCCAACTCTATTCAGGAAAATTTAAAATCGGGGCTCCGGCAGGTGATCATGCCATGGTTGACGTTCGCGACGTAGCCAAAGCCCATATTTTAGCCGGGTTCACCCCGGGAGCCAGTGGGCGTCACCTAACAGCAGCTCACCAAAAGGATTTTCTGGCGATTGCCAAAATTGTTAAAGACATGCACCCCGCCTATCCCGTTCCAACAAAACATCTCGCCAAGTGGCTATTTAAACTGCTTGGTCCGTTCATGGGATTTTCAAGAAAATACGTTGAACGCAATGTGGGACACGATGTGGTGTTCGACAACTCCTACATTCAAAAAGATTTAAAAATGAGTTTTATTCCATTTGAAAAAACGGTTATTGATCATTTTGAGCAACTGGTTGCCGATGGATTAATCCCCGACAAAAGATGACAATCATGAAAAAATTAACAGCCAACATCATTGGGGCAACCGGGCTTGTCGGCAGCCATTTGCTGCAACAGCTCCTAAACGACGACCGGTTTGAGCAAATCCGCATTTTCTCCCGCAGAACAACCGGCTTAACACATGGAAAGCTCGAAGAGCATTCGGTAGATTTTGACCAAACGAAGCAGTGGACATCGCTCATCAAGGGTGACGTATTGTTTTCGACACTTGGCACCACCCTGAAAAAAGCCGGCAGCAAGGAAAAGCAGTTTTTGATTGATTATAGCTACCAGTATCAGGTTGCTGAGGCCGCTGCCAAAAATGGCGTGGCCGATTATGTGCTGGTTTCATCGGCCGGGGCCGATGCCAATTCCAAAATTTTCTACTCTAAAATGAAAGGAGAACTGGATGAGGCCGTAAAAGAACTGGAATTCAAAAGAATTGTCATCCTGCGCCCTTCTATCCTAGATGGTGACCGACAGGAAAAACGGACAGCTGAAAAAATCGGAATTAAAGTCACGCGCTGGCTGACGCAATATTTCTTCAAAGAATACCGTCCCATTCATGCCAAAACTGTAGCCAAAGCCATGATCAGTTCCATTTTCAACGAAGAGCTTACGCCCAATTATCAGATTTTCGAACTGGA
>NZ_CAXBDD010000178.1:0-4060 GCF_963974515.1 uncultured Sunxiuqinia sp. | reverse complement strand
CCACCTGCGTTCCACACCCAAGCATCCTTTAATTTACAGTTTCAATCTTCATTTCGTTTCCAATTAACTTTCCTCCTGACACCATCAACGAGATTTCTCCGGACTTCTCCGTTGATTCAATCACAGCAACTATTTTTCCGTTAAACGCGCGCATGTAATTGGAGGAAAAAGAAGTTTGATCAATCGGGTTCCCATTGCAGACTGCTTTCAACTTTCCAGCTCCATTAACCGTGAAGAAAAGCAAATAGTCTGACTTTGGGCATAGATTACCATCCTTATCGAGCACCTCGACCGTCACAAAAGACAAATCCTTTCCATCCGATTTAATTTTTGTCCTGTCGGCCGTAAGCTTCAAGGTGTATGGCTCGCCCGCGGTTTTGATGATCTGCTCTGCAACGGCCTTATCGTTTTCATCATAGGCCACCACTTTGATTTCACCTGGTTGATAAATCACATCCTTCCACATGAGCCGGTAGCGGGAATATTTGTCACTTTTGTCTTTTTGCCTGATCCCTGCGCTAACTCCATTCACAAAAAGTTCGGCCTTTGGATAATTGGTATAGCAGTAAACCGGAACATTTTGGCCCAACCGTTCCGGCCAGTTCCAGTGTGGTAAAACGTGTAAAACAGGTTCGCTGCTCCATTTACTCTGGTATAGGTAGAAGCGATCTTTTTTCAAACCGGCCAAATCAACGATTCCGAAATACGAACTTCGGGCCGGTGTTCCTTCGTTGTATGGCGTTGGTTCGCCTAAATAGTCAAATCCTGTCCATACATATTCGCCTAAAATAAATTCACAATCGTCCTGCATTTCAAACTCTGTATCCGGTGTCGATGCCCAGTATGGATATTCCAAATCATAACTTGAAACGTGATAATCGGAGTACCACGGCCCTTTGTTTTCAATAACCGGAAACTTGTATTCACCGCGTGAACTCACTGTTGAAGCTGTTTCGCTTCCCAAAAGCACGTAGTCGGGATGTTGGGCATGCATTTTTTTATAATCATGCGGTTTGTAGTTGAAACCAACCAAATCAATCGCGTCGCTTAGCCCATTATCGATGGCAGCAACATGTTGATTAAATCCCGCGGTTACCGGACGGGTTGGATCCAATTTACGGCAAATATCAGCCAAAAACTGAGCGACTTCTCCACCGGTTTCCATGCGTTGTTCCCGTATTTCATTTCCAATGCTCCAGATAATTACGGAAGGATGATTCCGGTCGCGCCGGATCATTGCCGTCAGATCCTTTTCAGCCCATTCGTCAAAATAATTTCCGTAACCATTTTTGTTTTTACCATTCTTCCACTCATCGAAAGCTTCAACCATCACCACCAATCCAATGCTATCACAAATCTGAAGCAATTCCGGAGAAGGTGGATTGTGGGCAGTCCGAATCGAGTTGACACCCATTTCCTTTAAAATCTCCATCTGTCGTTCGGTAGCACGATAATTTACAGCCGCACCAAGGGGGCCGAGATCGTGATGCATGCAAACACCCTGCAATTTCAAATGATTTCCGTTCAGGAAAAAACCCTTGTCTTTATCAAACCGCAAACTCCGAATCCCAAAAACAGTAACATATTCATCTTTCAGCTCACTGTCGACAAATAATCGGCTAACCGCCCGATAACGAGCCGGTGATTCAATGCTCCATAACTGTGGGGCTTTAATTTTTAGAGCCTGAGCAAATGAGCCATTTTCATAATCCTTCTTGGTGGAAGAAACAGTCCCTACTTTGTCTCCTTTGGGACTGAATATTTCAGTTACAAGTTTAATTTCTGATTCTGCAACGCCCACACCATCAATCTCAGTTCTAACTGAAACTTCTGCACTTTTGGCGGTAATTACAGGCGTAGTAATGTAGGTTCCCCAATGCGCAATACGAACCGGCGAAGTTTTAACCAGCCTGACATTGCGATAGATCCCGGCACCAGGATACCAACGTGAAGATTCCGGCTTATTTTCGAGACGGACGGCCAGAATATTGTCCTGACCAAACCGAACATACTTGGTCAGTTCAAACGAGAAGGAGGAATAACCATAGGGTTGTTCTCCGACGAACTCCCCATTGAGATAGACTTTGGCCAGGCTCATCGCCCCATCGAACTCGATAAAAACGCGTTTATCCTGATCGGAATCTGAAATTGGCAGTACTTTGCGATACCAGCCGACACCAAAACAAGGGAGCGCGCCGGTCCGCCCCGTCCGGAGTTGAGCTGTCTTTTCGCCATCTTCCAAAACCTGAACCGATTGCATATCAATATTCATGTCAAAATTGTGCGATATGGCCCAATCATGGGGTACACGAACAACTTCCCACTCACTTGTATTGAGTTCCGGCTCCTCGCCCCGTTCAACTTCCTGGTTAATAAAACTCCAATTTGAATCCAATAAAAAAGTTTCCCGCGCCTGCTGACTAAAACCACAAATTGAAATCAAAAAAGCAATATTGAGGGTAAAAAGAATTTTTTTCATCGACTAAAAATTATCTTGTTGCTCCAAAAGAGCAGTAAATTATACACTTCACAACGATTTCGTTTCAGCTTCTTTTACAAGCAAACAACAATGGGTTCTGCTCTTGAACGTGAAATAATGCTAGTCTTCCACTGAGCTTCCCCACCAGTTATTTCCCGGTTCAAAATCTTTGGCAAGAAACTCCAGCCGTTGCTTTTCCAGTTGGGGCAGGCGCACGTTTTCAACCCATTCCAAATGTTTTCTTTCCAGCTCTTCTTTGTACTCGGGGTCCTGTTCAGGGAAACGGGCACCCACTTGGTTCAAGTACCCAAAAAGTTGCTCACTTAACTGTTTCGTAAGCTCTGGATTTGCCACCGAAACGTCCGTTGTTTCTTCCAGATCAGTATTCAGGTTATACAGTTCTTCACGCCCATCCTCATAATAATGAATCAGTTTCCACTCACCCAACCGGATGATGCCCGATGGTTCGCCGCCCTGGTTTCCGTAATGAGGATAATGCCAGATCAGTGGACGCTCTGGAAGCGTCTCCCCTTTGAACACAGGAACCAAACTCAGGCCATCAGTGTGTTCTTCCGGCTTCAGTGGGGCACCAGCCAGTTCCAGCAGCGTGGGGTAAAAGTCGGTTCCGGAAACGGGAACGGATGATTTTTCTCCGGCAAGATTCATTCCTGGAACTTTTATGAAATAAGGTTCACGAATACCGCCTTCAAACTGATACCCCTTTCCTCCCCGCAGCGGCAGATTGGACGTTGCAAAAGCATCGCCCGCCGAAACACCGCCGTTGTCCGATGTGAAAATGACGATCGTATTGTCAGCCAACCCGAGTTCTTCAAGCGCATTTAAAACCACACCCACCGCATCGTCCATGGTTTCCACTAACCCGGCATAAACGGGGTTGTCCTGTACTTGGCGAATGGGAAGAAAGTGGCCCATTTCAAAGCCCGTTTCGGCAATTCCCATTGCTTCCGCTTTCTGCCGGTATTTGGCCCATTTTTCCTGCGTGGTTTGCAGCGGTGCATGAACGGCGTAAAATGAAAGGAAAGCGAAAAACGAGGTGTCTTTATGTGTTTTTATAAAATCAGCCGTCTCGTGTGCCAGCCGCATGGTAAGGCTTTCGCCATCGGGTCCGCTTGGAAGCCGCGGATTTTCCCACGGCGCATAAAAACCGCCAACAGGTCCTCCTCTATCCCAGCCTCCTTTGTTGATGTCGAAACCGTGGTCTTCGGGCCAGGAACCTTCGTCTCCCAGATGCCATTTTCCGGCGAAAAAGGTTTTGTACCCGGCTTCTTTCAAAGCTTCCGGCAGCGTGGTGTATTCATGCGGCAGATTGTGGACATATTCTGGGGGCAGCAATTTATTGTTTCTGTTTTGTTTTCGCCATTCTTCACCGGTGCGGGCACCAATCCAGTCGGTAATTCCATGGCGGGCCGGAAACTGACCCGTCATAATGCTGGCCCGCGAAGGACTGCAAACCTGGCAGGCCGCATAACCATCCGTGAAAACCATTCCTTCCTGAGCAATCCGGTCGATGTGCGGTGTTTCGTAGTAGTCGCTTCCTGTCGCGCTCATGTCGTGATATCC
>NZ_CAXBDD010000177.1:0-4144 GCF_963974515.1 uncultured Sunxiuqinia sp. | reverse complement strand
GACCTGCTTTTTTGTTTTTTTTGAATAAAAAAAGTTGTGAAAAAAATCGTCCTTCCGATTGTACTTATTTTCTTTCTGGTTTTCCCGTTTTCGGGAAGGGCTCTTAATTTGAGCGATGCCGCCGAGATGAGTGTTTTAACTTGTGGCCCCAGCAAGCAGGTTCATGCGTTGTACGGACATACGGCTATCCGGGTGCAGGACCCGCAGCAGATGCTGGACGTGGTGTTTAATTACGGAGTTTTCAGCTTTAGCGCTCCTAATTTTGTGTACCGCTTTGCCAAAGGAAAAACGGATTACCTGCTGGCAACCGAGCAATTTGATCGTTTTGTTGAGAATTACAAACGAAGTGGACGGAGTATTGACGAGCAGGTTCTAAATCTGAAACCAGACGAAAAGCAACAAATGCTCGACTTTTTGATTTGGAATTCCAAACCGGAAAACCGCGAGTATCGTTACAACTTCTTTTACGATAATTGTGCGACGCGTGTGCGCGATGTGGTTGGAAATCAGGTGGAGGGTGAGCTTGTTTTTCCGGAAGGAGCGGGCTTGGATTGGACTTTTCGGAAACATGTCAACGAATATCAAAAGGTACTGCCTTGGGTAAATTTTGGCATTCACCTCACCCTAGGCAGCCCGTCGGACGAAACAGCCACAGCCTGGGAAGAAATGTTTTTGCCCGATTTTATTTTCAAGCATTTCGCGACCGCCCAAATTCAGGATGGAAATGTTAGCCGACCCTTGGTAAAGGAAACCCGCTCGCTGTTTCAACCGGACAAAAAGGAGGCCGGGTGGAACCCTCTGTCGCCGGGCGTGGTGCTTGCTATTCTCCTGTTTGTGATTTTGTTTGTGAGCTACCGCCAGTTTAAAAGCAAGCAAATTAGCGATTGGCCAGACTATATTTTGCTGTCTGTTACCGGATTGATTGGGCTGGTGTTATTGTGGTTTGTTACTTTCTCAGAACATCCGGCCATGCAAACCAATTACAATCTGTGGTGGGCCGTGCCAGCCAACCTACCTTTTATGTTTTTGTGGATGGTCAGAAAATGGCGGCCAGCCCTCCTGTGGTATTGGAAAGCACTGTCGGTTTGGCTGATGTTGTTTTTTCTGTTCAATTTTATCATTCCACAGGCTTTCCCATTGGGGTTCTACCTCATTACGCTCATGGTCCTGTGCCGCGCGCTGCTGCATAGTTTCCTGTTTTTTAGGAGAAGACAAGGTTGATTCTAATTTTTTTTGTAACAAGTTGTTGAAAAGTTTCGCTGAACAAAGCTGGACTGGTTTTCATTCTTGTAAGCACATCTTATATCTTTGTTGATCATTCAAATTAAAACCCAACTTCGATTTGTCACAATCAAAAAAATATGTTGAGACACCCTTGATGAAGCAGTATTTTGCCATCAAGGACAAGCACCCGGATGCCGTGTTGCTTTTTCGCGTAGGCGACTTTTATGAAACCTTTGGTGAAGATGCGATTAAAGCTGCCGAGATTCTGGGCATTACCCTGACCAGACGTGCCAATGGGGCGGCCAGCTATGTTGAGTTAGCCGGATTTCCGTACCATGCTCTGGATACCTATTTGCCAAAGCTGGTTCGTGCAGGACAGCGGGTGGCCATTTGCGAGCAGCTGGAAGATCCCAAAATGACCAAGAAAATTGTCAAGCGCGGAATTACCGAGCTGATCACGCCCGGCCTTTCCATCAATGACAACATCCTGGAACATCGCGAAAACAATTTTTTGGCTTCTGTTCACTTCGATAAAAAGATGGCTGGTGTGGCGTTTTTGGATATTTCAACCGGCGAATTTCTTACGGCCGAAGGTGGGTTTGAATACATCGATAAATTGCTGAATTCCTTCAAACCCAAAGAAGTGTTGTTTCAGCGGGGAAAAGGGAATGACTTTGTTGCCCTGTTTGGTGGCAAGTTTTACACCTATACAATGGATGATTGGGTTTATACCCAAGACGCGGCGATGGATCGCCTGTTGCGGCACTTTGAAACCAAATCGCTGAAAGGATTTGGAGTGCAGGATTTGAATTACGGGGTGATGGCGGCAGGTGCTATCCTACACTACCTCGACCTGACCCAGCACCACCAGGTGCAGCATATTTCTTCGCTTTCGCGGATTGAAGAAGATAAGTACGTTTGGCTCGATCGGTTTACCATTCGAAACCTGGAGCTTTTTGGCGTGATCAACGAAGGCGCCATGACCCTGGCCCAGGTGTTGGATAAAACCATTTCGCCGATGGGTTCACGGATGCTGAAGCGCTGGATAGCACTGCCGCTGAAAGAGATTTCGGCCATCAACGACCGGCTTTCGGTGGTGGAGTATTTCACCCAGCATGCGACAGAGAAAGATGAACTGTCGGACTTTATTCGACAGATCGGAGATTTGGAGCGGATCATTTCCAAGGTGGCTGTCGGGCGGATCAACCCGCGCGAAGTGGTGCAGTTGCGCAATGCTTTGCGTGCCATTGAGCCCATCAAGGATTATGCGGCAAGTGTTGATCAGCCGGTGCTCAACTGCATGGCCGAACAGCTGAATCCCTGCAAATCGATCCGCGAACGGATGGAGCGTGAGATCATGAATGACCCGCCGGTGCTGGTTAACCGGGGAAATGTGATTCAGAGTGGAATTTCGGAGGAATTGGATGAATTGCGCAAACTGGCTTATTCAGGCAAAGACTACCTGGCACAAATGCAGGAGCGCGAATCGAAACGTACAGGAATCACATCCTTAAAAATCGCCTTCAACAATGTGTTTGGCTATTACATCGAAGTTCGAAATTCGCACAAAGATAAGGTTCCCGAAGAGTGGATCAGAAAGCAGACGCTGGTGAATGCCGAGCGCTACATCACCGAGGAGCTGAAGGAATACGAAAGTAAGATCCTCGGAGCCGAGGAAAAAATATTGGCACTTGAAGTCCGTTTGTTTAACGAACTAGTTGTAGCCTTGTCCGAATACATTCAAGCTGTTCAGTTGAACGCGGCGGTGATTGCCCGCCTCGATTGCCTGCTGTCGTTTGCTACTTCAGCGGTTGAGTGCCAGTATAACCGGCCCGAGATCAATGAATCGGTGAAGATCGAAATTAAAGATGGCCGTCACCCGGTGATTGAGCAGCAACTGCCCATTGGCGAGAGCTACATCAGCAACGATGTGCTGCTGGATCAGGACGAGCAGCAGGTGATTATCATTACCGGGCCCAATATGGCGGGTAAGTCGGCTTTGCTGCGACAAACGGCTTTGATTGTCTTGATGGCTCAAATCGGATCCTTTGTGCCTGCCAAGGCAGCTAAAATTGGCTATGTCGATAAAATCTTTACCCGGGTGGGGGCTTCCGACAATATCTCGCTGGGTGAGTCCACCTTTATGGTGGAAATGAATGAGGCGGCCAGCATTTTGAACAACCTGTCGGATCGCAGCCTGATTCTGTTGGACGAGTTGGGGCGCGGAACATCAACCTACGATGGGATTTCCATTGCCTGGTCGATTGTGGAATACATTCACGAACATCCGAAAGCCAAAGCCAAAACTTTATTTGCCACCCACTATCACGAGCTGAATGAAATGGAGAAATCTTTCGGACGGGTGAAGAACTACAACGTCACTATCAAGGAAGTGGGCAATAAGGTGATTTTCTTGCGTAAGCTCGTGCGCGGTGGAAGCAATCACAGCTTCGGGATCCATGTGGCTAAAATGGCGGGAATGCCACCTTCAGTGGTTAACCGGGCCAACGAAATACTGGGGCAGCTGGAAAAAGCCAACCGGAAAGACAGTCTGGCCAAACCACTGGAGGGGATGGCAGAGCAGCGCGAGGGATTTCAGCTCAGCTTTTTTCAGCTCGACGACCCCGTGCTGAAGCAAATTCGCGACGAAATTAAAAATCTGAATATCGACAATCTGACTCCGCTGGAAGCACTGAATAAATTGCACGGAATCAAAAAGCTTTCAGGCCTGAAATAGGATTCCTGCGTGAAGCCTTAATTTCTCCGGTTTTTTTAAATATTCTTTTTGGAGAAAGAAAAATTAGCAATATATTTGCATCGCTGTTTTCGGAGGCCGAAAGCAGCACGTTCTTTAAAAAAACCACATGCGAGAGTAGCTCAGTTGGTAGAGCACGACCTTGCCAAGGTCGGGGTCGCGGGT
>NZ_CAXBDD010000176.1:0-4264 GCF_963974515.1 uncultured Sunxiuqinia sp. | reverse complement strand
ACAGACGGGACAGGAGAGGCAGTAAAAAATAGGTTCCCAAAAGTCATTGTCGTGCAAGGCGATGGCAGTCTTTTTTGGAATCAAGGGATGCGGCTAGCTTGGAATAGCGCAAGTCAAAAAGCGAAGTATGATTTTTACCTGTGGCTCAATGATGATACGATATTAGATGAATCCGCTCTGGAAGAGTTATTGAATTGTTACCAGGAGGCGTTTGAAAAAGATCAAGAACCAGCCATTGTTGTCGGAGCCTGTGAAGCACTGCCGGGAAGCAAAGATTTTTCATACGGAGGGAGAAACGAAGACGGGGCTGTCATTCCAAACGGTAAGTTACAGACTTGCAAGTACATGAATGGAAATGCGGTGCTGATTCCCCAGATGATCTTTGAGAGACTAGGTAATCTATCTGCAGACTACACCCATGGAATGGGTGACTTCGATTATGGCTTGAGAGCCCAAAAAGAGGGATTTATTTGTTACACAACAAAAAAATACATTGCTGTATGTCCCAGAAATGAGGGCGTGTCTGCTTGGTGTAATCCCCAAACACCCATATCGCAGCGGTTGAGGTTAGTAAATTCTCCTAAAGGACTTAATTTAAGAGAATACAACACTTTTCGCAGAAAGTTTTGGGGATGGAGATGGATGATCTTTGCAACTAAGGTCTATTTAAAGATCTTATTCCCATCATTCTATTTCTCATTAAAAGAATCAAAAAAATAGTAGTTATGCTTGCTCCAATTTGTCTTTTTACATACAACAGACTAAGCGAGACCCAACAGACCATCGAGGCTCTGCAAAACAACTTTTTAGCCTCCGAAAGTGAGTTGTTTATTTTTTCTGACGGGGCTAAAAACGAAAGTTCCAAGCTTAAGGTTGATGAAGTCAGGAAGTATGTCCGCTCTGTTTCCGGATTCAAAAGTGTTTCCGTTATTGAGTCTGACAAGAATAAGGGACTAGCGAGATCGATCATTTCAGGTGTCTCGGAGGTTATTGAAAAATTCGGGAAAGTCATTGTAGTTGAAGATGATTTGATTACTTCAAGAAACTTCTTGCAGTTTATGAACGAATCGTTAAGCCGATTTCAAAAGGTTGATCAGATTTTTTCTGTTTCTGGATTTTCAGTCCGGATCAATGTTCCGGTAAATTACCCTTACGATGCCTATTTCTGGGGAAGGGCGCATTCCTGGGGATGGGCAACTTGGCTAGATCGCTGGAAAACAATCGACTGGGAGTTTTCTGATTTTGCTTCCTTTAAATCAGACAAACAGCTCCAGAAGGAGTTCAACAGATACGGAAGTGATCTTACCAAGATGTTGGTCTCTGCTCAAACAGGCAAGGTTGACTCCTGGTATGTCCGCTTCACTTACAATCAATTTTTGCAAAAGCGCTTAACGGTGTATCCTGTTTTATCGAAGGTAATCAACAATGGTTTTATGGAAGGAGCGACCCACACTAATTCTTACAATAGGATCAAAATTGAATTCGATAAAGGAGATAAGATTGATTTCAAGTACCCTGATAGCATTGAAATGAGCGAGGCTATTTCGAAGCAAGTATATAAGTATAAGAGTTTGTCTTTTCGTGCAGTTGGAAAAATATTGACATACTTAATGAGATTTGGATTCATTTCACAAAGAAAAACCACAATTTAACATGGGATATTTAAGCAACTACATCTCAAGCTTTGGAAATAAAAAGAGATACTACAAAGGAGTTTCTCTTTTTGCACTTTGGGATCGGAGTACGAAATTTCCGAAAAGGATATATCTGGCTGCAGGCGCACAGTTAAATGAAACAATTGTCGGTGATTATACCCGGATCAGACAGTTTACGACGATCCATAAAACTACGATTGGAAAATATTGCAGCATCAGTAGAAATGTCAGAATAGGTTTAGCCGAACACCCGACAAACTTAATTTCAACCAATTCTATTTTCTATAGAAGACAAGCGAATGAAATAAGAAGTGACTGGGTTAGGCCAATACAATTTGAAGAGCGAAAACAGATAGATATCGGGAACGATGTATGGATTGGGGAATTTTCAAGTATCAAGGGGGGGGTTAAAGTTGGTGATGGAGCTGTTATCGCAGCTCGTGCCTTAGTAACAAAAGACGTTCCACCTTATGCCATTGTTGCCGGAATTCCTGCAAAAGTTATTAAGTATCGATTCAATGATGAGATCATTAATCATTTATTGAGGATTAAATGGTGGAATCTGCCAGAAAGAGAGATTGAAGAAAAACTCAAAGTTTTTACCACTTTTAACATTTCAACAGAGGGAATATTGAGTTATTTCCCAGATCGTTCCTATGATGACTGATAACTACTACGTGATTTAAAAATCGTTTTGATTTGACAATTATATTTTACATGGAAATACAGAACCACAGCTATATTGTTTCTTTTCAGCGCATAGCTATTGTAAAAACCAAAATGTTTTTACATCTCAACATACTTTGCCTAAGGTTGATGTAGATCAAAATAGCCATTTATAGTTGACACTCAATGCATTTTAGATAGAATATTAAGGATTTCTAATTTTTTCTTCCCCAATAAATGTAAAATCTATGAATACCATACATACCTTGGGATTTACTGTTTTTTCAGATGAGTTGGATACGATTCCAATTCGCTCGGAAAAATGCCGGGTGATCAACACGATCAGCCCAAATTCCTACGGAATAAGCACGAAAGATCCGATATTTAAAATGGCCTTAAAAACCTCAGACTATTTGGTATTGGACGGTGTTTATTTTGCTTTTTCATCCTTGCTGCTTCAAGGCAAAAATATTAAGCGTAACCAGGGACCCGATGTTTTCTATCACTTTATTGATCGCCTGAATAAGCAGGCGGGTAAGGCTTTCTTTCTGGGTTCGTCGGAAAGCACGCTTCAAAAAATAAAAAACCGTGCGAGAGACGAATATCCAAACATTACTGTTGAAACCCATTCACCACCATTCAAACCTGAATTTTCGGTTGAAGAGAATGCAGCCATGGTAGAAAAAGTAAACACATTCGCACCCGATATCCTGTTTGTTGGCATGACTTGTCCCAAGCAGGAGAAGTGGGCGATCGAACATCGCCATTTGCTCAGGGCAAACCTCGTGATTTGCATTGGAAATGTTTTTGATTGGTTTGCAGGTACGCAAAAAGCCATTCATCCCATTTGGTTTAAATTGAGAATTGGCTGGTTGGTGCGCATTTTTTTGCGACCAGAGGTATTTAAACGAAATATAGGAAACCAGATGCTTTTCTTCTGGCATGTAATTTTGATATTCTTTAAAATTAGAAAATATGATACAAGGAGCAATTATTGGATTAGGTAAGATGGGACTGTCGCATGCAGCCATTGTAGGAGCACACCCACAGGTGGAACTTGCAGCGGTATGCGACACGTCATCCCTCGTTCTGAGTGCCTTTAAGAAGTTCAGTCAGATAAGGACTTACAGTGACTACACGAAAATGTTGGACAGTGAAAACCTGGATTTCGTGATCGTTGCTACACCCACCCGTTTTCACTACCCCATTGTCAAATACGCATTGGAAAAAGGAATTCATACCTTCTGTGAAAAACCATTTAGCTTGAGGGTTCAGGAAGGGAATGAACTCGTTGAGATCGCCCTCCGGAAAAAGCTTGTCAATCAGGTTGGCTACCACAATCATTTCATTGGTACGTTCCGTGAATTGAAGCGATTGTTAAAAGCTGGTGTTTTGGGTGAACTGACTCATTTCGCAGGAGAAGCTTACGGACCAGTCGTGACGCGCGAAATTGGCGCAACCTGGCGTTCGAAGCCGGAAGAAGGGGGAGGCTGCCTCTATGATTACGCTTCGCATGTGTTGAATTTGATTCAGGAAATAGTTGGCCGGCCAACTCAGTTGAATGGACTATTACTGAAAAACTTTTACTCGAACGGTGTGGAAGATGCGGTATATGCCCTGCTGACCCTGGAGGGTGGAACAAGCGGGACTTTGTCTGTGAATTGGAGTGATGAAACTTACCGGAAAATGTCGACTTCAATAACCGTACACGGAAAAAAAGGCAAAATAATTTGCGATGCCACTGAACTGAAAATTTACCTGAAAGAGCCTTCATTGCTGGAAAAACTGGATAAGGGCTGGACGATAAAATACATTTCCGACTTGGCCATCCCGGTGGATTATTATCTCCGTGGCGAAGAATACAGTGCTCAAATCGACTATTTCATTGATTGTATTGTCAATCAAAATCAGTCTCAGCACAACACATTTGAGCAGGGATTGTA
>NZ_CAXBDD010000175.1:0-4334 GCF_963974515.1 uncultured Sunxiuqinia sp. | reverse complement strand
TATATCCTTGAAAATTTAAGTAGACCTGCAAATTTATGATTTTTGAAGGTTGACCAAATATTTGTATATTTTTTATCAATTTCTGATTCTAAAACTAGTTTTAAGTCATCACTGCTGTCTCGTCAAAAGAGACTGAATGACAATTGTTTATAGTTTAGCTCTTTGAGATTTTTGTAATCATTGTTTGTAATCATCTCTCTGACAGGAGTTTTGTCCAGTAGCGACATTCCCAAAATTTGTAGAATTTCGTCGGTTGAACGATCTTTTTTTAGTTCTTTGCTTATAATGGCTACCAAACAATATGTGGTAATTGCACCATAGAGTTGTGTTTTCGCAGCATTAAGGGTATGGCCCCAAAAGCCTTTCTCCTTAAGATGCTGTTTGATCCATTTAGAAAACAATTAGACTTGCCGGCGATTCTTATGAAGAATGGCGATTTCCCGGGCTGTGAGTTCGAAGTTGTTTGTCAGGAAAACAACTTCAACATCTGTCTCACAGTCGTAATACTTGATCCTACGAAGTTTCTGTGGGTAACGATTGTAAGATTTTGCGTGCAAAAAAACACCGGTTTGATCACATCTTATCCCAGTCGATTTGTCAACTCGGCCAGAGTACATCCTTTTGAACTTGAGGTTGTCTTTGGCCCGTACCACAAACCATGCTTCAAGTTTTTGAATCCTGTAAAGCCGTTCAAAATCATTGTAGCCCCTGTCAAAGATGTAGTAACTGCCTTTTTCATATGGGATATTATCCATGGCATTTACATCGTTGACTGATGCGGTGGTAATGTGAACAAAGCTCGGAATCTGGGTCTTGACATCGTATAGGGTATGCATTTTTACGCCACCTTTCTTCTTGCGAAACTCAGCCCACCAGAAAACACTCAGGCAAAGGTCGATTGTTGTGGAGTCGAAAGCATAAATATTGCCATCGACTTTTACTTCAAAATCGTCATTGGCGCAAACCCTGCGGGCATGGTCTATCAGGTGGTAGGCAAATTCTTCGTAGATTTTGCAATTCCTGTTGATGTTTGCCCTTGCAAGAGTTGCCAGTTTCACGCTGGAGCCGAGTCCCAAATGATATGACTTGTTCCGGTGCGCATCAATGGCAACAATTAAATCCCGAAGACTGTCGCGATTGCTAAGTTGCCCAAATACCATACAGAGCATCTGGTTCCAACATGTAAAAGTGCGGACGTGCTTGTTGCCATTGTACTTCATCACAAGACGGTCAAACACCCTGCGAGGCAGAAATTCGGTGATTTGTGCAAATACATATTTCCCTTGGTTCATTTCTCAGTATTTTGAAACCAAAAGAAACAATTCAAATCGTCACGCAACAAAAATCACTACAAACAATTGATTATCAATTTTTTCAAAGAACGAGTTAATATTTAAACGAGACACTAGTGATAAAATATTGAGAAGCAACCGTGTCTTTATTCTATCCCAACATCACCACCAGCTTTTTCAAGGCAGCAATAAATTGATCAATTTCGTCGACGGTGTTGTACACGGCGAAAGAAACCCGGATGGTTGCCTGAACTTAAAAAGGTGGGAAGTCTGTATAAAAATTTTGGCGGGTGCCAAATTTTAGAAATTCAACAGTTCCTTTGTCAATATATACCCCAAACCGGTATTGTCCGTGTTTGATCTTAAAAAATTTACCCCTGCTTTGAAGCGGCTCACAATGAGGAATGTCGCTAATTGTGCCTGCCTGTTCGCAATCTTCAATAACTGTTCTTATCAGGGATTTTATTGTGGCTTGTTTTACTTTTTTGACATCCTTTAAGAAAGAATTGCGGAATTCCACTTTCATTTCAAGGCATTTAAAACTTCTTCTTTGCTGACCTTCCTGGTTTTGCGGCTTGCTTTCAATGCCTTCAACATGGAGATGTTCTCCAATTCTTCGTCCGTGGCAATGGTTGCATTTTCAACCCCTTTCAAAAGCCGGATTGCTTCGAGTATGCGTTTTGCATTGGATCCTTCTTCGATATTGATTACGATTGTTTTCATTTCTATTTTGTTTCCAACAAACTTACAAATTTTAACCCGAAAAAGCCGAAGTTGCATCGTTGCGAATGTGTTAGGGTTTTCGGCACAAGAGTTAGAATGAGCCAGCGTGGGAGCGTGAGAAGGTTAATTTTTATTTTACCCCAGCATGACCACCAACTTTTTCAGGGCAGCAATAAATTGGTCAATTTCGTCGACGGTGTTATACACGGCGAAGGAAACCCGGATGGTTGCCTGAACTCCGTAATGATCCATCACCGGGTCGGCACACAGGCGGCCGGTGCGCACGGCAATGCCCATTTTGTCGAGCATGGTGCCGAGGTCAAACGGGTGAATTCCTTCAATATTAAAAGTAATAACGCCCGATTTTTCCGGCTGTGTACCATAAATCACCAGGTCTGGAATTTCCAACATCTTTTGGGTGGCGTAGGTCAATAAGCTGTTTTCGTAAGCTGCTACCTCATTTAAACCCAGCTTTTGCAGGTAGCGAATGGCTTCGCCAAACGCGATGACGCCGGTAATGTGTGGGGTTCCGGCTTCAAACTTATAAGGAACTTCGTTGAAGGTCGTGTTTTCAAAAGTCACTTCCGAAATCATTTCGCCGCCGCCCTGGTACGGAGGCATCTGGTCCAGCAGTTCTTTTTTGCCATACAAAACACCAACCCCGTTTGGTCCATACATTTTATGTGCTGAGAAAACGTAAAAGTCGGCATCCAGTGCCTGCACGTCTACCGGAAGGTGTTTCACGGCCTGTGCGCCGTCAACCAACACCTGAACCCCTTTGGTATGCGCTTTGGCAATAATCTCCCCGACCGGGTTGATGGTCCCCAAAGTGTTTGACACATGGGCCACGGCAATCAGCCGGGTTTTCTCGTTGATCAGCTCATCCAGCTTTTCGAGCTCCAGCCGGCCATCGTCGGCAAATGGAAGCTTGACAATGCGTGCGCCTTTTCGGTTTGCCATCAACTGCCAGGGGACAATGTTGGCGTGATGCTCCATCTCCGAAACAATGATTTCATCACCTGCCTTCACAAATGCTTCTCCAAATGAAAAGGCCACCAGATTGATGCTTTCGGTCGTTCCTTTGGTGAAAATGATTTCTTCGCGGAAACCGGCATGAACGAAATCTTTGACCAAATCGCGTACGGCTTCAAACTCAATGGTTGCCTGATCGGCCAGGAAGTGCGCTCCACGATGAATGTTGCCGTAATACTCCAGATGCAGCTGTTCTTCCTTTTTTAAAACCGATAAGGTTTTTTGCGATGAAGCAGCACTGTCCAGGTAGATCAATGGTTTGTTGTAAACGTGTTGATTCAGAATGGGAAAATCTTTTCGTATGCGGGCGATATCAAGTGTCATGGTATTTTCTTTTTTGATCGAGTATTGAGCATCTCGCTACAAGGGAAACGAGCAATACGGGGTCCTCTTTATTTCAAACACAAAACTAATCTTTTTGATTAAACTTTTGAAAATGAATATTGGAAAGGGGTTTGCCGGGTAACGAAAAAAAACTCCATAGTCTGGAGTGGGTAAGAGTTAACTGACGGTAGGCAGCACGTAGCCGAGAGTAGGCATGTAGTTAACGACGGGCAGGAGGTAGACGAGATCAGGCAAGACATAGGCGGGAATAGGAGCCAGATAGTCAAGGGTAGAGGCGACCTGGTTGAGAATGGGCAGCGCTTGGTTAAGTTTAGGGGGAACTGAGTTGGTCGTTAGGGTTATTGATCGGGTGACTTAAGTCACCCAATCAATAGAGTGATAGTTTCACTTCAACCCAAAATTCGCAGTTTTAATATATTCACCTTTATCCAGCATCAATGTCGATCGGTTGATCAATTGGTCACGACCAACCTTCAGGTGAAATTTGCTCCATTCAGGTCAGTTTGCTGGCTTTTAACCGCAGGCTGTTGGCGACCACCGACACCGAGCTGAAGGCCATGGCTGCTCCGGCAATCATCGGGTCGAGCAGAAAGCCGTTGACCGGATAAAGCAGGCCGGCGGCAATGGGGATGCCAATAGCGTTGTAGATAAAGGCCCAGAACAGATTTTGCTTGATGCCCAATACCGTTTTGCGCGATAGTTGCAAGGCTTTGGGAATGGATTCCAGGTCGGAGGTGATGAGCGTCATCTTCGCCACATCCATCGCAATGTCGGAGCCGTGCCCCATGGCAATGCTTACGTCGGCCTGGGCCAGCGCGTGCGAATCGTTGATGCCGTCGCCCACCATCGCAACCAGCTTGCCTTCGGCTTGCAGCTGCTTTATAAACTCGGCCTTGTCGGCTGGCAGTACCTCGGCCTTAAAATCGGTGACACCCACCTGTG
>NZ_CAXBDD010000174.1:0-4342 GCF_963974515.1 uncultured Sunxiuqinia sp. | reverse complement strand
ACGGTCAACCCTTTGTCTACCGACTGCAGGTATTCTTTCACGGTCAGCTTGTTGTCTTTTACAAAGGCTTGATTCAACAAAGTACTGTCTTTGAAGAATTTATTCAAGGCTCCCTGAGCAATTTTATCCAACATCGCTTCCGGCTTTCCTTCCTGACGGAATTTTTCCTTGGCAATCTCCAATTCCTTGGCAACGATTTCAGGAGAAACATTGTCTTTGTCAACAGCAACAGGACTCATGGCAGCCACTTGCATGGCCACATCTTTCATCACCTGTGTATCAATGCCAGCCTGGTTGAAACCAACCAAAGTAGCCAGTTTATTTCCCGGGTGAATGTAAGGAATGACAGCCTCTGCCTCAACTTTAGCGAAGAACGACAATTCAATCTTCTCACCAATTACACCGGTTTGCTCGGTTACGTGCGATTCGATTGTACGGCCATCCACTTCCAACGCCTTCAAAGCATCCAGATCGGCTGGTTTATTGGCAATGGCAGCCTCCAGAAACTTATTGGTAATTTTTACAAAGTCTTCGTTTTTGGCTACAAAATCAGTTTCGCAGTTCAAAACAACAATCGCTCCGTATTGATTATTCTCACTAACACCAGCCAGGACAACGCCTTCTGAAGCTTCACGATCAGATCGTTTGCTTGCAACCAGTTTGCCTTTTTCGCGGATTATTTGAATAGCGGCATCAAAGTCGCCATTTGCATCGGCAAGGGCATTTTTACAATCCATCATGCCGGCTCCTGTTGCTTTGCGCAACTTCATTACATCTGCAGCAGTAATTGCCATAATTGTATATTTTTATTTTATTAAAAGAGCAATTAGTCTTCGTTATTATCTTCGTCTACTTCAACCTTTTCAGCCTTAGCAGCTGATCTCTTGCTCTTGGTTTTTTTGGGTTTTTCTTCATCCCCTTCATTATCACGCTCAACTTTGCGCTCATTCAGGCCTTCGCTAATCGCATCGCACATCAGGCGAACAATGAGGCGAACAGATTGAGAGGCGTCGTCGTTGGACGGAATGATGAAATCAAGACCTTCCGGATTTGAATTGGTATCGACCATCGCAAATACAGGAATGCCCAATTTTTGAGCTTCACGCACAGCGATTTTTTCTTTCATCACATCAACAACAAATAGTGCTGCAGGAAGGCGGGTCAGGTCAGCAATACTACCAAGAATCTTTTCCAACTTGGCACGTTGACGTGTAATTTGCAACTTTTCGCGTTTTGACAAGTTTGTCCAACTATCTTCCTTTTCCATCTTGTCAATGGAAATCATTTTTTTCACCGCTTTGCGGATGGTTGGAAAGTTTGTTAGCATACCTCCTGGCCAACGCTCAACTACGTAAGGCATATTGACACTCCCTACGGCATCGGCAACGATATCTTTAGCTTGCTTTTTCGTTGCTACGAATAGTATTTTGCGACCCGATTTGGCGATTTGTTTCAAGGCGGCAGCTGCCTCATCGATTTTGACAACTGTTTTTTGCAAGTCGATGATGTGGATTCCATTTTTCTCCATAAAAATGTATGGAGCCATGTTTGGATTCCACTTTCTCTTCAGGTGACCAAAATGAACACCTGCATCCAATAATTCTTGAAAATTTGTTCTTGGCATCTTTTTACTTTTATAAATAATTTGTTGAAAAGCAACCCCTGAGTAGCTCCTGATTGGCAGGAAGTCTCAGCAGTTTCAGATCCACAGTCATATTTAGATTTAATAATACTGTTAACGTTTTGAGAATTGGAAACGCTTCCGTGCTTTTGGTTGACCTGGTTTTTTACGTTCCACTTCGCGTGGGTCGCGGGTCAAAAAGCCGGCTTGTTTCAGTACAGGTCTTGCTTCAGGATCAATTTCAATCAAAGCTCTTGAAATGGCTAAACGCAAAGCTTCAGCTTGTCCTTTAATACCACCTCCGTCAAGATTCACCTTCACATCATATTGATCAGCTACACCAATCAGGTTCAATGGTTGCATAACAATATACTGTAGCGTACCATTAGGGAAATATTCTTTCAAATCCCTTTTGTTGATGGTAACATTTCCTTTGCCCTCGCTAATATAAATACGAGCCACAGCAGATTTTCTACGTCCTAGGGTATTTACTACTTCCATTGTTATAATTTAATCGTGTTTAAATCAATTACTTTTGGATTCTGAGCCTCTTGTTTGTGCTCCCCTCCAACATACACTTTCATGTTTCCAAAAACCTTACGACCCAAGCGATTTTTTGGGAGCATGCCTCTTACAGCTTTCTCAACCAAACGCTCGGGATACTTAGCTAAAATATCCGCAGGTGATTGCTTGCGTTGTCCACCCGGATAACCGGTGTGACTCAGGTAAACTTTATCACTTAGTTTATTACCTGTCAAACGCACTTTTTCTGCATTGATCACTATTACATTATCCCCACAGTCTGCGTGAGGTGTAAAGTTGGGTTTGTTCTTTCCTCTCAGGATTTTAGCAACAGCACTGGCCAAACGACCAAGTATCATATCCGTTGCATCAATAACAACCCATTCCTTATTTGCCGTGGCGCTGTTGGCCGAAACGGTCTTGTAAGATAAAGTATCCACTTGCCTTTAATTTTTTAAATTAACACTAAAAGTTGCAAAAACTTACATTTCAATTGGTTGGGAGGTTTCCGACTTATCAACACCGGGCATGTTAATAAGGTTTCTACCAGCAACATTATCAATTATTTATAAGAACTGCAAGTACGGACAATAATCGGGACTGCAAAAGTATTTCTTTTTTCTTAAAATCCAAACAGAAATGCCTGCCGAAAACAAAATTAAATCAAAGATTTACAAGGAAGAAGATGGAGAATGGGATGCTCCTGCGATCTGATCTTCAAAAAAGAACAGACCCCGAATCCGACGGCTGTGTTTTTATCTGCAGCATTCAGGGCAGTTTGAGCCGCCAAGGCATGCTCACCCAGGGTTCGCCGGCATAATGAATACCTACGCGTGGCGAGGCCTTAACATCGGAGACTGGAACAGCATCTTCCAGCCAGAGCCGGGACGAAAGGGCAAGTTCTTCTCCATAAAATGAGCGGTCGAGCTGTAGTTCACGCCCCAGCCTTCCGGGTCCATCAAACCCTTGCAACCCACGAATCAAAACTGCCGATCCATCGCCAGCCTCGCCAGTCACAAAGTTCAGAAGCCAGTACTGCCCATAGATCAGGTACACATAAATCCGTCCGCCGGGCCCGAACATGACTTGGGTTCGTTTGGTCAATCCTTTGCTGGCATGGCAGGCCAAATCATCCTGACCGCAATAGGCTTCGGTTTCTGTAATCCGGTAGGAACGGGTCTCGCCGGAACTGAACACACGAATCAGGTTTTTGCCTAGCAGCTCCCTGGCAACAGTAAGCGTGTCGCGCCGAAAGAAGTCAGCCGAAAGTCGTTTTCCGGATGGTTTCATGCTGCGAAGATAAAACTTCTGCGTCAAGCTTCGAAGGAATTCTCCCGGTTTAGATGGTTAGATATTAGCCTCTTTTGCCCGCGCTTCAATCCGGGCCAGCTCATCCGGATAATCGTCGTACAAGCGGGTTAAATATGGCGCCATAAACGTAGCTCTATCCACTTCAAACCGCTTGATCAATTCCTTACACAAATAGGTGCTCGTATTGTTATCGATGTCTTTAAAGACTTTCTGAAGTTCCAGCTCATAAACCCTCCTTTCCTGCTCATCAAAAGCTTTGGTAATCGCCATCATATTCAGCTCAAGCTTTAGCGCGAAAGCCAAGCCATAATCCGGCAGAATTTTAATGGATTTATTGCAATTTTCAATGGCATCGTTTAAATACTGCTTGGCTCCATAGCGGTCGTACATATCATTAAAAGCGATGGCTGCATTGGCATAGGTAGTCGACAGCAATTGAAATCTGGCTTCAAACTCTTTGATCAAACCAATCATCTTCTCAATCCGCTGCGGAAACTTACTGTAGTAATAACAGCGCATAATGGTGTCGATGAGCGCTACTTTCTTGTGCTCCGGAATAGTGATACTTTCATCATAGAGATAATTCTTTAAATCGTCCACCACCGCTTCTTCCACCCGGTGATTGCTTTTACTGATTGTTTCAATTTTAAAATCGAGCAAGCTCCCGATTACGCTTGAAAAATATTGGTTGCTGATGCTCCTGATCGTCTCTTCATTTTCCGCCTTCAGCTGATTAACCTTTCCCTCAATGGTTGTTTGCAGATAACTTCGGGCATATTTATTTACTAAGAAACCCAGCAAGGAAATGAGTGCGGCAATGACAAACAGCCACCAGTTGACAATTTCACGAAGGGATTTCTGTATTTTTCCGTCCAATATGTTCTCAAA
>NZ_CAXBDD010000173.1:0-4410 GCF_963974515.1 uncultured Sunxiuqinia sp. | reverse complement strand
AAAAAAGGATGGCTGGGACCATCCTTTTTTCTAACTTAACCAAACCTATCTCTATGAAAAAAATTACTTGTCTTTGTGCTAAAACTTATAATACAAATGTACGGTGAAATATAGTTAAGAAGCTTCAAGCAACGTTAAGAAATGTTAAGAATTAAATTCTGAAAAATCGCTTATTTAGAAACGGATCGCACCAGTTTTCTTCCTGTTTTTAATATATTTGCAACCACCCCGAAAAACGAAATGTGATAAATCAGATCGGTTTATCAAAAACAGCTGTAAAACAGACTGTTTAGCTGGCAGTTAAAGTTGAAATTAACCAATTTTACAGCTCATGGAAATGAATTTATTTTAATTGAATATTAAATCTTTTATTAATCCACAAAAATCGCTTATGGCAAAGTATGTTTATACATTTGGTAATGGTAAAGCCGAAGGTAAGGCCAGTATGAAAAACCTCATTGGAGGAAAAGGAGCTAACCTGGCAGAAATGAACCTTATTGGAGTTCCGGTACCCCCCGGATTCACAATTACGACAGAAGTTTGTACGATCTATACGCAACAGGGCCATGACGCAGCAGTTTCGGCAATTAAAGAAGAAGTTGAACACGCTGTAGCCCTTATTGAAGAATTAACCAATACTAAATTTGGAGACAAAGACAACCCTTGTCTTGTTTCTGTTCGCTCCGGAGCCCGTGTTTCCATGCCGGGAATGATGGACACCGTATTGAACTTGGGATTAAATGATTTGGCCGTCCAGGGAATTGCCAAGAAATCAGGAAATGATCGTTTTGCCTGGGACTCTTACCGCCGATTTGTACAAATGTACGGTGACGTGGTTTTGGGAATGAAGCCAGAAAGCAAAGAAGACATTGATCCATTCGAGTTGATCATGGAAAACTTGAAGGAAGAAAAAGGCATTGAACTGGATACACAATTTACAACCGAAGACCTGAAACTTCTGGTGCTGCGCTTTAAAGAAGCTGTGTTGAAAGTTACTGGAAAAAGTTTCCCTGACGATCCTTGGGAACAACTCTGGGGTGCTGTTTCGGCAGTATTCGACAGCTGGATGAACGAGCGTGCCATCTACTACCGCAAAATGAATAACTTCCCCGCTGAATGGGGAACGGCAGTTAACGTTCAGGCCATGGTTTACGGAAATATGGGCGAGACCTCAGCAACTGGTGTTGCCTTTACCCGTGATGCCGCAACCGGCGAAGATATCTTCAACGGCGAATACCTCATCAATGCACAAGGAGAAGATGTGGTTGCTGGAACACGCACACCACAACAGATCACTCTTGAAGGAAGTAAGCGTTGGGCCGAATTGGCTGAAGTTAGCGAAGAAGTGAGGAAAGCCGAATTTCCTTCGCTGGAAGAAACCATGCCAAAGCTTTACGAAGAATTGATGGAGATTCAGCAAAAACTGGAAGACCACTACAAAGATATGCAGGACATCGAGTTCACCATCCAGGATGGTAAACTATGGCTGCTGCAAACCCGGAACGGAAAACGTACTGGAGCTGCGATGGTAAAAATTGCTGTTGACATGTTGGAGCAAGGTATCATTGATGAAAAAGCAGCTCTGATGCGCATCGAACCAAACAGGCTGGACGAACTTCTTCACCCGGTGTTTGACACCACCGCACTTGAAAGTGCCAAGATTCTGGCAAAAGGTCTCCCTGCATCTCCGGGAGCTGCGACAGGACAAATCGTATTTTTTGCCGATGAAGCATTCAACTATGAAAACTCAATCCTCGTTCGGATCGAAACCTCGCCAGAAGATTTGGAGGGAATGAACGTTGCCCGCGGAATTTTAACAGCCCGTGGAGGGATGACTTCGCATGCTGCAGTTGTAGCACGTGGAATGGGTAAGTGCTGTGTTTCAGGAGCCGGAGCAGTAAAAATCAATTACAAAACCCGGATCATGACCATTGACGGGAAAGAGTACAAAGAAGGTGACTGGATTTCGCTTAATGGAACAACAGGACAGGTTTTTGAAGGAAAAATTAAAACCATGAATCCTGACCTCGGAGGAGATTTTGGTAAAGTAATGGATTTGTCGGACAGATTTGCCCGGATGACAGTACGCACCAATGCTGACACACCAAACGATGCCAAAGTAGCCCGTGGATTTGGAGCACAAGGTATCGGTCTTTGCCGGACAGAGCACATGTTCTTTGAAGGAGCCCGTATTAAAGCCATGCGTGAAATGATTCTTTCGTCAACAGTCGAAGGACGCAAAAAAGCGTTAGCAAAACTACTCCCATACCAGCGCGAAGATTTCGAAGGTATTTTTGAAGCAATGGAAGGTTATGGCGTAACGGTTCGCCTGCTCGACCCACCATTGCACGAATTTGTTCCACATCAGCAAGCCACTCAAAAAGAATTGGCCGAAGAAATGGGAATCTCTCTGGATGCCGTAAAATCCAAGATTTCGGATTTGGAAGAATTCAACCCGATGCTTGGGCACCGTGGTTGCCGCTTAGGTATTACTTATCCTGAAATTACAGCCATGCAGGCCCGTGCCATCATTGAAGCTGCCCTTAACCTGAAAGCAAAAGGCGTGGATGCACGTCCGGAAATTATGGTTCCGCTTGTTGGCACAGTGGCCGAGTTTAAAAACCAGGCTGACATTATCCGCTCGACAGCCGAAGAGGTATTTGAAGAAAAGGGTGATCGCATTGACTACCTTGTTGGCACCATGATCGAAATTCCGCGTGCGGCCTTAACAGCTGACCACATTGCTGCAGAAGCTGATTTCTTCTCATTCGGAACAAACGACCTGACCCAAATGACCCTGGGATATTCCCGCGATGACGCCGGAAAATTCCTGCCTGATTATTTGGAAAAAGGAATTCTGAAACAAGATCCATTCCAAGTGCTTGACCAAAATGGCGTTGGCATATTGGTGCAAATGGGTGTTGAAAAAGGCCGCTCAGTAAAGGAAAAACTGAAAGTAGGTATTTGCGGTGAGCACGGAGGAGAACCAAGTTCTGTTGAATTCTGCGACAGTGTTAATTTGGACTATGTAAGCTGTTCGCCTTACCGCGTGCCAATTGCGCGGGTAGCCGCAGCTTTAGCAAATATTAAGCACAGCAACTAGTCAATTTGCTGACAACACAAATAAAAGCCGCTTCAGAACAAACTGAAGCGGCTTTTTTGCCAAGATATGTTATTCAGAAAAAAGAACCGGAAAAGATCTTCCGCTGTTCAAGCTTTCTCAATTTATTTTTTCAATTTGGCGTCCAAGGTAATTTTGATGGCTCCAAGGGCCTGCGAAACCGGACAACCCTCCTTCGCCTTTACGGCCAATTTCTGGAATAAATCATCATCAATTCCAGACACAACAGCTTCCACTTCCAGGTGACTCTCAACAATTTTAAAACCTCCGTCAACCTGATCTAATTTAATGTGGGCAATGGTATTTACTTCTTTAGGAGCATAACCTTCGCCATCAAGGATATTTGAAAATGCCATTGAAAAACAGCCGGCATGAGCCGAACCAATCAACATTTCAGGATTTGCTCCTACGCCATCTTCAAACCTGGATTTAAAACTAAAAGGAAATTCGGTGTCACTGTTGACGAATTGCATACGACCGTTTCCGTCTTTCAAATTTCCTTGCCAAAATGCTTTTGCTTTGTTTATCTTCATCGTTAATAAGATTTTATTGATTTATAACATTTGTTTCTGTCAATCATGATGCCGAACAACGAAATGACCGTCGTTCGATATCCTTGAAACTCCAAGGCCCCTGACTACGAACCTATCAGTTCAACTGTAAAAAACAACAAGCTGAAAAAGTTTCGGTTCAAAGTTGTATGAAAACTTCCACCTATTGAGGCAGGAAATCTACAATTGGCAGGAAAAAACCAACGCGCCGATCGCTTCCAAAATCAAAACGAATGAGCCAGCACATAGTTTGTTGCCGATTTTAGCTGTAATTTGCAAGGTGTTTGCTTGTATTTATCGAGAAACTAAATCAATTGCTTATGCTTCCATTTCAAAACAACACGGGACTGTACACCGACCATTACGAACTGACCATGGCCCAAGGCTATTTTTTAAGCGGGCGCCACGAAAAAAAGGCGTGTTTCGACTACTTCTTCCGAAAAGCCCCATTTGGCGGCAGCTTTGTTGTTTTTGCCGGTCTCTCTACGGCTGTTCGAATGATCAAAAGTTTCAACTACTCAGAAAGTGATTGCGCCTATTTAAAATCAGTTGGTTTTGATAATCGGTTTGTCGAGTATTTGCAAAACTTCTCCTTCAATGGAAACATTTATTCAGTAAAAGAAGGCGAGTTGATCTTTCCAAACGAGCCAGCTTTGCGGGTTGAAGGAACAATATTGGAAACACAGCTTGTTGAAACCCTGCTGCTCAATATTCTGAATTTTGAATCGCTGATTGCAA
>NZ_CAXBDD010000172.1:0-4465 GCF_963974515.1 uncultured Sunxiuqinia sp. | reverse complement strand
GTCCAAGCGCCAGGATGCCTTCTTTTTTAGCCCGTTCAATCGCCGGTATAATCAGTTCTTTTTCTTCGGTTCCCAACAGGCCGCCATCACCGGCATGTGGATTTAGTCCAAGCACGGCAATACGCGGGCTTTTGATGCTGAAATCCTGCTCGAGCGAACGGTCCATGATGCGGAGCTTGTTTAAAATGGCTTCCTTGGTAATGAGTTCAGGGACTTTTGAAAGAGGCACGTGCGTAGTTACCACGCCAATTTTCATCAGCTCGCTGACCATCAGCATCAAGTAGTTGTCCGTTCCAAACTGTTGCGCTAAAAACTCGGTGTGTCCCGGGAAATTGAATTTTTCCGACTGGATGTTGTCTTTGTTGATCGGGGCAGTGATCAAAGCGTCAATCTCACCGGCTTTCAGGTCATTAACTGATCGCTCCAGCGCCATGTAGGATGATTCGCCGGCGAGTTCGGATGATTTGCCCAATTCCACACGAATATTATCATCAATGCAGTTGATGATGTTGGCTCGCCGTGGATCGGCCTCGCTGGCATTTTGAATGTTGTTAAAATTGAAGTTGTTAATGTTGAGGGCTTTGCGGTGGTAGGCTGCCACCTTTGGAGAACCATAAACGATGGGCGTACACATCTCCAGGATGCGAGCATCCATCAGGGTTTTCATAATTACCTCGTATCCGATTCCATTGATATCACCATGTGATATGCCGATTTTTATCTTGTGTCTGCTCATTTTGTCAGTCTGTTATGAAGTTGCGAAAATCTTGAAGCTATCTCGTTCACAGTTATTTTTCTGCGAAAGGCAAAGTTAATTCTTTATCTGAACTTTATCAAAATAGATTAGGTTGTTGCCAGGGCGGAATTTCCGTTAGATCAAAATGGCAAAAACAAGGACCAGGAGCAAAAGCATAAAAAGGATGAGTTGGTTACGAACGAACAGGCCCAACAGGATCAGAATTTCGAGCTCTTCGGTGTCGGCCGAATAAATTTCAATCTGGCCTTTGTCTTTAGAGAGGAGTTCAAAACTTTGGAAAATGACAATCTCCTGCCCGTTAAATTTCCAGGCCCAGCGCGACTGCCAGAAATTTTTAATCTCCAGTTCAAACCGCTTTCCATTGATGACCACATCGCTTTTTGGGCTGAATAAATTGATCATGATTGATGCCAAAGGAGTCAGGTTGTTGGTGTCGAAGATTTCCAGTCTTGACAGGAAAAAATCACGGTTGAGGATAAAACGTCTTCCTTTCAGGGTTGCCAGCGCATCTGAACTAAACATGTTTTTCCATACAATTTCTCCAATCTGCTCGTTGTTTCTCTTAATTTGCAGTTGGTTCTTAAAGATTCCTTTTGTCCAGTACAGCTTTTCCATATCTAGAAAATTCCAACTTGCAAGGTATGAAATTTAGCTTAAAAATCACCAGCGTTTTTCAGTCTTATGGTGTGGATGTATAGCTTTTTTTTTGGGGAAGGGCGGTCCGGGGCGAAGAAAAAACAGGCAGCAAAAGCATGGGATCTTTTGCTGCCTGTTGGGGAAGATTGAGCTTGATGCTGTCAGAATAGAAATCCAAGATTCAATGAGAGCGTCTTGTTTTGGATGTCGTCGGTTGTCTTAAAGACTTCGGAGAATCCCATATCATAATTTAAACTCAATAGCAGTTTTTGTCTGGCCACCGGAAGTTGAAAACCCAGTTCAAATCCCCAGCCGGCATCGGTCGAATTCACTTCGTCTTTGATATCGGAGCTTCGTCCGCCGGTTTCGTATTCGGCTTTGAGACGGGTAGCCAAATACGGACCAGTTGCCAGAAAGATGCGCGATGCATTTCCCTGCTTTAAGGTGGAAGAAAACTCGGCTTTAACCGGGAGCTGAAGGTAGTTCATTCGGTAGGTCTCGTCTGAGCCGTCGGGCTGGCTTCCCTTTTGGGTGTAGAGTAAACCGCTTTTTACGGCCAGCCAGTCGTTGGCGTGGTAGCGTGCAAGCAAACCGAAATTGACGCCGCCACGCACCCCATCATTTTTACAAATATTGCCAAGGTCAGCCTGGGTGGACGCGCCCATTCCCAGTTGGGCACCCATTTCGAGTTGGCTAAATGCTTGCACTGAAGTCATCATCAGGAACAACAGGAAGCTGATTCTTTTTACATGTTTCATTGTTTTCTGTTTTTATAATTAATTGATTCGACGAAATGTGTCAAATGGTCGAATGGAGGGTAAATTTTTTTAGGTGCTTATTCCGTGAAATAAAATGTGCAGAAGATCGTTGAGGTGTTTTTCCAGATCGATATCCTCGTCTGTAAGGAAATAAGGTTCCTCAAGTCCACGCAGGGCAATGACAACCGTACGGGCTGTGAGATCGATGTTGAGGTTCCGGAATTCGCCACTTGCGATGCCTTCTTCCAGAATCCGGGCAATGGAGGCTTGTTCTTTTTGATCGTGCTTCTCGCGGATTGCTTCGATGAATTCAATTTTGCTGAGGAAATCATTTTTCAGGGCATCGTAATAATTCACAAAATCGCGAAATCCTTTCATGCGCACTAAAACATAAGCGATGAGTTTTTCCCGGGCATTGCTTTGCCCATTCACCGCATGCTCAATTTTGGCGAATAAAATACCAGCCTCCTGCTCAACAACGGCTTGAAATACTTCCTCCTTGCTGGCGAAATAGTAGTAAAGCGAACTTTTTCCTTTGCGGGCAGCAACAGCAATCTCATCCATTGTTGTTTTACGGAATCCATACCGGGCAAAGGTTTCACGGGCTACTTCAATGATGCTATCTCTGACTTTTTCGCTCATACAGCTATTTTCGACTAATTTGGTTCAAAAGTACAAAAAATGAGTTGAATCGAAAGAACATGAGGCGGGAAAATTATTTTTTTTGTTTAGATTCTCCGGTTACAACGCTTGGTTGCCGCTCTTGGGGATGGTAAATGAAAATTGGCTTCCTTTTCCTTCTTCGCTTTCAACGCGCATTTCTCCCAAATGTTTTTCGACAAATTCTTTGCAAAGGATCAGGCCCAGCCCGGTTCCCTTTTCGTTTAGCGTGCCGAGCGTCGAATAGCTTTCTTCAATACGGAACAGCTTATTTTGTGATGTTTCGCTGATACCCACCCCATTATCGGTGACGGAGACCTTTAGCCCCGTTGCTTCCTGTTGGGCCGAGACAACAACCTGACCACCGGGGTGCGTGAATTTAATGGCGTTCGAGATCAGGTTTCGAAGGACGGTCGATACCATGTACCGATCGGCAAAAACAGGGGCGTCGTGTGGAATTTTCTTGACGATGGTAATCGATTTCTGTTGCGCCAGGTCTCTAAGTAATTTCACGGCTTCGTTGATTAAAGTAACGCTGTCAACATATTCGGGATTGAACTCTGTTCTCCCGGATTGTGTGCGCGACCATTCGAGTAGGTTTAACAGCAGGTCCATCGCGTTTTGTGCCGAATGTTCGATGATGTTAACATACTTGTCAATTCCCTCATAGTCCTTTTCTTTAATTTGCTCGGCCAGTAGATTGGTGAATCCAATGATGCTGTTAAACGGACTTTTCAGGTCGTGAGCAATAATGGAGAAGAATTTGTCTTTGGTGGCATTCAGCTGGCGCAGGCGTATTTCGCTTTCCTGGAGACTTTTTTCGGCCTGTTTTCGCTCACTGATATCGCGGATGAAACTCTGGTAAGTGCCATCGGGCATGGCCTTCGAGTTCATTTCAACCTGGATTGTTTCTCCGTTTTTTTGTTTGATCTCCCGTTCTGTTTTAATCGTACGGCCTGATTTTAATAAATCATATCTCAACGGCTCTGTTTCGAGTTTTTCGCTGAGAAAAAGTTCTGATATGTTCATCCGAAGAAGTTCTTCGCGTGAAAATCCCGACAGCTCTGTCGCCTTGTCGTTGATTGTAATGAAGTTTCCTTCCGCATTGCCCTGAAAGAAAGCATCGGGGGCCATTTCAATGAGGCTCCGGTATTTTTCTTCACTCCTTTTCAGGGTTTCCTCATTTTGTTTTCGCTCGGTGATGTCCTGAATGATTCCGAAAACGATGCGTTTATCCGGGTCAAAAGTCGCAATGGAATGAATGTCCTTGATTTTACCGCTGCCGACCGCTTTTATTTTGAATTCAACGTCGTAAGCGGCTCCGTGTGCCAATAAGTTTTCTATTGCCAGATCGAGCATGGGGCGATATTCAGGCAAGGGAAAATCTTTGATTGCGACATAGTCCAGATGGTCTTTATGGGCCTCATAGATTTGCACAGCACCTTCGGAAGCAAAAACTTCACGCGTATCCAGGTGCAGTTCCCAGTTGCCCGATTTGGATGCAATTTCGGCCTGGCGCAAACGCGCTTCATTGAGAGCCATGATTTTCTCGGACTGTTTGCGTTCGCTGATGTCGTGGATGATGGCGTGGAGCCGCTCACTGCCATTAAGCTCAATGGGGCTGAAAAAGATTTCAACATCGCGTAGGGAGCCG
>NZ_CAXBDD010000171.1:0-4501 GCF_963974515.1 uncultured Sunxiuqinia sp. | reverse complement strand
CTATTTCGCTGTTTCTTCCAAGTATCTTTAACGTATATTCTGTGTTTAGAAAACATAGAAGTAACCCAGAAGATCCTCAAAATATCTGACTAGATACCGGATTTGAATCAGTAGGCTATTGGTAAATTCGTGGGCTGACTTCATGGATAACCTCTCTTTTCGATACGCATCAAGCGAATTTTCTCTGATTTTTCACAAAACAATTTACGCCTTCGTTAAACGAACAAAATGAAATTCGTAACAGCTATGCTTAAAATCTTTTTGTAATCTGGATGAAATAATCTTATTTTTGGCTTATTACTAAACCAATTACTACAATGAAAAGAAGAAACTTTATCAAGAACACCGCCCTCGGCAGTTTTATGGCTACGGGATTAACAGCCGGACTATCAGCATCTGCCTCGACACAACAATCTTCCAATTCGGCTAAATTTCAGCTCAAATATGCCCCCGGGCTGGGCACCTTCAATGAAATGGCAGGGAAAGATCCGATCGACCAGATCAAGTTTATGAATGATCAGGGATTCCGCGCAATTTTCGACAACGGATTGATGCACAAGGACCCAGCGCTACAGGAAAAAATTGCGAACGAACTGGCACGGCTCGGAATGGATTTAGGCCCATTTGTGCTGTATGCTGATTTTGGGGTGAAGTCCTTCGTGACCCAAGACCCGGAAATAAAGGACATGCTGAAGAAAAAAATGCAAGAAGGCCTGGAATGTGCCAAACGAACCGGCGCCAAAACGGCCCTGGTGGTTCCGGGACGCTTTGCCGATAACCTGGAGTGGGACTACCAAACCGCCAACGTGATTGACAACATGCGCATGTGCTGCGATATTGTGGAACCCCATGGCCTCACCCTGGTGCTGGAACCGCTCAACGCCTGGACCGACCATCCCGGCTTGTTCCTGACCAAGATTCCTCAAACACATATGATTTGCCAAGCCGTAAACAGCCCAAGTTGTAAATTGGTGAACGACCTCTACCACCAGCAAATTACCGAGGGTAACCTAATCCCCAACATTGATATGGCCTGGGAATCGATTGCCGCTTTCCATATTGGCGACAATCCCGGACGCAAAGAGCCGGGCACCGGCGAAATTAACTTTGTCAACGTATTTAAGCATATTCACAACAAGGGCTACGATGGTGTGCTTTGCTGTGAGCATGGCCGAAGCATTCCGGGAAAGGAAGGCGAACAAGCTTTCATTGACGCCTACCGAAAGGCAGACAGCTTTTAAAACTTAAGATCACTACAAAAGAGCTTCACTTGTTGAAGCTCTTAATATATCGTCTAAATTTTAATCCAAATCCAAAACTTATTGGCGTTCTGTGTGTAACTAATCTTAACCAAATAAGTTCTAATTTTGGCCAAGAGGAAAATTTGCTTGTGCCATTAGTTGCAGAATTGTATGCAAAATCGACTGAACGACGAACATTTGCTTTGGAAAAGCTTTACAGAAGGGAACGATAGAGCTTTTTACGAACTGTACGACCAATATAGCGATGCGTTATATAGCTTTGGCATGCAGTTCTGCAAGGACCCTGGGTTCGTGAAGGATTGCATCCATGACCTGTTTTTGGATTTACACAAATACCGGGAACAATTGCGACCAACCGATTCTATCCGGTTTTATTTGTTCCGCGCTTTGAGGCGAATCATTCACAAACAGAAGCTTAACATCACCTTATTAAGCCTGGATCACAAGATTGAACAAACGCTACACGCACATGCCCCTGGCTGTGAAGAGACGATCATCCATTCAGAGATACAACAAGAAAACATGGATCTTCTGACAAATGCTGTCAGTCAACTGACTAAAGTACAGCAACGGGCGCTTTTTTTAAAGTTTGAGCAGGATCTCGACTATGCTGAAATTGCCAGCTTGCTGAATATTTCTGTTGAATCGGTCAGAACCAATATGTACCGTGCCTTAAAAGCACTGCGAAAAAGTCTTTCCAAGCATCGAATCTCCTTGAACCTGTTCATTCAATTTTTATCTACCAAATAAGTCTGAACATCAACCACTTAATCTTTTTTTAAAAAAAAAGTCATTTTTGCTGTCTATGTTTTGGCTTTTTTCTCCTTTATCATGGTATAAGCACCATTCACGTGAAAAAGAAAGTCGAGGATATTTTAGCAGAAGAAAAGATCACTGCGCAGACAATAAAGGAAGAAGCAGATGCCAGCCCAAAGACTATCAAGTCGGCCAGCCAGCTGTATGCCTATTTGCAAACCCCCAAAGACCAGTGGTCTGCTTTGGAAAAGAAGCAAGTAAAATCGCGCATACAACATTCCGTCGAAACAATTTCCCGGCGAAAAACCCGGCGAATCTGGTTTACTGCCGCTTCAGTTTTTATTTTAGCCTTGTCCGGTGGAATCTGGTACAGCCAAATTGACCAGCACTCCGAAATTGCTGACTTTGCCAATAGCATCGAAGAAAATAAAACCGACACGATTACCCGCCTGGTTTTAAGCGAAAGCCGGGCCATTGAGATTCCGGAAGTGGAGTCGGAGATACAGTACAACACCAAGGGCGAAGAAATTGCCATTGGCTCGAGTCAAACCGTTCAGCAAAAACTGGAACCAGTAAAACCCAGCTACAATACGCTGACCGTTCCATACGGCAAGCGGTCAAAAATAACCCTCTCCGAAGGCACGACGATCTGGCTAAACTCAGGCTCAAAATTGGTTTATCCGGCGGTATTTGCTGAAAACAAGCGAGAAGTTTACCTGGATGGAGAAGCCATTTTCGAAGTCTCGAGAAATCCGGAAAAGCCATTCATCGTTAAATCACAACAGTACGATATTGAAGTGATTGGAACCATTTTCAACCTCAACGCTTATTCGGAGGATAAAAACTCAAGTACCGTTTTGAAGGAAGGTTCCATCAAACTGACTCGTAAAACAAAAGCCTATTTACCAGCTGAAAACAAGATAGTCTCACCAGGAGAGATGATCACGTTTAATCGCAACGAAGAAAAATTTCAAGTCCGCCAAGTTGATCCTTCTGACTATCTGTCCTGGCACCATGGCTACTATATTTTCAGAAGTGAAACACTGGGAAACATCCTGACACGAATTTCGCGCTATTACAATATTGAAATAGACCTGAAAGACAAACAATTGGCTGGCGTAACCTTTTCCGGACGCCTGGACCTGAAAAGCAGTCCCGAAGAAGTTTTAAATACCATCAAAAAGACAACACCATTTAACTTTAAAGAGGAGGAACAACGAATCACTATCTACTAAACTAAATACATTACAATCAAACCTGGAACAAAAAAAGCCTGCAGATGCTGCAACACCTGCAAGCTTTGGTACTTAACAAACATCGCCATGGGCGATATTTAATAACTAAAAGATGAACAAATTTATGAAAAAAAGTGGCAACTGTGCGTATTTTTTCCATAGGAGGGACTACTGTGCACATTTCTTAAGAGTTATGAGATTAACCTTACTTCTGCTGTTATTAGGAGTTGGTAACTTGTACGCAACTTCTACTTATTCCCAGAGTACGAGACTTTCCGTGAATCTGGAAAACGGTACAATGAAGCAGCTTTTTGAAGAAATTCAGGAACAGAGTGAGTTTATTATCTTTTACAAGGACAGCGATGTCGACCTGGAAAAGAAAGTAAGCGTTAAAGCTGAACGTTTTTCCGTTGAACGAATTCTTCGAAAAGCATTTGAAGGAACCGACCTGACTTATCAGATCTCTGATCGGCAGATTGTCATTATCCCCGACCAAGCCGTCGCCCCTGAACTGGTGCAGGAAGTCGTACAGCAACCGGGCCTGAAAACCGTATCAGGCGTAGTGAAAGACGATGTAGGCCTTGGCCTTCCCGGTGTTTCAGTCGCCGTGAGGGGAACTTCAAGGGGAACCAGTACCGATGCCAACGGTGAATTTTCCATGCAAGCTGCTGTTGGTGACACGCTGGTCTTCTCATTTATCGGGAAAACGCCGGTTGAGCAGGTCGTTGGAGATCGCAACATCTTCGATGTGGCGCTGTATGATGACGACACCCAATTGGAAGAAGTTCAGGTGGTAGCCTTTGGACGCCAGAAAAAAACGAGTGTGATTTCTTCTATTGAAACGGTGAGACCGGCCGATCTAAAACAACCGGCCTCGAACCTGACCAGTGCCTTGGCAGGTAAAATCCCGGGGATTATTTCGTACTCAACGACCGGTGAACCCGGCAATGACAACGCGCAGTTCTTTATTCGCGGGGTCACAACCTTTGGCTACAAAACCAATCCACTAATTTTGATTGATGGGTTTGAAGCCTCGCCAGATGACCTGGCCCGTATGGAGCCGGATAACATCGAAAGCTTTTCCATTTTGAAAGATGCATCTGCTACCGTACTCTACGGTGCCCGGGGTGCAAACGGAATTATCATTGTTGAGACTAAGTCAGGGCGTGAAGGGCCGGCTAAAATCAACATCAGGCTCGAAACACACATCGCAACACCGACCCAGATGAACGAATTGCTGGACGGAGT
>NZ_CAXBDD010000170.1:0-4509 GCF_963974515.1 uncultured Sunxiuqinia sp. | reverse complement strand
AGCACATCCGTTTCAGCCATTTCTTTCAGAATTGGAACCAGTTCAGTGGCCCTGGCCAGGTGCCCATTACCGGTGCCTTGTATCGCGTAAAGGATTTTCATTTGGAAGGTGAAATTAGATGGGTGAGGGCAAGCTCCTGGAATAGCGAGTTGTAGAGTTCTTTTTCGTTGGGCATATCGGGTTCGTCAGCAGGATCGTCTATGCTGTCAGTGAAATAAACCAGGTTCCATTGATTGTTCTCGTATTCGGCCGATGTGAAATGTTCCACCCAATCACCACAATTCATGTAGCGGACCTCCCCGTGTTCGGTCGTCTTTTTTTTGTCTTTTGGAACATGGGTGTGCCCGCAAATAACGGTTTGGTAATTTCGTTCGGCAGCAACTTTAATGACCGCCTGTTCGAACCGCGATAGTGGTGTGTTTTCTTTCAGGAATTTCTTTTTGATGCTTTTGTAAATTCGCACTTCCTGGTATCCCAATAAGAGTAGAATGCGATTGACGGCTGCGTTGATCAGAGAGATCAATCCGTAACTGGCCGCTCCAATCTTGGCCAACCATTTAGCCTGGTGAATGATATGATCGAAAATATCGCCATGAAAAATCCAGGTCTTTTTTCCGTTCATCTCTAAAACAAATTGATTGACAATTTTCAGGTTGCCCATTTCGCTTCCGTTAAATTTCCGCAGAAATTCGTCGTGGTTACCTGTGACATAAACGACTTTTACCCCCTTCTCCAACATCTTAATCAGCTGACGGACCACTTTTAAATGGGACTTGGGAAAGTAGTTCCGCGAAAAGCGCCACGAGTCAATGATGTCACCGTTTAGTACAAGGGTTTCCGGGTGAATGGATTTAAGATACTTCAGTAATACTTTGGCTTTGCTGGCATGTGTGGCCAGATGAACATCGGAAATCACAGAGACTTTGAGCTTTCTCATGGTTGTTTCATGAATTGCAAATTCGTTGCTGCTAAGTTCATTGGTATAGATTAATCAAAAGTTAAAGCAATGTGAAGATTGTGCCGTTTCTGAAAGAAGGCTGCGGTGAACATTGCCAAAGCATTTTCATGATTGTCGATTATTTGTTACACTTGTATTACCTTTATCCTACAATTAACCAAACCTATGCCTGTGTATTCAAAAGAAAATGATCAGACCTTATGGTCGAAATTTCTTCACGGCAACGAACAAGTGCTGTCTCTCATCTACTTACGGCATGCCAACGCCCTGTTTGATTATGGTTGCAAAATGACTTCCGACCGGGATTTGGTTAAAGACGCGATTCAGGATATTTTCTGTACCCTCATTCGAAATCGTGAAAATTTGTCCGGTACCGATAATATTCGACTCTACCTTTTTAAGGCGATGAAACGCAAGCTGGTGCGAGAAATTCAGAAAGCACATCGCCTGCAAAGTGTTGATTCTGAATCGTCCATTGGATTTGACCTGGCATTCTTGCACAGCTTCGACCACACCGAATTTGAATTGACAGAACAGCAGAAAACGGAACTCGTAGCAGCCATTGATGCGCTGACCGAACGGCAAAAGGAAGCCATTTATTTGCGGTTTACCCGCGGACTTGACTACAAGGAAATTTCGATGATCATGAATTTAAACTATCAATCGTCAAGGGCACTCATTCATCGGGCAATTGCTAAGCTTCGTGATATCCTGTCGGTTAAATCCGATATTTTCAATCAGACACTCCTCATTTTATTCCTTCGAAAAGTAAAACCTGTTGTTTAGCAGGTATTTTTTTCATCTGAGCCCATCAACAAAAAACAAGTTGCTGTCTTTTGTGAGCAGAACTTGTAAAGATGAACAAATATAAAAACTACACACCCGAGGATTTTTTGGCAGATGATTATTTCATTCAATGGTTGAATGATCCGGCCGAAGAGCACGAAGAATTTTGGAAATCATTTGTTGAAGAATTTCCCGAACAGAAAGTCAATGTTGAACAGGCGAAATTTATTGTCAGCATGTTTCAGCATGAGCATGAAAAGCTGAGCCTGGATGAAACCTACGATATTTGGAATGGCGTGCTTCGAAATGCGAAACGTCCGAAAGTCCGGAAACTGGTTCGTCTGCTGCGTTATGCAGCGGTTCTGCTGCTGATGTTTGCTTCGGGTGCCCTGGCTTTTTACCTGTACGAAAACTCGCGTGAGTTGCACTATGATTTGACCGAGCTTAGTGAGACCGGCAGCAACGAAGCCAAAATTATTCTTTCCGACGGCTCCGAAGTTTCGCTGGAGCAGAAAGAGTCGGCCATTACCTATGCCAGTAGCGGCAACCAACTCGTTGTCAATAACGATACCATCAACCAAAACCAGCAAGATGGCCGGGAGTACATGAACAAGGTGATTATTCCCTATGGAAAGAAATCGATGATTACGCTTTCAGATGGCACCAGAGTGTGGTTGAACGCCGGGAGCCAGTTGGTTTACCCCTCCGTATTTCTCCGGAAAAAGCGGGAAGTGATGCTGATTGGGGAGGCCTATTTCGACGTGGCCGTAAATAAAGCGAAGCCATTTATCGTGCGCACGTCGGATATGAATGTACAGGTGCTTGGAACCCGCTTCGATGTGTCGGCTTATCCCGAGGATGATTTTGTAGCAGCGATTTTGGAAGAGGGGAGTGTTGGTTTGGAAATCAAGGGACACGGTGTGATGGCACAAGATCAACAAATATTATTGCGACCCAACGAGAAACTAAGCCTGAATAAAGAAAGCCGGGAGACCACGGTGCGTATGGTTGATGTGAGCATGTACACTTCCTGGAAAGAAGGCGTATTGAAATCAGAATCGGAAGATCTTAACCGCCTGATTAAGAAGATTGAACGTTACTACAACATTCACATCACGCTGAAAGACCCACTGGTTGGGGGTTATAAAATTTCGGGGAAACTGGATCTGGAGAAAAGTGCCGAAGAAGTGTTAAACATTATTAAACTAACGGTTCCGATCGATTGGGCCAAAAAAAGTAACGGAGATTTTATTGTCATGAAGAAATAAATTTCGAGCCAAAAAAAACCGGAGAATACCGCCATATCCTCCGGTTAGCCAAAAGGCTCTGGTTATTAGTCGTTAAACTAAACGTTTTAAAAGTATGAAAAAAAAGTCGTATCAAAGAATCTTTCATTCAAGTGGAGGATTCAAAAAAATGTTCCTTGTTATGAGGTTATCTGTATTATTACTTCTGGTCAGTGTTTTAAGCGCTGTTGGGAACAGCTATTCGCAAAGCACGAAATTCTCGCTTAGGCTAAACAATGCCACAATTAAGCAGGTATTCACGGAAATTGAAGAAAACAGTGAATACATTATTGTTTATTCTGACGACATTCTGGACGTCTCCAAAGAAGTGTCGGTGATCGTAAGAAATTCATCTGTCGAAAAAATTCTGGACCAAATTTTCTCAGGAACAGCCGTTGACTACACCATTAAAGACCGGCAGATTGTCATTACCCAACGGGCCGAAAATCCCTTGGCTGCAATGAGTGAGCAAGCCGAAAACATCGTCAGCGGCAAGGTGGTCGATTCGGAGGGGATGCCCTTGCCGGGTGTTACGGTGTTGGTAAAAGGAACCACCACCGGAACGATCACCGATTTTGATGGGGAGTTCAACCTGTCAGTTCCTGATAATGCCGAGGTGTTGGTTTTCTCCTTCGTTGGCTTTCAGCCGCAGGAAGTGTCCATTGGCAACCGCAGCACGTTTAACATTCAGCTTGTTGAAGATGTCCTTCAGATTGAGGAAATTGTGGCTGTTGGCTATGGTGTTCAGCGCAAAAGTGACCTGACTGGTGCCATGAACCGTCTGACGGAAGATGATATGAATAAAAGTGTGGCCACCTCGCCGGTTGAAATGATGCAGGGACGTGTATCGGGGGTAAATATTACCCAAAACAGTGGAGAGCCCGGAACTGGAATGTCGGTGCGTATTCGTGGTTCAAACTCCATTCGTTCAGGGCAGGAGCCTTTGTATGTGGTTGACGGAATTCCGCTGGACAATGCCGATGTCACGCCAAATGGCGGAACGGCCGCAGGGATTAATGAATCGTCTAATAAAAACCCAATTAGCTTTCTGAACCCGGAAGACATTGAGTCGATCGATATTCTGAAAGATGCTTCCTCAACCGCTATTTACGGAGCCCGGGGGGCCAATGGTGTGGTGATTATCACGACCAAAAGGGGAACAAAAGGCGAAGGTACGCTGAACTATGATGCCTACATGGGGGTCTCGCAAATCCGTGAGAAGCTGGATATGCTCACCGCCGATGAATTCCGTTCCTATACCAAAGCCGATGGAACAAAACTTTCGGATATGGGAGCCAATAACGATTGGCAGGATGAGATTTTTGCCACCGGAATCACCCAAAGCCACAACCTCTCCTACGGTGGTGGAACCGATAACTTTACCTATCAAACATCGCTGGGTTACTTGGACCAGGAGGGGATTATTGAATCGACGGGTGTACAAAAGTTGAATGGTAAGATCAAGGTCTCCCAAAAAGC
>NZ_CAXBDD010000169.1:0-4570 GCF_963974515.1 uncultured Sunxiuqinia sp. | reverse complement strand
GTAGTCCCACCGGGAATCGAACCCGGATCTACAGTTTAGGAAACTGCTATTCTATCCGTTGAACTATGGAACCAAAACTTTTGCTTTTCTACCAATGGATGTAAGCGTCCAAAAGCACTGCAAAAATAGAAAAAAGCATGCGGATTCAAAAAAAGAAATTTGGGGCTTGCAAAATACCTGATTTCAGCACTAAACGTAAACAGTGTTAACAAAGAGTTCACACGATGCAAACACTCAAACACGATGACCGTAAGCTTTTTAGCGTGATACTCCATTTTTTTTTCTTAGAACCGTTTTAAATTACTTATTTTTGATCATGCTTTTTTGCTGGTCAACCCGCATAACTCTACTTTTGTGGAACTTTATGAGAATCATTAATTTTTAAATAAAACGATTATCCTATGAGCAATTTTCTGACTTCTTCTATTGGGAAAAAGTTCTTGATGAGCATCTCCGGAATATTCCTGATGATGTTCATTATCGTTCACCTTAGCATCAACCTGCTTTTGATTTTTGATGACAGCGGTGACCTGTTCAATCAGGGGGCTCACTTTATGGCTACCAACCCGGCCATTAAGATCATGGAGCCAGTCCTTGCCCTGGGCTTTTTAGTACATATCATTTGGTCACTCATTGTCAGTTTTCAAAACTTGAAAGCGCGGCCAATCGGATACAAACAGTTAAACAATTCGAAATCGAGTAGCTGGGCATCGCGTAACATGCTGGTTCTTGGTTCCTTAATTTTTGTTTTCCTGGTGATGCATATCATCCAGTTCTTCTGGAAGATCAAGGTCACAGGCGATCCGCTGCTGGCCCATGTTGTCGTGGGAGGCGAAGAGATGGAAAACACCTATGCCTTGGTGTCGAGCTTGTTTAAAGCAAGTTTGATTTACAGCCTCATTTATGTAGTTGGAGGAGTCCTGCTTGGTTTACACCTCGCTCATGGTTTTTGGTCGGCGTTTCAAACCATTGGATTTGCCAACAAAATCTGGCTGAAAAGATTACAATTTGTGGGAACAATCTTTGCGATCGTAATTGCCATCGGATTTTCCGTTATCCCTTTGTATTTCCAGATTAAGTTTTAATCGAAAAGAAAAGAAATTATGAGCGTATTCAATTCAAAAATACCCGAAGGGCCATTGGCTCAGAAGTGGACAAATTATAAAGATCACCAAAAACTGGTGAACCCTTCCAACAAGCGTAAACTGGATGTGATTATCGTCGGTACCGGTCTGGCCGGAGCTTCGGCAGCTGCATCGCTTGGAGAAATGGGATTCAATGTCAAAAATTTTACTATTCAGGATTCACCCCGCCGCGCGCACTCCATTGCCGCACAGGGAGGAATCAATGCCGCAAAAAACTATCCCAACGACGGCGATTCGGTTTACCGTCTGTTTTACGATACCATTAAAGGAGGCGACTACCGCGCCCGCGAAGCCAACGTATACCGATTGGCAGAGGTAAGCAACAGCATCATTGACCAATGCGTGGCACAAGGTGTTCCTTTCGCACGCGAGTACGGTGGCTTGCTCGATAACCGTTCGTTCGGTGGAGCACAGGTTAGCCGTACATTCTATGCCCGTGGGCAAACCGGACAGCAATTATTGCTGGGCGCTTACCAGGCCCTGATGCGCCAGGTGAATGCCGGTTCTGTAAAAATGTACACCCGCAACGAATTGGTAGAAATAGTATTGGTTGAAGGTAAGGCCCGCGGAATCATTACCCGCGACCTGGTGACCGGAAAGCTGGAACGTCACTTTGGACATGCCGTTGTGCTGGCGACCGGAGGCTATGGAAACACCTTCTTTTTGTCGACCAACGCCATGGGATCGAACGGATCGGCCGCTATAAAAGCCTTCCATAAAGGGGCCATGTTTGCCAATCCCTGTATGGCGCAAATTCACCCCACTTGTATTCCGGTTCATGGCGAGTTTCAAAGTAAACTAACCTTAATGTCAGAATCGCTTCGGAATGATGGCCGGATCTGGGTGCCTGCCAAGAAAGAAGACGCTGAAGCCATTCGTGCCGGCAAACTGAAGCCGACAGAGATCGCCGAAGAAGATCGTGATTACTATTTGGAGCGTCGTTATCCTGCTTTCGGAAACCTTGTTCCTCGTGACGTAGCTTCGCGTGCTGCCAAAGAGCGTTGTGACGCCGGATTTGGAGTAGGAACTGGCTTGGCTGTTTACCTGGATTTCAAATCAGCCATCGACCGCTTAGGGAAAGATGTGATTGAAGCTCGCTACGGCAACCTCTTCCAGATGTATGAAAAAATTGTGGATGACAATCCATACGAAACACCGATGATGATTTACCCGGCCATTCACTACACCATGGGTGGTATTTGGGTTGATTATGAATTGCAAACCAATATTCCCGGACTGTTTGCCGCCGGCGAAGCCAATTTCTCCGATCACGGAGCCAACCGGTTGGGGGCCTCGGCACTGATGCAAGGACTGGCTGATGGCTATTTTGTGCTGCCATACACCATTCAAAATTACCTGGCCGATGATATTCGCACGCCGCGAATGACCACCGAGGAAAAGGAATTCGTGGAAGCCGAACAAGCTGTGAAAGACCGCTTCGAAAAACTACTAAGCATTCAGGGTCAACGGTCGGTTGACAGCATCCACAAAGAACTTGGATTGGTGATGTGGGATTTCGTTGGAATGGGCCGCAATGCCGAAGGGTTGAAGAAAGCGATTAAACGAATCGCTGAAATCAAAAAAGAGTTCTGGACGAACGTCCGCATTCCCGGATCGAAAGAAGGAATGAATGTTGAATTGGAAAAAGCCAGCCGTTTGGCCGATTTTATTGAGATTGGCGCCTTAATGGCTCGTGATGCGTTGGATCGCGAAGAATCCTGCGGAGGTCACTTCCGCGAGGAATACCAAACCGGCGAAGGTGAAGCCCTGCGTCAGGATGACAAATTCGCTTACGTTTCCTGTTGGGAATACAAGGGCGAAGATGCAGAGCCTGCGCTTCACAAGGAAGAACTGGTTTACGAGTTCGTAGAAATGCTTCAACGTAATTACAAATAACGGCTTTTAAAAAGGAGATCAATCATGGAAAAAACAATAAATCTCACGCTTAAGGTTTGGCGTCAGAACGGTCCCAAAGAGAAAGGCCGTTTCGAAACCTACCAGGTGACCAATATTTCAACCGACAGCTCGTTCCTCGAAATGTTGGACATTCTGAACGAGCAGTTGGTCAACGAAAACAAAGAACCGATTGCCTTCGATCACGATTGCCGCGAAGGCATCTGTGGCATGTGTTCGCTCTACATTAATGGCCGCCCGCACGGGCCAGATGAGGACATTACCACTTGCCAGTTACACATGCGCAAGTTCACGGACGGCGAAACAGTCACCATTGAACCCTGGCGTGCAGCGGCTTTTCCCATCATTAAAGACCTGATTGTAGACCGGACTGCTTTCGACAAGATCATTGCAGCGGGTGGTTACGTATCGGTTAACACAGGTGGTGTGCCCGATGCCAATGCCATTCCAATTGCCCGGCCAGCTGCCGAAGAGGCAATGGATGCTGCCGCCTGCATTGGCTGTGGCGCCTGTGTGGCCGCTTGCAAGAACTCGTCGGCTATGCTGTTCGTTTCGGCTAAAGTGAGCCAGTTGGCCCTGTTGCCACAAGGCAAGGTTGAGGCGAAACGACGCGCCAAAGCAATGGTTGCCAAAATGGATGAGCTGGGCTTTGGCGGTTGCACCAACACCGGAGCCTGCGAAGTGGAATGCCCCAAAAGCATTTCCATAGCACACATCTCTCGCCTGAACCGCGAATATTTGAAGTCGCGCTTATCGGAATAAAGGGATAACAAACGATAAAAAGGAAAGGACCCCGCAAGTGATGTTGGGGCCTTTCCTTTATGCCGACTTTTTTTGCAGGACCTAAAAATCCATAAAATTCCACTTCCCTCGGAATGGACGTGTCCGCATTAGATTGGCAAATAGATCGTCCTTAAATTCTTCCCTCTTCGGATCCCATTTCAGTGGGCGCTGCAGTTCGTAGGCAATATTGGCCAGGTTGCACATCGAAGCCGTTCGATGACCGGTTTCCACATCCGAAATTGGCAGCTGTCGCGTGCGTATGGCTTTGATCCAATCCTGGTAATGGTTGTCGCTGAAGTATACGCGTTTGTCGGTTTCCTTCAGTTCTGCCTTGGCCAGTTTTTCGTTGGGGAAGGTGCGTAAAAATCCACGGCTGATCTCTATTTTTCCTTCCGAGCCGATAAACTGCACGGCGTTGCTTTCACCCCAATTCACATGATTGACGACTATACCATTGGCATAGGTCATTTTTAATCCACGTTTGGCGGGTTGATCGGGCGGGGTAAACTCAACCGGACCTGATTCATCCATATTGAGCCCCCACTGCACAATGTCGAACATGTGCGCACCCCAGTCGGTAATCATACCACCGCCAAAGTTGCGGTAGTTCCGCCAATTGGGATAGATGTCGCGTTCAATTGGGGGAGCCAGCTCCGAGTGAAAATCACGGTACAGCGAGGGACCGACCCACAAGTCCCAATTCAGGCCATCGGGAACTTTTTCTGAAG
>NZ_CAXBDD010000168.1:0-4857 GCF_963974515.1 uncultured Sunxiuqinia sp. | reverse complement strand
AAGAAACAATTCAAATCGTCACGCAACAAAAATCACTACAAACAATTGATTATCATTTTTTTTCAAAGAACGAGTTAATATTTAAACGAGACACTAGTGATATCAATTTCCTGTCAGTGGGTTGCTTTTATTTTATACAATACCAACCGGCTTGGTTCGGGCCAAGGGTTCGGGCGGGGACGGTCGCGGTTAGGGTTCAGTGTTTCCCATTTCAACATATAACGAATGTCTTCCTCCGGGGATTCACCCAAATCCCCTCCTGTCTGAACTAAAAGCCCTGGGAAATCGCCTTTCGCCTGTAAACGGTTACCAAAGGGTTCGGGCTTGAGAACTTTTCCAATCCTTTCAAATTTGTCATTTAATAAGATGGTGCCGTTTCCGTATTTAATATGCCAGTATCCCAGTTCGTAGCATCCATCGTCGCGTTTTCTAAAATCTTTCAAACGGACTTCCGTGTTAATACTTCCGTTGCCTGAAAATTCCCAACGGTAATCCCAATCGGTAATTTGTTTATAAATCCATTCGTCATTTTTTAATTGTGCGGTGTACAACTGCACATTTCCTTCCGGATCGTATTTATGATATGCAAAAACAGGTTGGTTATCATCATCGAGTACCAGCCGTGCTGACAGGTTGATAATCCCTCCTTTTACCGGAATCGGATCTACTATCAGCGATTGATCATCAATTGTTGCCGGCATTTGAATCTGTTCTCCGGAAGCATTGTACCAGTTTTTTAAATCGGGGCTTTTCATATAGGAAAGATCATGGTTTGTGGAGCAGTCAGGCGTATCGCGCCACACCCAGTATATGTGATACCACCCATCTTTCATAACCGTTGGCTGGGTTTGGTAAGCATTCATTAATCCCTGCCCGTCGGTAAGCGGAGTGTCCAGCAAACGCTTCCAGCTTTTGGTTTTTGTATCGTAAATGTTATAAATTTCATTTCCGTTTCCGCTTCCGCCATCGCGGTAGTGATACAACAATTCGCCCTCTTTTGTCAGCATAAAATGTGGATAGGTCGTCCGTTTTTCCTCGGTACCCACCATTTCGAAAATCTGTTTCATTTGTGAAATATCATTAGGCTTTTCACTTCTAAAATACGTGAGTGGATTCACATGCACATTCCCTGAGAGATGTATAAAACCCTCTTTGTCAATTCCAAGAGTGACAAAATTATGGCTATCCCAGTCCAACACGGTACTGGTGCCTCCGGCTTCTTCCCTTTTGGTAGGCGGTAGTAGATACAATTCAAAATTATCCTCATTTAGATTTCGCTGACCCACCACCATGTTTCGATTGGCATTGTAATACGCAATGTACTGCCGGTTCTCTTTTGTAAGCAGACAAAAACCAACCGGATGGCCTGCCCAAACTTTATCGATTTCAATTTTTTGCACGATAGTTTCGGTTCGATCGGTTTCGTCGATTACAACAGGGGAATCTGAAACATACTGTGCGAAACAGCCTGTAGCACCCATGAAAAAGGCAATAAGGGAAATCAATGCAACAACTATTTTGACACCCTTCGAAATAATTCTTTTCATTTCTTTAGTTTTTTTTTGTTGCTTATTTAAAAATCAGATTTTCCTTGTTGCTGATAAAGAATATTCAGTTCTTCCCATCGCTCTTTCATCTGCTGCAGCCGTACCTGATTTTTTTCTTTCCACTCAGGATCCCCGAAACGATAGAAGTCATCTGCCAGGTTATTCAGTTCGGTACGGTCCTCAGCCATGTTGTAAAGTTGCCACCTACCATCAATATCGGACGAAATAACAGCTTTCCACTTTCCCTGGCGTAAAGCGTTGTTCCCACTGTGGCTAAACCAGATTTCACGTTCTGACTGTTTATCTTCAGTAAAAACAGGCACCAAACTTTCCCCTGGCGGAGTAGGAGCTTCAAATCCATCCTTTTCCATCAGGGGATCCACTCCTGCAAGTTCAAGAAAGGTTGGAAGAAAATCGACGACGTGCCCCATTGAGTAACGCAGGCTTCCCTTATCTTTAATCCCTTGTGGCCAGTAAGCAATAAGCGGAGTTGTAATGCCTCCTTCATGTGTCCAGAATTTATGGCGGCGAAAAGGCGTATTGGAAGCAGTTGAAAAACCCGGACCAAGACAAAGATAAGACTCAGCCGAACCAAGCGGAGCTTCAGGATTATGCCCATTCCCCCGAATGATTTGTTCCGCACTGGCTCCATTGTCCGAGAGGAATAATACAAGTGTGTTTTCTTCTTCTCCCATAGCCCTTAGTTGTTCCATAATACGTCCTACCTCTTTATCTATGACATCAACCATTGCAGCATGAATAGCCATCTTTGTTGCCTGAAGATACTTCTCATTTTCAGTCAACTGATACCATGGTTTTGCATAACGCACTTCTCCGGGGATAGAGTCTTTTAGCGCGTGTTCAGGCCAACTCCAGGGAGCAGTTACCATGTATTCAAAAGGACTGTTTTCTCCTAGTTCAAATCCAAGGTTTTTTTGTCGCTCAAATCGCTGCCTTTTCATTTCTTCCCAGCCATTAAGGTAATCGTTGCGATATTTTTCAATAACTTCTTTGGGAGCCTGCAATGGAAAATGAGGAGAAATGAAGGCTGTGTAAAGAAAAAATGGCGAATCTGCGTGCTCCTGTTGATGCTCTTCTAAAAACCGGATGGCATAATCAGCGATGGCTGTTGAGGAATAGTAATCCCCCTCTCCTCCGGCAGGCGGCAACTTTTCATCATCCAAAAAATGGTTTTGAGCAGCAAAATGGTCGTCGTAAGCGCCTGTTTGGTAGGAGCAATCGAAACCACCCGCTGCAATCTGTGTTGTTACATTCGGCACATGCCATTTGCCGCTATGGTAATTCCGGTAGCCGGCCTGTTTTAGATGATGAGGCAACAAATAGCCCCATCGGGGGAACGCGGCACGTACACCATCCGCGTTTATCTGTTGCGGGTAATAACCTGTAAGCAACGAAGAACGCGTTGGCCAACAACGTCCGGAATTGTAAAACTGGGTAAAGCGAAGCCCTTGGTCAGCAAGCCGGTCAAGGTTTGGAGTATGTATCTCTCCACCATAACACCCCAGGTCGGAAAATCCTAAGTCATCCGCCATGATAACTACAATATTGGGTGGATCGTTAGGAGGATCAAAAGAAATTGCACTGGCATTCATAGAGGAGAACAAATGAGGTGCAATTAATAAACCGGATAAGATATTTACTGTTTTCATAGCTATCATTTACGTGTTAATTTGAATGAGTGCCTTCCCGGCATTACATCCCGGAGCAGTACAAATTTTTCCTGTTTTTCACCCTGGACTGTCTCTCCATTTTGCGTCAAGGTATAATCCTCAAAATTTAAGGGGATATAAACCTCCGACTGGGTGTTGGGAGGAATGGTAATGTTCATTTTAAAAACATCAGCCTCGTTTTCAAAATCAACTTCAACACTTCCCCTGATGGTTGGATGTTTAATCTTCGCCCATTTCAGGTCACCGGGATGTGGTTTTATTTGTATTTTCCGGGCAGAAGGCTCTAAGGCTTCAATCCCGCAAATTCTTCTTGAGATCACATAAGCAGGTATCGCACTCCAGGCATGGTTCCAGGTCATATTTTGCTTGTACTTCAAATCCCAGGCTTCAGAAGTAACCGTTGTACCAAACCGGATCATATTCATCCAGCTCCGATCTGTTTCGTTTGTAATAAGTTCCAATGAATAGTCCTCAGCCCCCATTTTGTAAAGAGCATCAAAAAGGTACATCGACATTCCCGGACTGCTGGCCATTCCTCTGGAAATGAGAAAATCCCTGATTTCAGGATAATTGCTCTCCGGAGCAAGACCAAAAGCCACAGGAAACATATTGGCATGCAACGCACTATGCTCCACGCCTTCTCCATCCGTATATATCCCTGTTTCTTTGTTCAGTAATTTTTCGTTAAAAGAGGATTTTACAAGAGCAGCCCTTTGTTTAAAAAATGTTTCGTCTTCCGCTTTTCCCAAAACCCCTGCAATTTTTTCCATTAACACCAGGTTGTGGTAATGAAAAGCATTTACAACGGTGTTGATATCCGAAAACACAAAACGATCGGTTTCCCCGGCCAGGGTCACACTACCATGGCCACTACTGAGTTCCGGTTCATTGGCAGGGGTTCCCTGTGGCCAGTCCACAATATCTCTGAAACTTCTCCCGTGGTAATGGATGCTCTCCAGAAATTCGGGAGTAACCAAGCCGGTGCGGGTACTGATCAGCCCATCCTCCCGTGCCAGCCCCATTAGCGTTTTCTTTTTCAATTCATCATAACGCTTCTCCAGGAAACGCTCGTCGCCCGTAGCCATGTAATCGGCCCAGGCCATCAAAACAATATGCAGGTGCCATTCCGTTGGCCAACTGGGGTTGTAAATTAGAAAATCGGTGGTATACCGCTGAATGGCAAATTCGCGATCCACACAATAATGCGCCACCTGTTGCATGTAGGCATCGGCTTCATAGGGCATCCGTTCACGGGCTCCCCCATCAATATAAACGCCCATAAAAGGAGTTACTTTCAGGGTATGTTTACACAATTCCCAGATTTGATTCAGGTTTTCACTGGAAGATTGAAAATCAGAGGCATCTTCATCAAAACGATACAATAAAGCGAGCTGCTGCACCTGTTCTGTGGTTAAATCCCCCTTTAAGCCTTCGATTTCGACATACCGGAAAGAAGTCACTTCCGGCATATGTTCGGCCAACACCTGACTATTGGGGTAATGCGAAATAAAGCGGGGGATTTGAATGAGGTATTCTGTTTTACCGGGGTTTAAGGCGACCTTCAGCTCATTATAAATAATCGAACCTCCGGGATTTCGGTTTACCCGGTTGCCATCCGT
>NZ_CAXBDD010000167.1:0-4941 GCF_963974515.1 uncultured Sunxiuqinia sp. | reverse complement strand
TTAAGCAAAGTCCTTGATTAGCAGACGAGCATTTGAATGAAAATGAAAGCCCAAATCAGCAGGTTTATTTTGGTCCTGTTCAGCCTGTTCCTGGCAGGAGTGAGCATGGCACAGGAAAGTCAGATCCCTGCTTTTCCTGGTGCCGAAGGATATGGACGATTTACGACCGGTGGACGAGGTGGGCAAGTCATTTATGTGACGACGTTGGAAGATAACGCCAGTCCCGGATCCTTGCGCTATGCCGTGAATCAAACCGGCGCACGGCTGGTGCTGTTCAAAATTTCAGGAACCATTCAATTGAAATCAGCATTAAAAATCACCAAAAATGACCTGACTATTGCCGGACAGTCGGCGCCGGGCGACGGCATCTGTCTGCGCGACTATCCTGTGGAAATCCAAACCGACAATGTCATTCTCCGTTACCTGCGTTTTCGAATGGGTGATGAGACGAATCAAGAAGCTGATGCGTTGTGGGGACGAAACCGAAAAAGCATCATTATCGACCACTGTTCTATTAGCTGGTCAACCGACGAATGTGCATCGTTTTACGACAATGAAAACTTCACGCTGCAATGGAGCATACTTTCCGAAAGCCTCCGAAACTCTGTTCATGATAAAGGGGCACATGGCTACGGCGGGATTTGGGGAGGCCGGAATGCTTCCTTTCATCATAACCTGCTCGCCAGTCACGATAGCCGGAATCCACGGTTTAACGGGAGCCGCTATTCGAATCGGCCGGATGACGAACTGGTTGACTTTCGGAATAATGTAATTTACAACTGGGGAAGTAACAGCGCTTATGCCGCAGAAGGGGGCCGATACAATTTGGTTAATAATTACTACAAACCCGGGCCGGCAACTTCGTCTTCCAAAACAACCCGGATTATTGAATCCTATCCTGATAATGGTTCGAACAACCAGCCTGCCGGAACCTATGGAACTTTTTATGTCGATGGGAATCAGCTAACCGCTAGTTCGGTCGTGTCGGCAGATAACTGGCAGGGTGTCCATATGCACTCCAGCTTTTCAACTTATGCGCCGGGTGTCACACGAGCCGATTTGAAACTGGATTCGGAACTTCCCGCGGGTGGAGTGACCACCCATTCGGCAGAGAATGGTTTTCAGAAAGTGTTGGATTTTGTGGGTGCCAGTCTGGTTCGCGACACGGTTGATAAACGGGTGATTAACGATGCACGAACGGGAACGGCGACCATTATGGATGGCGGAAATGGAAGTACTAACGGAATGATCGATACGCAAAGCGCGGTGGGCGGATGGCCCGAACTGAAATCGACAGAAGCGCCGGCTGACACGGATGGAGACGGCATGCCCGACGTTTGGGAAACAGCCAATAATCTGAATCCAAATAGCGCGAACGATGCCAAGCAGACCAATCTGGATGGAAAGTACACCAATGTTGAGGTTTACCTCTACAGCCTGGTGGCAGCTATTACCGATAATCAAAAGGAAGACGGCGTGACCACGTCAGTTAAACAAATGGAAAAGCGCGATCGGCCGTTGCAGGTGTATTACAATTCAGCTACCAGTGAGCTTAGCGTAAACCATGCTCTCAAAATCGAAAAGCTACAGATTTATTCAATCACCGGAGCTTTGATTTACAGCGAAACAACGAACCAGAAAAGCCTGCAATTTCAAGTTCCAGGTTGGAAGAAAGGGATTTACCTGTTGCGCATTCAGGATGAAAAGAAACAGGTTTACGCCGAGAAATTTAGAAACTATTAGATGACGAAAATGAATTGGAGAAAATCGATACAACTTCTTGTGCTGGCTATAGCTTGGCAAGCTGGAACCGCTTTTGCCGCGACAGATTTTGATTTGGTGGTTTCAAAAGAGGGCGATGGCGATTTTACAACGGTTCAGAAAGCCATTGATGCGGTGCCGGATTTTAGAAAGAACACCACCACCATTTTCATCAAGAATGGGATTTACAAGGAAAAGCTGGTTTTGCCGGCCTCGAAAAATCAAGTGACTTTCATTGGCGAAAGCGTGGAGAAAACAATCATTACCAACGATGACTATGCTTCGAAATTGAATCGGTTTGGCGAAGAAATGGGTACCACCGGATCATCGGGTTTTTTCGTGTTTGGCAATGATTTTACGGCTGAGAATATCACTTTCGAGAATTCGGCAGGACCGGTAGGGCAGGCCGTTGCCGTACGAGTGGATGGCGACCGGATTTGTTTTAACAACTGTCGTTTTTTAGGTTTTCAGGACACTTTGTATCCGCATGGCGAAAACAGCAGGCAGTATTATAAAAATTGCTACATCGAAGGAACGGTCGATTTTATTTTCGGCTGGTCAACCGCGGTTTTTGACGATTGTGAAATTTTTTGCAAATCGGCCGGCTATGTCACGGCGGCCTCCACGCTCGAAGAAAGCGCCTTTGGCTTTGTGTTCTTTCGTTGTAAGATTACCGGCAGTGCGCCCGCTCGCTCGGTTTACCTGGGGCGTCCCTGGCGTCCGTTCTCCAAAACAGCATTCATTGAGTGTGAGCTTGGCGACATCGTCAAACAAGAAGGCTGGCACAATTGGGGAAAGAAAGAGGCAGAAGAAACAGCCACCTACGTGGAGTACAAAAACACTGGAGCAGGGGCAACACCCCAAAAACGGGTGCCTTGGTCGTTTCAATTAACACAGGAAGAACGTGCAAATTATAGTCTGGAAAAGATCTTCGATGGATGGATTCCGGGAGAACCCCTAAATATTGAATCAAAATGAAACGAAAAGCAAAATTTTTTCTGTTGCTGATCATTGGTTTAGCCTTTGTGTCAGCACAGGCGCAACCCGACGAACGATCTAAGGTTTGGATAGCCGACAATGGCGATGGAACTTATACGAATCCGATCCTGCATGCCGATTATTCTGACCCGGATGTCGTGCGGGTTGGCGATGATTATTATATGACCTCATCATCATTTAATTGCGTGCCGGGCTTGCCGGTGCTGCATTCAAAAGATTTGGTGAACTGGGAGCTGATTACCTATGCGCTTCCCAAGCAGCCTCCTTTCGAGGTGTTTGATCAACCTCAACATGGCAATGGTGTTTGGGCACCCTGCATCCGTTACCACGAAGGTGAATTTTATATCTACTATCCCGATCCGGATTTTGGCATCTACCTCACCAAAGCGAAAGACCCGAAAGGACCGTGGTCTGAACCCATTTTGGTGCGTGGTGGCGAGGGCTTGATTGATCCCTCACCGCTTTGGGACGACGATGGCAAGGCCTACTTGGTATACGCCTTTGCCGGCAGCCGCGCTGGTGTGAAAAGCGTGTTGCTGGTGAGCGAGATGACCCCCGATGGTACGCAGTTGCTGGACAACGATGTGGTGGTTTTCGACGGCACGGAGGCTCATCCAACAGTTGAAGGCCCCAAATTTTATAAACGAAACGGCTACTATTACATTTTTGCCCCGGCAGGTGGCGTCTCAACCGGCTGGCAGCTGATTTTGCGTTCGAAAAATATATATGGTCCCTATGAGGAAAAAGTGACGCTCGAGCAAGGATCAACCGATATTAACGGCCCTCATCAAGGCGCTTGGGTTGATACCCCCAGCGGCGAAGATTGGTTTATCCACTTTCAGGATAAGGAAGCCTACGGACGAATTGTCCACCTGCAACCCATGAGTTGGAAAGATGACTGGCCTGTAATGGGCGTTGACCACGATGGCAATGGCATTGGCGAACCGGTTGCTACCTACCAAAAACCCAACGTTGGCGGTAAGTATCCGGTGGTTACGCCTCCTGAGGATGATGAATTTAACACACACGAGTTGGGCATTCAGTGGCAGTGGCATGCCAATCCGAAGCTAACCTATGGTTATCCTTCCGGAAATCTGGGGTACTACCGATTGAATTGCAAACCACGGACTGAGAATTTCGTCAACCTGTGGCCGGTTCCAAATCTACTGCTTCAAAAGCTTCCGGCTGAGGAATTTATGGCGACCACCAAGCTCACCTTCAATCCGAGAGCCGATGGCGAAGAAATTGGTTTTATTGTGATGGGTGAGGACTACCAGTACATCTCCCTGAAGCAAGTGGGTGGCCAATTGGTGGCTCGTGTGGTGCAATGCAAGAATGCCCGCTTGGGAGGAGAAGAGAACGAATTGGATCAACAAAATTTTGAGGGCAACACCGTCTGGTTTCGGGTGAAAGTCAAAGCCGGAGCCATTTGTAGATTTAGTTTCAGTGCCGACGGCAGGAAGTTCACCGAAATGGGCGCGGATTTTTCTGCGGTTCCAGGCCGGTGGATTGGTGCCAAAGTTGGCTTTTTTGCCCTGCGAGATGGTGTGACAAACGACTCAGGAACGACCGATATTGATTGGTTTCGAGTTGAAAAAATTAAACAATAGCGAATGAGTCAATTTTTCACATATCAGAGACTATTGTGCCTGGTCTTGTTTCTTGGATTGGCTCCGATCCTGATTTCCTGCTCTGAGAAAAAGGAGGAGCCAACTGGAAAAATCAATAAAGTTTGGCTGATTGGTGATTCGACCATGGCGAATTATGCGCTGGAAGAAAATTACCAAAGCAACCGTCATCCGATTACGGGCTGGGGGCAGGTGTTTCAGCCATTTATGGCAAAAGACAGTTTGTCTCAGATCAGTCATTTGGTGCAAGCCGACAGCCTGATTGTAGACGACCGCGCCAAAGGTGGACGCAGCACCCGTACATTTTTTCAGGAAGGACGATGGCGGGCCGTTTACAACGAAATGCAGCCGGGCGATCTGGTGTTGATTCAGTTTGGACACAACGATGCCGCGGTAAGCAAAACAGAGCGTTACGTCGACGTGGAAGGCTATCAGGAATTTTTACGGCTGTTTATTCAGCAAACACGCGAAAAGGGAGGAACACCGATTCTACTCACTCCGGTGGCCCGAAACTACCCCTGGGAAAACGGTCGGCTAAAGAATGTGCACGGCG
>NZ_CAXBDD010000166.1:0-4996 GCF_963974515.1 uncultured Sunxiuqinia sp. | reverse complement strand
TTTCTCGATTAAATAATGATGCAACTTGTTAAGAAAATCAGATAGTTGTATTGGGCAAGAGGGCGCTGAGCGATCAGTTCACCTCTTGCTTTATTTTATTTCACATCCCGCAAACCAGCTTTCGGATATTTGGAACTTGAATCCGGCAATGGCCAGAGTAAACACTTGAAACCCGAAACTGCGACCGAAGGGAGTCCCGTTTGTTTGGAATTTGGAATCCTGGAATTTGGAACTTTTTAAACTATGGCAACAATCACATTCATTACCGGAGGAGCCCGGTCAGGGAAAAGCTGTTTTGCACAACGACTGGCTGAAAATCAATCGGAAAAGCCCATTTATCTGGCTACTGCCCGAATTTGGGATGAGGATTTTGCCCAACGCGTAAAACGCCACCAAGATGATCGCAACGAGCGCTGGCAAACCGTGGAGGAAGAAAAAGAGCTTTCAAAGCACGATTTCTCTGGAGAAACAGTGCTGCTGGATTGCATCACACTTTGGCTGACCAATTATTTTCATGACAGTGGTTACCAGCTGAATAACGCGCTGGACGCCGCCAAAGCGGAGTGGAAAAAGTTCGTCGAGCAGGAAATTAACTTGATTGTTGTCAGCAACGAGCTCGGCATGGGCGTTCATCCTGAAAACGAAATGGCGCGTAAATTCGCCGACCTGCAAGGCTGGATGAACCAGTTCATCGCTGCACAAGCTGACACCGTTTACCTGATGGTTTCGGGAATCGATATTAAAATAAAATAACCCTCAAAGGGTTTAAGAATTTAGCCCGGGGCAAACGACGAAGGAGTGTCGCCCTGGGAAAAAGCATGCAAAAGAGGAATCGTCCGCGCGTAGACCTATTGAGTGGAACGGATGATCATTCGGACGAAATAGTAATAACGGTTGAGAGAATAGCTACTCCAAGATGACGACAAATGACTATAAATACAAACTAAATGACTTCATTAAAAGATCAACTTCAACACAAAATTGACTTCAAGACTAAACCCTCCGGGGCGCTCGGACGATTGGAAGAAATTACCCTGCAATTGGGGATGATTCAAAACACGCTATCTCCCGAATTGAAAAAACCGACCATCCTCGTATTTGCTGCCGATCATGGCATCGCCGACGAAGGCGTGAGTCCGTATCCCAAAGAAGTGACTTGGCAGATGGCCATGAACTTTTGCTCCGGGGGCGCGGCCATCAGTGTTTTTTGCAAACAAAATCGCATTGGATTGAAGGTGATTGATGCCGGCGTAGACTACGATTTCCCGGCCGGGAGCCCGATCATCGATGCCAAAATTGCCCGTGGTTCCAGGAACATGATGATTGAACCCGCCATGACCCTTAAGGAATGTCGCCAAGCCATGAAAAGCGGTGCCGGATTTGTCCGGCAGGAAGCCCTGACAGGCTGCAATACCATCGGCTTTGGCGAGATGGGGATCGGTAACACATCACCGTCATCCCTACTGATGCATAGGTTTTTGAAGCTGCCCATTAAAGCCTGCACCGGGAAAGGCGCCGGAATGGAAGGCGAAAAACTTGATCACAAGACAACCATCCTGAAAGCCGTTTCAGAAAAATACGACCCACAAACCCCGGAAGAAACCCTGGCAACTTTTGGCGGCTTGGAAATTGCCATGATGGTGGGGGCCATTCTTGAAGCCAAAAAGCTGGACATGGTCATTCTGATTGACGGGTTTATTGCGACAGCCGCTACGCTGACCGCCATTCAGTTTGATGCCTCGGTTCGCGACAACTGTATTTTTTGTCATGCTTCCGAAGAAAAAGGCCACCAATTGATGCTGAATCACCTCAACGCCACGCCCGTTCTAAACCTGGGCATGCGACTGGGCGAAGGGTCTGGTGCAGCGGTGGCCTTCCCGGTTATTCAGGCAGCTGCAACTTTCTTAAATGAAATGGCTAGCTTTGACGAAGCCGGCGTTTCAAATAAGGCGGAAAGTACCGAAGTACAACGCTCATAGATAACATAGGGGTTTTCGAAATCCTGAGCCAAAGAAAGTGAGAGGGGGAGAGTAAGGTAAGGGTGCGAACGGCCGCAAGGCCTGTTGCACAATTTGAAATTTGAAACCTGTAATTTGGAATTTCCTGACATGAAAGAACAACTCAACCTGTTTCTAACAGCGGTGATGTTTTATAGCCGCATTCCGGTGCCGCGATCGCTGGGCTTTTCCAACGAGCGGCTGAACCGGGCAACCCGTTATTTCCCTCTGATTGGTTGGATCATTGGCGGAATTGGCGCATTGGTGTTTTATGGGTTGAATTGGATTTTGCCAGTTGTGGTAGCCGTTCTTCTGAGCATGATAGTCACCATTTTTGCAACCGGTGCTTTTCACGAAGATGGCTTTGCCGACTTTTGCGACGGCTTTGGTGGCGGCTACACCCGAGAAAAGATCTTCACCATCATGAAAGACAGCCGCATTGGAACCTACGGAACTGTGGGACTGATTGGCATGCTGGGAACCAAGTTCCTGGCTTTGCAAAGTCTGCCGCCGGTGACCATTCCGTTGGTGCTGATAGCCGGACACGCCTTTAGCCGGGTGATGCCGGTCATTATCATCTTTACCAGCTGGTATTCGCGTGAGGATGAACTCAGCAAAACCAAACCCATTGGCAAACGGGGAAAAAACTCCGATTTGATCCTTGCTGTGCTATTCGGCTTGCTGCCAGCAGCCTTTTTGCCGTGGCAGCTGATGGCTGTTGCTTTGCCGCTTTCGTTGCTGGTTACCTTTCTCTTTAAAAAATACATTGAACGGAAAATTGGCGGCTACACCGGCGATTGCCTGGGGGCCTTGCAGCAGATGGTGGAAGTGTTGTTTTATTTGTGTTTATTAAGCATATCATGAAGTATTGAATTTATTTCCCACAAAGAGAATTCACCGAGGATAAATAAGAACTCTGTGTTCTTGGCGTCTTCGTGGAATAGAACACATTTTCTCGTGTGGTGTTAAAAAGCTTAGCTCCCCAGCGCTAATAAGATTTTCAATGAGGGAATTGTAAATTTGTACCTAAAGGATTTCAAATGGATCAGCAAGTTTTAGTAGAAAATACGATTGTCAAGATCAAACAGTTGCCGGAGTCAAAGCTCATGCAGGTGAATGATTTTGTTGCGTTTTTATTGAGTCGGGCCGAAGATAAGATCATGCTTGAAGGAATACAAAAGTTGGCTTCGGATTCAACAGCTTTCGAATTTCTGAAAGAAGAAGATGACCTCTATACCATGAATGATTTAAAGGAAAAATAATCTTGAAACTGACCCTTATCCGACATACCCGTGTCTCGACTCCGCCCGGCATTTGCTATGGACAATCCGATGTTTCACTGGCTGATTCGTACCCGGAAGAACTAGAGCTGGAGAAGAGCCTGATCTGCCGGCAGTCTTTTGATGCCGTTTTTTCCAGTCCGCTGCTACGCTGCCGTCAGTTGGCCGAAGATCTGTTCCCCGATCAGGAAATTGTGCTTGATCACCGGTTAAAAGAATTGAATTTTGGCCAATGGGAACTTCAACCCTGGGACCAGATTTATGCCACTTCCGAAGGAAAACACTGGATGAAAAACTACCAGGAGGTGTCCTGCCCGGGAGGCGAATCTTTGCCTGAGTTTCGGCAGCGCGTCAACTCATTTTTGGATGAACTGAAAGCAAAGCCCTTCCATCAGGTGGTTGTGGTAGCGCATGCCGGGGTAATTCGTCTGATAAAATTCGTCCTGGAAAATCAAACGATGGACGAGGTTTTTACAACCTTTGCACCGGATTACGGCGGCGTTTATAAATTTGAAATCAAATGAAGCAAAATAAGAAACTCAAACCCATCCTGTTTGTCGGCACCGGCTCCGATGTGGGCAAGTCGGTGATCAATTCGGCCTTTTGCCGCATCTTCTTACAAGATGGCTACCATCCTGCCCCTTTCAAAGCGCAAAACATGTCGCTGAATTCGTATGCCAGCGCCGAAGGTTTGGAGTTGGGCCGGGCCCAGGCCGTGCAGGCCGAAGCCTGCGGCATTCCCTGCCTCAGCGCCATGAACCCCGTTTTGCTAAAACCAACCAGCGACCAGAAAGCTCAAGTGGTGTTGAACGGCAAACCCATGGGTGAGCAGTCGGCCCGGGACTATTTCCTGAAAACCGACCGCGAGTTCTTGTTTGCTGAAGCGATGAAAGCCTGGAAATATCTGGATTCAAGATACAACCCCATTGTAATGGAGGGCGCCGGGAGCATCTCAGAAATTAACCTCTGGGACAAAGACATCACCAACATGCGTGTAGCACTCGAAACCGGTTCACCCACCATATTGATTGCCGACATTGACCGTGGCGGCGTGTTTGGCAGCGTGTATGGAACCATCAAGTTGCTGCCTGAAGCGGAACGAAAACTCATCAAAGGCATCCTGATCAACAAGTTCAGGGGCGACATCGGCCTGTTCGACGATGGCCGCCGGATGCTCGAGGAATTGACGGGCATTCCCGTGATTGGCGTGATTCCGTACTTCCGCGATATTCATATTGAACAGGAAGACAGCGTGGTGATTGACTATAAGCGGGGAAGCACCGATACCAGCAAAATCAACGTGGCGGTGGTGCTGCTGCGGCACATGAGCAACTTCACCGATTTTAACATGCTGGAGCGCATGCCCGAAGTCAACCTGTATTATTCGGCCAATCCAACAGAAATCGCCAAAGCCGATGTGGTGCTAGTGCCCGGTTCGAAGAGTACCATTTCTGACTTGATTTATCTGCGCGAACGAGGCTTGGCCAAGGCCATCATCCAAGCTGCTGAAGCGGGCAAAGGGGTTTACGGCATTTGTGGTGGTTACCAGATTTTGGGTGAAGAAATCCGCGACCCAAACCAGGTGGAGGGCGATATTGAAATGATGCCGGGACTTGGTTTGTTGCCGGTAGTCACCACCCTGACCCGGGAGAAGCGCACGGTGCAAACCCGGTTCCACTTTCAGCAGCGGAAAGAGCATTGCACAGGTTACGAAATTCA
>NZ_CAXBDD010000165.1:0-5025 GCF_963974515.1 uncultured Sunxiuqinia sp. | reverse complement strand
AAAATATTTTTTCTCACCTCATTTAAGTAATTGAAAACCAGTCCGAATATTTTTTTACCAAATTAATGAGAAAATTCCAAATCTCATGCTGGTATCTCCGCCTATGAGAAAACTCAGTATGCGAGGTAGGCCGAATGCTTACGTTCAATCGGGGCTCAAAGCTGGGTGCTACGTGCCGCTTCAAGCCTTATTTATTTATTTTGGGGCTGCTGATTATTCATTTTCAATTAGTTTACACTCAATTTTATCAAATTCAATTTTCTGAACTTTTAATAAATCTTCAGTTTTTCTAATAATTGATTTTTCATTATCGAAGAGAACTGGTTCCTCTAATTCAAATCTGTATTGTAAATCGTCATCATCCCTCTCAATAATAATTTCATTGTCAAATAATTCAAATATAGCTACTTCATCTCCAAAGATATTCTCAGGATAATATTTAGGTTGCCAATCAGTTTTTTGTTTAAGTCCTTCGGGCTTAAATATTTCTATAAAATCATTAAAATCTTTACCAGATATTGTAAACTCGGCATTATTCACTTTGTTTTTATTGAGACATCTGTTTTTATGAGTTTTCTGCAACGTTGATATAGATTCTTCAATAATCTGTTGAAATAGTTTTAGTTTTTTAATTTGTCCAATTTTATCGTCACTATCAATTTTAACCTTGTAGACAAAATCGTCCAAAAAATCTTTGTTGTTAATGAGATAAATTGTGTCTTCTAAATCTATGTCTGAAAATATTGGAAGATAACCCTTTAGTGAATTTTTAATAAAATCGAAGTCTTCAAAAAATGAATCAATATCAGTTATCAACTTTTCAAAAACATCTTGAGTCATTCCAAAAGCCAACAGATATTCGCGATACAAAGGTTTTATTGATTGACCTATTTTCTTTTCCATCTCAAGAATCTTATCTTCTGTCATAGGTTTATAATAAACAACCTTTGAATACTCTATCAATTTCTCTTTAATCTCCTTATAATACTTTTTGTAATCCATGTTATCTATCGTAGTGTTTCATTCAGTTGGACCCAACGTTTTGCGATACGGCAAGTGGCGGTTTGCAGAGCGCGTCACTGTTCCCCGAGACGAAAGCCCTGAACGGGCCTCAAAAAGTTGATTTTACTACTATCCCCGCCATTTGCTATATTGTATGTCGAACTAAACCCGCTATGCGGGAGCTTATTTTCCAGCTAAAATAGGAATAGTTGGTGAGATCTGTTGATTTTGCTGCTCATTAATTTTAAACAAATTTATTATGAGCAGAAAATCTTTTCTGGAGCAGGCCTGCCAAGCCGTTCCCGAGTTTAAAACCATCAGCGAAAAGTTCCTTCGCAAGTACACCATTGCCGGCAAGTCAGAATCGTGCACGCGCAATTACCTGATGCAAATATCCAAGATGGTGCTTCATTTCGAATGTTCGCCTGTGGAGCTATCGATTGACCAGATGGAAGAGTACCTTTTCCATATCCGGCAAAACGAAAAGCCCAGATTTTTAAGTAGTAAGTTATATGCAAATATAAAAAACATAATTTGGAAACGAATTCCAGAAATCAAATCTTTGTCGGAGACATAAGCATTTTTACGTCTTGCATATTTTGGATTTTAGTAGAACTGTATATAACATTATACAGCTGTAGGTTCCACCTACGGCTCTTATTATTGAACCCTGCATCAGCCGGATTCCTCTAGCTGCACAATAAATTGACGTAATCATTCCGTTAAAACGAGCTGCTGCGATGGCTAAAAAACTTGTCGCGGACAAAGATTTTCTGCTTCTTTGCAGACCGAAAAAACAAGGATGGAAATTCAAGACGAAAGCAAGTGGTTTAAAAAGCGGTGGTTGCTCATTCTGGGAGTCATTTTTCTGGCTTTCAACCTGCGCCCGGCTATTACGGCTGTGGGACCATTAATCGCTACCATTCAGAAAAGCCTGGGCATTAACAACCTGGAAGCTGGACTGCTAACCACCATTCCGCTCATCGCTTTTGCCGTCCTTTCACCATTGGTTGCCAAATTCAGCCGGCGCTGGGGCAACGAAAAAACCCTTTTCCTGGCCTTACTCATTCTGACCGCTGGAATTTTTATCCGATACTCGCACCAACTGGGGTTTCTTTATGCCGGAACCTTAATCATTGGTTCGGGCATTGCCGTGATGAATGTGTTGCTTCCCAGCGTCATCAAATCCGATTTTCCCAAACGAATTGGCCTGATGACAAGCATCTACACCACCGCCATGTGTGCCATGGCCGGTTTGGCATCCGGCGTAAGCGTTCCTTTAGCCGAAGGGGCTGGATTGGGCTGGGAAAAAGCAATGGCCTCATGGGGATTTCTGGCTATCATTGGAATTGCCCTTTGGATTCCACAATTGAAAGCAAATAAAACCAACTCCAGCAACCAGGCTGCGGCCTATCCGCACCCATCCATCTGGAAATCACGAACGGCCTGGCACATCAGCCTGTTTTTTGGTTTTCAATCGTTTGTTTTTTACTGCCTGATCGCCTGGCTCCCTGCCATCTTGCTCAGCAAAGGAATGGATGAAAGCACTGCCGGCTGGATGCTGTTGTTTGTGCAAATCATTGGTCTGCCATCGACATTCTTTGCTCCCATCATTGCATCGAAGCTGAAGAAGATGGGAACATCCATTGTCGTCATCGGACTACTCAACCTGCTGGGGTTTGGAGGCTTAATCCTGTTTTATCAGGCAGGCTTGCTGGTCACCTCTGTCGCTATGATCGGCCTTTCCACAGGTGGAAGCATCAGTATTGCGTATATGATTATCAGTACCAAGGCGAAGGATCACCAGCAAGCGGCCGAGCTTTCGGGCATGGCACAGGCAGCAGGCTATTTCCTGGCAGCCTTCGGCCCGGTTTTATTGGGGTTCACCTTCGACCAAACGAACCGGTGGCTTGAACCCATCTTGTTAATCTTATTGGTCAATACGTTCATGGTTCTTGCCGGAACCCATGCCCTTCGTTCGCAAGCAAAAATCAACTAAGAGGCTACTTAAAATAAAACTCAGAAATTCCAGTATAGAATGTCCCGAATCTGGGTTAGGAGGTCTCGAATCCAGATTAGAACCTTGCCAACCGAAGTTAGAATTTCTCTACCCCTGACTTTTTGCCATCCAGGTGCAAACCCCGAGCGTGTTCAACCCGTCTTTAACGATGGAATCGTAACGTAAGCGTCAATACAGATCGGCATGCCAGCGACCTTCTTCCATCAGCGAATTCATATAATTCTCCGATTCCTTTTCCGACAGGTTTCCGGCAAGTTCAACAAGCTCCCGGATGGTTTCGCGAACGGCGTGCCCCATAGCCACCGAACCACAAACATAAACGTGGGCACCCTGGTTTAACCATTCAAAAAAGGTGGTTCCCTCCTGCCTGATTTTGTGCTGCACATACACTTTCTCGTCGCGGTCACGCGAAAACGCCAAATCCAGGCGGCTCAGCCTGCCAGTGCCCAGCCAACTCGCCCAGTCTTCCCGATAGAAAAAATCGTACTGCTGCCGTTTTTCCCCAAAGAACAGCCAGTTTTTTGAAGGAACTTGCTGCCCCGCCCGCTCTTGCATAAAGGCGCGAAAAGGTGCCACACCGGCTCCGGCGCCGATCATGATCACCGGAATCTCCGGCTGTCCGGGCAAACGAAACTGTTCGTTGGGTACCAACTGAACGGATAGCGATTCGCCAACTTCCAGCCATTGACTCAGGTAGCCCGAACACGCCCCTTCGCGATCGCGCCCGCCACTGGAAAAACACACCTGCTTAATCGTCAAATGAACTTCACCGGGATGCGTATTCCCGCTGGAGGCAATCGAATAAAGCCGGGCTTGCAGTTTCCGGAAAACGGGAACCAACTCCCCCGGACCGGCTTGCGTCGGGAAGTCGGCCAAAAGATCAACAACATCGTGGTGTTTTAAATAACGATTCAGTTCTTTTTCATCGGCCAGCAGTGCTTCGAGTCCGCGAGAGCTGACCAGAGCCTGGTAACGGGTGAGCAATCCTTTGCTTAGGGTCGTCAGTTCAAAAGAATGGGTTAAAAGCCACTTAAAGGAATGACTTCGACCTTCATAATCAACCTGGACTTCTTTATCACAAGCCAATTGGTCAAGAACCAACTGAACAAGCGAATCCGGGTTTCTGGGTACAATGCTGACCGAATCGCCAGGCTCATATGAAAAATCCGGATGGTTAACCGACAGCACAACATGGAAGGTTGCCGAATCGGAGCCTTCATTCAAACGGTATTTCTCCTGAACGACGGCCTGAAAAGTTTCACGCTGTCGATCCGCTTCAATATGAATCGCTTCAGACTGCTCGTCACCATGATTCTGCAAGACAGCCAGAACGCCGGACAGCCACCGGGCGGCAGCTTGGTGAAACTCCACATCACAATCCACACGATCGTAAAGGCGGGTCCCTCCCAATTCCCGCAATCGCCGGTCCATGTCCTTGCCGGTTTGACAAAAGTACTCGTAGCTGCTGTCGCCCAGCGCACAAACAGCATAATTCAGGCGGTTAAGCCGGGGGGCCTCTTCGGAAAACAGGAACCGGTAAAACCGGCTGGCCGACTCCGGAGGTTCCCCTTCGCCGTGCGTACTAACCAGTACCAGTAAATGCTGTTCCTCCTCCAGTTGCTTGAAATCGTATTTCGCCATATTCACCACCCGGGGGGTAAACGCATTTTTCTGAAGGTACTTTTTCGCCTCTTTGGCTAAAAATTCAGAATTACCCGATTGTCCTCCGTAAAGTATCGTCAATACTGCCTGGTGACTGACCTTCTTCTTTTTTAATAGCTTCTTTACTGCTGATGCAAACATGTTTGTTTCAATTGAATAAATGTGGTCGTGGACCTGTTAAAATAGACTGATTAGCTGAACAGGGGCTTGCGTCGTTGCTTTCGTTTGTTCCACCAAACCAAAAACCCGGTTACGGGCAAGGAAGCACAAAACAAGCTGATCAAAAAGGCGATGATCTTTCCCGGAATTCCTAAAATAGCTCCCACATGGATATCATAGTT
>NZ_CAXBDD010000164.1:0-5089 GCF_963974515.1 uncultured Sunxiuqinia sp. | reverse complement strand
TTAAGCGAATCAGCAACGGCCAGAATTACACTGAGCGGAGTCCTGAACTCATGGGTGATGTTGGTGTAAAGACGATTTTTGGCCTTGTTAATTTCCTTTTGACGAAGGGCTTCCTGATGCTCCAACTTCGTAAACATGTGCTGCGCATATCCGGCGAAGAGAAAAATATAGCTTGTGATGGCCATCAGGTTCAGTCCAAAATAGAATTTGTTTTGGGTGCTTGTCAGCAGATTTTTCCCTTCAAACTGATCGTCGAAAACAATTAAGAAGATGATACAGGCAATAAATAGCGAGTAAACTGAAATCATCTTTTTAAGATTTTTGAAAACCAGCGTTTTTAACACCGGAGCGCTTCCCAAAAAGATAATTCCTCCGCTGGAGAGAAGGCCACCCATTGCTGCCGTGTAAAAAGTAACGATGCCGATGGTTAAGAGTTGTTGCAAAAGAATGTGGTGCTCTACTTTCGTGAAAATTCGTGTGGCTATGAACGACAAGGAGCCTCCCAGTAGCAAGAAAGTGAGGCAATATTCAATCATGATTGGCGTACGCAGGACCGTGGCGATAATCAGGAGAACAAAAACGAGACTTAGGGCAACAAGTGACTCAACCAGAAAATATTGGTGTAAGGCAAGTTCAGTCGGGCTTTTGTCCTTACCTACAAACTGCTGCTCGCAAAATTTCTGTAGTATGGTCAATACCTCGAATCTCATGACAGTGGAATTGATTTTTATTTCAATCGCCCGAGTTTATATACGTACAAGTCAATATTTTGATTTCCAATTCTACAGGTTAAAATGAGGCTGAACGCTGACACCTGTTTCAGCCTCATCTTGTCTTTCTATTCTTCTGTCGGAAAATCATTGGAAAGCGCAGTCCAGACTTTTCCGAGGCGATTATACAGGCTGCTTAGGTGAGTGCCATCGTAGCTTTCAAACTGATGCTTGATGTGTAAATCGGTTAATTGCTGGTGCAGCATTTCATTTGGTAAATACATTCCAAGTTCGTCGTTTTTTCCGCAATCAAAATAGATTGATTTCAGCTGGCGCAGACCGCGCTCGTATTCCCGAGACAGAGCCATGAGATTCTGAGAATCAATTTTTGCCATTAAGTCCGGATCAATTTGTGGTTGACCTTCAACATAAGTGTAAGGAATATCGCACAAGTATGGCGGATTATCAGGATTTGGCAGCCAGAATTGACCCAGCGCGTAAGCGGTGTTTGTCATGAATTTGAACGGCTCCATTGGAGAATAAGGAAGTGGACCAGCCGGTGCTCCTTGCTCTTGCCAAATCATCTCTTCATAGGCTGAGTAGATGGCAATTTGCTCAAAGTGGGCTTCCATGAAATGGGCAGGCGACAATGCTCCGACATACCTGAACACACGCGCATGCCGCATGCCCATGTTAAATGCGCCATAGGCCCCCGCGCAATGACCGGTAATCGCTCTCCAGTTGAAATGAGGAATTGTTCTGAGATTCTCGTCGATAAAGGCGGTGAGATCGTTGACAATGAAGTCTTCATAGTTTCCCAGGATGTCGGAATTGAGGTACATGCTTGGCCCAAACAGAGTCCGGGCGTCGGGCATCACAATAATTGACTCCCGCATTCCCGCTTCACTCATCAGCCTGTTGGCCCATTGAACAAAACCATCTTGCGAAAAGTCAACTGGCGCTGCTAAGTTGGCGTAGGTGAAGAAATTGTCGAAGGGCGCTTTCTCCATGAGCATATTTCCCCAGGCAGGCATGCCATGCAGAAAGTAGATCACCGGGAATCGTTTTTCGGGACAGGAGAAGTATGATTTGGGAAGATAAACAGCCACATTTCGCAGGGCAGGATCGCCGACCAGGTTTCCTTCGAGCGAAGGACTGTGGACCTGGGTGGTAATGACCGTCCCTTCGGTGAGACCTTGCGGGACAATAATCGCGCTCTTGGTTTGTGTTCCAACAGCGGGCTCTTCGTCAGGAAGCAGATCTTGTTGACAAGCCATGACGAAAAAGACCATCATCAGGACGTAGAAAAATGATTTTGTTTTCATAGCATGTTGATTTAAGGTTTTTAACTAACCCTAAATTAGCATGCGACGTGGGAAGTCATTTCCTGAAATTTCCCTCCTTTTTACTGATACTTCTCAATGCTTCACCTGACAGTGAAACTGCGGGATCTCAATCGGGATATACCTTTCGAATACATTAAGCGGTTAGTTCTACCCGGTTTCCCTCCGGATCTAAAATAACCGACTCATAAAAGCCATCGCCGGTTGTTCGTGGTTCGCCAACAACTTGGAAACCATCTTTTCGAAGTTGCTCGGTAAGCTCATCAACTTTTTGTTTTGAGCCAAGCTGGATGGCAAAATGAGTCAATCCTGTAAACTGTTTTCGAGGATCGTTTTTTGACTTTGGGATGCCTGGCATTTGCATCAATTCAATGGAGCAATCTCCACCAAGGGTGACGAAATATGATTTGAAGTCGCGGGAGTGGTTAAAGTAGGCTTCTCCCGAGCTGGCATCGAAATAGTGGATATAAAAATTCCGCATTCCTTCCAGGTCAGTGGTCCAAATCGCAAGGTGTGAAATTTTCATCGCTGAATTATTTAAAGGGTTAATAAGGTTTCATTCATATTCCATTCCTGAAAAAAATGTTCCAGGTAATTTTCCATAAACAGATGACGCTTCACGGCAATTTTTTGTCCGGTTTTCGTATTCATCCGATCTTTCAGTAATAACAGCTTTTCATAGAAATGGTTAATCGTTGGAGCGTTCGATTTCTGATAATCTGAAAAGCTGGCATGTATTTCCGGTTGGACATTTGGGTCGTAGATCAGGCGGTTATTATGCCCGCCATAGGCAAAGGTGCGGGCAATACCGATTGCGCCCATGGCATCCAGCCGGTCCGCATCCTGAACGGCACAGGCTTCCAGTGATCCGGGGGTGGTGTCGACTTTGCCTCCCTTAAAGGAAACTTCGTCAATGATTGTTTGAATTCGAGTTTGCTCGGGCGCGTCTAATCCCATTTGCTGCATCCATTTCAATGCTTTCGATCCGGAGTGGGAGGCCAGTTTCCAGTCATCCAGGTCGTGCAGTAGGGCCGCCATTTCAGTGAAAAAAAGGTTCGCACCTTCTTTAATTGCAATTCGTTGCGCCATTTGCCATACCCGGTAAATGTGCCACCAGTCATGTCCGCTGCCTTCCCGCTCGAAATTAGATCGGATATAGTCGGCTGTTTCCTGTATAAGTTTTTCCTTTTTCATCGCACAATCAAAGCTACATATTTCTGTTGATTTGTATCTAACGAATCTGCCTTTTGAACAGAGATTTAATAACAAATTGTTCAATTTTTTATTTGTGTGGCACCTATGAAAATGGGTTAGTATTTTTTACAACATACGACCGTTAGGTCCTGCGAGCGCTAAAACATGTTAAAAAGCGTTTGCATGTCATAGAATTGTGTATTTTTGCTGATCTTTAACGGCTTTATCTTGTTGTAGAGGGTGTTATGATGGAGGGACCACAGATATGGAAGAAATGAAAAAATTGACGATGCCGGCGATGTTGCAGGCCAGTTTCATGAATTTTGCCAGTCAGAATTCATTGAGTTTTGTGGGTGAAGAAGTTAAAACTTACAGCCAATTACAAGCTGAAGTTGAGGCATTGGGAACATACCTGAGAGGACTTGGAGTACAAAAAGGAGCCAAGGTTGCGATACTAAGTACGAATATGCCCAATTGGGGGGTGGCTTTTTTTGCCGTCGCGGCCATCGGTGCCATTGCCGTTCCAATCCTGCCCGACTTTCATCCGGCCGAAATTCGAAATATCATTCAGCATGCAGAAGCGGAAGCTGTTTTTGTTTCCGAAAATTTGATGAACAAGCTGGAGCAGGAAGAGTACCCCATGCTCAAGGTTATTCAGATTGAAACGCTGAAAGAGCTAAATGCCGAGGATTATCCGGCAGTAGCGGTTGAAACGCCCGATGTCTTTCAATATGCCGACGTGGACGAGGAGGATCTTTTATCGATTATCTACACTTCCGGAACAACCGGCAAATCAAAAGGGGTCATGTTGACCCACAAAAATATCGTTTGGACTGCAAAACAAAGCCGGACATTACAATTCATTGACACCTCCGACCGGTTTATGTCTGTTCTGCCACTTTCGCATACCTTTGAAAATACACTGGGTCTGATTTTTCCGGTGATGTTTGGTGCATCGGTTTATTATCTTCGAAAACCGCCCACAGGCCCGGTGCTGTTGCCAGCCCTGCAGGTAGTTAAGCCAACCATTATGCTGGTTGTACCACTGATTATAGAGAAAGTATACAAGGGAAAAATATTGCCGCAAATTAACAGCAAGGCCATTACCCGGGCGCTATACAAGATCAGGCCGTTTCAAGTTCTACTGAGCCGAATTGCGGGTAAAAAGCTTTACCAAACGTTTGGCGGTGAGTTGAAATTCTTCGGAGTTGGCGGAGCGAAATTAAATGATCAGGTGGAGCGTTTCCTGATGGATGCCAAATTTCCACTGGCGATTGGCTACGGATTAACCGAAACTTCGCCCTTGCTCGCTGGAGCAGTAGGGAAAAATGTTCGCTATTTGTCAACCGGAATTCCGATGGAAGGCGTGAAGTTGCGCATTGGCAATGCTGATCCGGCTACGGGCGAAGGCGAAATTCAGGCCAAAGGTGAAAACGTGATGAAAGGCTACTATAAAGAACCGAAACTGACCAAGGAGGTTTTTACCGAAGATGGTTGGTTTAAAACCGGTGATTTAGGCCGTTTCGACAAGTCGGGACTTTTGTATATCCGCGGACGGATTAAGAATATGATTGTGGGATCGAGTGGTGAAAATATTTATCCCGAAGAGATTGAGTCCTTAATCAATCGCATGGAATACGTGCTGGAGTCGTTGGTTGTTGAGAAGAAAGGCCGGTTGGTGGCTATGGTGCACCTTAATATGGAAGAGATTGAACAGCGGGTTAAGAACATGAGATCGATGAAAGATGAAGCCGTGAGCAAAATCAACTCCCGTGTCGATGAGATTCTCGACGAAATACAGCAAAAGGTGAACGAAGAAGTGAATAAATTTTCGCGCATTCA
>NZ_CAXBDD010000163.1:0-5157 GCF_963974515.1 uncultured Sunxiuqinia sp. | reverse complement strand
AGACTCCGATAAGTGAATGGAAGAAAAAATCGCTCGCCGGATCACTCACCAGAACATTGAATTTGATAATTTTTGGCTTGAGAAAAAAATCAAAAATCCAATAAATGATTCATTTACTGGATTTTGATTCGATTTGTAGAGTCCGAAGTGGGCTGTGCTGGACTCGACCCATATCCAGCAAGCATCTCATTAACAACACTTTAATTCAATGTTCTTTTCCTAGAACTCATCGTATCGCTCCAGACGAAATATTTTGTACTATTTTGACTAGCAATACAATACGCAAATTTAAGGATATCCTCCAATTTGAACTAATTTCCACTCAAATTCTTTTCAACAACCAGAACTCGCCTCTATACAAATTCCGACAAAAACTGCCTTAACGGAATATGCTTTACTCCCTCGTAACTAACCCCGGAATATTCATCCATCGTAACCACATATTTCGGGTAGTTGTCTTTAATGTCCAACAAATTTCCAAATTCGCGTTCCATCGTCTGTTTCTCGGTAATTCGAAGCGCAACCTGAATGTACACCTTTTCCCCTTCCCGCTCTGCAATAAAGTCAATCTCACGATCTTGCTGCTTTCCGACCAAGACATCATACCCAAAAGTCTTTAAGTGAAGATAAACTGCATTCTCAATAATTTGCCCCAAGTCGAAAGGAGAAAAGCCGGCAATCGAATTTCGCAAGCCAATATCGTTGAAATAATACTTTTCGCCCACCTCAAAAACTTTCTTCCCCTGAATATCCGAGCGCTGCACGCCCGCTATCAACATCGCAGTTGTCAGATAATTCAGATAATTCAAAATTGCGTTGATTGAAATAGGCACATTTTGCGACTTCAAGAATTTACTAATCCCTCTGGCCGATATTAAGTTTCCAGTTTCATTCGCCAGGTACCTGATTAAACGATTCAAAAAATCGACATTGCGAACCTCAAAACGGGAAACAACATCCCTAAAAAGAATCGATTGACTTATATTCTTTAAGTAGTCAAAAACCGTCTCGTCAGTAAGATCCAAGTGAATCAGGTATGGAAGTCCGCCATATTTCAGATATTGGTTTAAACTGTCCACTGTATTTTCGAGTCTATGAAAAACTAAAAACTCCGGATAGTTCAAGGTATGAACAGGGATTTCAACATATCTCCCTCCCAGGTATGTACCCAGTTCTCCTGACAAAATATTGGCATTGCTTCCTGTGCAATAGATATCAAAGCCCCCTTCTGCCAAAAGACTTCTCAGTGCCTTCTCGAATTCAGGAACAACCTGAACCTCGTCTATCATCAGAAAATTGAGCCCTCCTTCAATTGACTTTGATTTCACGTAGTCATAAAGGGCCGTCGATGTATTGAGTTTTTCATACTCATTCAATTCGAGATTGATATAAATAATGTTTGGATTTTGGAACTGCTCACGGATACTATCCATAGCCTGAAACAACAAATAGCTCTTTCCAACCCTGCGCTGGCCAATCAGAACCTTTATAATCTCCTTTCCGATGTAGCGGTCAATCCGCTTCTTATAGATCTCTCTTGTAATATATGTCTTCATTGTATTTATAAGTGACAAACAATCAAATATACTATATTGTGTCATCTATACAAAACAATATGGATATAAAAGAGCTGTCTGCCTCCCATAAATATCCTGATAGCGGATTTACATGAAAACTAAAGTGACCTTCCTCCTCATACCAATCAAAAGATGAATGCCTACCTGAAAGAAATAGCAGACGTATGTGTGCGTGCTTAGGATTGATTTACTCACGCGCATTTCATTAAACTTGCTGTAAAATGCTTCATTTTAGCACCTAAAAAGCATACTTTAAAAAATGCAAAGAGCATTATTACAGACGATTACAGTGATGCTGGTGAGTAAATATAACATAAATAATCAACTCACCGGATCAATCACCAGAACATTGAATTTGATTGGATTATTTTGGTATTTGGAAGAAACAAAAAAATCCAGTAATCATTTGATTTACTGGATTTTGATTCATTTTGAAGTATAGCCTCCGTGGGCTGTACTGGATTCGAACCAGTGACCCCTACCCTGTCAAGGTAATGCTCTAAACCAACTGAGCTAACAGCCCTTCTGAGCCACAAAAATAGGAAAAATTCAGTTCGATTTTCAAATTCTGAAAAAAATGGCCTGATTAATGCTGGATTTCGATCCGGCTTAAAAGCTATCGCAATGATTCAAGCCTTTTTATATCTTTGTTTGACTAAAAATTGAATGGTTTTTGTTTTCTTGTTTATGAAAAATCAGAAGCAGATAAAATATATCTCCCTGTTCGTTGGTTTTTTCCTGGCAGCTCAGGCTTTGATAGCTGCTGAAGATGTGGTTTTTAAGCATTATGATGAAAGCATTTTTGTTATTTCCAACTTTTCAGGGACTGATGCAACCTCAAAGGAAAACCAATCGGTTCAGCAATTGCTTGATGCCAATATTGGAGGCTTTCGGTTTTACCTGGAATGGGGGCGCCAGCAGAATCAGCTCATGTTGCTTAACGCCTACGGGCAGTCTACGCCGTTTCTGGATCAGTTGGTTGTCATTCGGAAGCACTTGGAGACTAATCCGGATAAGATACTGACTTTGTTTTTGGATTTCAATGTGAATGTGAATGAGCTGACAGAAGTGGTTGAGCAGTCAGGCATTCAGCATTATCTGTATGTGAATGAAAGTGAGCACGAGTGGCCTACCTTGAGGAACATGGTTGAAACGGGTAAGCGGGTGATCATCTTCAAGATGCAGGAACACCGGAATAGTCCGGATTGGTTACACTACGTTTGGGACTATGCTGTGGAGCCGTATTTCTCTATTTTGGAAGCACCTGATTTTATTGGTGAGTTTTTGAAAGGTGATCCAAAAAACAATTTGCTGATTTACAATGATTATAACTTTCCAAGGCGAGCTGGACTTCCGGAGGAGTCTTTTTTTAATACCACTCAAAATCCTTATTTAATTGAGCATGTCAAAAATGTTTGGAAGAGCACCGGTAAAACGCCGAATTTCATTATGCTTGACCGTTACCAAACCTGGATTATTCAAGTACTTTCCCAGCTCCGAAGTTTTCAAACGGTAAAGGGAACCGTGACGTTCAACGCACAGACGCTCAGTTATGTGAGTTGGGAAGGGACGAACAGCCTGACCAGTGGAAAATATTCTTTTCCGGTTGGGCCGGGCGAAACTTTGGTATTGACCCCCCGAAGTCCGGGATACCAGTTTAAGCCCGAAACGGTTGTTTTTGAGGAGCCGGAACAAAGTAAGTTGCAGCATTTTGTCGCTGTTCCGTTAGAGATCACGGAAGATCTGGAAGCTTATTACTCTTTCGAAAATGGGTCGATGGATTACAGTAATAATGGGTTTAACGGGAAGGATGTGGCTGTTCATTATCAGGATGATCCTGACCGGAATATGGTGGCAGTCTTTGGAAAAGAGAGCCACATTGTGCTTCCCAAAGCTGAGGAGCTCAAATTGCGTGACCATGACTTTACGGTTTCGGCTTGGGTGAAAATCCGCGACTATGACGTGGAAGACCGCGATATTAGCATCATAGGAACCAAGGGAAGTTCGTATCAACAATCCATTCATCTGGTGTTGCGAAACCGTAAGCCTTATTTTGGGTTTTACGCCAACGATCTGGAGGGAAAAACCATTATTGAACCCGGGAAGTGGTATCACCTGGTGTGGCGTTACAATAAACTGACTGGCGAGCAGGCTATTTTCGTGGATGGAAAATTGGACAGCCGGTCGTTAGGGCACCCTTCCTACAAGGGACGTGAGAGTATTTATGTTGGCATGGCTGGCTACAGTTCGAACGCCTACATGAATGGCGAAATTGACGACCTTGTTATTTGGTCTCGCACGTTGGGCGAGGAAGAAATTTGGAGCTTAAGCAGAGATTTAATGGATTTGGCGCAAAGTCGCAACCTATTTTTACGTTATCCTTTGTTGTCCAAAATTGGCGTGATTTTTCTGGCCTTGCTTCTTTTGTTGTTCATTTATTTGAAACTGCCCGCACGTTTAGGACGCAAGAGCTTGCTTTCTGCCGAAAAGTTGAAAGAGCTGGACGACAGGCAAATCGATTATCCGATTAAGAATTACATCCAGCTTTTTGGTGATTTTCGGGTGGTGGACAAGGATGAAGTAGATATTACCGGACAATTTACGCCGAAGATCAAACAGTTGTTTTTGCTGATCCTTGTTTATTCGCAGCATCACCGTAAGGGTATATCGACCAAGGAATTGTCGCACATTTTATGGCCTGGATTGAGCTATCAGAATGCGAAGAACAGCCGTGGGGTTACGATACGAAAGTTGCGGATTATACTGGAACGGATGGATGAGGTGGAAGTTGTTTTTAATGTCGATTGCTGGACAATCAGATTTGGCAAAACGGTCTATTGCGACTATGTTGAGTGCTTGAGACTGTTAGAGGCCAACAAGGAAAAGGATCCGGTTTTCTACCCTGATTTCTATAAGATCATCCGGGCCGGAGAAGTTTTTAAAGATGAATCTCATGATTGGCTGGATGATTACAAGGGGCATGTTGGAAATAATATCGTGGATAATTTGTTGAAGTTTATTCATCTTCTCGATCCTGAAAACGATCATGAGCTTATCTTGAAACTGGCCGATCGGATTCTGCTCACCGACCCGGTTAATGACCAAGCCTTATCTTATAAGCTTCGGGCTTTGGTTTTGCAGAATAATATGAATACCGCGAAGTATACTTACGAGAAATATGCGTTGTTATACGAAGAATTGTACGGCGAAAAACTGGCTCTTACCTTCGATGATTTGCTCAAATCGTAATGGCGATTCCATTGAGGGTTAATTTTTTTAATTAATCTTAATTGGTGCTATTAATCAGTGTATTATAGTTTTTAAAACATGCTGCATAGCACAAAATTAACCCAGCTATTAACCCAGTGATAATCGCGATGTAAGCCGGAGTTAAAAGGTGGGTAATTGGCGTGGGCTAGATTCGGGACTTAAATTTGAAACAAAACTATAATTGAACCCCGGATGAAATTGAAGTTGATAAAAAAGTTGAGTGGAAAACGCCTGTACGCCGGTTTCATTTTACTGGGAGCAATAGCTTGCGTGGTGGTAATTGGCATGGGAAATAAAGCGATGGAGTACA
>NZ_CAXBDD010000162.1:0-5166 GCF_963974515.1 uncultured Sunxiuqinia sp. | reverse complement strand
ACTATTCCGAGACCAATTCCATTTCATCAATCAAATAGCCTGCTCCGGCAAACTTATCGATGATAAAAAGCATGTAGCGAACGTCGAGCATAATGTTGCGACACTGATCAGGATCGAACATGATATCGCTCATGGTGCCTTCCCAGCAACGATCAAAATTAAGGCCAACAAGTTGTCCTTGGGCATTGATGGCAGGACTTCCTGAATTACCTCCCGTTGAATGAATAGACGCAATGTACGCCACCGGAACTTCTCCATTGGATTCATACTCGCCAAAGTCGCCGGACTCGTACAAATACTGTAATCTTTCGGGCACCTGATAGTCAGGAATATCCTGACTATTTTTCTCCATAATTCCCTTCAGCGTGGTATAATAACTGTAATTCACGCCATCGCGCGGCTCATAGCCTTCCACCTGGCCATAAGCCACACGCAAGGTAAAATTGGCATCGGGGTACAACTGGAAGTTCTTTTCCATCAGCATAATGCCCTTCATGTATTTTTGCTGAACGGTGCTGATGTTCGCCTGAATCCCTTGATGAACCTGTTCGATATTCCGCTGATAGTGCAGCTTCAATGCCTGAAACAATTCAACTACCGGATCCTTTTGCAATTGGTTAATTTTTTTGCCATCAAATTCTGAAATAATCTCCTTCAATTTCTCGGGATCAGCCAACACGGATTTTGCATACACCCTTCGAACCAATTTATCGTCATCAAATCGCGCCAACAGTTTCTTCAAGTCTTCAGGCAAAAAGCTTTCGTCCAAATCATTTCTCAACATCCGAAGCAGCTGCACAAAAAGCTCCTGATCAGTTGCCTGGTCATAATCATCAAAATGATCGGCTACTTTTATCGCCAAAGCCTTTCGTACCAGTTCGTGACGCCCCTCATCCACCTGATTCCATCCCCGGTCGTTTCGCGGAAAAAAATCGGCTAGCTTAAAGATTTCGATGCCTTTGAAAACAATTTCCTGATAATAATGATACGCCTTTTCGTACGGCTGCAAGTCAACATACAACTTCTCGAATTGAGGAAGCACCGGGCCGTAGGTCTCCTCGAGCGTATCGTTTTGCATGTACCAGACTTCGAAGTCCGCTTCGAAAGCCTTCTTTTGCTCCACCGCATGCAAGCGATCCAGTCCGCGAATTTCACCTTTCCACCGCTTCCACGAATTACTGGTTCTGGCATACTTCGAAGCATATTGAATACGAACCTTGGGATCGGCATCCATGTGTTTAGAGAAAATATCGAGAATCGTTGTTCGGATCTTAATGCGGTCGGGGTTGCTTTGATTCTTAATCAGTTCGACCGCCTGCGAAGGCAGGTATTGCTGCGTCGTTCCCGGATAACCCATCAGCATCATAAAATCGTTTGGCTGAACACCATCGAGCGACACAGGGAGCCATTTTTTTGGTCGGTAAGGAACATTTTCTGTTGAATAAGGAGCGGGCTCGTTATCTGCATTGGCATACACCCTGAAAATCGAAAAATCACCGGTATGGCGCGGCCACATCCAGTTATCGGTGTCGCCACCAAATTTCCCAATTGACTGCGGAGGCGCCCCGACCAGGCGAACATCCTGAAAGACCAGGTAGGTATACAAAAAGTATTGATTCCCGAAAAACAAGGGCTTTACTATGGCTTCAAATTTTCCATCCTCAGCAGCGTTTCGCTGAATGCGGCTGATGTTTTCATCCAACTTTTGCTGCAAAGAGTCTCCTTCCAAACCTGTGGTTCCGGCAAAAACAGAATCCGACACATCCACCATCCGATCCAAAAATTTTGCGGTCAGCCCGGGATTGGGGAGTTCTTCTTCCTGCGACATGGCCCAGAATCCATCCGAAAGATAATCCTGCTCCACCGTGCTGTGCGATTGAATATTCGAAAATCCACAGTGGTGATTGGTCAGCAACAGCCCCTGGTCGGAGATCATTCCCCCGGTACATCCTCGCCCGAAAATGACCACCGCATCTTTCAAGCTGTTTTGGTTCACACTGTAAATATCTTCAACAGTGAGGCGAAAGCCCATCGCCTGCATTTCTTCGATGTTGTACTTTTCGAGTAAGGTTGGGATCCACATCCCCTCTTTGGCCGACAGGGAAAGATTAAAAACGGCGACAATAAAAAACAGGACTAATTTTCTCATCAATCAGTAATTTTTCAGCAAAAACGGATTCTACAAAACGTTTGTTTTTCTTGAAATAGCTTTAACAAAGCCGTTAACAAAAATTAATCCGCTAAAATTCTTTCAGAAATTGGTACACTTTATGCACCGGAAGACCCATTACATTGAAAAAGGACCCCTCAATTTTTTTCACACCAACAAAACCAATCCATTCCTGGATCCCGTAGCCACCAGCTTTGTCGTAAGGCTTAAACCGATCGACGTAGTACTCGATTTCAGCATCGGTCAGCTCGTCAAACCAAACGGCCGTAACGGCATGAAAGGAGTATTTTTTGGTGGCCGACTGGATATTGACGCCGGTAATGACCTGGTGCTGGCTCGATGACAGGTGCTGAAGCATTTTGATCGCCTCGTCGCGGTCTGCCGGCTTACCCAGCACTTCTTCATCCTTCCAAACAATGGTGTCGGCAGCAATCACCAAGCTATTTTCGGGTAAGTTTTGCCGAACGGCCGTGGCTTTTAGTTCTGCCAGGTATTCAGGAATGGCTGTCATGCCCAATTCAGGCGGAAAATATTCCTCAACATCCGAAACATGAACCTGGAAATCAAGCCCCAGTTCTTTTAATAAATGTTGGCGTCGTGGTGATTTTGACGCCAGGACCAGTTGATATTTTTGTAAGTTTTCAGGTACCATTAAATTGACCTCCAATAATATGAATGTTCATTAATCCAAGTATCCTGAGCTTTCATCACTTGCTCAATAATGTCGCGGGCACAACCTTCGCCCCCTTTCTTATCCGAAATATAAGAAGAAATTTCTTTAATCTCGCTCACAGCATCCAAGGGGCAAACGGCTACGCCAACAGCCTGCATCACCTGGTAATCGACCAGATCGTCGCCCATGTAAAGCACTTCTTCCGCTTTAACACCGGCTTGAAGCATGAAATCATTCAGACAAACCATTTTATCACGTACCCCCATGTAAATATATTCGACCCCAAGATTGGCATAACGGGTCCGAACTTGCTCCAGGTTTCCGCCGGTAATAATGCCAATTTGATAGCCCATGTTCAGGGCATTGCGAAGCGCATAGCCATCTTTTACATTGGCGGTGCGCACCGGCACTCCAGCTTCATTCAAAACCATGGTGTCGAGCGACAACACGCCATCGATATCAAAAATCAATGCTTTTATACTTTTCAACTTGTCTTTAAAAAAGGCCATACGTTACTTGGTAATTTGAGTTTTGTAAATGCTTTCGGATACCAACTGATAAATTCTCTTTCTTTCGGCTTGATCAGCCAGCAAATCCAGGTGTTTTTTTATAATCGTCTCATCCATGCGAACCGCCGGCCCGGTTTGAGCGTCGATGGGTTTGATGTCCATGATTTTTTGGGCGGTTTCCTGGATCAGCGGTTTCAACAAATCGAAGCTCAATCCTTTTTCTTCCAACATGGAGTCGCCAATTTGGTAGCAATGATTGACGAAATTGCAGGTAAAAACCGCCGCCAGATGCAGAACCTTTCGAGCTTCCGAGTTGACAGGCTGAACCAAAGAGGAAAGCTTTTCACCCAAAGCCTGAAGATCGGCAAAAACTTCAGCTGAGCTGGCCTCCAGACAAATGGGAATGTTTGAAAAATCAACTTCCCGCTGTTTCGAAAAGGTTTGCAGCGGGTAAAAAACACCGAAGTTTTTGAAATACCCGGCCAGCGGCTCCATTGGAATACTTCCTGCAGTATGCACCACGATTGTTTCCAGCTGAATTTGCCGGAGGACCGTTTCCAGAGCATCATCTTTCACGGAAACCATGCACAAATCGCAAGGCTCCAATTCATCGAGACTGGTGGTGTACGGGCATTCCAACAACTGCGCCAGCGCTTTGGCCGAAGCTTCGGTACGACTATACACCTGGACGACTTCCAGACCGTTTCTCCGGAGCGCTTTGGCCAGTTGTGTGGCCAAATTGCCTGCGCCGATCAGTACAATTTTCTGAATCATAGATGAGCTTTTCGATTACGCCACCCAAAGAAACAAAAAAACCGGCGAAAAACCGGTTCCTGTTAAGCGTTTTGATACCGCATGCCAACCACTTCCCAATTGACAATATTCCAGAAATTGTCGACATAATCAGCCCGGCGGTTTTGATAATGAAGGTAATAGGCGTGCTCCCATACATCGAGTGCCAGTAAAGGAGTTCCTTGTTTCTCCACTACGTTCATCAGCGGATTATCCTGGTTTGGCGTGGACGAAACAAACAATTTGCCGTTAGCATCCACCGACAGCCAGGCCCAGCCGCTTCCAAACTGTGTTTTTGCTGCAGTTCCGAACTCTTCTTTCAGGGCATCAACCGATCCAAAATCAGCCTCAATAGCTGCTTTTAGTTCGTCGTTCATCGCGGTTTGCCCGGGAGTCATATTCTCCCAAAACAGCTGGTGATTATAAAACCCCCCGCCATTGTTTCGCACCCCGGCACCATGCTGATCGATTTTGGCAAAAATATCAGGCATTGGTGTCTTCTCCAGATCAGTGCCCGAAATCGCATCGGTAAACTTGGTGAAGTACCCCCGGTGATGTTTGTCATAGTGCAGTTCCATGGTCTGCGCGTCAACATAGGGTTCAAGCGCATCGTAGCCATAAGGGAGATCCGGAAACATGTGCCCTTCAAATACCGCAGGTTTACTTTCGCTACTGCAAGCAGCCAGCGCCGAGCCAAAAAGCGGTGCGGCAACTGCGGCCGTTCCAACCAAATTGATAAAATTTCTTCTTTCCATTGAGTTAAAATTTTCTATTTACTTTAAACACAACAAAATGACTGCACGAATGTTTTTTATTGCCGCCGAAAAAAACCAGATCGATCCGGTTAAAAGGCTTGCGCTCGTGGAGGCCGGGAGATAATTATATGAGAAGTCGAGAATGAGAGAGGGTGAATTTGGAAAAATGAATGTGTAGTCAGCGGATCAAGCATCGAAGAACCGATTGATTGAAGTACTGAATAATCAATGATCAATAACCAAGGAAGAATAGGAACAACCAGGCCC
>NZ_CAXBDD010000161.1:0-5173 GCF_963974515.1 uncultured Sunxiuqinia sp. | reverse complement strand
ATGACCACATCCTTGTTAAATTCCCTGACCTGGCAATTCGCTTCGAAACCATCCAAACCCAGCATTTGAACATCCATAAGTATGATATCAAGATCGTTGGTATTACGGCAAAGTTTAGCAGTCTCAATTCCTGTTTCCGTTTCCAGAATTGTCTACACTGAAATCTTCACGAAGATGCGAGATGAAGTTCCGTCCAAGCCCGTCGTCTTTGGTAATTAATATTTTCAGGCTACGCTTTACTGGCTTCACTTCATGATTTCACTTCTCAATTGGCTTTCTACTTAAAACAGCAATTTCATCTTATGCGAAATAATTACGAGGCAGGGTAAAATAAAACGTTGAGCCTTTACCTTCCTGGCTTTCCACCCAGATTTTTCCACCAAGCATTTCAACATACGATTTAGCAATGGCCAGTCCCAATCCTGAGCCCTCAAATATCCTTGTTTTATCGGCGATCTCGGCCTGCGAAAAACGCTCAAAAATAATGCCCTGCCTGTCTTTTGGAATTCCGACACCTGTATCCTTTATACAAAACTCGACACTAGATCCTCGAGTCCGGCAACAAACGTTAATCGTTCCCGAATCAGTATATTTGATGGCATTCTTAATGAGGTTGGTAAGAATGGAGTCCAGTTTATTTTGGTCGGTCGTTATGTTCTTTGCCTTGAACGGTAAAAATTGATTAACGAGCAGTTTTAAACCTTTATTCTCAGCTTCAGGCTTAAAAAAATGAATTAGTTCTTCAACCCTTTCATTAAAATCGGTTTCTTGCACACTCACATGGACCACCCCGGCCTCTATATTGGAGATTTCAACAATATCATTCACCGTATTTAACATGCGCTGCCCGCTTTGATGAACAATTTTAATAAAACTCTCTTTTTGCGCACTACTCAGATCGGGTTCCAGAAGTAGGTTGGTAAAACCTAGAATACCATTCATGGGGGTGCGTATTTCGTGGCTCATATTGGCCAGAAAGGCCGACTTTAAACGGTCGCTCTCTTCCGCTTTTTCTTTGGCCTGAACCAATTCTTCCAGGTATTGAATCCGTTCAATAAAACTACCGACGTGATGGGCAATAATTTCCATGACCAACTTGTCTGTTTCGGTGTAGGATTCCTGATTCTTATAATCCTGTATGGCAATCACCCCGTTGGGTTTAAATGCATTTGCAGTTCTGAAAGGCACGCCCAGCCAAACCGATAATTCATCACCATATCCGATGACAGTCCCATCTCTCTCAATTTCACTCTGATATTCGGGGGTGACAATCAATGATTGGTTTGTTTTAAGAACATGGTCAGTATAACTGTTCCTAAAATCGTACGGTTCGTTGAGCTCCACCTGATCATATTTATCCACGTGATAGGGGAAGGAAAAAGTATGGGTTGTTTCGTTGTATAAGGCCACATAAAAATTATCAGCACGCACAATCTTTTTGAGCTTTTGGTGCACTTCTGCAAGAAATGAAGTGAGTGTAACATGCTTGGTGGCCTGCTGCGAAATTTCAAGTAGTAGTTTCTGGGTATCTTCAAGCCTTTTCCGTTCCGTAATATCTTCTTTTACAGCTACAAAATTGATCACTTCGTGCTTTTCATTGATGATGGGCGAAATGGATGCCGACTCCCAATACAATTCGCCATTTTTCTTTTTATTATGAAATTCCCCTGTCCATTCCTTGCGCGATAGAAGCGCAAACCAAAGTTGCTGATAGTCTTCTTTTTGTTTTTCGCCTGAATTAAATATCCGGGGATTTTCGCCGATCAATTCTTCTTTTGTATAACCGGTAACCTCCAGGGTTTTTGGATTAATGTACTCTATTTTTCCACCTAGATCGGTAATAATGATAGAAGTGGGGCTCTGCTCAACTGCTCGTGATAATTTTGATATTTCATTTTCTGCCCGTTTGCGTTCGGTAATATCGTTAATCAAGATATGCCGGGCTTTTCGGTCGTTAAATAGTACGGAATGTGACATAGTTTCCACATCAATTATTTCACCGTTCCTTTTGATGTGCCTCCACTCTCCTACCGTATTTAACTCAGAACGTGTATTTTCGATATCTTCAAGCAAGGCGGGAATATCTTCAACCGGCCGAATGTCTTTCAGCGTCATGGAAAGAAATTCTTCCCTGGAATACCCATAATGGTTAACAGCAGCTTGGTTCACTTCCTGGAATGCAAGTGTTTCTAGATCGTAAATCCACATGGGCTGCGGGTTATTGGCAAATAGCAAACGGTACTTCTCTTCGCTTCGCCTTAACTCATCTTCGGTTTTTTTTCGTTCAGTAATATCTCTGTGAATTCCAATATAACCATAGACATCTCCTTTTGAATCTATTATTGACGTATTGTGCCCATCTATTGTGAGTAACGAACCTTTCTTTGTTTTATTAACAATCTCTCCGGTAACCGCATTTTTTGAAAGAAGCGTATCCCAAAAAACTTTGTAAACTTCATCATCGTAAATCCCTGACTTCAGAATCCTGGGAGTCTTACCAACACACTCTTCAAAGGAATAACCATACAATTGCTCAAATGCAGGGTTTATAAAAACCAGATGTCCTTCCACGTCGGTTATAAAAATGGCTTCAGAAGAACGCTCAATTCCAAGTTTGAATTTAACCAACTCTTTTTCAATATTCTTTTGTTCCGAAAGATCAACCACATACCCTCTAATTCTTTCCAGCAGATCCCCTTGACCGAAAATACCGATGGCATTGATGATGGCATGAATTGTTTTTCCATTCTTTGAAACAAACTCCACTTCATGGTTTTCAACCTTTCTTTGGTTTTTAATCATTTGGATTATTCGTTCCCGGTCTGCTGGATTTTTGTATAGCTCAGTCATGTCAAAGTTTTCAGTTTCTGATTTTCTTTCAAACCCAAATAAATCCAAAAACGTTTTGTTGCAGCTAAAAATCTCGCCTGAAACAGAAACCACATAATCGGCCGAAATGTCGTTCTCAAAATACTCTTCCAGATTACTTTTGCTTTTTAGGAGTTCTTCTTCAGCCTTTTTTCGTTCAGTGATATCAAGGATGGAAACCACACTTTGTCGCGTGTTAGGAATCACGTTAATATTCAAAACAGCGTCGCGCTTTTCACCTTTACTGTTGATCAGTTTTACTTCATATTTTCGTGGTGCCAGCTCTGGGCTTTGGCTACGAAGATGCTGGATTTCAAGCATCATCTGTAGACTTTCGGGGGCAACATATTGGGGCCATTTCTGACCAATCAATTCACCAGAAGCATAACCGGTGATATCGAGGCATTCTTTGTTTGCCATCAAAATGCTGGTATCCTCATCGACAATTAAGGTTGCTGTCCCCGTGGATTCAAAAATGGCTTTATACCTGGATTCACTGTCTTTCAGTTCTTTTTCGGCTTGTTTTCGAAATGAAATGTCCTGAAAGGCGCCCTGTACCTTGACGATGCTTCCTTTCTCGTCATGCACGGCTTCACCGATCGTCCGAACCCAAACACGTTTTCCGCTAGCTGTAATGATCTCCATTTCTTCATCATAGGGAACGCCCTCCCGGGCACATCGATCAAAAACGTCAGTCATTTTATCGCGCCATTCCGGGGCATAAAAATGAATGCCCTCATCCACCAGCGGCGAGTAACCTGCAGACATTTCGTGGATCGCTGCCACCTCGTCTGACCAATACGACCGGTTTTCCTTTAGGATGACATTCCATCCTCCCAGTTTCGCTTTTTCCCCTGCAATCCTTATCAGGTCGTAATTTTCCTTCAGCTGATTTTGCGTCCTTTTGTATTCGTTAATATTTTGTGTTGTATTTAAGAGATATTCTTCCCCGTTGATAACAACTCGATCAATATTGGTTTCATAATAACATGTTTCTCCCGATTTTGAATGCAAGATCATTTCCTGATGGCGTACGGAACCACTTTCCCTTAATGTATCAAGGATTCTTACTCTACTCTCTTCATCCGGGCTAATGCCCAATTCAAAAGAAGTTTTCCCCAGCACTTCTTGTCTGCTATATCCAAATTCAAGCTCAAAAGCCTCATTTACGGCGACAAAATTCCCATCTGACATTTTCGAAAGCGCAGCTGCGTAGGGTAACTTTTCAAAAAGGGTGAAAAACGTCGCTTCACTTTCACGTAGAGCTCGTTCAGTCTCCTTACGGTCTGTAATGTCAATCACGGTTGTTAGAAAATGAAGCGGGTTGCCGTATTTGTCACGTAGCAATGATACGCTCACATCAGTCCAGATGTGGGAGCCATTTTTACAGATATACCTTTTTTCAAACCTGGCTGAATCTTTTTTGCCTGCTACCAAACCATCAAGAATAGCTGCAATCGCTGCAATATCCTCTTCGGGCGTGAGGTCCTGCCATTTCTTGCTTTCCAATTCCCCACGGCTGTAGCCTAGCATTTTGCAGAATGCCTCGTTAACATTGATTTCCCCCGACAGTGAGGTCATTGATTTTCCCGCATTAGCGGATTCAAATAAGGATTTAAATTGTTGTTCACGATCTCTTAGGTCTTGGTTCAGCTCGGCCTGTTCCAACTTTTGAATGGCCAGTTCACTGATAAATTCTGTCATTTTCAGCAAAAAATCCATCGCAGCTTTTACCTTTTCTTCCGACACCACTGGGACTTTCCTGAGCGTATCCAGATATTTTTTCTCATCGAAACCAAACGCTGCCGCTTGTTTTTTGAAGAATGCCACATCGGGTTCTTCAAAAAAGAACTGACCCGAAAACAGATTGGCAACATGTTCCCCTCTTATTTCCAAGGGCACAGCCACATCCATCAGTCCATTCAGGCATTGGTAAGCATGGTATTTTTCGCCAACCCCCACTCTATTTGCCAACTCAGTGTCGCTAATGGTGCACCTTTTCGATGTTTCGGGGTTGATACGGTGGAATTCTGTACAAATCGGTCTCCAACCCGATTTGGACAATACATTGCCCTCAAGATCCAGGATTGCAGTCACAAATCCCGTTGATTTATTGAATCCTTCCAAAAGCGTATCAATTTTATTTAAATCGATTAGCTGCCTGATATCTGATTTCATCGTTTGATTATTTCAAGTCTTGACGTTTCGTATGGACTAGAATATTTTAGTATTTCATCCATTATGCCTATAAACGGGTATTAATATAGAAATAAAATTCAAACAAGCCTTGCTTGAGTGAAAAAGC
>NZ_CAXBDD010000160.1:0-5190 GCF_963974515.1 uncultured Sunxiuqinia sp. | reverse complement strand
GCTGCTGAGGGGAAGAAAGCCCATTTGTTTTCGTCTGACAAAATCGATGCCCCGTCATAACGACCTGTTAAAGTAACCAGGTATTTATCCAATAGACTATAGCTTAATCGTCCTGTGTATGATTCCAATGTTTGTTTTGAAAAATCGCTGGAAACATCTCTAATATCTAAACCTGCCCCTAAATTATGGAACAAATAATCATCGGTTGTGAAGTTTCTAACTTGGGCGTAATATCCTTCATAACGCTCAAGGAATCTTGACATTACCGCCGTAATATCAAAGGCATGTGCTTCTGTTTTATATTTGTAATTAACAATGTTATCCCAAGAATATGATAAGTAATTGAAGTTATTTACCTGAGCTCTTCTGTTTGAAGCATTACCACTTACACTTTTGGAATACAAACCCCTGTATTCTCCGTAACGTGTAAATTTAAGATTTGGCGAAAACTTAGAGGTAATCGTTAAGCCTTTTACCGGAGTAACTTTTAACGCAATGTCGCCCAACCACTGCAGGTACTTTTCTTCTTTTGTGATGTTGTCAGCTTCAAACAACGGGTTCGTAATTTGAGTTTCCTTAGATATTGGATAAAAGCGTAATGACCCATCTTCATTGTAAGGACGGCCTATAGGCTTCAATCGATACGCACTCCTGAACCCCTCCCAACTTCCAGTGTTTTGAATTGCGTAGGTCATATAGTTCGCAAAACTAACATTTAACCAGCTGGCCAGATCCGAGGACAAACTCCCCCTGACATTATATCTTGAAAAATCTTCTCCGTCAAAAGTTCCGTTATCATTGGTATATCCCAAGCCCGCAGAGTAAACGGTCTTGTCATTCCCTCCATTTAAATTAACGGTATGGTTGGTCTGAAACCCATTAACCAGGATCAGATCCACCCAATCGGTATTAACCCCATCGGCAATATTCTGCAACTCTTCAGCATCAAAATAGTCTGAAAGCACAACATCGTCCTTCCTAAAATTTAGGTTTCCAGCTGCAAACTCGTTCCCGACGACGGCATCTTTCACCAGCTCGACATACCCGGCAGCATCTTGCATAGCAGGTAAATGATAAGCCTGTTTGAATCCGAAATAATTGTTATAACTGACTTTCAGTTTTCCTTCTTTACCTTGTTTTGTTTCAATTAAAATGACTCCGTTACTACCTCTGGAGCCATATATTGCAGTAGCTGAAGCATCTTTAAGGATATCCATTCTTTCAATATCTCCCGGATTCAAGAATGATATGTCATCAACAAAAATTCCATCGACAATAAAAAGTGGATTTTGCCCGGGGTTAAAACCGCCCTGATCTGCAGTCTGGTTTGAATTAATCGTACTCGCACCACGAATACGAATATTAAATCCTCCAGCTCCTGGCTTATTATCCGTACGCTGAATGACGACACCAGCAGTTTGTCCCTCAAGTGCGGAAATTGCGTCCACCTTGTTGGCCCTCTCCAATTTCTGATAACCGACCGAAGAAACTGAGCCAGTTAAATCAGCTCTTTTTACCGATCCATAACCAATAGCAACAACCTCCTCAATACCAATAGTTTCTTCTTGCAGGACAACATCAACTCTGTTACGCCCACCCACAATAACTTCCTGACTTTTCATTCCGATAAATGAAAAAACTAAAGTGGCATTTGCCGGAACGTCTGGAATGGAATAACTACCATTGTCATCGGTTATAGTTCCCACGGTTGTTCCTTGATGAAGTACGGTTACTCCAGGCAAGGGAAAACCTGTCGGATCAGTTACGACTCCTGTAACATCAACCAACTGCTGCGATAAAGCCACATCGCTTAAGTCGCTTGCACTCCCAGGCTTTAAGATAATTTGACGATCCTTTATCGAATACGTGATATTGGTTCCCCGAAAAATTTCATCCAAGACTTCACTTATGTTTTTATTGGTAGCCACAAGATCAATCTTACGATCAACATCAACAAACTCGTTACTATACAAGAAAAAGAAATCTGTCCTTCTTTCAATTTCAATCAATGCTTCCCGAACCGTTGAATTTTTCATGTTCAAGCTCAGGCGTGTACTCTGCGAATAAGAATCTATCGCCAGCGCCTGACTTACCACCAGGATAACTAAAAGAGCTGTTAGTTTCATAAATCTTACAAATTTGAGGACCTCGGTGTTAATTAAACCCGGATCAAACCTTTTACATTTTTTTTCCATAATTTTACAATCGTTTGAGTTATACAATTTTTCTAATAGAGGAGATTGTTTATTCAACTAGTTTCAAAGGGAGGATGTGCCAGCATCTTCCCTTTCCTATTTAGTTCTGTTACATAGGCATTTATTTTTAGTTTTTTGAAATGGTGTACCGTGGCTTCACCAATTCTGCACCGGAAGTTAACTTCGTGTCTTCCTTACTCAGCTTCAAATCTGCTGCCTGCGAAATGTAATCTAAAACCTGAGGCAGTGTTTCATTCTGAACAATCATGGTAAACCGATGTCCTCCCAGCTTACCGTTCGGATCTTCTAAAACGATGTCAGCATTGTACCACCGTTCGAGTCGCGATACGACTTCAGACAAGGGATCATTACGAAAGATGAGTTTGCCTTCGGTCCATGAAATATATTTTTCAACATCTGCAGTCCGCTTAATCAAAGCCCCTGTTTCTTTCGTGTAAACCAGCTGTTCCGATGGGCTCAGCGAAATCAACTTTTTTGAGCCAGCCAACTGGTATGCAACTACTCCTTCTTCCAGCACAACGGATGAAAAGGTATCTTCAGGAAAGGCGGAAACATCAAACCGGGTACCGGTAACCTGCACTGTTCCGTCAGCAGTCTTCACGTAAAACGGATTTTTTTTGTCGGATGAAACGTGAAAATAAGCTTCACCAACCAATTCGACCTGCCGGTTACGCCTGTTAAATTTGGCCGGATACTTCAAGCTTGTTCCGGCGTTTTGCCAAACTTCCGTTCCGTCGGGAAGCGTTGTTTTCAGCGTTGATCCAAGGGGAGTTTCCAGCGTAATCATCGTGTCAGACTGGCTGTAAGTCCCATTTTGAACAACCATCCAAAGCGAACCGATTAAGAGCGGAATAAACAGGATGGCCGCCGCACGAACCGCGTAATAAGTCAGCCGTTTCAGCAAGCCTTTCTGCTGCTTGTTGGCATCAACATTCATTTGGTGGTGAATCGCATTCAGCATTTCTCCCAATTCCTTTTGATCCAACTGATGCTTGTAAGAGGGCGTACTTTGCCAATATTCATAAAATAACAGCTCGATCTGGTTCTTGTAATCTTCGCCGTGAAACATCTGAATAAGCTCATCCAGCTCCCTTTCGGTGCAGACGTCATTCAGGTATTTCTGAACTAAAGAGATTATTTTTTGTTTGTTTTCCATTCGTTGTTTTCAGAAAAAGTGATCGACTAAAACCGCAATAAACTTTTTGCTTGTCGAAAGGTATTACGAAAAAGGGAGGCCTACCCCCCAAAAAAGAAATTATTTTTTTCGAATGCTGGATACTTTACCCCGTGAAATACACCCGAAAGGATTTCATTGGCGGTGGATAAAGGATACTTGATGTTCGATGTTAGACTCTGGGAAACTGCTATTGAACGCTGATTTTATTTCCCGACATAAAGCAGTAAAAGGCACTAATTTTAATTGGACAGCAAGCATAATCTCACCAAACATCTGCCATTTTTGGAACTTGGAATTTGAAACTGCGACTGAAGGGAGCCGAACTTGGAACCTGAATCGCCGCCATCAAACAAACAACGACAGGAACAGCAAGGTCAGCAGACTTCCCGAATTCAATCTGGAGCGGATATGTTTCAAGGAAAGAGTAATTTGGTTTTCAACGGTTTTTTCGGTGATGCCCAGTTTCTCAGCGATTTCCTTATGGCTCAGTCCTTCCTCGCGGCTCATTAAATAAATCGTCCGTCGTTTCCGGGGCAGCTCGTTTACCAGCCGGTGCACTTCGTCGGTTAATTCCTTCAATTGAACAAGTTCGTCGGCGGGTATACTTTCTTCGTTAAAATGATCTTTTAGACGAGCCATAAAATCCTGATCTTTTGTACGCTGCCGAAACAAATCGATCATCAGGTTATAGGAAACGGAGAATAAAAAGGATCGGAGCGCGTGTGAACCGTCGATGGTGGTTCGTTTATTCCATATTTTCAGAAAGGTTTCCTGAACGATTTCCTTCGCGTCTTCCCTGTTTTTGAGCATCGAAAAAGCAAAACCATACAAACGCTGGCTGTACCGTTCGTAAAGCTGATCGAAAGCCAGCACATCCCCTCTTTTAATTCGCCTGGCCAGCTGCTGATCTATGTGGGTTGATGAATTCATCCTTGTAAAGTGACAGTTCCAAAGAATCAAAAATACAATAAACAAAGCGTGAGATTACCACGAATCAGCGCTTAACTTCCGAAAAAACACGTCAGCCGCTGATTTCTTCCTTCAAAACATCACGAATCTCCATAAAATTCGATTCGAGCTTGAGCATGTTATCGATCAAAAAGTTAAAAATGTCGGGCCACTGGTTTTGCCGGTGAATGTCAAATCCTTGCTGCTCCACAAAAATACGACACACCTCTTCCCCGCTTTCCCGCACATACAAAAAATCCCACTCCAGCCCGTTTTCAAAGCCCGCTTCCAAAATGGCCCTGTAATGCTGCAATTTCTCGAACACATCCAGTCGCTTATTCTCACTCCGATGGTTCAGCTCAATCATCACCTTGGCCGACTGGCGATCCACTTCAAATTTCAGATCCAAGCTGGCTATTTTGGTATCGTACAAAACCCATTTCTTATTTTTGCCTTGCAATTCGGGCACGACTTTGCACCGCTTGCCAAACAGGATCCAAAAATTTTTGCGTAATTGCTTTGCTTCTTCGTGTGTGTACATTCAGGAATCAATTGATCGGCTAAAATACAAATGAAAGCTGGAAGTTGGACCTTTGGATTTTGGAATTCGAAATTCCCCCTCCCGCTGAACAATTTCCACGCTGGTTTGTCAATGAATCAGAAACCAAAAACACAAACGTTTAAATCAAATCCTGTGCGACGAATCATGCTCATCAGGCAAATTCTATCCTTTGTGCTGATTTTGGCTTTTGGCCTGCACCTTTTTGCCCAGTTGGGCATTTATGTCTCCTTCAAAATCAATCAGGATTACATCGCCGAGTTTCTTTGTATCGAAAAAGATATTCCCGA
>NZ_CAXBDD010000159.1:0-5248 GCF_963974515.1 uncultured Sunxiuqinia sp. | reverse complement strand
GGATCGGTTTCATCATCAGGGAATCGCCTAAGCCCAATTCTAAGTCCACCCTCGCCTCGGTTATCAACCCAATTGTGCCATTGAAAACCATCAATGCCGTCCAGCACCTTCATCTTTTTCCAGGCAAAAGCAAAACCCGCAGCCTGCTCTTTTAAATCTTGATCTGAATAAGTTGGAGAGTTTGTTCCATTTTCCGAAAGCCAAAGTGTACGTTTGGTTTTGCCCTTATAAAGCACTTCCGGAAGTTTTATCCACGCATCAATTACCTCCAGATTGGCAAAGGTTATTAAAGGCGATTCGAAAGTAAAATCCACCTGCCCATCGAGCCATGTTTTTGGTTCATGCAACGATTGTGGATAAGGATGATGCGCCATTGCCCACTCAAAATCACCTTCTCTTTGGGTGTATTGAATCAGAATTTCCATCAAGTCTTTTGCTGGATAAAACTTAGGATGAGAAGTCCACGCCCAATAGTGTGTAAGTGAAACAAACACTTCGCTGTGAGGATTGTATTCTCGGGCAATGGCATAACACATGCGCATCGATTTTATGTAAGTATCCATAAAAATCAAGGCTGTTTTCTCGCCCATATTTGTCCAAACCCATCCGGCATCCACTTCATTGTGCATAATCCAATGGTTAATACGTCCATATTTTTTGTCAGGACGGCTGTAACGACTTGCCAGAAAGTCCAGAGCGGCAGCATAGCAATCCACACTCGCCGGAGTGGTCATATTTGGCATGGCATAAATCCCGGCAGGGTCCATATCGGGATGTTGTAACAATTTTCCAATTGCAGGATCAGGGCATTGTTCGGCTTTATCTACCAACAAAATAGCTGCTGTTACAATTCCCTTTTCAGCGGTGGTACGAAAGGTTTCATCAAACCCGGCTACATCTTTTTCATTAAAATAGTACGATTTCCTGTTGTAAACATGTTCTATTCTGCCCGGCGCAGGTTCGCAAAACATAAATCTTGAAAACCAAATATTAACTGTTGCACTGCTTATGTCCAGTTCGTCCAAATCTTCCAGATGACCTCGGCTGGTACTAAATCCACCTAAACCTTTCCTACTTGTTACTATTTCTTTTGGGTAATTGTATTTTGAATAAATAACATCAGGATAATGCCCATGAGAGACAAGTTCATAACCCTTGCTCGTTTTTTCAGCAAGCACCCACTTGGAAAGTACACGATCATAATCTACTCCGTTTCGGGTTACAAGTCGATCTAATTCTTTTTTGAATTTTTTCGACTCTAGCAAAATAGCCGTTTCAAAACTGGTTTCTTCCGTTACATCCTGATAAGGTGAAACTTCGCACAAATAAACTTTATCTGTTCCTGCATAGTTACCTTCAACTGAAATTTTAGAATCACTTACTGTCACCTTGGTAATATCTGACGTATATTCCATCTCTAAATACGCCTTCAATCGTGCTTCCATTTCAGCTTCCAATCGTCTCTTTTCTTCCCGATTAGCAGCTATTTCTTTTTCACGCATTGTCATTTCCCGGAATGTGATATTTCGAATTTGCAGCGTCACCTTGGGTTTTCCGCCCAAATCTATTCGAAGCCAATCACCAACCTTGCCCCACGCTCCAATTTCTTCGCTTAGATCAATAGTATATGAAACCCATCCCTCCGACATTCCGACTTTATGAACCCATTTTGAGCGTGCTTCGCTAATATCGGGACCAAAAAAAACTTGTATATGATCTAAACCTTTGGGACAGAAATAATCAAAGGACAATACAGTCGCATCTGGATCGATTGCCCTTTTTAATGGCAAAGTAGCAATCCAGGGATCCGATCCTTGTGTTTCCAATTCCCAGGTATCATTTCCCTGTCGTTCTACTTTTAGCTGATTCACTGTTGTTGAATCCAGATTCAGAAGTGAATTCTTAGCTTGAGCATTTCCGGAGATGGGTATAAAGGTAAAAAATGTCATATCGCCATTATCGGCAGTCGATATTATTTCTAGTTTACCGTCCACCAGTTTTCCTTTATGGGTGTATTTCACATCGAGGTAAAAAGAATATTCGAATTCATCTCCTTTAATTGTTCCTTCTTCAATTTCAACCGCGCCCGTATCGCTTGTAAGCGTTCCCGTAATTTTACCATCATTTACTGCAAACTCGGCTGTAAAAGTTAACGGGCCATTATCTGTATCAATTGTAGTCGTCCATTCACCTTCTACTTTCGAGGCAAATAAAATAGTTGTTGTCAGTAAAAAACTTAGTAGGATAAAAAGTCTTTTCATAATCTGTCAAAATTGATTCTTTACCGGAGTTTTATCCAACTTATAATTCAAGGCAAATTCAATCGCTGCTTCCAAATTTATTGCACTTTCCCATGGGCGATAGCGTGTCCCTTTAGGTTTTTCGTCTGCGTAATATTCGACCCATGCTCCTGTTTGATCGAGCACAGATAACATCTTTGTGTATATCTCTTCGCTTAACGGGTGATTGAGTGCGGTTAGATTATACAGAAACAGACCATAGTCATACCCAACCGTAACATTCCCATCAGGACGAGAAGGAAATTTACCGGCAGTATTGTATAGCGTTACGATCTTATCTACCATAGCAAAAATCTCATTTGCATCAAACAAATCGGCTTGAATATATAGCGGAACAAGGCTTACCGATTGTATATTGAAACGACTGGCCTTAACTGCTTCCAAAGTTTTGTTGGCAAAACAGAAAGAACACAGGTAACGGTTGTTTTCATTTTTTTGAGTCCATCCAAAAAATCTGCATAATTCACCCCCCATGGATTCACATACACCATGACGGAACTGCGGGAGTTCGAGGCCTTCAATTCGTTCAGGATTATTGGCATATAAAACGCCATCAACAATAAAATTAGGACGAAATTTATCTTCGGTGCTTTCTAAGATCAACTTGTTTTCTTTGAGTTTTTCTTTTTCCCACAAACCATTTTTTTCTACCCATTGGATGAGTCTGTTACCAGAGGTAATGAACAGCAGCGTTGCCTCTGCAGATCCATCGTTTAGAGCATAGCGAGGCAATACTGCTCCGGCAACATACGTTTCGTCGCCATTAAATGGCAACATGTTCTTAACCAGATTTTTAACCTGACAATTCCATGCCCATTCGAGCATCGGGAAAATTTCTTTTAGGTATGCATCGTCCTTACTGTGATCAAGATAGTTGAACGCCTGGAGAATAAAATACCCGGTAATTTCCACTTCATCATTTTCGTGCACATGAAATACATCAATACCTAAGCCCTGAGCATTTTTAATAACCCCCTGCTTTTGCCATACTTCCCAGTAGAAATTCAGAATTTGCTTCGCTTCGCTGATGTAACCAAGCTTAAGCAAACAGCGCGATACTCCATATTGATCGCGCACGTAACCAAGATGATAGTTATGACCAGCCAAGACACCTCCCTCTGATGCCTGTTGAGTTTTTATATTAATCGCTACATCATCAATTGTTTGCAGCAATTTTTCGCGCTGAGGCAAATGGACAGGTAACAGCTTCTTAAAATCCAAGCGCCGGTCTGTAAATTGCTTCCACGATGTTCTTGATTCTGCCAATATTTCATCGGTTGATACTGTAAATGCAGCCTGGCTGTTAATCATGCAATCCGGATATTCAGGGCCACCAATAAAATAAAGTGTTCCTTTTCCCGGCTCACAAACAATTTCGTTGCTTTGTTTTGAAATGAAAACAGTTCCTTTTGAGGCTATCTGAAAATATTGTCGGAACGGCATGGGGTAGTCGTTGTATATCGCTTTCCCTCGTGGTGATTCAATTAGTATGGCATTATTAATTCCATGCTTTTTTGTTCCTTTTTCATTTGAGATAAGTGTTACATCAGAAGATACAGATAAGGAAAAGCTTATTGACTTCGAAAAATCAAATTCCCTGATTAAAACCGGCTTTTCCGGATCGACAAAATCGGTAATCGTCCCTACTTTATCACCACCTTTTTCAATTGTATGGGTCCAAATAGCTGCACCGGGTTCGCGCTGAGAACGAACACTCAAAGTCGTATCGTTTAATATCATCTCCAAAACAGATGGAGAGCTATACGGAGCGCCAAAAAGCTGGATAATGTCGGCTTTTGTAAAATAAGCCGCTAATTTTCCATTCCCTATACAATAAATATTATCGACATCGAGGTGAACCGATTGTTGAGCTTTTGCTTCCACAAAAACCATTATCAACAGGATCCCTAAAAAGATATTCTTCATCGTCGCATGGTATAAAATTTCACTATTAACATCTTATCATGATCAAACCAGTAGCGTCGTGCTTCAAGTAATTGGTATTACTGGCTTTTGTATACAAAGTTGAAACGACCGCCGGGTGCCGTATCCCCGTTTATATAAAAGTCCATAATGTCTCCGTTCTCCTGCATATTGTCGTTCCATTTGAATTCGATATTGACGCTCTTATTTTTTAGATTCAGCACATCCCTGGGAATTTCCAATTCCAGTTTGTTTCCGTTAACGGCATAGTTTGTTTCTGCAACTTTTTCCCATTCCCAGCGGTTTCCAACGTTTCGTTCTACTTTTACGTTTTTATCCGGGCTTACTCGATTAACAATGAAGTCATACCCATTCCATCCGGTTTCTGTGTTTCTGTCGCTGTCAATAAACAACATCATCCAGTTTCTGTCTGTGGAAGGAGTGAGTTTATCCGATGTTTCAACATAGAAATAAAGCTTATCAGAATCGCGAGCGATTTTTGCACCGGTAATATCATTGCGCCCTGAGTTATTTACATAGTACTTATTGTATGTCCCCCAATGGTCGCGATGGAATGTGTTGCCTCTGTAATGCATGTAATAAGGCTTTACATCATCCCATTGACCGGCCTTCCCTATTTTAACGGGTTTGGGCTCTGATGCTTCCTCTGACTCATCCATGCCTTTGAATTTTCTGACCTTATCTATCAGTTGCAGATAGTAAACATCGCCTTTGTCTCCCCATCCTTTGTTAGGTTCTATGTCGCGACTGCGCTTCCAATCAAATTGATCAACAAAGGAAAATGGCTCTCCTGTCCACCCATGCTCTGGCAACCACTGACCGGCTATAAATTCGTTCCAGCCAGTAACAAACACTAACTCAGGATCAAGTTCAAAAGCCCTTTCCCACTGTTCCTCAAAATTCCAGCCGTACAAGTACCCATCCACTCTGGGATCAAAGCCTTTTGTTTGACTAAAATCACGGCCAAAGGAACCTGGCAGATTAAATGCGGAGCAATGCCCATT
>NZ_CAXBDD010000158.1:0-5416 GCF_963974515.1 uncultured Sunxiuqinia sp. | reverse complement strand
TACCTGGATAAAATTGAAGATGGACCTTCGCAAACTTAAAGATGCACACAGATGGTTATTGTCATCCACCAGTCCAGTGATACCCGAAGCGCTTTTCTTTACAATGAGAAGAAAGTCAGGGAAGGAGTGGCCAGTTATTTTTATAGTGCCAATACCATTTCTATCAATCCGTTTATGTATGATCAAGGGCACCGGTGGAAGATCCTTCACGACATTGAAAAGCCAAACCCACGGGTGAAAAAGAAGTGTTTGCATATCTCAGTGAATCCATCTGGCTCTGATCGTTTAAAACTGGACGATAAAACCATCCGGCAGGAAGTTGACCGGATGATGGAGCATATGGGATATGGCAGCCAGCCCTATTTTGTTTATAAGCACCAGGATTTGGAGCGGGTGCATTTTCACGTTGTTTCCACCAGGATTGATAGAACGACCGGCAAAAAAATCCAGGATGGCTACGAAAGACTCAAGATGCAAAAATTTGTCCAGGAGCTGGAACAAAAATACCAGCTCAAACAGGAGATTACGGCACAACTCGGGAACCTGAAATTTACCGCATCCAGCGGGTACCTCAAGCGAAACCTGGAAAGCCTGTTTAAAGCGCTTAACCAAATGGACATCATCACTTCCAAAGAACTGTATGACCAAGCCCTGGGATTCTTTGAGGTGCAAGTCAGAAAAGCGGGGAGGGGGTACCTCGTTTTTCTGACGGATCAAAATGGAGCAGTCATTCGGCATCCGATGAAATTGTCGGCCTTTGAAGAGCGGCCGAGGTTTTATTTGGTAGAGAGACAGGAACACGCAAACAAAGTCTTGCGTCCTGAACGGATGGAAATACCTGGCAGGGATTTAAAATCATTGATTCTGAAAGAACTGATCAGGCAGATTCAGGTTCAGGTTTCAGGAGAAACAGAATCGAGAACTAAAAAAAATCGGCTCAGAAATAGTCAGGTTAAGAAAAGGCGCATGAAATTCTGAATTCCGGAGGTTTTATTCTTAGCGATTAGCTAACAGCCAGGCATCGCCTGGTGTATTTCTTAGAGGAGACAGTGGCAGAAAACTGCCTTGTGATGCCCTAATAGGTGTCTGGAATTGGTTATTGAATATCGGGAGAAACAACATGCCGAATCAGTAAAATTATTTGACAGGGGACAAACAGTTGGCGGAGTCAGTCGAGGCGAGCAAAGAGGGATTTACGATCAACGGCCTGGAGATGTATTGCCTGGCCATGGGCTTCAGTTAGTTGAAATAGGATACTACGAATTTGAATACGATCGTTGAAAACGGCTGATTAGGAACAAAGACCGAGATTTGGCAATTCTGAATAGAATACTTCGAAAATTTATTAAAGACGGCTAGAGTATTCGAGGCATCTGTTAGACTTTATGCCATCTACACCCTCTGATGATAAGAAGTTTGGGTTAGTTCTGTTTTTAAGCAGTATTTTCTTGTTGACAAGAATACGAATAGTGTGTAAATTTATCAACATCACATACATAAAAACAATTCTTTACCCAATGGGTACCACTTTTTTACAACGGATCTACTCTGCCCGAAAAATGGCCGGACTAAGTATGGATGAGTTGGCTTCTTTGTCAGGGCTTAGCAAAAATACGATTTCTCGTTATGAGAAGGGAATCATGAACCCGGACAGGGCCAATCTTTTAAGATTAGCTAAGGCTCTAAATTTGAAAGTTGACTATTTTTTTCGAAAGTCATCAGTTGAACTTCAGGAAGTAGCCTTCCGGAAAATGGCGAAGATTGCTAGTAAATCGGTTGAGTCCATAAAATATCGGGTGATCGACCGGCTGGAAAAATACCTTGAATTGGAAGAAATACTCATGGTCGACAATGAGTTTGTCAACCCTATTGGGAATATCCTGATTCAGAAATTTGAAGATGTCGAACAGTCGGCAGAGCAAGTGCGTGAAAAATGGAATTTAGGACTTAATCCCATTGCTTCGATCATTGAGATGCTGGAAGATAATTTCATTAAAGTGCTTGAGGTTAACGAACCCATGGAGTTTGATGGACTTTCTACCGTCATCGACGGCAAAGTCCCAGTCATTGTTGCCAATCAGAATTTTCCGGTTGAACGAAAACGTTTTGCCCTGCTTCACGAACTGGGGCATTTGTTGCTGTCGTTTGATGTTAAGATCACCCCAAAAGAGATTGAGGCTGCTTGTAATCGTTTTGCCGGTGCCATATTGGTTCCGAAAAGCAAATTGATATCGGAGCTGGGTGTTTCAAGAAAGAAGATTTACGTTCAGGAGTTGGCGGAAATTGAGAAAGAATGGGGTATTAGTATTCAGGCGAGTATGTGTCGGGTACGTGATCTAAACATTATCTCAAAGTCTAAATTGTCGCAGTTTTATTTTGAATGTAATACGAAGCCCGATTTTAAGAAGCTGGTAGATGAGTCTCGGTATAGTTCTTTTGAAACTTCCTACCGATTCAAACAGTTGCTGTATAAAGGATTTGCACAGGAATTAGTTTCAATGAGCAAGGCGTCGGTGTTATCCGACCAGTCAATCAATGGATTGAAAACAAACCTTAGTCTTGTTTAATGCAGGTTGTTGTTAACGATACGAATATATTCTTCGATTTAATCCATGCGGGGTTGATCGAACAATTTTTCGAGCTTCCTTTTGAAGTGCATACAACGGACTTTGTTGACGGTGAAATTGAAGAACCTGAACAAGCTCAAATTATCAATCAGTTGGTCGAAACTGGTCCGCTTTATATTGCTGATTCCAGTTTTGAGGAGCTCGAAGAAATAAGCAATCTGCAGGAAGTTGCAAGGAAGCTGTCCATTCCAGATTGTTCTGTTTGGTATTATTCGAAAAAGCACCGATACACATTCATCACTGGAGATAATCTGTTACGGAGAACCGCATCGAAGGATCAGGTTTCGGTAAAAGGGATCTTGTATATTTTTGATGAAATTTAGGAAAATGATTTCAACCTGAACATCCCGCGCTATCTGGATGCTTTTGAGGAAGAACCAGAAGTGGATATTGCCTCCGTACAAAAGGAAATTGAAAAACTGGAACAGAAGTTGAACGTTGTGCAAATTGAGATGGAGAAATATTTAAAAGAACTCGGTGCCTGATATGAAGATTCAATACGCCTCCGACCTTCACCTGGAATTTTCCCAAAACAGGGATTTCCTGCGAAAAAATCCAATACAGCCTCAGGGAGAGGTATTGTTGTTGGCCGGTGATATTGTGCCGTTTGCTGTCATGGACAGACACAAGGATTTTTTCAGTTACATTTCGGATCATTTTAATACTACTTACTGGGTTCCGGGAAACCATGAATATTACCATTTCGATTTGGCTGAAAGGTGTGGCGTCCTGAACGAAAGTATTAAAGAGAATGTCCATTTGGTCAATAATCTGGAGACAAAGCACGGAGAGATTCGGTTTATGTTTTCTACCCTTTGGACCAAAATCAGTCATGTCAACCGATGGAAGATTGAAGGGAGTTTGAGTGATTTTCAAGTTATCAAATTCAATCATGGCCGTTTTTATTCCGATCAGTACAACCACTTGCATGAAGAAAGTTTATCCTTTCTAAAGGAAGGACTACACCACGACAACACCAGCAAAACAGTTGTTGTTACACACCATGTTCCCAGCTTTTTGAACTATCCTGAAAAGTACCGGGGCGATGTTTTGAATGAAGCCTTTGCCGTGGAGCTGTATGATTTGATTGAAGCAGGCGGGCCTGAAAACTGGATCTTTGGGCATCACCATTCGAATGTTCCCGATTTTGAGATTGGGAAAACAAAGTTAATGACGAATCAATTAGGGTATGTGGTGCATCAAGAACATCATTTATTTAGCACAGAAAAAACAATTGATATATGAAAGTCAGAATAATAACTATATTATTGCACAATAACACAAATAATGTTATCGTGCAAAAATAATGTTATCAATGAGGAAGTGAAAAATTTAATCACCTATATCGATCAAACAATTGGCCTGAACTTAACGGTCAATCCGTTTCCCAAAAATGAAACGGATAAATTGCCCATGTACCTAAAAGAGGGCTACCGCTGGCATAAGGCCGAATTGGGGGGAAGGCCCTGTGTGCTGGCCGAAACAGTTGATGAAAACAACTTTGGCATCGCTCAGATGGAAAAACATTTTGCTTTGGTCCGAAATGTTATGGGACTGCCTGTAATTGCTGTATTTTATGAATTGGAAGCCTATAACAGGAAACGCCTGATCGAAAGAAAGATCGGTTTCATCGTTCCCAACAAGCAGGTGTATATTCCTGATTTTTTTATCGACCTGAAAGAATACGGAATTATAAGTAAGAAAGAACGGGGAGAGTTGACGCCAACCGCCCAACTATTGCTTTTGCACCATCTCCTGAATAATCTGGAAAAAAAGCGGGTTGAATCGAAAGCATTTAAGGAATTGGCCGTTTTATTGGGGACAAACCATGCGTGGCCGCCATTGCCTGCATTCTTCAAACTGCCGACAAGGAAAATGAGCTTCTGAAAGCCAAACTCGATAAGCTGAAGGAGCGGAAAAAGGGTTTGATGCAACAGGTGTTGTTAACGGAAAAAAACGACTAGACTATAAATCCTAGCTTATGCAAATCAATCCTAAGGAAACGCTATTTGGTCATCCCATTCTTAAAGTTAGAGAGGTGGTTCGGCAAGCGATGCGCTGTCGTTTGTGGGGGTCTTCCGAAAAAGAACTACACGAAAAAGTAGCTAAAGCTTTGAAACAATCACTTGTCTCTGCGCAAGAACTGGCAAAGCAACTGGTTGATGACGGATATCTCCTTTTTGAGAAAAAGATATTTGGGGAAGATGATGTTCAATTTGAGTTAAACGAAACCGAAAAAGGGCGACGTTTTGGAGTGGCTAATGCTGGCAAGCCAATTTCAAGGCAAAAGGCAACCCAACTATTGAATGAACTGATTGAACGGGCAAAAGCAATTAATCATCGTAAAGAGTTGGCTTATTATGTGGAAAGTATAAGGGTATTTGGCAGTTATTTGTCTGATAAAGAAGCGCTGGGAGATTTGGATATTGGCGTTAAGCTTGCCCGGAAAAATAATTTTACAGAATTAGAAGATAACCGGATCGAGTTGGCGAGACAGTCCGGAAGGCAATTCAGTAATTATTCTGAAGTACTGGACTGGCCTCATCGGGAAGTGATGATGCTGCTGAAAGCGAGGAAGAGAGGCCTGAGCCTTCATGATATCGATGAAGACAAAGTTTTTAAGGTTGCAGAGACGAATTTGGTATTTCAGTATCGTAAAGGAAAAACTACTGGAAAAACTTTCTTATAGACTCAATGAATAAAACACGCACAAAACGATTAATAGAAAGTGTTATTTTGGATTTGGCTAACAACGAAGACGTTAACCAATAGGTCTTGAAATTGCAAAT
>NZ_CAXBDD010000157.1:0-5706 GCF_963974515.1 uncultured Sunxiuqinia sp. | reverse complement strand
GGTTTCGTACTCGGAACATTAATTCCAAAAGATGAGTTGACTTGTTACTCAGACTTTTTCCATAAGAATTTGAGGTGATCCAAGTTTTCTTCCTTTTATTTTTCTGAAATAAAAAACCCGAACTGGAAAGCCCGGGTTCTTTTACTATCTTTTTTTAAGGAATTGCTTATTTGATCCCCATCATCATTTTCTTTAACCAAGGCGAAAGCGCAACTAAAATCAGGGCGATAATAGCCGATTGAATGGCGATAAGCCAGAAAACCTGCACTTCCTGACCCAATGCTGCCTCCAGTTTTATGGAAATAGCTTTCATTTGAGAGGCGACAAAGTTACCGGCTGCAAACGAACCCATCCAAACACCCATCATGGTTGAAACGAGTTTTGGAGGCGACAGTTTGGTTACCATCGATAATCCGATTGGTGACAGGCATAATTCTCCAAAGGTGTGTAACATGAACACCATCACCAGCCAAAGAGGGCTGACCAGCAAAATTCCTCCGTCGGCCGCTCCCGAGGTTGATCGAGTGTAGGCGATGGCCATAACTACAAAGCCAAGGCTTAGCATGATCATTCCCCAGGCAAATTTCATCGGGGTGTTGGGGTTGAGTTTCTTTTTATCGAGTTTAAGCCACAGAATACTGAAAAGCGGGGCGAAAAGAACAATGAAAATAGCATTCACACTTTGGAACCAGCTGGCCGGAATCTCCCAGCTGCCAATCATTCGTTGGGTGTTATCGCGTGCAAACACATTAAAGGTTGTCCCGGCCTGTTCGAAACCACTCCAGAAAAAGATGTTGAACACGGCAAGCACCAGAATCACCGCTACCCGGCTCCATTCTGTCTTCCCATTGGTGCCGCGGAAAATGCTTAACAGCAAATAGGCGGTAGCGCCGGTAGCCAGAATTCGGATCAGCCAAGTGCGAACTGTTTCTGAAACCGAACCCCATCCAAGAATAAGTCCTAAAATCAGTGCAACCAAAATGACTACATAGATGACGATGCTGACCCAGTCTTGAATAATCAGGCGTACCCTTCCGTTTTTCACACCGGGAGGCATTCCAATGGATCCAAGTGTATGACTGCGGATAAGAAACCAGGTTGTTCCAATGAGCATTCCAACTCCAGCCGACATAAATCCATATTCCCATGCGATCTGTTCTCCCAGGTAACCTGCAACAAGCGGCGAAATAAACGCTCCGAGATTGATACCCATGTAAAAGATGGTGAATCCACCATCTTTCCGGGGGTCGTTGTTGTCGTATAGTTCACCCACCATGGTGGAGATATTTGGTTTGAAAAACCCATTTCCCATAATCAGGATTCCCAATCCGGAAAACAGGAGTGTTTTGCGAAGTTCCAGGTCTCCACCATCAGCCATGGCGCTTGCTGCAAGCATAAACTGTCCGACAGCCATTGCCAAACCACCAATGTAAATGGTTTTTCGTTGTCCCAAAACTTTGTCAGCCAGCATTCCGCCCAGAATTGGAGTCACATAAACCAGCCCGGTGAAAATGCCGTAAATGGTAAAGGCATCCAGTTCGGCCATTTCAAATCCGCCATTGGCAAATGTAGCCGTTAAAAACAATACGAGTAAAGCCCGCATGCCATAGTAACTAAATCTTTCCCACATTTCGGTGGCGAATAAAGAAGACAGCCCAACCGGGTGTCCGAAGAAAGCGGTATTCTGATCTTTAGCCATAGCTCTATATTTTTGTAATGAGGGAAGCAAATATAAACATCTTTTTGCTTCTATAGTTGGGCAAATGTCAGCATTATTGATTGTTCAGTATCTGGGATGGATCGATTTTGCCTATTTTCGATCGAAATTCCCAGGAACGAGAGTCTATGGATTTTGCCAATGTTTTCGTAATTTCGGCAAAAGTCCATTCTTATGAAGATCTTTACTACGAAACAAATAGCAGCAATTGATCAGTTTACGATTCAAAATGAACCCATTGCTCCGATTGATCTCATGGAGCGTGCGGCTCTCCAGATTGTCAACTGGCTGATTCATCATCTTTCGAACGAAAAAAAAATCCTCTTCTTTGCAGGTCCCGGAAATAATGGGGGAGATGCGCTGGCCATTGCCCGCATGATGGCTGAGCATGACTATTTCTGTGAGGTTTACCTGGTCGATTTTGGAAAAACACTTCAAGGAGAGCCGGCTGAAAACTGGCGCCGACTTGAAGAACAGGGTAAAGTGAAGTTAAGCCGAATTGAAAGCAAGGAGTCAATTCCTGTGATTTTGGATGATATTGTTGTTGTGGACGGCTTATTTGGATCGGGCCTTAGCCGGAAATTGGACGGTTTGCCTCTTCAAATTGCAGAGAAGGTCAATCACTCCAAGGCGATGGTTGTTGCCATTGATATTCCGAGCGGTTTGTTTGGAGAAGATAATTCTGAGAACGATTTGACTACGGTGATTCGGGCTGATTATACCTTGACGTTTCAGTTTCCCAAACTCAGTTTCTTTTTTCCCGAGCATGGTGATTTGTTGGGAAAGTGGGAGGTGCTTCCGATTGGATTGCATCCGGAAATTATTGCAAAGACTGAAACGCCCTTCTGTTTTCTGAACGAAGAAGAAATTGCAAAAAAAGTTCCTGTTCGGAAGAAATTCTCGCATAAGGGAACCTATGGGCATGCTTTGTTGATTGCAGGATCGTACGGAAAAGTTGGTGCAGCTTTATTGGCATCCAAGGCTTGTTTGCGTTCCGGAGTTGGTTTATTAACAGCACACATTCCTCATTCGGCTTACCAAATCATTCAAACTGCCATTCCCGAAGCCATGTGTTCGATTGATGCATCGGATTTGATGTTTACCGAATTTCCAGATTTAAAGCAGTTTTCTGCTGTTGGGACAGGCCCGGGCTTGGGTGTCAAGCCCAATTCAAGAAAAGCGTTACTCCGCTTGCTGGAAGCGGCACCTTCGAAATTGGTGCTGGATGCCGATGCCTTGAACATCCTGTCCCTGCATCCCGAATGGCTGGAATTGCTGCCTGAAAACTCAATCTTAACTCCTCATCCAAAAGAGTTTGAGCGCCTGGTGGGGAAAACCGAAGATTCGTATACCGGCTTGCAAGTTCAGTCGGCGTTTTCGAAAAAATATCAGGTCATAGTGGTGTTAAAAGGAGCTCACTCCCGAATCACTTCGCCTGACGGACAGGTGTTTTTTAACACGACTGGGAATCCCGGAATGGCCACCGCCGGAAGTGGGGATGCCTTGACGGGTATTATCTTGGGTCTTCTTGCTCAGGGATTTGAGCCACTCGAAGCTGCTTTGGTTGGGGTTTTTGTTCATGGGTTGGCTGGCGACCTTGCGGCAACGCAGTTCGATGAATTGTCATTGGTTGCAAGCGACCTCATAGAGAATCTGGGAAAAGCTTTTTTACAGCTCAGAAAATAAACGACCAGGTTTTGGGTTATTGTTTTGATGAAGTGGGGGAAAAAGTTCTAATTTTGCCTTTTACGTTTCATCGTAGTATAGTTAATTTTGACTTCAATTTTAAAAGATAAAGCACATGAGAATCTATTTGATAATGTTTCTTTTCCTGGTTTCGACAACGCTTGTTTCCGCTCAAAGAAAGAAGGATGACGGAACCGTATTGGTGTCAACCGAAGGAGTGATCTACAGTTTGCCTCGCACGGGAATACGGATTAATGTACAGGCGAAGCAGGAGAAATTTTTCCACGGTCCCTATTTTCAGTATGCCGAAGCGATGCTTGGATTGAAAAATGCGCCTTCCGGCGATTTTGAGCGCTGGAGTATCACCGATATTCAGATTGAAACTTTTAGCGAAGCGGATCCTGATCAGGTTTACAAATCAACCGGCATCGCAGCCTCCATGCTTAGCCTGACCGAGGCCGGAATATTAGCCGGAGTTAATTCTGCAGCGGTGCCGGGCGATGCGGCTTTTGCTGTTTCAACCTTTTTAGGAGATACCAAAACACCAGACTATCCGTTTGCTGATTTGTCGTTGAACCCGTTTTTTGAAGTTGGTGACTCTACTGCCAGACGTGCCTTGGTAACCAAATCGCTGGAAGAGAAAGCACAGGAAGCTGCCCACACTATAACGAAGTTGCGCAAACGCCGGTTTAAGTCGCTGGCCAACGCTTACGAAGTACAGCTCCCGGACGGACGTGCGTACGAGTTGATGGTGGGAGAACTCGACAAATTGGAAGAGGAATATGTTGGCTTGTTTATTGGCAAGACCTACACTAAGACTTTTGAATACAGCTTCGATTTTATTCCGGGTGAGAATTCTGTTTCGGGCGAAGTCGCTTTCCGTTTTGCTGAAAATAAAGGTGTACTTCCGAAAACTGATTTAAGTGGGAAACCTGTTGTTGTGGATATGAAAAAGCTGGATAACTTGGCTTCGGCGCAAGGAAAACTGAACGCGGAGGGAGGCTCTAGTGGCGTTTTTTACCGCGTGCCCGGTCAAGCTGAGATTAGAATAATGAACGGGATGAACTTGATAGCCGCGACCCGGGCAACCATTGCCCAATTCGGAACGGTTGCTCCGCTGCCCGAAAGCTTATTGGATGGAACTTACCGGATTGCCTTTCATCCAAAAACGGGAGCAATAAAAAGCGTACTGGATGTTGAATAAACAGCTTGAAATAATCACTTTTACCAGTCCCTGTCAAAATCTGGATAAGCTTTAAAATCGTGCCCTGTGCCAGAGTTTGGTTCGGGGCTTTTTTTGACAATGACTGATATATGTCAAAACAAGTGTGAGCGTTAAATTGTATTTTTAGTGAATTAAGATCATCAAACTATCGAATGGGTTGACGACTTTCATTAGCAGTCCATCGAAATAAATACCACATATTATGAGTCACCAGATTGTCGAATTGGAACCAAAAAGACTTTGGAAGAATTTTTACCAGCTGACACAAATACCCCGACCTTCCAATCATGAAGAACAGGTTCAGGAGTTTATCTATCATTTTGGAAAGGATCTGGGCCTGGAAGCCATTAAAGATGAGGCTGGTAATATTATCGTTCGTAAACCTGCCACAGCTGGAATGGAAGATCGCCAAGGCGTAATTCTTCAGGGACACCTGGATATGGTGCCTCAAAAAAATAGCGACAAAGAGCATGATTTCACGAAGGATCCGATTGAAGCCTTTGTGGATGGTGAGTGGGTAACGGCCAACGGAACAACGCTTGGCGCCGACAATGGTATTGGTGTGGCCGCTGCAATGGCGGTGCTGGCTTCGGATGATTTGGAGCACGGACCGCTCGAAGTTCTTTTTACGGCTACCGAAGAAACCGGCATGGATGGTGCCGAAGGATTGAACCCAGGGGTTTTGCAAGGTGAAATCCTGTTGAATACAGATTCAGAAGATGAAGGCGAATTGTACGTTGGCTGCGCTGGTGGCGAAGATGCAAACATCCGTTTTACCTATTCCGAAGCAGAGGTTCCTGCAGGCGATGTTGCTTTTGAGCTAAACGTTACAGGATTGAAAGGCGGCCATTCAGGCATGGACATTGTTTTGCAGCGTGGAAATGCGAATCAGGTCTTTTTCCGAATACTTAATGAAGCACATCAGCAGGTTGGTGCCCGTTTGGCATCCATTAATGGAGGCAGCTTGCGCAATGCTATTCCCCGCGAAGCTTTTGGTGTAATTACTGTTGATGCCCCGAAGGCTGATGAGTTGAAGCAAGTTGTTGATCGTGAGTTTTTGTCGGTTAAAGCAGAATTG
>NZ_CAXBDD010000156.1:0-5802 GCF_963974515.1 uncultured Sunxiuqinia sp. | reverse complement strand
CCGGATTTGAGGATTTCCCGTCCAGCCACGTCGTTCAGAATAATGGCCGCCATCATATACCAAGCCGATAATGCACAAACAATCAGCACCACAGCCGCAACAATATTCATGGATGGCCAGCCGAAATGACCTAGATCGAGCAACACAAAGCCCAGCAACAATGTGGTGAATGTGAAAAACATGGCTTTGTGGATGAACATGGAGCCAATCCAGAAGATAGCCGTAAGTAGCGTCCAGCCCACGAGGAAAAACCCAACATCGGTATGCGACGACTGGTAAACGCCCATGTGGTTTAACAGCCAAATCAAACCCAATCCAATCCAAAAAGAGCCATAGCTTGTGAAAGCTCCAAAGCCGAAGTTATTTCCTGCTTTTTGCTCCATGAAACCGGCCACCAGTTGGGCCAAGCCTCCAAATATAAAACCCATGGAGATGACGGGGCCCAGACCAATCCAGCCCAGGTTGTGAAATTGAAGCAGTAGCGTGGTCAGGCCGAATCCTGCTAACCCAACGACCGCAGGGTTTCCTAATTTAACGTTGTTCATTACCGAGTGATTTTTAGTTGTTTTTAATTCGGCGCAAAACTAACGGATTTTTTGATTTGGTCTATCTGCTTTCAGTTAATGGGCATGGTTCTTTTGAAAGATTATCGATTTGATAATGTAGCTCAAAAGGCTTATCTGGCGCGCTTCAATTTTCTAATTTTCTCGGGTACGGTTCCCCGCTCGGTCAGGCGCACCAGTGTCAAGACCGCTGCGGCAATCATCCCGGGCTGGATGATGACACTGACTTTTCTAGCAACCCGCTGATCGCGCCTGCTGAGACAAGCTTCCAGTTCTTCATCGCTGGTGCCGGACACTTCGGTTGCAAATTTCCAGGCGCCGTCGCGTGCCAGTTTCATACTGAAATCAACTAAGTAGTCATCAATCTTGCCTGTCCACTTCAGAATGTATTTCAAGGCTGGCCAAACCACCGAAAGATTGTCCTGCACTTCATGCACCAGCGACGAAAGAATTTCGTTGATCCGGTTGAAATCTGGGTGCAGCTCGTCCAGCTTTTTACCCCGCGACACTTCTGCCGCCGAAATTCCCAGGTCAAAGTTGATGTGGGCATTCATCCCCAGCAGCAGGTGTTGCAAAACGATGGGCCAATAGTCCGTTGCCAGTTCAAAAGCTTTTGACCAGCTTGCGCTGATTGGTGTTCCGGCTTTGTGGGCAACCCAGGCATCGATATATCGGTTGGCAAACAGCACGTCCAATTGCTCCATGCGCGGGCCATCGTCAAAATAATTGTTCTCAATTTCTTCCTTTACCTTGATGGTTACTCTTTGATACAAGGCCGCGAAATAGCCCGAGGGATCATTGTTTTTTTCTGAATATTGAATGATGTATTCCAGGGTTTCGATGACCCCGTAGATGGTGTTGATTGGCTTTTCGCGCATATTCATTCGATTCGTTGTTTAAACTCAAATCAGGTACTGGAACAGGTCGGGCTTTTCATTTACATATTCGTACACAAAGCCATGCTCGGCCATGCGTTGCACTAATCCGTCAAAATCATTTTTGTTCGTCAGCTCAATGCCTACGAAGGCAGGGCCTCGCTCGCGGCTGTTTTTCTTCGAGTATTCGAAATGAGTAATGTCGTCCGTGGGGCCAAGTACATGCTCAACGAAATCGCGTAAAGCGCCTGCACGCTGTGGAAACCGGACAATAAAGTAATGCTTTAGTCCTTCGAACAGGAGCGAGCGTTCTTTAATTTCCTCGGTTCGGGTAATGTCGTTGTTGCTGCCCGACACGATGCAGACGACATTTTTACCTTTGATTTGATCAGCATAATAATCCAGGGCAGCAATGGACAAAGCCCCGGCCGGTTCAACCACAATGGCGTCGCGGTTGTAGAGTTCCAGAATTTTGGTACAGATTCGGCCTTCGGGAACCAGGACAATGTCGTCAACCACCTGCTGGCAAATCTCGAAAGGAATGTCGCCTACTCGCTGGACGGCGGCCCCGTCAACAAATTTATCGATGTCTTGCAGGGTGATCACCTGCCCTTGCTTCAGCGATTCTTTCATGGAGGGCGCACCGGCCGGTTCGACCCCGATAATCTTAGTGCTGGGATGCATTTGTTTGAAATAGCTTCCCACACCGGCAATCAGTCCGCCTCCGCCAATGGGCACAAACAGGTAATCAATTTCATGCGTCGAGTCTTGCAAAATTTCGAGTGCAGTGGTCGCTTGTCCTTCAATAATCAACGGATCATCAAAAGGGTGGATATAAGTTTTCTTGTTGTCGGTGCAGTCTTTCCAGGCTTCGGCGCTGGCATCGTCGTAGGTATCGCCATGTAGCACAATATCGACGAACTGTTTGCCAAACATTTGCACCTGCTTAATTTTTTGCTTTGGGGTGGTAGTGGGCATGTAAATCTTGCCGCGAATGCCCAGTCTTTGGCACGAATAGGCCACACCTTGGGCGTGGTTCCCGGCGCTGGCACACACAATGCCGTTGTTGCGCTGATCGCTGCTCAGGCTTCGAATTTTGTTGTAAGCGCCCCGTATTTTGTACGACCGAACTATTTGCAAATCCTCACGCTTTAAAAACACCTTGGCCCCAAACTGCTCCGAAAGGTTGAGGTTTTCGGTCAGCGGTGTTGAAGTTAGAATTTCATTGAGCGTTAGCTTGGCCTTGTTGACATTTTGCAGGGTCGGGAAATATTGTTTTGTCATCTCTTTTTATTTATATGGAAGCAACATTTGATGCGCAGTTCAGTTCATTTTCTGAATTTGTGCCCCGCAAAAGTAAGCGACTTTCGTTCGTCAGGAAAGTGATTGATGCAATTTTGTTAGGAAATGATGCCCGCCGACTGATTCAGGAGATCTCATTCGAAATCGGCTGGTTTTTGGACGATATTCTTGCACCGAATTCACAAATAGTCATTTGGCGACATTCACCCGTTGCTTTCTGCCTGAACCCCATCGGAATGAAAAGCTTTCATGACCGGGAGTCAGCGGCACAATTTGCTTAGCCTCATTGGCGTATTCGGGCTTTTGGTTGCCTGAAGAAAAAATCAATGACTATCGAATGCCAATAAATGACAACGCCTGAGCTCCAATGACGATGGGCTGTTTTTAAAGCAAATACTGTCTTTTGTGATCCCGCTACTCTTCCACTTCAGGAGCAAATGTCTCATAGAAATCGGTCGAAAGCACCCGGAATTCCGTGCGTCGGTTCAGAGCTTTGGCGATCTCCTGTTGCTCGGGAGTGAGCTGGTTAATGAATTCTTCGGTCAATTCATCGTTACGTTTCAGAAAGTCATGCTGTTGAGCCATGTTGCGGGTCACCTTCTTGGGCCAGGTTTCGCCGTAGCCTTTGGCGACCAAACGGTCCGGGTTGATCCCTTTTTGAATGAGGAAATCCACAACCGCCTGGGCTCGTTTTTGCGATAGGTCGAAGTTGAATTGCTCCGAACCCACAAAGTCGGTATGGGCCATCAGCTCGATAGTGATGGTTGGGTTCAGCTCCAAAATACCGACTAAACTATCCAGTGCATGCACCGATTGGGGCAGCAGCTCCCAGCTGCCAAACTCGTAGTTGATGTTGTCCACTTTGATGGGTGCATCGGTTGGTGTCAGATACAGGTCCACCCGAAAATCCTGGCTGTCGTCCAGCCCGATGGTTGATTCCCGGGCTTTGTCATTCAAATAGCCATCTTTAAAAGCGGCAAAAACATACTCGGTTTCCGGGTTCAGCTTCATCTGGAACTGCCCTTTGTCGGCCCGCATTCTCAGGTTGGTACCATCAGTTCCAATGATTCGGATGCGGGCGCCATCCATTCGCTGGCCGGTTTCCTTGTCGTAGATTTCACCCGAAACCCGAAAGATTTTCGGGGGCAGGTAGAACGAATAAATATCATCGCTGCGTGAGCCTTTGCGGTTTGAGGCAAACATGCCACGCACCTCTTCACCTTCAATAAAGGCCATGCCAAAATCGTCGCCTGTTGAGTTGATCGGAGCCTTTAAGTTTTGAAGGTGCCATTCGCCTTCTTCATTGCGGGTGGCCTTAAAAATATCAAGCCCGCCCATGCCCATGTGGTAGTTCGACGAAAAGTACAGCTCCCCGCTGGAATGGATCGTTGGAAATACTTCGTCGCCGGGAGTGTTGATCTTGGATCCCAGGTTAACCGGGGTCGAAAAGGAACCGCCATTGCGGGTTGCCATCCAGATGTCTTTCCCACCATAACCTCCGGGCCTGTCTGATACAAAATAGAGTGTATCGCCATCGGCCGAGAGTGATGGATGAGCTGCAATCAAACTGTCACCGACCAAGTCCAGCTTGACCGGTTCGGACCAGTTGCCACGCGACATTTTCACCCGATAGAGCTCGGCTCCCTTGTCGGCTTGCTTGTCGTAGCGGGCACGGGTGAAAATCATTTCATCGCCGCTTGGCGAAAGCGTTACCGCTCCTTCTTCATCCGGTGAATTAATCAGGCCCGATTCATCAATCAATTGGGGTGGTCCCCATTTCTGACGCTGAACCTGGTATTCAGCCCGGTAAATATCAGCAAAATAAGCCCCGGTAATGGCACTTTCCTTGCGGCCAACATTGTTCTCGCGGGCCGAAGTCAGCAGGATTTCGTTGTCTCTGCCACCCACAAACACGGGTGTGTAGTCACTATATCTTGAATTTAACTCACGAACGGTATTCACAACATACCGGGTTGGGTTGGCTTCCCATTCCTGCGTATAGCGACAGGCATCCAGCCCGTTGATGGCCTGAATATCGGTAGGGAAAGAATCCAGGTATTGTTGGTAAGCTTCAATGGCTTCTTCGTATTTTTGGGTGGCCCGCAAACAGTCGGCCCAATGGAGGACCGCCTTATAATCGGGATGTTGCCGGCGAATGGCATTCTGGTACCAAATGGCAGCCCTGCCGTAATCGCCAATGGCGCGGTAGGCTTCGGCCATCTGATAGGCCATTTCCATCTTGTGTTGCAGGTTGTCGTCTTTGCGGTAAGCTTTGCGGTATTTCTCGGTTGCCCGGTAGTATTCGCCAATTTCGTAGGACAGGCTTCCCAAACGATAGTTTTTTTGAGATGAACAGGATCCCAAAATAAGCAGGGCTAAAAAGAGAGTGGCAACAAAAAACGTCCGCTTCATGAATACTGGCTGATTAAGGCAATAAAAGTAACCAAATTTGTTTGTTATGGGAAAACGAAAAACGAAAAGATAAAGTATCCCTATCGTGAGATTCGAAAAAGTAATTCGGTGCCTTTCCTTCGAAATTCACAAATATTTCGTTTCTTTTGACACACATTAAGCTAGCAATCCGGATTAACATGGGAGGTGAAAGCATCCATATCAACCTGACTTGGGAAAAAATGAAAATCGGAGATGAGGTCGCCTTATCCGAAATTTTCACCTGCTTTTATTCCGATTTGTATCGCTATGGAATCAAAATTTTCAATCATCCCGACCTGGTTAAGGATTCCATTCAGGATGTATTTGTTCGAATTTGGGAACGACGCGAAACGATTGGTCAGGTGCAAAATGCGAAAGCTTACCTCATCACCTCGCTTCGGCGAAAATTGTTCGAAAACAAAGAGCAATACGTTTCACAAATCTACGATGGAAAATCAGGCTTGGACGAAAAGGAGACGTTTTCCTTTTCTGCTGCCGAGTTCATGGAGGTGGAAGAAATCTCCACACAACTCCGGACTTCGATGACCGGGGCCATCAATGACCTACCCGAGCGACAGCGGGAACTCATCTACCTGCGCTTCTACTTTAATCTTCCTTATGCCGAAATC
>NZ_CAXBDD010000155.1:0-5816 GCF_963974515.1 uncultured Sunxiuqinia sp. | reverse complement strand
TAAATTAAAACCAAAATGAAGAAACTTTTACTGGCTCTTTTTGTGAGCGTTGTCGCCTTGGGTGCTACTGCACAAAATGTACAACTGCATTATGATTTGGGGGAAACCCGAAAACTGGTCACAACAACGGTTGAAATGTTCCGTCCAGACAAGTACGGTTCAACCTTTTTCTTTGTTGATATGGATTACAGCTCGGACGAACGCGATGTAGACAACGGTTTTTCTCTGGCTTATTGGGAAATTGCACGGGCCTTTAAATGGACCGAAACCCAAAAATTCATGCCGCGTGTGGAATTTAACGGTGGAGTATTAAAGCTCGACGGTGCAGGCGCTCCGTTCATTCCGATTGAAAATTGCTGGTTGGCTGGAGTTGAACGCACTTGGGCATCGGCCGACTTCTCAAAAATCCTGACCTTGCAGGCCAACTACAAATACATTAAAGACAAGGAAGATGCTGCTTTCCAATTGACTGCCGTTTGGACGGTTCAAATGCTGCAAAATAAATTGACTTTTACTGGTTTTGCCGATTTCTGGAAAGAAGAAATGTTCTGGGGAACCGACTACCGCTTTTTAACTGAGCCACAATTGTGGTATAACGTCTGCTCTAATTTCGCTTTCGGTACTGAAATAGAGATGAGCAATAATTTTGCAAAAGACGGATTCCAGATCAATCCAACCTTGGCAGCCAAGTGGACCTTTTAATCTAAAACTTCCACAAACATGAAACGTTTTTTCAAACTCGATGAAAACCACACCACCGTAAAAACGGAAGTTTTAGCGGGAATCACGACCTTTATGACGATGGCCTACATCCTGGCGGTTAACCCCAGCATTTTGAGCGCCACCGGAATGGATAAAAACGCCCTTTTCACCGCCACAGCCCTTTCGGCTTTGGTGGCTACTTTGGTCATGGCCCTGGTGGCCCGCCTGCCTTTTGCATTGGCTCCCGGAATGGGACTGAATGCCTTTTTTGCCTTCACGGTTGTGTTGGGTATGGGCTACAGCTGGCAATTTGCACTAACTGCCGTTTTCCTGGAAGGGATCATTTTCCTGATTCTTACGGCCTTCAACATTCGCGAACTCATTATCAATGCCATTCCCATGTCGATGAAGCATGCGGTATCTGCAGGTATTGGGCTGTTTATCGCCTTTATTGGCTTGCAGGGTGCCGGCGTCATCGTCAACAACGATGCTGTATTGGTTGGTTTGGGAGATATGGGATCACCGAGCGTTTTAATCGCCTTATTCGGCGTATTGCTCATCGGAATTCTGCTGGCTTTAAAAGTCAAAGGCGCTTTATTGATTGGAATCTTCGCGGCTACCATCGCCGGGATTCCATTTGGAGTCACCCATCTGCCTGAAGGGCATCTGGTTTCATTGCCTCCCTCTATCGAACCCATTTTCTTCAAATTCGATTTCCACCAGATTTTCACCATCGACATGCTGATCGTGTTGTTCACCTTCCTGTTTGTTGATATGTTTGATACCGTTGGAACCCTGGTTGGTGTTTCATCGAAAGCGGATATGCTGACCCCGGATGGCAAGGTGCCACGGGCCAAGCAAGCCCTGTTTGCCGATGCGATTGGAACAACATTTGGCGCCATGCTGGGAACCAGTACGGTAACCACTTATGTAGAAAGTGCTTCGGGTGTTGCTGAAGGTGGACGTACCGGACTGACTTCGCTGACCGTAGCGGGTTTGTTCCTGGTCGCCTTGTTTTTTGCTCCGCTGTTTATCATGATTCCGGGAGCAGCAACCGCACCAGCGCTGATCATTGTTGGTTTATTCATGCTAACACCCATTCTGAAAATTGATATGGAAGACTTCACCGAGTCGATTCCAGCCTTTTTCACCATTATCATGATGCCATTGGCCTACAGCATTGCCGAAGGAATCGTGTTCGGTATGTTGGCCTACGTCGTGCTGAAACTGCTGACCGGAAAGCACAAAGATGTGTCCATTGTCATGTATGTTCTGGCTTTGCTCTTTATTGTGAAATTCATCATCTAGGCGAATCCCGATAAAACCATATTAAAAGCTCCATGATTCATGGGGCTTTTTTTAGTTTCATGAAAGCGACCCCAGGTGTCGCGGACGCAGATCCACGATTTCGCTTACTTGTCATCGCGCCCTTTCGGTCTGCGATTAATTTTCGGCGGTTTGGAATCCGCCGCTCACCAAAAATCAGCAAGCTGATCACTTCCGCAAACTGAAAAGAGGCTGCTTCACTCGAAACAGCCTCTTTTCAGTTTGTATATCAACTCGTTGTTTACTTCAGTTTGGCAAACAACGCTTTAAAATTCACTTGCGAGGCGATAATTCCCTTCAGGTCGGCAATGGCCACGCGCTCCTGCAGCATGGTGTCACGGTGGCGAATGGTAACCGTGGCATCTTCCAGTGTTTGGTGATCGACCGTAGCACAGAATGGGGTTCCAATGGCATCCTGACGACGGTAACGTTTGCCGATGGAGTCTTTCTCATCGTACTGGCAGTTGAAATCGAATTTCAGGTCGTCGATAATTTCGCGGGCTTTCTCCGGCAGGCCATCTTTCTTGATCAGGGGCATCACGGCCAGCTTGATCGGAGCCAAAGGTGCAGGCAACTTCAACACCACGCGGGTGTCCGTTTTGCCATTGGCTGCTTCCAGTTCCTCTTCAAAATACGAAGCCGACATCACTTGCAGGAACATGCGGTCGACCCCAATGGAGGTCTCCACCACAAAGGGGACATACGATTTTTCCAGCTCCGGATCGTAGTACTGAATTTTCTTCCCGGAAAACTCCTGGTGCTGCGACAAATCGAAGTCGGTGCGCGAGTGAATCCCCTCCACTTCCTTGAAACCAAAGGGGAACTTGTATTCCACATCAACGGCGGCATTGGCGTAGTGCGCCAGCTTTTCGTGTTCGTGAAAGCGGTAGTTCTCCTTGCCAAAACCAAGGGCCTGGTGCCACTTCATGCGGGTTTCCTTCCACTTGTCGAACCACTCCAGCTCCGAGCCGGGGCGAACAAAAAACTGCATTTCCATTTGCTCGAACTCGCGCATGCGGAAAATAAACTGGCGGGCAACAATCTCATTCCGGAATGCTTTCCCGATTTGAGCGATGCCAAACGGAATTTTCATGCGACCAGTTTTTTGCACATTCAGGTAGTTGACGAAAATTCCCTGGGCCGTTTCCGGGCGAAGGTAAACTTTCAGCGCCCCATCGGCTGTTGATCCCATTTCAGTGCCAAACATCAGGTTGAACTGGCGCACATCGGTCCAGTTGCGGGTTCCGCTGATGGGGCAAACGATTTCCTGATCAACAATGATTTGTTTCAACCCAGCCAGGTCATTTTCATTTAAGGCTCTCGAAAATTGGGCATGCAATTCGTCCCATTTTTCCTGGTTGGCCAGTACGCGTGGGTTGGTTTCGCGGAATTGCTTTTCATCGAAAGCATCGCCAAAGCGTTTTTGCGCCTTCGCCACTTCCTTATCCATTTTTTCCTCGAACTTAGCCAGTTGCTCTTCGATCAGTACATCGGCGCGGTAGCGTTTTTTCGAATCCTTGTTGTCAATCAAGGGGTCATTGAACGCATCGACATGGCCCGAAGCCTTCCATATGGTTGGATGCATAAAAATAGCCGAATCCAGTCCGACGACATTTTCGTGCAACATCACCATGCTGTCCCACCAATATTTTTTGATGTTATTTTTAAGTTCTACTCCATTTTGTCCGTAATCGTACACTGCACCCAGCCCATCGTAAATTTCGCTCGATTGAAACACAAATCCATACTCTTTACAATGCGCGATCAGCTTCTTAAAAATATCTTCCTGAGCCATATGTTATTGATGATTAAATATTGTTACTTGATGATAAAATTGATCCTTGATGATAAAATGAACCGGTCCGACTTCCAATCCCCTTGGCCCTGTGCCCATGCACTCGGCCCTCCGCCTACTCAATCGATTTCTTCAAAATCAACATACTCGCCTTCATCCTTCCGAATCCGTCCGCCATTATAGCGATCTTTTTCGATGGTTACTTCACCTTCAGGCTTGGAATTCCGGGGATCCCGAAAATCACGATGTTGCTTTGGCTGGTTGATAAACAGAGGCAGAACATATTTTGTTAAAATCTTGATCAGGTAGTAAATGACCACAATAACAAATAAGGTTCTGAAAAAACCAACCAAAAATAAAATCACATTTAATTGTACCATAACTCTTGAAAATCAGCGGCCGTAAAATTAGTAATTAATTATGAAACCGAAATTCATTCCTTTAATAAATCCCAATTGCCAACATATCGGGTGAAATCCATTTTAGAATATTTTTACCTTTGCAGGAAATAAAATAAAAATGACGACATACAAACGCGTGCTGTTAAAACTGAGCGGCGAATCGCTCATGGGAGAACAAGCCTACGGTATTGACCAGGAGCGGCTGAATGATTACGCGGTTCAAATTAAGGAAGCGGTAGCCCTGGGTGTCCAGATTGGTATTGTGATTGGCGGTGGAAATATTTTTCGCGGCTTGAGTGGAGCAGCCAAAGGATTTGACCGGGTAAAAGGCGACCAAATGGGTATGCTGGCCACCGTAATTAACAGTCTGGCGCTTAATTCGGCACTCACAGCCAATGGTGTCAAGTCGAAAGTTTTGACGGCCATTCGCATGGAGCCCGTGGGCGAGTTTTACTCGAAAGACAAAGCCATTGAAACCCTGGAACGAGGCGAAGTCGCTATCTTTTCAGCCGGAACCGGCAACCCCTATTTTACCACCGACACCGGTTCATCATTGCGCGGAATTGAAATTGAAGCCGATGCCATGCTGAAAGGAACGCGGGTTGATGGCATCTATACTGCCGACCCCGAAAAAGACCCGACCGCCACCAAGTTTGACCGAATCTCGTTTGATGAAATCTACAACCAAGGCTTAAAAGTGATGGATCTGACCGCCACGACCATGTGTAAGGAAAACAATTTACCCATCGTGGTTTTCAACATGGACAAAAAAGGAAACCTGCTTAAAGTCCTGTCTGGCGAAGACATTGGAACACTTGTACACGTATAAAACCAGGTTAAAGCCCAATTTTTGATTAAAAAAATTAAGAAATTCCAAAATTCTTTAATTTTTTCTATATTTGCTCTCAGCACAAAAAGAACGGACCATTTATTTGGATATGGAAGAAGAATTAGAATTGATACTTGAAGTTTGCAAAGAAAAGATGGAAGCTGCTATTGACCATTTGGAAAATGAATTGGTTCATATTCGTGCCGGCAAAGCTTCAACCAGAATGTTAGACGGAATCGTGGTTGACTACTACGGAAGTATGACACCTTTAAATCAGGTTTCCAATATCAGTACACCAGATGCGCGCAGCATTGCTGTTCAACCTTGGGAAAAGACAATGATTTCGCCCATTGAAAAAGCAATCATGAATGCAAATTTGGGTTTCAATCCGGAAAATAATGGTGAGATTATTCGGATTAATGTGCCGCCATTGACCGAAGAACGCCGGAGAAACCTGACCAAGCAAGTGAGTCACGAAGGCGAAAAAGCCCGCATCAGTATTCGCGGAGCACGAAAAGAAGCCAACGAAGGCTTGAAAAAGCTTTTAAAGGAAGGCTTGTCTGAAGACCAGGAAAAAGTCGCCGAAGCAGAGGTGCAAGAGATGACCGATAACTTCGGTAAAAAGGTCGACAGCTTATTGGAGGATAAAAATCAAGAGATTTTAACGATATAATTGTTTCTAGTTTTCTGTTTTCTGAACATTGTTTAATTGTTTTCATGGCTTTGAGGCAGCTTATTGAGGCTGCCTCATTTTTTTTGCTCC
>NZ_CAXBDD010000154.1:0-6113 GCF_963974515.1 uncultured Sunxiuqinia sp. | reverse complement strand
TGGCGGGTCAACCACGGTGGAGTGGAACTCATCGGTAAAACCCACCAAGCCAATATCGTTTGGAATGTGAAGCCGGTGGTGCTTGATTTCCTTCATGGCGGCGAAGGCAACGGTATCGTTGATGCCAAATACGGCATCAGGTGGTGCTGGCAGGTTCAGCAATCGGTTCATGGCCTGTCGGGCCGATTCATGGCTGAGATTGCACTGCTCAATCAAATCCGGATCAACAGGGAGCTGGCAGGACTCCAGCCCCGCGAGATAACCGGCCAATCGTTCGCGGGAGATGTTCAGCTGCTCCGGTCCCGAAATAAAGGCGATTCTCCGGTAGCCCTGCTCAAAGAAATGCCGGGTAATTATTTTTGAAGCCTCCGTATTATCTGCCGTCACCGATGATACTTGCTCCTGCAAGCACACCCGGTCAAAGAAAACCAAGGGAATATCTTGTGCCAGTAAGCTTTCGAAATGACTGGTTTCATTGGTTTCCTGGCTCATGCAAATCAGTAATCCTTCAACCCGGGCTTTGAGTAAGTTTTCAATGGATTCTTTTTCTTTTTCAATCGACTCATTGGAACTGGCAAGTAATATGAAGTAGCCTTTTTCTTTCGCGTAACTTTCAATTCCGGCAATGATTGATGCATAAAAATGGGTCACCAAATCGGGAACAATCACCCCAATCATCCGGGTTTCCTGTTTCAGCAAACCCATGGCCAACGGGTTCGGACTGTATTTTCGGGCCAGGGCCAGTTGTTTTACTTTCTCTTTCATTTCGCGGCTGATATCCGGGTGGTCTTTCAAGGCCCGCGAAACGGTGGAGATGGAAACCTTCAGTTCCTTTGCCAAATCTTTTAAGGAGATGTGTCTGTTGCCCATGATTACTTTTCTTCAAGCAAAAATAGTCATTTCTTCCGGTTCAAGTTAGGTCCACTCATCGTGTGTTTTAGAACATTTTTATTTCTCCGCAAAGCTTTGCGGAAAGCTTTGCATGAAGATAGCTGAATATGTTGGTTTTAATAAGCGGTTGATTTATTGGATATTTACATTCATAAACCAGTGAGTAATGAGATTTAAACGCTATTGCAAAACGCTGCTTCTGGAGAATAATCCGGACTTGATTGAAGCTTACAAAAACGTTCATTCACCCGGAAATACCTGGCCCGAAATTGCGCAGGGAATGAAGGAAGTGGGCATTTTGGATATGGAAATTTATATCCACGAAAATCGCTTGTTCATGATTATGGACACGGTTGCCGATTTTGACCATGACCGGGCGATGAATGAATTGGCCGGAAAGCCACGGCAGTCAGAATGGGAAGCTTTTGTGTCCCGTTTTCAGGTGACCAGTAAAGAAGCCAGCGCCAATGAAAAATGGGTGCTGATGGAACGTATTTATGAGCTGGATCCGTCGGCAGAATATAAGGCGATTGACGGGCAGCAAAAGCAAACAAAATAACCGCATGAATGCAAGACAATTGGGTAAGACCGGAATCAGTTGCCCGGCTGTAATCTATGGAACCAGCTTTTTGGGCAATCTTTACCGCGAATTAAACGAAACAGAAAAGATGGCCTTGATCCGGGAATGGTTCCGGGTGGCCGATGGCAAGGTAATGATTGATACGGCTGGCAAATATGGAGCTGGCTTAGCCCTGGAAGTCATTGGACAGGGGCTTGAAAAACTCGGCATTGAACCGGGACAAATCTCCATCAGCAATAAGCTGGGTTGGTATCGTGTCCCCTTGAAAACGGACGAGCCAACCTTCGAACCAGGTGCCTGGGCTAATCTGAAACACGATGCCGTACAGAAAATCAGCTATGACGGAATTTTGGATTGCTGGCAGCAAGGCTGCGAGTTGCTTGGCGGAAACTATAAACCCGAACTGGTGTCGGTTCACGACCCGGATGAATACCTGGAAGCCGCTACGGATGATGCAGACCGGAAGCAGCGCCTGGATGATGTGCTGGGCGCTTACCGCGCTTTGTTCGAATTGAAGGAAAAAGGAGCGGTGCAAGCGGTCGGCATTGGCTCAAAAGACTGGCTGGTCATTAAAGAGCTGTACCCGCAGGTGCAATTCGACTGGGTGATGTTTGCCAATAAATTTACCCTCTATCATCATCCGAAGGAAATTCTTGATTTTATGAAGCAGCTGCAGGAGGATGGCGTAGGGATTATTAATTCGGCCATTTTTAATGCTGGTTTTTTAACCGGGGGCGAGTACTTTGATTACCGGCTTGTTGATGCACGAAATGAGGCTGATCAGCCTTTGTTTGAATGGCGCAATCGGTTTTTTGCGGTGTGCCAAAAATTTGGAATCGAGCCTGGTGATGCCTGCCTGAAATTTGCGCTGTCTGCGCCGCAAATTACGGCAGTTGCCCTAAATCCGAGTAAACCGAAACGAATGGCCCGCAACAAGATCATACTGGAGGAATCGTACCCGTCCGACTTTTGGCAAAGCCTGAAAAAGGCTGGAATTATTGACCCGGAGTATCCATACCTGTAAATTTTTACCGAATGATCATCGATACGCACCATCATTTTTGGAATTATAACCCGGTTGATTTTGACTGGATAGACGACGAAATGGCTTCCATCCGAAAAAACTTTCTTCCGAAGGATTTGAAAGAATCCCTTTTGGAAACCGGCGTTCAGGGAGTCGTTTCGGTTCAGGCCCGACAATCCCTTGAAGAAACAGACTGGCTGCTGGAAATGGCCGAAGAGCACGATTTTATCAAAGGTATTGTTGGCTGGCTGCCATTGGCTGCGGAGAATATTCAGCAGGTATTGGAGCAATATTCCGGCAATCCGTGGCTGAAGGGTGTCCGGCATGTAGTGCAGGGAGAATCCGACCCGGCGTTTATCCTCGGAAAAGATTTTAACCGGGGAATTTCGCAATTAAAAAACGACGGGCTGGTGTACGATATCCTGATTCTTGAACATCAACTTCCCAATACCATTCGATTCGTCGATCAGCACTCGGAACAGCAGTTTATTGTGGATCATATTGCGAAACCAAAAATAAAGCACAACGAAACTGAACCCTGGGCGCGAAACCTGAAGGAGTTGGCCCGGCGGGAAAATGTAAGCTGCAAAATCAGTGGTATGGTCACTGAAGCTGATTATCATAGCTGGACCAAAGAGCAACTTCAGCCCTATTTCGATGTGGTGCTGGAAGCTTTTGGCCCTTCGCGCCTGATGTACGGATCAGACTGGCCGGTTTGCCTGGTAGCAACCAGCTACTCAGATTGGTTAAATCTTGTCAAGGATATGTTGTCGGGTTTGAGCCCGGACGAACAGGAACAGATTTTCAGCAGAAACGCGAAGCATTTTTATCATTTGGATTGATTATCAATCATCTAATATCAAACTTTAATGAAAGCAATTGAAATAACACAACCGGGTGAAATGAAGATGGTGGATCGAGACATGCCACAAACCGGATCAGGGGATATTTTGTTGAAACTGAGTTACGTTGGATTATGTGGCTCCGACTTAAGTACTTACCTGGGGAAAAATCCACTGGTTCAGTTCCCGCGGATTCCGGGACACGAAATCTCGGCGGTGATCCAAAGCATGGGTGCCGAAGTGCCAGGCACTTTTCAACCGGGTCAGCAGGTAACCGTTGTGCCCTATACCAACTGCGGACAATGTAGCTCCTGCAAGCAGAAAAAGTTTAACGCCTGTCGTTACAACCAAACGCTGGGGGTTCAACGTGACGGGGCCATGGCTGAATACCTGGCTGTTCCCTGGCAAAAAGTGTTGGTCGATGATCGGTTGTCAGCTGTTCAGCTGGCGTTGGTTGAACCATTGACCGTTGGTTTCCATGCGGTTGATAATGGAAAAGTGACCGATTCGGATACGGTGGTTATTTTTGGTTGCGGTATGATTGGCAGCGGCGCGATTGTGCGTTCGCATTTGAGGGGCGCTAACGTCGTGGCTGTTGATCTGGACGATTCGAAACTGGCGATCGCCCAAAAGCTCGGAGCCAACCATATCATCAATTCAAACTCTCAGGATTTGCATGAAGAACTGGAAAAGATAACCGGCGGGCATGGACCTTCCGTTGTTATTGAGGCGGCCGGCAGCCCGGTGACATACAAAGCGGCGATTGAAGAAGTGGGCTTTGGCGGGCGGGTGGTCTGCATTGGTTATGCGGGAAACGAGATTTCATTTCCAACGAAACTGTGGGTGCAAAAGGAATTGGAAATTATGGGCTCGCGCAATGCCAACCCATCCGATTTCGAAGCCGTCATGAAATATCTGAAAAACAGCGGCCTGGATGAAAATCTGCTGGTCTCACGAGTTATCCCCTGTGAAGAAGTCCCGCAGGCCATGCAGGACTGGTCGGAAAATCATGGTAAGATCTTGAAGATATTGGTTCGATTTTGATTTTTGCATGAATGATAAACGCGTAGAAATATCGATTAAAATAACCAACTAAACTTGATGATATGAAACGGATAACATGCTATTTATTAGTCGGAACCTTATTTTTGGTGGGTGGGTGCAATTCTGCCTCAAAAGAGCAACCGGCAACTTACACCGAAGACTGGGTATCGCTCGCAGATCACAATGAAGAACCTGCCTGGTTTCAGGATGCCAAATTCGGTATTTATTTTCATTGGGGAGTTTATTCCGTTCCCGCTTTTGGAGATGAATGGTATCCGCGAAATATGCATTTTGAGGACCGGAAGGAATACCAGTATCATGTCGATACCTATGGGCCCCTTTCTGAATTTGGATACCATGATTTTGTACCCATGTTTAAGGCTGAACAGTTTAACGCGAAACAATGGGCTGATTTGTTTGAAAAAGCCGGAGCCCGATTTGCCGGCCCTGTAGCCGAGCATCACGATGGTTTTTCGATGTGGGCCAGTGATGTGACTCCATGGAATGTCGGGGATAAAGGCCCTCGAAGAGATATTACCGGGGAATTGAAGGAGGCAATTTCGGCCAGGGGAATGAGGTTGATCACCACGTTTCATCATGCCCGTAATTTGCAGCGTTATTCCGGTGTGGAAGGTGAAAAGGACTTTTGGCATAGCCACTATCCCCTTTTTGAGGGATCGGCACCTGCCAGTGATGATCCGGAGCTAAATTATTTGTACGGTAACTTGCCCGAGGAACAATGGCTGGAAGAAGTCTGGTTTGGAAAGCTAAAAGAAGTCATTGACAACTATCAACCTGATATTATCTGGTTTGACTCGTGGCTGGATCAGATTCCTGAAGAATACCGGAAAAAGTTTTGCGCCTATTACCTGAATGAAGCAAAAAAATTGGACAAGGAAGTGGTTATTGTGCGAAAGCAGGATGATTTGCCTTTGGATGTAAGTGTGGATGATCTGGAAAAATCGCGCAAAAACAAGATGGGCGAGAAAGTGTGGATGACTGATGAAACCCTGAGTACCGGGAGCTGGTGCTATACCGAAAACCTTCAGATTAAACCCGCCGCCGACGTGATGCATGTTTTAATCGATATTGTTAGCAAAAACGGTGTGCTGTTGCTCAATATTTCGCCTAAAGCCGACGGAACCATCCCCGAAGATCAGCAGGACGTCTTACTGAAGATGGGCCATTGGCTGGATCAATATGGCGAAGCGATCTATGAAACCCGTCCTTGGCATACCTATGGCGAAGGGCCAACAGTGGAGCCGGAAGGTGATTTCGAAAACCACCAGGAGTTTCTGAAAATTAAGTATACAACGGATGACGTCCGCTACACCACGAAGGGCAATGTCATTTATGCCATGATTTTAGGGGTGCCCGACCCGTCAAAACCGCTGCTGATGAAGGCCTTTTCTCCAAGAAGTCCGGGGACTGAAATGACTATTAAACAGGTCAGGGTCTTGGGTTCGGACCAGCCCGTCGATTGGAAGTTGGATGAAAATGGACTGTCGATTATGCCTGGTTATCCGGTTACTGATGATATGGCACAGGTTTTTAAGATTGAAATTTGAAAGGAGTCAAGATGAAATAGCATTCGAATAATTCGACCCGAGACTGCTGTACCAATCCGATTTTTTATTATTGAGCGATTGAAACAAAAGGATTTTAAGATCCTATATCCAGGCTGTTCTAAAGCACAAAGGTTTGTTGTTCCTTGTTATTTCCTAATTTTGCT
>NZ_CAXBDD010000153.1:0-6222 GCF_963974515.1 uncultured Sunxiuqinia sp. | reverse complement strand
ATGCATTCGGATAATTTTGTTAGTAGTATTTTTTCCATCAGATTTTGAGATTTATACTAGTATACGGACAATCACTTAGAGAAAGAAACCCAAGAAAAGTTCAGTTATTTAACAGCTAATATGCGATATGCTGAACTTCTGGATTTCAGGCCAAACTTAAACTATCTCTTTACGCTATACCATTTTCATAGCAGCTGAAATATATCCCATAGCATAAGCCATTCCCGCATACCACGATCCTTCGCAACTCATTTGTGGAGTGTGATCTGGTATAAGAATGCCTTCATAATTGTTTTGTTTCAGAATTTCAAGAACGCGAAACATATCAATATCGCCTTCATCCACAAAAACCTCCTTATAATCCGGTACTTTGCCAATTACATTGCGAAAATGAATGTACGCAATTTTATTTTGCGAGCTGTATTGATGAGTTGCCTCGTAAACATCGCCTTCCGTCATTTCAGAAATTGTCCCCAAACAGAATTCAAGGTTATTGTTCGCACTTGGCTGCATATCAATCAGGCGTTGATACATGTGCGGCTGATAAACTAAACGCGGCGTGTTTCGCACGTAAGGCATCGGTGGGTCGTCGGGGTGGGCAGCCATTTTTACGCCAGCCTCTTCTGCCACCGGAATAATATTTTCCAGAAAATATTGCAAACGGTTCCAAAGCTCATCGTGACTTACGCAAGGAACTGTCCCTGCCGGTGCATTTTCGTTGTACACCATGTTCCAAACCATGCCATTGGGTAGCGGAGTTTCATCAACCGAACCTTCCATACCCACCGAAACAGCTCCCCCGCGTGCAAAGGGTTTTACCACCCGACTCGAGACTCCGGCGAGCGAAAAATTATACCCAAAAACAGGTATTCCTGCTTCGCCAACAATGCGAATTTGCTCTTTCACTAATTCCATCTGTTGTGCTTTTTGGGGACCATCTAAAAGGATGTCGTGCCAAATGGAAGGATCAAAGTTTTCAATGGCATACCATTCCATTCCGTGACTGTTGATTTCGGCCTTAATTTTCAACAATTCTTCCAACGACCATAGTTCGCCATTGCCGGCTTTGCCCCAACCTTTTGTTGCCCCAATAGGCTGATTGGCACTGGACTTATCGTTGTCGACATTTCCAAAATAATCGACCAGGTGCACTACCAAATGTGTCGCTCCACATTGTTTGGCAAATTTGTAATGCTCCTCGTTGAGCATATGACGGTATAATCCAAATCCTAGTTTCATTGTTGTTTGCTTAAAAAATCATTAATATCCTTATCTCTGTAACCGCAATACTCCTTCAATATTTCAGCAGCATGTTCATTCAGCAAAGGAGCCGGTTTTTGAATCTTTTGCGGTGTATCGCTAAAACTCACAGAAAATCCGGTGGTTCTGACCTTTCCCACAGTAGGATGCTCGTATTCTATAATCATATTATTGTGCTTAATTTGTGGATCTTCCACCATCTCATCAAAAGAATTGACCTGCGAGCACCACACATCTTCGGCAAGCAACAATTCAAGCCATTCGTTGGTTGTTTTGGTTTTGAATACAGCATTAAAATCCCAACGAATCTGGTCTCTATTCTCTATAATATTGTTAGAATCAAACCCCTCGCTATCATATTTTTCCAACCCAATCACCTTGGCTACTTTGCGTACCGAACTCATTCCTATGGCGATGTACGCATCTGCCGTATCATACAAACCATAGGGAGCTCCAAGCCAAGGATTGGGGATTCCGCTTTCGCTACGCTCGGGGTTTGCTCCTTTTTGCAAATAAGCCGTTACCTCCTGCACATGAAAACCTACAATTGAGCTCAGCAAATTGGCCTCAACTTTTTGCCCCTTGCCGGTAACGCTGCGCGAAAAAATAGCTGCCAGCACCGACTGCACAATGAATAAACTGGTTAATAAATCAGCCTGGCCGACCGCCGTCACCACAGGTAAATCTCCTTTTTTACCGTTTAGCGCAGGGCCTCCGCTAATGGCTTGTGCTAACAAATCCTGCCCCGCCCGCTTTAAATAGGGGCCACTTGCACCATAACCAGAACTGGAACAATACACCAATTTCGGATTCAAGGCCTTCATTTCCTCGTAGCCCAAGCCAAGACGCTCCATAACGCCGGGACGATAATTTTCGAGCAAAATATCGGCTTTTGCGATAATGCTTTTTGCAATCTTTTTGTCCTCTTCCGACTTTAAATCGAGCGCGATGCTTCGCTTATTTCGATTAAAACTGATAAACGAAATACTCTCGCCCTTAGGATATAGATTGCCATAGGAATAATGTCTCATCCAATCTCCTTTGGGTGGCTCAATTTTAATAATTTCCGCCCCCATGTCGCCTAACATTTGTGTTGCCCATGGGCCTTGCGCCAACTGCGAAAAGTCGGCCACTACCAAACCGTTTAATGGTCCATTATTTCCCATCTCTATTTTCTGATTTTTTAATAAAATTCTGAATGGCAGTTTGCGCCTCCTCTGTTAAATACAATGCCTTTACAGTTCGTGCCTCGTCGTTGATTTTCTCGTCGAAGCGGATGTGCTGCAAACTAAGATTTGCCAATCGTTTTAGTTGAGCTACCGAACTTTCAGATCTTCGGGATAATTTTCCGGCAAAATCCATTGCCTGAGCAAAAAAGTCATCGCCAATGAAAACCCGATTAACAATTCCCCAGCTATACATGGTAGCTGCATCGAACTGGGCACCAAGAAACAACATCTCTTTTACCCGATTAATACCAACTTTCTGTATTAAACGCTGTGTGCCGCCTCCTCCGGGAATCAGACTTAGAAATACCTCGGGCAATCCCATAATGGCAGATCCTGAAGCCACAATCAGATCGCACGAAAGGGCTATTTCAAATCCACCGCCAAGCGCAAAACCGTTTACTGCCGCAATCCATGGTTTCGAAGCGTTTTCAATTGATTCGTAGAGTTGTTTGCCTTTTTCCTGGAAAGATTCAAACTCTTCGGCAGTTTGAGTGCCGTACTCTTTTATATCTGCACCGGCCATAAATGCCCTGCCTTCGCCAAAAATCAAAGCCACAGCAGTTTCCTCGTTGCTGTTAATCCATTGAATGGCCTCAATTATTTCGTCCATCATTTGCCTGTTCATAGCATTCAATTGTTCCGGACGATTGAATTTCAGAACAGCTATTTTATCAATTATCTCTATCTGTATGGTGGTAAAATTTTTCATTTTAAACCGTTTTATACAATTCATTCAGTTTAATCATTATTACTTCTGAAGCGGTATTTTTTAATATCCCCTCATGAATTAATTCGGCACCCTGCTCCTGAAACAGGTTCCACCCCGGATGTTGTGGCCGGGTGTAAGCGTTTTCGATGGTCCACTCGGTATTGCCGAAGAAATTGTTGCAAAGCTGGTTGTTTTCGGCACTTTGCCAAGCCAGTTTATTCGCCGGCTGACCTCCGTTTTGTGTAAACGTTCCTTCCTGAATCTCGGCAGAGGCCACATATCCAGCAAATTTTGAAGCTATTGCGGGATTTTTAGTCGAGCCAGAAACAGCCAAACCAACACCCCCCATGATGGTTGAAATATTTTTTTGCACTCCTACCGGACTATCTGTAAAATGAACCAAATTCTTCGTGTAACCTTTGCGGGAATAATTGGTGTATCCAAACAAATAGGGAGAATAGATTATTTCATTTTCGTTACCCATTCTGTTCAGAATCTGAATTGGGTTCCAGTTTATAGATTCAGGATGAAGAAAATCCAGATGGTATTTAAGTTCATCCAACACACTGCTCCCAATTTTAGAATCAATTTCCCCGTTCTTTATAAAGCCGCGACCGGCATTCTGAGCGCAAAGGGTTAAAAAGGTACACCAAATGTCTGTAGGACAAAGGGCCCATGCTACGGAATATCCGAATGGAACTTTAGCGTAAAATCTTTTTAGTTCATTTCTGGTTTTGGGTAGGTTTAAACCGGTTTCATCAATCAAATCTTTTCGGCAGGCACCAACCAATGCGGCAGCATCAATGGGTACAGCGTACAAATGATTGTTGTATTGATATATTCTAAAACATAGTCCTAATGCTTCAGCTTCAAAAGCTTTAATCTGAGCCTCTGAGAGGTGTTCTTCCAGTTTAAGCAGCAGACCATTTTTATCGGCCTGCCCCATGTAGGGATGATCAATGGTTATAAGGTCATAACGCTCAATAAGGCTTTCAATTGGCATATCGCCAAATTCCTTTAGTGAGCGAACATCCCACTTTACTGTTACGTTGGGATTACTCTTTGTGAATTCTTCTGCTGCAGCAATTAAAGGCTCATATCCTCTTGGATGATCCCATGCTATTCCCATCAATTCAATCATTTTTGAATGTATTTAATTAGCTTCGATTATAACCAGCAAATGTTCACCGGTGTTTCCACTTCAATTTTTGATTTCATGCTCAGCGTACCATCATCTTTGTTTATCCCGAACACGACCAGCGTATTCGAATCCTGATTTGCTGCAACAAGCCATTTACCGCTCGGATCAACATTGAAATCGCGCGGTGTTTTACCTTCGGTTGAATGGTGGGTGATAAGGGATAATTTTTTAGATACTTTGTCGATCTTGAAAACAGCAATGGTGTCCGATCCACGATTTGAGGTATACAAGAATTGGCCATTGGGATGAAGCCGGATAGCTGCCCCGCCGATTGCGCCTTTGTGTGTTTCGGGGATAAACGAAATTTTCTGTATAACTTCGGTTTCGTTACCCCGCAAATCAGCCACAAAAATTTCACCCCTCAATTCGCTTAAAACAAAAGCAAATTCTTCCTTATTATCCATCGCCATGTGGCGCGCACCGCTTCCGGCATCCATCTTAATATCCAGTTTTGGTGTTGCTTCCCACAGCCTGGAAGCTGGTTCAAATTGATAAGCCTTTGCTCGATCCAGCGATAAGTCAACCACATACATGCCGTCGTTTTTGAAAGGATAAATCATATGTGCATGAGCTGCTTCTTGTCGCTCTTTATTTGGACCTGTTCCCTCGTGTTTTATTTCCTGGTTGAATGGAGCAAGACTACCATCCTCCAAGATTGGATACGATAGCGCATTACCTGAAACATAATTGGCAACAACCAGCCTATACTGAACGATGGCCAAATGACAGGCATAATCGCCTGCGATTTCTTGAGAATTCAGGAATGTTAAAGCTCCTCCCTCTCCTATTTTATATGCATAAACCTGTGGATCCAGGTTTTCATACATTTCTTCAACGGCATACAAATACTTTTTGTCGTTTGAAACAACCAGGTAACTCGGACTGCGCTGTTGTGTATACTGCAGAAGATGAACTTCACCCGTTTCCGAATTCAGTTGAAAACAACCGATTCCCTTTCCGGTGGGATTTGTTGCAGGTGCACCAAGCTGTGTATAGCTTCCGGTATAAAATATCGACATGGTGTTTACGATTAAGCTCAAAAAATAAAGTTTCATTGCCCCCGGCTATTACTGTTTTTTTCGGGGTGGACGAGGATCGTACTGGATGGTATGGTTCATGTAAGCTCCATCGATGTACACATCGGCCCCATTAATATAGCCGGCCATATCGCTTGCCAAAAATGCGACTGTCTGAGCCACTTCTGACACATTACCAACCCTACCGGATGGAATCCATTGGTCGAATTTTTCGCGACCAAACTGGTTGATTTCCTCGCGGTTCATTTCCGTTTCAATAGCACCCGGAGCAACCGACACCACCCGAATATTGCTTTCGGCAAGTTCTAGCGACAAACACTTATTGAGCATTTTCAATCCGGCTTTTGCCGAACAATAATGTATTAACCCTTTGCGCGGCGTGGTATCGTGGATAGAAGAAATATTGATGATGACACCTCCACCTGATTTTTCCATTCTTCTTCCAGCCTCCTGCGCACACAAAAAGGGGCCCTTCAAATTTATATTGATAACTCTATCCCACTCGGCTTCTTCCATGTCCAGTGCATGAATTACACTTTCACTACCGGCATTATTTACAAGAATGTCGATTTCGCCAAAAGCCTCATCCATTTCAATAAACATGTTTTTTACCTGCTCCGATTTAGAGACATCGGCGCCACCAATTCCGACTTTAACGCCAAATTCTTTCCTTATTTCAGCAGCCAGCTTTTCTGCACTTTCCTTGTTTGAAAAATAGTTGATAAATACATCTGCTCCACAGGCCGCCAATTCTCTACAAATTGCGGATCCAATCCCTTTGCTTCC
>NZ_CAXBDD010000152.1:0-6296 GCF_963974515.1 uncultured Sunxiuqinia sp. | reverse complement strand
TGAATACGAGAAAAAACATGGCTAAAACGAAGTAGCCAACTTCCCTGCACCCATCCCCGTGATTCACTTAAATCTGCTCCCAGCCCTGGCGGTAGTTGTGGCGAATCCATTCTTCGGCCATTTGTCTGGCTGGCAGGGTCACAAAGTCTTTGTTGAAACGCGGATCGCCGTTCACCACTTCAAACGAATCTTTAGCCAACACCCGCAGTTGGTCGTTTTGCCCGATGTTGGTGAATCGCATGTTGGGGCCATCCCACATTAATTTGCGTTGCAGGCTTTGTAGCCTGACGGCCAGCACTCCCATCACCACCATCTCGTTCAAGGGGCCCGAATAATCGAAGTCGGATGACGGTTTCACCCGGTTCTGCGGGGTTTCCTTGCAGGCCCTGATCCAGTCTTGTTCGTGTCCCCCGTCCATGGCGTTGGGAATCCGCCGGATGCTTTTGGCCGGTTCTTCAAAATGAGCCATTTCGCGGGTCGGCAGCAGGGTTGGGTTGGCTGAGGAGGAGCCGCACATGATTTTTCCTTTGGTGCCATAAAAAATGCAGCCGCCACTTTCGTTGCCCATGGGCTCGCCGTCCAGCAGTTCGTCTGGGCGCGGCGGCATCAGACCGCCATCGAACCAGGTAACGGTTACCGGAGGCATGGCGACTTTGGGCAGGTTGTCTCGTGCCGGGAATTCATAAACCACCATTTCGGCGTTGGGACACGACTCGGTATTGGCCGGCGTGGAACTTCCCTGAACCGAGCTTGGATACTCCAGCTTGAGCGCTTTAAATACCGGGTCGAGAATGTGACAGGCCATATCGCCCAGTGCGCCGGTGCCAAAGTCCCACCAGCCACGCCAGTTCCAGGGGGTGTAAATTTCGTTGTAGGGACGGTAGGCTGCCGGCCCTAAAAATAAATCCCAGTCCAGCGTTTTGGGAATGCGCATTTCCTTTTCCGGGCGCTCCAGTCCTTGCGGCCAAATGGGGCGGTTGGTCCAGGCATCTACCCGGGTGATGTCGCCAATCTTGCCGGTCCAGATCCATTCGCAAATCTGGCGGATTCCTTCGTTCGAATTTCCCTGGTTCCCCATTTGGGTCGCCACACCGTAGCGGCGGGCGGTTTCTGTGAGTACCCGGCTTTCGTAAACCGAGTGCGTCAGCGGTTTCTGAACGTACACATGAATTCCCTTGCGCATGGCAATCAAAGCAGGTAAGGCATGCGAATGATCGGGGGTGGCAATCATGACCGCATCAATGTCCTTTTGCTTGTCAAGCATCTCCCGGTAGTCTTTGTACTGGGGAGCTGTTGGCCACTCGCGGAACGAGTTCCGGTTGGCATATTTCCAGTCCACATCGCACAGGGCCACGATGTTTTCGGTCTCCATATTCTTCAGGTTGCGGTAACCCATGCCGCCCACGCCAATGCCGGCAATGTTAAGTTTGTCGCTTGGTGCTCTGTGTCCAAGCCCGGCAATCACGGCGCTGGGAAGGATACTTAGCCCGGCGGCTACACTTGCTGTTGAACCAAGGAAATGGCGTCTGCTTATTGGTGTTTGCTTAGATGTCATGGTGTAAGGTTTCATTTTTAAAACTGCGCGAAGCAATTTAATAAGAAATGATGACTAAATGAAGGAGGGAAGGATTTCTAACCAACCTTTCTTATAAGTACAAGCAATGATAAGCCACTTGTCCGTTGGCTTTGACTTTGAAGCGGACATCCTTTTCAACTCTGAAAGATTCGTTTTTCCCATAATTCTTCCATTCCGATTCGCCGGGCAGTAACACATCCAGGCTGCCGCTGGTAAGCGTCATAATTTCGATGGTTGCGGTTCCAAATTCATAGTCGCCACTTTCCATTACGCCAATGGTGGCGTTTCCTTCTTCGTTGGCCAGCGCAATTGATTTAACGGCGCCTTCGAAATACTCATTGACTTTCAACATGATGATTGATATTTAAAGTTAAGGCTTCAAAAATAGTTGATTTACGCTGGATTGATACCAAAATAAAACGGGGCAAGAAAAGAATCTCACCCCGTTTGTATCATTATTCATCAATTCATCTGATGTTTGAAACATCCTTTATGCGGGCATATCAGGCAAGCTCCATGGTGCACGGTAGGTGTGCTTGATCAGTTCAGCTGCAAATTCTTTGGCAGGAACCGGATCAGTCCATGTTTTCTTGAAGGTTGGGTGACCATCGTGGATGGCAAAACCGTCTTTGATAACTGTTCTGATTTCCTCGGTGTCGTTCAGGTTGGTAAACTGCATGTTTGTTCCATCCCATTCCAACTCTTTGTTTAAGCCTTGTAAACGAACGGCCAATACGCCCATCACAACCATTTCGTTGAATGGTCCGGCTTCGGCAAAGTCAGATGCGGTAGGAACACGGTTTTCAGGCGATTCCTTGCATGCACGTACCCAATCCATCTCGTGGCTTGTTTCCACACGACGACGGAATTTAGGCGCGTTTGGTTCGCGGCCTGACAGCAACCATGGGTTTACTCCGTAGCAACCACAGATCAGTTTGTCTTTGGTTCCGTGGAAAATAACACCACCACCTTGGTCGTTCGGGTTTTTACCGGCTGGCCATCCATCAGGAAGCATCGGCTTGATACCACCGTCATACCAGTTTACTTCAACTTCAGGAAGTTTAATTTTCATTTTCTTTTTGGCTTTCCTTTCAGGGAAAGTCAGCTTTACCGATTGTGCTGTTGGAGCACAGTCTTGTAGCAACAAGGTTGAATTACCTTGGGCTTTGGTTGGGTAGCCTAATTCAAGACCAACAAATACCGGGTGCAAAATGTGGCAAGCCATGTCGCCAAGAGCACCTGTACCGTAATCCCACCAGCCACGCCAGTTCCAAGGGTGATAAATCTCGTTGTAAGGACGCATTTGAGCTGGTCCTACGAATAAATCCCAATCCAAACCATCAGGAACCCACTGTCCGTTTTCAGGTGTATTCAATCCTTGAGGCCAGATCGGACGATCCGTGAATGCTTCCACTTTGGTGATTTCACCAATTTCGCCGTTAGCGATCCATTCGGTTGTCAGGTTAACGCCTTCACCCGATGAACCTTGGTTACCCATCGATGTGGCTACTTTGTACTTGTCAGCAAGTTTGGTCAGAAGGCGCGATTCGTAAACCGAGTGCGTCAAGGGCTTCTGTACATAAACGTGCTTGCCCATGGTAATGGCATGAGCTGCAGTAAGGGCGTGGGTGTGGTCGGCTGTTGCAATGACAACTGCGTCGAAATCGTCACCCATTTCGTCATACATTTTACGCCAATCTTTGTACTTTTTGGCTTTTGGAAAACGGTCGAAAACACCATTGCCAGCTGTGTAGCGCCAGTCAACATCGCAAAGGCCAATGATATTTTCCGATTCCAGGTTCTTCAAGTTAGCAAACCCCATACCGCCGACACCAACACCAACGATATTCAGTTTATCACTAGGGGCTTTGTGCCCAAGACCTGCAATAACATTGCTTGGAAGAATGGTAATTCCGGCTGCCGCTGTTACGGCAGTGCCCAGAAAAGCCCTTCTTGAAACATGCTTTGATTCTTTTGAAAGCTTTTTCATAGTCTATTATTTGAAATTGATTCAGGTAAAAAATCGCGTTTTAGAAAGCCCGAAAGCTTCGAAAAAACAGTTAAAGATATAATTCTTCGGGCTTTTGCCCAAACATTTTAATCCATGAATGAAACGGGCATCGTGGATTTCTATTTTTTGCGATGAAAGGCTTGCCAGATCGTAGATTGATAACTATTGGATTTTGACTTGCTTGTGAATAGTTTTTGTCTATTTAGAATAAAAAAAATCAATTTGATTGGTCCGTTGGCTGACTCTATATTTGCAGCATAAATTTTTGAACGAACAACATAAAAAACGAAAAAATCATGTTAACAATAGGACAAAAATTTCCTGAGTTTAAAAAGACTGCTGTCGTTTCACTGGAAATGGGAAAAGAGTTTGAAACCATTAGCAACGAGGATTTGAAAGGCAAGTGGAGTGTGATGTTTTGGTGGCCAAAGGACTTCACCTTTGTATGCCCAACTGAAATTACCGGATTCAATGATTATTACGAATCATTTAAAAAGCTGGATGCCAACTTGATTGGTGCTTCAACCGATTCCGAGTTTGTTCACCTGGCCTGGAGAAATGACCACCCGGGATTGAGACAATTGAAATTCCCCATGTTGGCCGATACTTCCAAGTCGCTGGCTGAAGATCTGGGGATTTTGGAAGCTGGTGAAAAAATTGCTTACCGCGCTACCTTCATTCTCGATGAAGCAGGGGTAATCCGTTGGGTGAGTGTCAACGACCTGGCCATTGGACGCAATGTGCCGGAAGTGTTGCGCGTTTTGGAAGCCTTGAAGACTGGTAAGCTGACCCCTTGTGACTGGGAGCCGGGACAAGCGACCTTAGCTTAAAAGAACACGCCATAACAAGTTTAAGTTAGATCAGATTAGTAATTCAAAAAAGGATGTCGAGAGGCATCCTTTTTTTGTTCCGGAAAGTTTCAACCGGGATTAACGATGGGCCACCTTTCAGGAAGCCGGCAGTTTCTTCCAAACAGCCACAAACAAGAGGATCCATCCGGCAATAAAGCTCAAGCCACCCAGCGGGGTAATGGCGCCCAACCATTTGATTCCCGTGATCGACAGCACGTAAAGACTTCCGGAGAAAATAACAATCCCAGCAGTCAGGCAAATGGCCGACCAACTGATTAAAGGCGATGGCATATGGATGGACAGCGCACCGATCAGCAGTAAGCCCAGCGCATGATAAAAATGATATTCAACGCCTGTTTTATACACTTGCATCAAGTCATCGCTTAACTTTGCCTTGAGGCCATGTGCTCCAAAAGCACCGATAATAACCGCTAGCGCGAGTAAGGCCGAAGCCGTCAATAGTATGGTTTTGCTCATTGGTATGGTTTTAAAATGATTGATGTAAAAGTAACACGCCCATCCTGCTTTTGTTAACGGAAACTACCCGCCATTTTTGAAATCGTGCGGGAAAAGTGCCGTTCGATCAACGGCTTCAACAAAATGAACCGGAGCATGTTGTTTTAGTTGGTTGACTGATCTGGTCATAAACGAAATGGCGACTATTCTAACATGAATTTCTGACAGAAAAAGTAAAAAGCATGAGAGGAAAAATTGATCTGTGGGTGTGGAAATACCTGGTGCCGATGTTCCGGCAAAGTTCGTTTCGGTATCGAACTGTGCAATTGACGGCCTTGGCCTATGTCCGGTGTTTTGCTTTGCCGAGGAAGTTTTTGCAGCATTATCTTAAGGGAACTGGCTCGGCTATTTGGGTTGACGGAGCTGAACTGATTCGTGACAATCCGCATTTGTTGGCGCTGATCCGCGATGAAGCCGGGCAAAAGCAACAAGGACGGGTCCTCCTGTCTCAGGCGGCGCTTTGCGATCCCAAATGGAAATATTCGGTCGGTTCTTCCGTGTTGCGTTTCAAAAGGCAGGCAGCGGGGCTGGAACTAAGGCTGGAGAGTTGGTATCAGTATCAGAACGAGACTTCGCGGCTGACCAAACACCTTCATCAATGGTTGTCGGGGCATAAAAACGCTCAAGCATTTCCGGTTTACAGTAGGCCCTTCCACATCTGGCATGAGCAAATGGACTTGCCTTATGTTTGGGCTGAAATCAACACTTCAGCTCCTTTCGCATTTTACCTTTTGGTTTGAAGCCATGAGGCCAGCGGCATTCCGTTCACTGTTTCATTTTATAGAAGAGCTTTCCGGTGGTCAGCAGTCCGGCAAATACAAACACCGCAAAGACCAAACTGCTTAGAGCCAGTTGCATTCCGCCCGAAACAATATGTCCGCTTGTGCAGCCGCCGGCCATGCGTGCTCCGAAAATCATAATGAAACCACCCGTGAATGCCCAGATGATTCGTTTGGGTGCAGATGTTCCCTTGTACTTTTTCCAGTTTTTGTGAATCAAAGTTAGCTTGAAATCTTTACGCAGCAGCGAAAGAATCAACCCCGAAATGAACGCTCCGGCCAGAAAAATCAACTCCCAGCTTCCGGATCCTTTAATGCTTTCGAAATAGGTGTTGGTGGTGGTGCCCGTCAGTATATCGGCCAGGTATGGGTAGGTGGTCGAAGCGCCAATTGGCCGGTTGAAAGTGATCCCTGAAAATACGATGGCGTTCAACACGGCCAGCGCTATTCCAGCAATGATCCAATCTTTGTTGCTTGTTTTTTCCAGTCTATGAACACCAAAGGCCGCAGCAATAAAGGCTGCGCTTGAGACAAAGAGTAACACGTAAAAGAGTAGGGGCTGG
>NZ_CAXBDD010000151.1:0-6431 GCF_963974515.1 uncultured Sunxiuqinia sp. | reverse complement strand
GCAAAACTGTTATCAGGATGTAAAAATCTCATTTTATATTATATTTTTGAGCATGAAAGAATCGCAAGCAAATTCCACAAATCAATTCAATAATCTGCAATTGGTTGAAAAAATCAGGAATGGAGATTATAAAGCATTTAGTGTTCTCTTTGAAAATTACTACCCCATTTTATGCAATTTTTCTCTCCGCTATGTTGATGAACATTTTAAGGCGGACGACATTGTTCAGGAAGTCTTTATCAAGATCTGGGAAAATAGAAAAAGACTGGTGATTGCAGGTTCAGTGAAATCTTATCTTTTTACTGCTGTTAAAAATCAATCGCTGAATCGGTTAAAATCAGAATCTGTGAGATTAGAGCACACCCGTGATTTTTCGAGACAGCAGAATGAATCGATTGATCCGTTGGAAATTGAACACGAAGAATTTCGTGATTATCTCTTCCAATGTATCGAAAAGCTTCCGCCCCGCTGCAGGGAAGTTTTTATGGAAAGTCGGTTCAAAGGTTCAAAGCAGGAAATGATTGCCGATTCATTAAATATCACACTGAAAACCGTGAAAGCCCAGATAGGTAAAGCCCTCAAGCTGTTGAAATCATGTCTCCAACCATACTACCCTGAATATTTTTAATTTTTTTTGAAGTTAGCATACGACCTTTCTGCTTGTAGACTGTCATTAAGTTGTAGATACAAATTATCCAATGGAAAAGTTTGAACTCATATATGGGATTTTATCCAGAACAGCTTCTTCCGAAGAAGAGAACGAATTTCGGGAATGGGTTAAAGAGAACGATAACCGGGAATTGTTTGAGAAAATGCAACGGATCTGGCAGGAATCACCAAACGTAAAAAATTATAGAAAGCACGATGCCGTGAAATCTTTTTATCAGATGGATAGGAAGATTCAAAGCAGGCAAATGCTCCGGAGAAAAGTATTGTTTACAGCTATTTCGGGAGTTGCTGCGGGGATTATCATCATGCTTGGGTTGTTCAATTTTACGAATTTTCAAGCGTTGCAATCAAAAACAAACGAACAGGTCTATTTTCAAACAGAGCTTGGTAATCGCTCCCTGGTCTATTTGCCTGATGGAAGTAAAGTTTGGTTAAATGCGAAAAGCGAATTAAAGTACGACTCAGATTTTAATGTAGCGGAACGGGAAGTTATTCTACAAGGTGAAGCATTTTTTGACGTGGAAAGAGCTGAAAAACCTTTTGTTGTCCATGTAAGTGATTTAAAAGTAAAAGTCTACGGCACAAAATTCAACGTATCGGCTTATGCCGATGAGCCGGTAATCGAAACTTCTCTGGAAAGCGGGAAAGTCAGCATTCAGAACCAAAAGTCAGAAGAATATTTTATCAAGCCAGGAGAATTGGCCATCTACGATAAATCGACTTCGCAGATGGAAACCAAAAAGGTTGATCCGATCGAATACTCCGGTTGGAGAGATAACAAGATTTATTTGCACAACGAACCAATTGAGGTTCTGGCCAGAAAACTGGAACGTCAATACAATGTCACAGTCGGGTTTACCCCGGCAACTATTGGACGTGAAATTCACTATACTGGGGTTTTTGGTAACGAAAGCCTTGAGGAAATTCTGAAGGCTATTTCAACGGCCAGCGATTTGAGCGTCCAGAAAAAAGGAAATCATTATCAGATTAGTCAGTAGAAACAACAAGACCTTATCCAATCAATAGCGAAAAAGGAATGATCAATTTAATAAAAAAACAACCGTCGGGAGGTGAGAGTCCGGACGGTTGCTAAAACCCTAATGCAAGGCATTAGATTATTTAATAATTAAACGATACAAAACTATGAAAAAAAAACTAAAACTGGGGGGTTTAGGAAGTCCTCCGTTTAAAAAAATCTTGGTAATCATGCGGTTAGTTTCGATTATTATTCTGGTTATGACAGTGCATGTTTCGGCAAGCGTTTATTCGCAGCAAACGAAATTGTCCCTGAACTTTGAGAATGTCACCATTCGAGAAGTTCTAAATCAAATTGAAAAACAGAGTAATTACAAGTTTCTTTTGCAAAATGAATTGCTGGATATCGATAAAAAAGTCTCCGTTAATGCCCATCAAAGTTCAATTGATTTTGTTTTAAACGAGATTTTTTTAGACCAACGAGTCGATTACGTAATTACCGATAAAAATCTGATCATCATCCGTCCTGAATCAAGTCATGCGGGGGTTCACCAATCCGTACAGGTTGCCGGAAAAGTTACAGACTCCTCTGGTGCTCCGCTTCCTGGGGTTACTGTGGTGGTGAAAGGTACAACCCAAGGTACCGTTACCGACTTTGATGGAAGGTACACGATTGGAGGTCTTTCCGCTAATGCGACCTTGGTGTTTTCGTTTGTGGGGATGCGGAGTCAGGAGGTAGGTGTTGGCAATCAATCAACGATCAATGTGGTGATGGAGGAAGAGACCATCGGCATGGATGAAGTAGTGGTAGTGGGCTATGGTTCCCAGAAAAAAAGCGACATCACTGGTACGGTTGCTTCTGTTGGACAGGAACGTCTTCAAATGGTTCCCAATACCACCATTGCTCAGGCCATTCAAGGAGCTATTCCGGGGGTAATGATGAATACCAATTCGGCGGGAACTTCGCCCAACGAGGTGATCATGATCAGGGGACGTAATTCCATTGAGGCAGGTAACGACCCACTTATCGTGGTGGATGGCGTGCCTTATGGCGGGCAGTTGCGCGATATCAACCCAAACGATGTCAAATCAATCGAAGTGCTCAAGGATGCTTCCGCAGCAGCTATTTACGGCTCGCGTGGTTCGAATGGGGTAATCCTTGTCACCACCAAAATAGGCAAGAAAGGAAAAGCGACCATTTCCTATGATGGCTATTATGGGATGCAAAGTTTTGTAAAACTTCCAAATACCATGAGTGGACCCGAGTTTTACGAATTTAAGAAGACTCGGGAGCCTGGCTCAATAACTGCGTCGGAACAAGCTGTTTACGACGCGGGAAAATGGACCGATTGGGTTGACCTTGCCTTACGCAATGGTTACAGCACACAGCATAACATTTCCGTATCAGGAGGATCTGATAATACCAACTATTATTTTTCTGGAGGATTGACCGATATACAGGGCTTGGCGGTTGGCGATGACTACCAGCGAGTATCGATGCGTTTTAATCTGGATAGTAAAATAACCAGCTGGCTAACTATTGGAACAAGGACTCAATTAACCTACGACAACCGTAGCGGGCTAAATGTTATTTGGGATGGTGGCACTAGCTATAATGGCGTATTTTGGATGAACCCGTTGACCACTCCTTATGACGAAGATGGCAACCAGACCATCAACCCCTGGCCGGAGGAAACACAAATTGGAAACCCGCTGCAAAGGCTGCTTGCCGATAATACTGATAGATCGTATCAGGCGGTAACCAACAACCACGTTGTGGTGGATGTCCCATTTATCAAAGGTTTGCAGTACCGTCTTAATTCCGGGATCCGGCTGCGGTTTACCGACAGCGGGACCTACTGGGGACGAAATACTTTAAATGGATTGAGTTCGCGGGGTGAATCAAGCACCAACAGAAGTATGGCCGAAAGCTATACCCTGGAAAATATCGTGAATTACAACCGTGAATTCGGGAAACATAACCTGTTTTTTACTGGGGTTTATTCATTTGAGGATTACAAAAACTCAAGCAATGAACTGGATGCATCAGGTTACCCAAACGATTTTCTGACATGGTATTCCGCGGGACAGGCCGAAGTAATCGCTCCTGATTTTGGGTACAGTGCCAATACGTTAATTTCTCAAATGCTCCGCTTGAATTACTCCTACGACAGCCGCTATCTTTTAACATTCACTGTTCGTCGCGATGGGTTCTCAGGATTTGGAGAAGAAACAAAGTGGGGAACCTTCCCATCGGCAGCTGTGGGCTGGAATATTGCCAATGAAGACTTCTTTGAAAACCTGGTTCCAAACAGAGATTTAATCAGTGTTCTCAAGCTAAGAGCATCTTACGGATTAAACGGAAACCAGGCAATCGGGTCTTACAGCACCATTGCACGCATGGCCGAAGAGAACTTTGTTGACGGGTCAAGCACCATGCCTGGCTACCGGCCAAGTACATTGGGAATGGACAACTTAGGATGGGAGTCGTCGAAAACATTCAATGTTGGGTTGGATTATGGCCTTCTTTCGGGGCGCATATCCGGTGACTTAAACTACTACGTCACCAATACTTTCGACCTCTTGCTCGACCGCACGATATCCCCGATTCACGGGATCAGGGAGATTACGCAAAACATCGGAGAAACAAGAAACGTTGGCTTTGAAGCTTCCGTGAATTCCCGGAACATCATAACCAAGGATTTCTCATGGACAACCTCAGCCAACTTCAGTACCAATAAGAATGAAATCGTTTCCCTGTACGGTGAATTGGATGCAGAAGGAAATGAAATCGACGATGTTGGAAACCGATGGTTTATTGGGGAGCCCATTCGGGTGAATTACAACTACATCTGGGATGGTATTTGGCAACTGGGTGAAGAAGAAGAGGCTGCTGTTTATAATAAATACCCGGGTGGGAGCAAACTGGTTGATCTCAGTGGCCCCGACGGAACACCCGATGGAGTAATCGACCCGAATGATGACCGGGTAATCCAGGGACAGCGGGACCCAAAAATTATTTGGGGGATGAACAATACATTGACTTACAAAGATCTGACCCTTTCCGTTTTCATGCACGGTGTGCACGGAATTACATCTTCCAATGCCCTGGAGTCGGACAATGTTTTTGGGGAGGTTAAAAGGAACACGACAAAAAAGAACTGGTGGACGCCTGATAACCCGACAAACGAATGGATCATCAACGATGAAAACGGCGGTTCGAACGGCGGGATCAATACTTCAAAATATTATTCCAAAGATTTTGTCCGGATTAAAGACATTACCCTCTCTTACGACCTGCTGAAACTCTTTAGAATGGCTGGCTTTGGTAAGTTTCAGGTGTATGCAACAGGCCGAAATCTGATCACCTTCACGAACTGGCCCGGACTCGATCCGGAACTGGATGACCAGATAGCACTTCCATTGCAGAAGGAGTATGTGTTTGGAATCAATTTATCTTTCTAAGGAACGACTAAAAACAAAGAAATTATGAAAAAAATATTAAAACATACAATTGCACTATTCATCGCAATCATATTTCTGGCAGGCTGTTCTGAAGACCTTCTGAATGAAAAGCCGCCTCACATCATTACCACAACAACGCTTTATACCAGCTATAATGGTTTTCAGTCTGGGCTGAATGGACTGTATTCTCTTGTTCGTGAAGACTATCAGGGACGTGATGGCTCCAACTATTTGCGCAAAGAGATGTGGATGAACGGAAATGACAATATGGTTGCCAATCACCGCGATGGTTTTGCACGGGTAGCCGAAAGCTGGCCAAATAACAACTCAACCTATACAGAAATAACGAGTAATTTCTATTGGCTTTACCGAGTTGTTAATGCTGCCAATACCATTATAATCCATGCCGAAGATGAGGGTGTTGACTGGACAGGTGGTAATCAAAGCGCGGAAGAAAACAAAAATAGTGTTGTGGCACATGCCCGGGCCGTGCGGGCTTGGGCATACCGGTACCTCACTTATGGCTGGGGCGATGTCCCCCTGAACTTGAATGAAGCACTGGGATCGGAAGTGAAAACAGACTGGGAACGCACGCCGGTTGCAGACGTAAGAGCACAAATGATCCAGGACTGGGAGTTTGCAGAACAGCATATAGGAATTGAACCCGAGTACCAGGGGCGGATTACCAAAGGGGCCATCCAGCACTATTTGGCTGAAATGTACCTCGTAGAAAACAGCCCGACCAAAGCCTTGGAATGGGCAAATAAATGCATTAATACGCCGGATTATCAGTTGATTACAGATCGATATGGAGTGCGCAGCGCTCAGGAAGGCGTTCCTTTTATGGACATGTTTTATGATGGGAACTCCAACCGAAACGAAGGAAATACGGAAGCTTTGTGGGTATTTCCGTATGAGTTTGAAGTTATTGGGGGAGCCGGTGCCATTATGCGGCGATGGCACGTTTCCAGATATGAATCAGCAAGATTTGCTGGCAAGTCCAACGTATTGAAAAAAACAGCTGAACGAGGAGGTCGTGGACTAGGCCGCATGTCGTTAACAAAATGGGCGCTCGACAATTATGAGGAGGGAGATGACCGGGCATCCAACTATGCCATAAGGAAATTCTTCATCCTGAAAACTGCCGAAGAAAATGCCGGAGCAGGTGCCGATGTGTTACCCAATGGTTATCAATATGGCGATACCGTTTGGATGGACTGGTCAGAGGATATTACTGCTGATGCAAAAAACAGAAGGGACTGGCCTTATTCGAGGAAATGGGAAAGTGCGTATGAGTCATTCGTCGACGATGCCTTCCAGTA
>NZ_CAXBDD010000150.1:0-6441 GCF_963974515.1 uncultured Sunxiuqinia sp. | reverse complement strand
CGAAAAGATACCTCAATCGTGATTTTTTCATACATTTGACAAGTTTAATTTATAACTACAATTAACTGTTTTGAAGCCGGACAGTGCTGGAACATTGTCCGGCTTTTTCTATTTCAGAGCATAGGTCGTTTCGTTTATTTTGGTTAATTCGGCTGAGGCTGTTGTCGCCAAAACACCTAAGGCTATTTCCGGCTCTTCAACCAATTTTAATTTTCCGGTGATTGTTTTTAAACCCAATTTTGGGTTATCCAAAATAATCTGAACAGCATAATACCGCTCCAATTTTTTGATGACCCGACTCAAATCTGATGCAGTAAAATTCAGAAAGCCATCGTGCCAGGAGACGTAGTTGATCACATTCACCGTAGTGATGATTGCTTCCGATTGTTCTTTATGGTAGGAAACTTTTTGGTTCGGCTTCAAAAGGAATTCGTTGTTCATAAAATGAAAGCCATTCTTTTTCACATTCACCTTTCCTTCAACAAGAACTGTCTCAATAACTTGATCCGACGGATAAGCCGAAATATTAAACTTCGTGCCAAGGGCCAGCACTTCCACATCACTTGTATTGACCAAAAACCTAATACCTTCTTGATGGGCAACTTCGAAGAACCCTTCACCAATCAGAAAAACTTCGCGGTTTTCACCTGTAAAAACAGTTGGATATACCAGTCGCGAACCTGCATTCAGGTAGGCCACGGTTCCGTCGGGCAACTTAATCGAGGTGTGTTTTCCGTAAGGTACCATCAACTGATTCAGCTCATTGCCCTTTGGTATTGCCCCCAAGGTATCTTGTTTATTGATAATGATCTTGCCATCATTCTGGTATTCGATACTGGATTGCTTCTCCCTGACGATGACATGGCTCCCGTCACTCAGCAGAAGCTGCGTATCGTTAATGTTACTACGGGTTTCCGAGAGCATCTGGTAGAGGGTGTCAAGCTCCGCTGATTCTTTACTGCTGTAAAACGAAAAACCAAGAATGAAGAAAATGACGCCGACAGCTACATATTTTAAAGCTGAAAATCCGAGCATGAGAAAATAAGTTCGCCTTTTTCGCCGATCAACTTCGCGAAGAATTTCGGTGAGCAAATCCATTGCTTCCTGACCGTGGTCAGCCTCATTTTTGGTCCGAAGCGATAAAATCAGCTTCCGCGCCAGGCTAACCGGTTCTTGTTCCTCCGGATGATCAGCCAGATAGTTTTGCCAATAGTCATTTAGGTCCTGGTCAGGGCGTAAAACCCATCTGACAAATTTCCGGTCTTCAAAGTATCTTTGAAATTGCTCCATCTCAAGAGGTTTGCTTTTTAGTAGGTTCCCGCAAAAGTTAAAACATGGACACGAAAAGCTGATTATTTTTCTGAAAAATATAAAAAAGCACCTGAACCATCTTAGGATCAAGTGTTTTACGAAGTGATATCAATGCACGATATACCAGTTTCCGGGCCGAATCGATGGATATTTTCAGGATATCCGATATCTCCGAATACTCCAGTTCTTCTTCAAATTTCAGGTAAATAATTTCCTTTTGCCGCGCAGGAAGGCTATTAACCGCTTTTACAAGCGCCTCCTTAATTTCTTTGGACAATTCAAATTCAACGATTTGGTTTTGAATATTATACTCGGCTTGGAACAGACCGCTTTCCAATTCTCCGTTGAGTCGAAGCGCTTGGAATTTCTTTTCCTGGAGGATTTTTTTGAGGAGCTTGTTCCGGAAGGACACAAAGAGATAGGCTTTCAAATTCTCAATTTTTCGCCCATTCAGCTTTTTCCGTTTCAGGAATAAATCAAGGTAAACCTCCTGAATACTATCGTGAATCCACTCGTGATTAGGGCAAAGTTTGTGACCGTAAGAAAGCAATCGATTAATATGTTGCTGATAAATGACTGAAAAGACTTTTTCATCTCCATCCAAAAACGAATGCCATAAAAAGTCCAAATTCTCTTGATCACGTTCGCGCATCTGATATTAATTAAACATTAGCTAAAGCTCTCAAACTGCGTCATACTTCATGTTTTACCCTGCGGTTTGTTGTCTGCAAAACAAAACCTTTGAAGTTACAATGGGTACACATTTCGGTTAAAGTCCGATTAAAAGTCCATTCAACTCCATGGTGTCATCGTTCAAACAGTTGACGAAAAAGCACCAACATAACACACATCATTTGTTACCATACAGATAGAACGCTTCCAGATGGTCGGTTCCAATTAAACCAACTCTGGCAGCTTTCAGTTCATTCCAAACACTATTTCTTATTTCCGGGGTTTGCCCGGGTGTTCCCCAAAAACGAAGCAGGTAACCATTATTTCTGGCTCTCTGCGCAAAATCATGCAACAATTTTCTCTCATCTGCCGGCATCTCCCCTGTTCCGTCCCATTCAAAAAATTTTGACCAGTTGTCACTTACGACAGGCATAAGTTCAGGAGAAATATCCGAATCAAGATTTTCAAGTCTTCCATCAAACGCCGCATAACGAATCTCCTGCGATTGCATGAATTCAAAAGGACGGTTACCGGAAACAACAACCAGCACCGCGCCTTTTGTTTTTACACCGTTGGCAAAAGTCGACAGATTCGACTTGTAATCTTGAAGAATCTGATGCAACAATTGGTAAGTTTCCAACCCGTCATTTTTAATGTCGATCAAAAGAATAAGCTCTTCGCCATTGCCATAAACCGAGCCGCCGTTTTTGCTGATTTCCTTTTTGAGTGGCTCAAGATAAAGCTGACGAAGCGTGCGCCCGGGTTTGATCTGATCAAAATCATGGGCTACGAAAAGTGAATCGCCAACGGAATAGACATCGGCCTCAATACTTTCAAAACGATGGTCCAGGGCATCGAACAGCGGCCGGCCATGTTCGTAATCATTATGGGCATGCCCGCTCAACGGGAAACCAGACTTTGTCTCTTTCGAGCCACAACCAAGCAAAAAAACAACTAAAAAACAAACGGTTAATCTCATCATCGTCTTTGGTTTTCAACCCATAATTTCATCGATTTTCACCGGACGGCCCTCAGCAACTGATTTTTTGGCAGCCAAGCCAATCGCAATCGACAACAGCCCATCATTTCCATTCACCGGCATTTCACTCCCGGAAACCAGCGCATCAATAAATTCCTTCATCTCCTGAACATACGAAGCATCATATCGCTCCAGAAAAAAGTGCAAGGGCAAGTCGCCCGATACACCTGACTCTGTGTACAATTTGTGGTTGTTCGGAAAGTTGTTTTCAGCCTGTGCCATGCCTTTGCTGCCAAACACTTCCAGCCGTTGATCGTATCCATACACTGCTTTCCGGCAGTTGTCGATCACCGCCATGCTGCCATCGTCAAAAGTCAGTGTGATGACGGCCGTGTCCACATCACCGGCCTTTCCAATCTCTGGATCAACCATAACTGCCGCTTTCGCAAACACCTCTTTCACCTGTTTTCCTGAAATGTATCGCGCCATGTCAAAATCGTGGATGGTCATATCCAGAAACATGCCTCCCGACACATTGATATAACTCACCGGCGGTGGCCCGGGGTCGCGACTGGTAATTTTGATGATTTGCGACTCGCCAATGGCGCCGCGGACCACCAGTTGCCTGATTTTCTTGAACTCCGGATCAAACCTCCGGTTGAAGCCAAGCATGAGTCTTACACCCGATTCTTGAACAACATTGAGCACTTCCTGAACGCGGCCAAGGGAAAGGTCAAGCGGCTTCTCACAAAAAATTTGCCTGCCGGCTTTTGCCGCTTTTATCGTGTAGTCAGCATGGGTGTCCGTTGGCGAGCAGATCACCACCACATCTACTCCCGGCACTGCCAGCAGTTCGTCAAAATCCTTGACAAAATTCGGCACACCAAATTCATCAGCAATGCCTTTCGACTCATCCAGCACATCCATGACCGCGACAACTTCAACTTCAGGAAAATTCCGGCACAAATTCTTCAAATGTATTTTGCCGATCCGGCCCAATCCGGCAACAGCTACTTTTAGTTTTTTCATTTTTTTTATTTTTAAAGCCCAAGTGATTTCAAAAACTCCCGGTTATTCGCTGCGCATTGCTTCGGGTTTCCCATTCCGGGAAGCACATCCTGCTCGACAACAATCCAGTCTTGATATCCTCTGTTATTCAGGATGTCCACGATCGATTTAAAATCGACACTTCCTTTTCCCAATTCACAAAAAACGCCCTTCTCCACCGATTTAAAATAATCATATCCATTCTCTTTTGCTTCTTTTCCAACCTGTTCCGAATAATCCTTAAAATGAACATGCCAGATGCGGCTGGAATACTTCTCAAGCGCCACTACCGGATTGCCACCACCAAAAGCATAATGCCCCATATCGAGGCAAAGCCCGAGCAACGAAGGATCAGTGAGTTCCATGAGCTTCGCCACTTCATCCGGTGTTTCCACATAGCCGCCGCAGTGATGATGAAAAACCGTGCGCATGCCAAATTGTTCTTTGACTATCCTGGCAACTTTTTCGGCGCCGGAAGCAAAGGTTTTCCAGTGCGCGTCAGACAATCCCATTTCCGGAGTGATCCGGCCGGCATTTTTGGTGCGCCCTTCAACCGAGCCATTTTCGTCGGCCAAAACGATAAAGGCGGTTTTGAACCCGGCGTCAAACATCAGCTTGGCGGTTTTTAGGGCCAGCTCCACCCCGGCACCGTGGGATTCTTCCTTTGCAAGCGCTACTGGGACAAAAGCCCCCAACAGCTCCAGTCTCTTTTCACTCAAAACTTGCCGAAGTTGCTTCGGATCGGTGGGCATAAAACCCCAGTCTCCCAGTTCCGTTCCGGCATAACCTGTTTCAGCCATTTCAGCAAGAACCTGCCCATACCCGAGCGGTTTCCCTTCCAGTTCAAATTCTAGTGCGCCCCAGGAACAGGGCGCGTTGGCTACTTTTATCATCGTTTGAAATCTTAAAATTTACGTGTCCATTCCTGTGGCCAGCGTTCAATGACCACTTTTGTTTGGGTGAAAAATTCGATGGCATGACGGCCTTGTCCATGCAGGTCACCAAAGAAGCTGTCGTTCCATCCACTAAATGGAAACTGTGCCATAGGTGCGGCAACCCCGATGTTGATGCCGATGTTACCGGCATTGGCCCGGTTCCGGAAGGTGCGTGCATTCAGCCCGCTTGTAGTGAACAGGCAAGCCATATTTCCAAAATTGTTACTGTTCACAAAGTCGATGGCTTCATCAATCGCATCCATATGGATCAGACTCATCACAGGCCCAAAGATTTCGGTCTTGATGATCTCCCCTTCCAGCGCCACGTTTTCCAAAATGGTTGGCTTGATAAAATTGCCTTTTTCGTATCCGCTGACGGTGGTATTCCGCCCGTCAAGCAAGAGGTTTGCCCCTTCGCTGACACCTTTGGCAATCAAACTTTCAATCCGCCTTTTACTTTCAGGAGTAATCACAGGCCCCATTTCAATTCCCTCGTCCAACCCAAAGCCTGTGGTTTTGCTTTTTGCGGCTTCGAGCAAGGCTTCTGTGATGGTTCCTTTTTTATCGCCGATGGTAATAATATTCGAAGCGGCCAAGCACCGTTGCCCGGCACAGCCGTATACACTGTCGGCAATAATTTTAGCGGTCATTTCCATGTCAGCATCGGGCATGACCAACACCGGGTTTTTGGCGCCGCCCTGCGCCTGTACCCGTTTGCCGTTGGCTGTTCCGCGCTGGTAAATGTAACGGGCAACCGGTGTGGACCCCACAAAGCTGATGGCTTTCACCTGCGGATGATCCAGTATGGCGTCCACACTGTCTTTCCCACCATGCACCAGGCTGACCAAGCCCTTGGGCAAATCCAGTTGATCAATCAATTCAAAAACCTTCATCATGGTCAGCGGCACTTTTTCCGAAGGTTTCAGGATAAAGCTGTTCCCGCAAGCCAAGGCGTACGGCAGAAACCAAAAGGGAATCATCCCAGGGAAGTTAAACGGTGCAACACAGGCACAAACCCCAACCGGCTGCCGGATCATAAACTCGTCAATTCCCGGGGCGACATTCTCCGAAAACTCACTCTGCATCAGCATGGGTGTGGCGCAGGCGGTTTCAACATTTTCAATGCCCCGTTGGATCTCCGCCTTTGACTCGGGAAGACTTTTCCCACACTCCAGTGTGATCAACCGCCCCAACTCATCCACATGCTTTTCCAGCAATTGTTTCAATTGGTAAAGTGGCTGAACCCGCCTCATAACGGGCACATTCCGCCATTCATCCAACGCTTTGACGGCTGATTCAACAGCCAATTCAACATCAGCGGCTGTTCCTTCTCCATAAGGAACTTTGGCCAAAACTTCCTGGTTGGCAGGGTTGACCACATCGACCGTGGACTGTTCCCTGCTTTCAACCCAGCTTCCATTGATATAATTCTTTAAAACTTTCATATCGTTGCAATTATTTAGTTTTTACGGTCTCCTGTTATTCATTTATGATATG
>NZ_CAXBDD010000149.1:0-6472 GCF_963974515.1 uncultured Sunxiuqinia sp. | reverse complement strand
ATCCGGTTGCGCTCAATGCGTGAGAAATTCAGAATCCGGTTCACAATGCCGGTCAGGCGGGCGCTTTCCTCATGAATGGTTTGAAGATATTCGGCCTGTTTCTCCTCGGTTTTGACCCGTTTCAATAAAAGTGTTTCTGAATACATGCTGATCAGGGCCAGGGGCGTTCGTATTTCATGCGACACGTTGGCCACAAACTCGGACTTGATTTCGGCCAGCTTCATCTCTTTCCGGATGTTGATCACCACGAAAATGAAGCCCAATACCACCAGCAATCCCACGCCCATCAGCATGTAATTGTCGCGCTGGGTGCGCTCGGTAGCCAAATCCACCAAGGTTTTCGACTTGAGCCGGATTCCGAGCCGATGACCGGGGAGGTACCACATGTCTGCATACGCCATGGTTTGAGCCAGTCCGCTATCATCTCCGGTGGTAAACAGCACTTGATTCGAGAGCGAATCGGCAATGCTGATGTAAAAAATATCGTGAGCCACTTGCTGAATCATGGGGCTGAGGTTCTGCTGAATAAAGGCCTGCCGCTCCACCACCAACTGACAAAGCTGCTCGCCATTCCGATTTTTAGGTAAGAAATAGAGCATGAGCTTGTCGTTGAATGGCTCCACCTCCACACGCTGATAATTGGATTCGAGGTAGCCCCGAAGCACGTCAAGCTGGCTTTGCCCGGGCCAGCGATCAATCGTAAAAACCGAGTCGTTGAAATAAACCGCCCGCTGCTCCCGGGAATTCAGATCCGAAAAACGCACCGCCTTCAAGGCTTCATTCTTGGCAAACAGGCTTTCTGTCAGTCCTTGCATGAGCTCGCCCTGGGGATCGACCGGATGATCGAGGCTTTGACTCCATTGCTGAACCACATTTTCAGAATATTGATTGATGGAATACAGGATGGATTCGAGCTGGGTGCTGAATACGCGCTCAACCATCTCTTCGTTTTTACTCAAGGCAGAAAATTCCCTGACCAAGTAGAATCCCATGGGCAGAGAAACAATAATCAGTAAAACCAGGCTTATTTTAGCTAGTGTTCGAACCATACGTTTTTTCTCGGTTTTCGGTAATGGATAAAGGTATTAAATCGAATTGAAAATCCCACCCCAAAATCCTTCAATCCTTCAACACTCAATCCTTCAATCCCTTCTCCTTCCCATAGCGGCGGGCCACAATGCTGATATAGAACAACTGAAAGGCATGGTAAATCATAACCGGTACCAAAAACAAACTGCCGATCGTGGTATCACCAAACAACACCATGACCATGACTGAGCCATGCACAAGAGATTTTTTTGAGGAAGCAAACAAAATGGTAATCCGGTCTTCACGATTGAACTGCATCAGCCGGGTCAGCACCTTTGTCCCTTCAAAAATGAAAAAGAACAAGCCGATCACGCTACCTCCCAACAGCAACAACTCATGGAGTTTAATGCTCGTGAAGATGCCATTGAGAAACGAATCGCTGAAACTCCGGTACACCACCATCAAAATAATCGATTTATCGAACAGGCTCAAATAGCGCTTGTTTCGATTGGCCCAAACACCCCACCAACGATGCAGTAAAAGGCCGATAAATACCGGAATAAGAATTTGGATCACCAAGTCTTGGATCACTTCACCAAAGGCGAAGGCTTCGCTTTGTTTCTCCAGAAAAATTCCCATCCATAGCGGGGTGAATAAAATGCCGATGACTCCGGAAATACTGGCATTAAAAATGGCGCTGGGCAAGTTGCCTTCAGCGATGGAGACCATAACCACAGAAGAAGATACGGTAGAGGGCAGGGCCGCCAGAAAGAAAACGGCCAACCAAAGCATTTCATTTTCGGTGCCTGCCAGCAAGGGGCGAAATGCCAGCACAACCAAGGGAAAAACCAAAAAAGTAATGGATTGAATCAACAGGTGCAGGCGCCAATTACTCAGGTCAGCCTTTAGTTTTTCGGGGCTCAGCCGCAAGCCATAAAAGAAAAACAGCAGCGAGATGCCATAGCGAATGAGCACTTTCAGCTCGATGGCGCTGCCCTGCCTTCCAATACCCGGAAGCAGGTAAGCCAAAAGAATCATTAGGAGAATGCCGGAGATAAATCCATCAGGCAAAAATCGCTTAATCGGTTGGAAATACTTGTTGGCCATGAACGTACGCTTGTCATTTTCGATTTACAAAGATGGCGTAATTTCAGGAAAGACCTTGTTTTGCCGAAGAAAATATTGCCGGCAGGCCTTTATTGGCTTTATAAAGAAGTTTAACCAAAAAGATCGCAGGGGAGATGAACGGCTGTCAGTTTTCAGTTGCTCAGTACGCGGCCAATTTCAACCCAATCGGGTCGTCAACTCCGGGCTCCCTTTCTCCTACATTTTCAGGAGCCTGTCCGGCTTTTAACCGAAGGAGATCCCAAGGGCAGCGAGGCGGAGGTGGTTGGAACTATCGATTCTTTCTTGTTTTTTAACCCACAGATGGTAAAGATTGGAAATACCTCTGGACTGGAAGGGTCAAACAACACCAGCCCGCGCGATTTTATCGGAGTAGATATGATTTCTTGTTTGCTTTAGCCTTTCAGCAACTCATTCATCTTTTGCTTATCCAAAATCCGGATCGACCGACGCTGTACTTCAACCAGGCCTTCCTGGTCCAGCTCGCCCATGGCCCGGGCAAGTGAGGGCCGGGTAACACCAAAAAACTCGGCCAGCTGAGCTTGCGACAAGGGCAGCTCCACCACAGCCAGCCGATCGCCGGCCAGCTCGAGCAGGTAGTGCGCGATCTTTTGCCGAATGGTTTTAAACGACAGAAATTTAATGCGCTGCGACAAAAACTGGGCGCGCGACGAAATCGAATTCAGGTAATTAGTCAGGATTCTTGAATCTTGTTGCAACAGCTTCAAAAACTCAGGCTTACTGATACTCAACAGGCTCACCCGCTCATTGGCAATCACCGTTACCGGGAAACGGTTGTTCTTTCCAAACAAAAAAGCGGCCGCCAAGGGACGCGGTGCCTCAATATCTTCAATCTTGATGGTTTTCCCGGTATAGTCGGCCATTTCGCCTTTCACACTTCCTTCGAGCACAATAAACAACCGGTTGCATTCATCACCGGCATGCACCACCAGCTCATTCTTCTGAAAGCCCTTCACCTGGTAATGCACTTGCTGCATAATCTCAGAAAGCCGTTCGGCCGAAATCCCCATAAAAACAGGTGACTTGGCCAGTAATTCAAAATCAAGCATAAAAATTCGGAGTTTGTAACATTTGATACATGCCCTCAAACAGGGGGCAGCTATTTTTGTTGCATCAAATTTAGGAAAAGATGATCAGAGAAATCGTAAAAATAGATGAAGACTTGTGTGACGGATGTGGATTGTGTATCCCAAATTGTCACGAAGGAGCATTACAAATTATTGATGGCAAGGCACGCTTAATTAGCGAATTGATGTGTGATGGATTAGGTGCCTGCCTGGGTCATTGTCCCCAGGGAGCCATTGAAATTGAAAAGCGTGAGGCTGAGGAGTACGATGAAGTAACCGTCATCAAGCAGATGATCCCGAAAGGCCAGAACTTGATAATTGCGCACCTGAAGCACTTGAAAGATCATGGTGAAACCGGCTTTCTACAGGAAGCCGTGCGCTACCTGAAAGCCAACGAAGACGAACTGCCGGTTGATGTATCAGCGATTATCAGCGAAGTGCACAACAGCAAACCCGAAGCGCACCAGGAATCCGGATGTGCCTCAGGCGGATGCCCGGGATCAGCTCCGGTGAGCTTCGAAAAACCAGCGTTTGTGATGGCACCCCAGGCTGCAGCAGCTCCGGCCGGACAATCAGAATTACAGCAGTGGCCTGTGCAAATGCACCTGATTAATCCCGCGGCCGGCTACTTCATGGGCGCCGACCTGTTGGTAGCAGCCGACTGCGCCGCATTTGCCCACGGAAGTTTTCACGACACCTTTATCAAAGGCAAAAAGCTGGTCATCGCCTGTCCTAAATTAGACCAGGGAAAAGAAATCTATGTGGAGAAATTGATTCGGCTAATCGACGAGTCAAAAGTAAACACCATCACGGTGGTGATTATGGAAGTACCTTGCTGCGGGGGTCTATCGCAACTGGTGCAAATCGCCATCGACCGGGCAAGTCGCAAAGTACCGGTAAAAGAAATTGTAGTTGGAATCAGAGGGGATGTATTAGCAGAAGAGTGGATGTAAAGGCGAAGTAGCCGGGAGCACCAATTCCCGGCTTTTTTTAAGTCACCCCAAAATCAAAAAAGAAATAAAAGATAGTGGCGAAGCTACGTCAAACAGCGAATCGATTCATCCTGAACTTGTTTCAGGATCTGTCGGAAGGACACACCTTTCCTGGTTGACACAGATTTCGAACCAAGTTCGGGATGACTTCTTTGTGCTTCTACCACTACCATTAGAAATGAAAAATCATTTAACCAGAAAATAATAGAATTGAGTTATGGAGAATATGTTTTGTTTTCAGTGCCAGGAGGCTTCAAAAGGAATTGGATGTACCATTAAAGGAGTTTGCGGAAAACCTGCCGATGTAGCCAACCTGCAAGACACTTTGCTCTTTGTGCTGAAAGGGATTTCAATCTTAAACACCGACCTGAAAGCTGTTGGAAAAGCCGATAAAAAAGTTAACAAAGCCGTCGTTGATGGTTTATTCAGCACCATTACCAATGCCAATTTCGATCACACGGCCTTTGTAATCCGCATCAAAAAAGCCCTGAAGTTACGCGACGAGCTAAAAGGGAAAGTGGCCGATGCCGGCTTGCTGATCAGCACTCACGAGTCGGTTCACTGGACCGCCAAAACGGGCGAAGAATTTGAAGCCAAAGCCCAGGAAGTAGGAATACTCAGCGAAAAGAACGAAGACGTTCGTTCTTTGAAAGAGCTGATCATTTACGGATTGAAAGGCCTGGCCGCATATGCGGAGCACGCTTATAACCTGGGACACGAGAAACAGGAAATTTTCGACTTTCTGCAAGAGACCCTGGCAGCTACCACCAAAGACTTGAGCGTGGATGAGTTGGTGAACCTGACCCTGGAAACCGGTAAATTTGGTGTGGATGTCATGGCGCTGCTGGATGCTGCCAACACCAGCTCATACGGAAACCCGGAAGTCACCAAAGTGAATATCGGCGTACGCAACAATCCGGCCATCCTCATTTCGGGGCATGACCTGAAAGACATGGAAGATCTGCTGAAACAAACCGAAGGAACCGGTGTGGATGTGTACACCCACAGCGAAATGTTGCCAGCCAACTATTACCCGGCCTTCAAAAAGTACAGCCACCTGGCCGGAAACTACGGCAATGCCTGGTGGAAACAAAAAGAGGAGTTTGAGTCCTTCAATGGGCCCATCCTGTTTACGACCAATTGCATTGTTCCGCCACTGGAAAACGCCAGCTATAACGATCGTATCTACACCACGGGCGCCAGCGGTTTAACGGGAGCTATCCACATTCCGGACCGTGTTGAAGGTGAGATGAAAGATTTTTCCATGATCATCGAACATGCGAAAAGATGTGCCGCGCCAACTGAAATTGAAACGGGCGAAATCGTGGGGGGATTCGCTCATAACCAGGTGTTCGAACTGGCCGGACCAATTGTTGAAGCCGTAAAAACCGGCGCCATTCGTAAATTCTTTGTCATGGCCGGATGCGATGGCCGAATGATGAGCCGTGACTACTACACCGAGTTTGCCGAAAAACTGCCGAAAGATACCGTCATTCTGACGGCTGGTTGCGCCAAGTACCGTTACAACAAACTGCCCCTGGGCGATATTAACGGCATTCCACGCGTAATCGACGCCGGACAGTGCAACGACTCGTACTCACTCGCAGTCGTGGCCTTAAAGCTGAAAGAAATTTTTGAGCTGGACGATGTGAATGAACTGCCCATCGCCTACAACATTGCCTGGTACGAGCAAAAAGCGGTGATTGTGTTGCTGGCACTGCTTTACCTGGGTGTGAAAAATATCCACCTGGGGCCAACATTGCCGGCATTCCTGTCGCCCAACGTAGCCAAGGTACTGGTCGAAAACTTCGGCATCGCCGGAATCACCAACGTGGACGACGACATGAAACTGTTCCTCGAACCGGTTGAAGAACAAGCATAACATTTGATTGAGTGATTGTGAATTGAGTTGAAGTGTTTGAATTGGGAAGAAAGCAGGGGTATCCGAAAGGGTGCCCCTTTTTCATTGCCCGTACATTGAGCCAGGCTATTCTGACCGATGCAAAAAACGCGAAGCGATTCAACGTGAATAGCCACGTATGAAATGCATGGTCACAGGTTTCAGATGTTTCAACAACCGCGGAGTGGTTGAATAACGACAATCCAATGGATTCAAATCCATTCAACCCCATCCCGGCGTTGGGGGCGCATTCACTATTCAATTCCATGCTGAGTTGTCCCACATGGCTATTTACATTTAACGGGGTCTACCCGTTGTCCTTTCATGAAACCCAATAA
>NZ_CAXBDD010000148.1:0-6615 GCF_963974515.1 uncultured Sunxiuqinia sp. | reverse complement strand
GAAAGATTTAAAAAATTCTAAGCTATTAATAGAAGATTTAAAACTTTTGGCAGATATATGGGCTGCTTAATCATTAAGGGCGTTTTTTAAAGCATCTGATAATGACTGAGTTTTAAATTAAGTCAAAGTGTAAACTTTTGAAGTTGGTATTTGTCAGGTACTTCAAGCTTTTCAATTTCAGAAATAGCTTATATACTGGGATTTGAGCATCCACAATCTTTTACCAAATTATTCAAATCTAAAACCAATATGACCCCCTCGGAATATAAAAGCAGCGTTTGAATACAAGCTGCAATTGCGCAATAAAAAAGACAGGATGAGTCATGATAAGCCCTGTCTTTTTTGACTATAGAAATCCCTTTAGATTTTAAGCAATCTTGCTCATAAATTTTCGAATTTCATCGATTATTTCCTCTCCACATTCTTTCATGGCAAAATGTCCGGTAATTGGTTCAATTCGAATCCTGTTAGGTTATCTTTATGAAAAGTACGAGTCATGTGTGGTGAGACATATTCATATTCGTTTTATGATTGAAAGTGGAAGAATTTCCTAACCTAAGAAGCGCTTTTGAACGAAAAATCCCAATTCGATTATAATCACCTTCGCCGTCTTGAACAATTAAGAGTTTACAAAACTGGCTTAGTCCAACAGACGAAAGCGCTGTGTATTGTCCGAGGGTTTTTTTTTAATCTTGTAACAACTTCTTTCCCGTTTGCCAATAAATTATATTCTGTTTGAAGGAATCTTTTATAGGTCTGTTGGTAACAATAGTGAAGGAAAGATCAGTGGTTTTTGTCTCTTCTAAATGTTGTGAAAAACTTTTTTGAGAAACCTTTGATTCTATTTTTAAAATCACTTAAAATAAAGGGATCATCTTTATGAACGGTTGTATGCTTTAGTTGACAATATTTGATTTGTTTTTTGTTGTCTGGCTCATCATAGTATGCTGTGATGTCAATAACATATTCTCCACTCTTTATTTTTTCTTTTGATCCTTCAATCACAATAGCACGTAAGGATGTATTTGGATCGACCAAACTTAGGCAACGTCTGGCTGCCCATCTGTAATGAAATACATCCCCTTGCCTTGAATATTCTACCAGTTCATTTGACATATTTCAATTCCATTAATTCCTCTACCAATATCCACACCATCGTACATGGATTATGATTGGAGTAATCCTGTCGTTCTCCGTACAGTTCTGCCAGGCGTTTCCCGTTTCGAATGGCATCTTCCAGACTGGCATGTTGTTTTAGCCATGCATACATCCGCTCGCTGTTTTTTTCATATCGAAAGTCTTCTCCCAGAAATGGTTTCAGGTTATTTTCAATCAATCCCTTAAAATCCTTTCGGGACATAGCATTCTCAAAGTAATGGAAATGCAGCAAGTACCATAATTCAAATGCCTCGTTACTCCAGGCACAACCAATTTCAGGTTTATTCTCTTTGCAGCGTTGGATGGCACTGTTAAAGTTGTTCGCAGAAAAACTATCCCGGTCAAAAACTACCCATAACCGGTCAACAGTCCGGCCCTGATTTTTCTCGTATTCAGCCTTTAGTCGCTACGCTTCATTTAATAACGATTTTGTGTTCATGCCTGTCCCTTCGACATCAATCTGATAGGAGGTCAGCACACCTTTGGGTAGATCTTGTTTCAGTCCTTCAAAATAGTTAGGCTCTGTAGCTTCGCCTTCGCACACAATGAGGTAGTACTTCCGCTTGTTGCGAATGTTCTTTTTTCGCTTTTGCTCCTCTCTCTCGCAAACCGCTTTAGCCGTTCGTTGGGGATCTTTATTTTTCGTGCCATTCCGTTACAATGTCTGCGAGGTTGCCAATAAAGGGAATTGCGCCGTAACGCCCTTCAATATAATCTTTCTCGAATGAACGGTCTTTTCGGATCGTTTTTCCATCTTCTTTATATTCTACCAAAGAGTACATATCGGAAGCGCCAAACTGATCCTTTTCAATAAAATAGATTTGGTCCCTGCGATAGTTCCCATAATACAATAAATTAGTATCGTGGGTGGCAAAAATGAGCTGTGCATTATTGGGGTTAAACTGCTTCGAATTAAAGAGCCGGGTAACAGCCAGCGTTAATAGCGGATGTAAACTGGCGTCCAACTCATCTACCACCAGCACCCCTCCGTCATTCAAAACATCAAATACAGGCCCTGAAATATTGAAGATTTTGTTGGTTCCGGAAGATTCCTGGCTCCGCATATCGAATTCTACATGACCAACAACTTTATTCTCATTGTCGTACTTTTTGTGTATGGTTTTAATATCAATTTTGAAAGCCCCTTCCAAATCAGTTATCAATTGCTTTACAAAACCTTCAGGCATTTCATTGGGAAGTTCTTTTGGGTCAAAGGGCTTTTTATTAACAGATATGTTATCAAATCCCATATCCAGCGTTTTATAAAAATTAAGCAATTTAGGACTGGTTTGTTTATTTTCCAACATACCGAATGTAACACCTTTGTACCCTTCATGCGTAAGCCCGGAAATGGTAATGAAATTACTAAACCACAGCATGATTTTTTTTGCAATTTTTCCATTAAACTGATCTGTCACGGTAAGAAACAGTGCATTGTCTCGGGTTCGACCTTCCAGGTCTTTTCCTTCAGGAAAATTTTTCATTACTTCAATACCATCGTATTCCCGAAGAAACATAGGCTTTTCAGCATTTTTGGGCGCCTCAAACAGCCATTCTGCATGTACCTGCTTATTGTTTACTTCGAAGCCATACCGATAGCGAATGTTGTCAATAATAAAAACTGCTTCGAAAAAAGATGGATCTTTTTCTGTTTCCGTACTTAGTAAAAATGGTGTTACATCCAACTCATCTGCAGATGATTGATCGAAAGACTGTATTACGAGGCGTCGCATAGTGGACATTGCCCGAATAAAGTTGCTTTTACCACTTGCATTTGCACCATAAACGACAGCTCCTTTTAATAAGTCAAGTCGTTCGGTAGAAAACATATTCGTATCAATGTGCTCCTTTATTGAGGTAGCAGCAAGACTTAACGTCGTTTTTGTTTTAAATGAAAGAAAATTGCCTACTGAAAATTCGAGTAACATCTTGTTTCTATTTTATGAGAATATTTCTCAAAAATACAAAATAGGAATCAGATAATTGTAATATTTGTGAGTAATTCTCATTTGTTTATTGCAAATAAATAGTTGTTCAAATTCAGATTATTCAAAATTACCTTATGGGACTCGAACCGGTAAATAACTATATTAAAGATGATTACATTTTTCTTGAAATGTCATTTAGTTTTCGTTCGAACACAAAAAAGCCCCGTAATAACTATATTACGAGGCTTTTGTAAATTTTTCGTGATCTCTACGGTACAAAACTCGAACCATTTAATAGCAGATTTAAAGCTTTTAGCGAATGTTAGAGCAGGGTAGATGTATTCAAGAAAAACAAAAGATATGAACTACTCAAATGAGTTTAATAATTAATACTCCTGATGAACTCATTGGCGATATTTGAGCTTTCGAGTGGCATGATACTTTCCTCGGCACTGCCATAACTTAGCAGGTTGATGCAGCCGTACCAGGAAACCTTTTGGTCGATAACAGCAAACTTCTGATGGATTTTTGATTTGAGGACGATTGCTACCCCTGAACTTTTTATCAAATCAATTGTCGTTTGTCAAGAGGTCAAATCCTTTTCTTTAAAGTCTTCGGATGGTCTGGTCACTATAACTATTTTTTCCAAAGCTTTAAAATCCATTTTTTACGCGTTACCTTCTTTTGAACAACGATCGTTTTATTACGAATTGATCATGCAATTAGAGCTATATTATTGATAAGGTAAGACATTACAGTATTATTTTATTCCGAAAAAGCGTTTCAATCGCTCCACTTCCAGCCTATGTTTTGTCAGGTTCTGAGTTTTCAGTTTGTTTACATTAAGCGACTTCCATTGTACAGAAGGAAAATCCCTAAAATCTGAGTAAGCTGATTTTTCCCATTGGGGATCGCCTTCTTCAAAACTAACAAGGAATGCTTTGTCTTCTTCGCTCAGCATTGAGTTGACAAAAGCAATAAGCTGTTTCCGTGCTGTTTCGTAGTTCTCATAAGTAAAAGGAATATCTGTCATACCACGAAACTGATTTTCCAGGGCTTCCTGCTGATTTATAGGGTTTGGATACAAAGACTCAATAAACGGTTTGTCGCTTCCCAGTAAAGCAAACATAAAACCATATTTCAAATGGTCTATTTTATCCGATTCCATATCGTTGTAGTCGAATAAATCGCGCGGGTGCTGACGGCTGATGGCAGCAGCAATTTTCCCGCCATACAATTGTTCCATCGGTACGATTCGTGCTTTACAGTACATCCCGAATTCTTCCTGCGCTTTATCGCATAACGGCATTTCAATTGCCGGCCCGATAATGCCCCGTTTAATCCCATTAACTTCAATCTTTACCGTGCTCCGTCCCAACGTGCATAAAAGCTTATTGGGTACCGGACGGATATGAATACCCGGCACTGTACGTTGCAGTTGCTGACTGATTGCGGCCAGCTTTTTATTGATTTCTGTGAGGCTTTCGTCCCGCGGACCAAGCGGAATATAAGTTACATCGACATCAACCGAGTATCTCGGAAGATTTTTGATAAACAGGTTTATGGCCGTACCTCCATGAACCGCAAAATCTTCTTCCCGGTAGATGACGGGTAATATACGGAGCAAAAGCCTGACCTGTTCTTTGTAGAGCTTATTCATAATTTTTCAGTTCTTCGGGTATTACGATCTGGTATTTGCTGTCGTAAACACCGTTGGGCACGATTTCCCGTTTACCGCTCCCGATATCTATTTTCTGCAAATCCAGATCGCCGAACCATGTATGACCGGCTTTTTCTGCCATATACAGGAACAGACGTTTCATTTTTACCGATGTGTTTTGATCCAGCAACGCCTGTACTGTGCCAGGGCGAAGCGCAGTTAATTGTTCCATCACATAATACAAGTCCATGAGGTTGTACTGTTTCGGTGCAAGGTTCAGGCATTCGATAAATGCACGTTCCGGGGTGGAAGCCAGTATTTCAAATGCACCCTGCATCATCGGGTTTATTCCGGTATCTGTATCGAAATACTCTGAGGTAACAAGTAATAAGTCCACACCCCAGTCATGTTTTCTGAACCAGGATGGAACCCACTCATCTTTAGGATAGCCGACAAATACCACCGGTCGCCCCATAGGAACATAGTGTGTGTATCCCGCCAGTTCCAAAGCCGATAATCCACCGACATAAAAATGTTTGTCGGTTTGTTTGTTCAATGAAGATAAAGCCCCGTATATAGTTGGGGTCTCGCCGGTACGGATCATCACACCTGCACCAATGGAGGTCAGCCATTCAGAATCACGATACCTTCGTTGTAGCTCATAAGATAAGCCGTTTTCTCTCATCCAAGATGAGAAGAACAGGGACCCTGAAGGCAGTCTTTGAAGTAGCTGGTTTATTTTCATTGGTCTAAATGTACTTATAGTACAAATATACTAAAATATTTAAACTGACAGTATTATGCTGTTTGATTATAAGTTCAGCTAAGGGTCTGAACCATAGGGTGTATTTCACGGGTTCGAATACCGCCAGATCAAAATTCATGTCGTGTAACAGTCTGTTGTTTAGTTGTTTAGTTGTTTGTGTTTTGATGGTTTTGCTGGGGGACGCGTTGGGGGACAGTCGCTTTTTGTTTATGGGATAAAGTTATCGTGCCCTATAGCTACATCTTTTGATGTTTTTTTAGAGAAATCAATATTTACTTTTTCGAATCGATAATTCTCTAATGAAAATACGGCCTTGTTCATTGACTTTATTTATTTGAATTGTAAATCTAAAGTAAAGAAAAATCCGAAGCGAACTTCGGATTTTTCTTTATTTCATTTTGACTCAGGAATTCCCAATAGGAGTCTATTTGGCATATCCATAGAGTAGTTTGGATTGTTCTATAGATTCATCTACTTTAAGTCCTATTTTGTCATACTTCTCATATTCAGCCCAATCCTTTTCTATTTGCTCTCTGGAATTGTCTTGAAAGTATGATTTTAAACTGTCTAATATAGTACTCATAGTCTTGTTTTTTTAGTAATCTGACACCTCTTGTCATGCATGATCACAGTACAGAAGTAAGTAATAATAAAATGATCTTAAAATCTCTCCCTTATTATATCTACTCTTATTAACCAATAGGTTACATTTTTGTTTGTTAGTTCTTGTGTTTATATAGGTGTCGATGCCCTGTCTCAAGTAATACATTTTGTTATTGTTGCAAATATAGTAATATAGTAAGTAGTTTGATATTTCCTTATGCAAGACTGACATTATTAAGGATGTGAATACAAGAGTGAAAACTTACACAGCGGTGCTGCTGCTTGAAAGGGAGTTTTTGGAGCAAATGGACTTGCTGCCTGTTGCGAGTGATGAAATTCGAAAGAATAATGAAATATGAGAACAAACCACGGGCTGGAATTAGTATGAAAGATCTGTAATAATAATAGGTGTGTTGTTAGGTGACCTTCCCGATAACTCACTTATTCGTTATTCCGGTCGTTGAATCCCTGAGTTTGTTCATTCGGGCCGCTGAATGATT
>NZ_CAXBDD010000147.1:0-6643 GCF_963974515.1 uncultured Sunxiuqinia sp. | reverse complement strand
ACCCATACGCTTTCAGCAGGTTCGGGCGAGTTTGAAGCCTCCGTGAAAATCAGCCTGACAAATGAAGGGACCGTCCCGGGATCTGCCGGGTTTTTGGTTGGATTGTACGATGAGGAAGATGCAGATGTCCGTGCCTTATGCTATTTCGGCGAAGGTGTTCATGCCGGAATTAGCCTTCAGGGTTTCGCTTTTTTGAATGATAAGCGGGCCGAACTGCCGGAGGACTTCGATTTTTCGGCCGTATCAATTACGGTTTCGGGAAATGACAGCCGTCTGAAGATGAAAGTGACGGATACAAACGGCAAAAGACCCGAAGAACTTTCCCTGGCTGTGGAAGGAATCCAGGGATTGGTTGCTGTTGCCAATAACATCGATTTAGGAGGAAACGAGAAACCGGGCAATTCCCGCTTCAGTTTCGACGATCTCATGCTTTCGGGTTCCAAAGTAGCCGAGCAAGCCGACAATGCTTTTGGCCCGGTGCTCTGGACCATGCAGACACTCAGTAAAGGCACTGTTAAAATGATGGCCATGCTGCCTCCCGTGGGTGAAAACGACAACCACGAAGCGAGCCTTCAACTCCAAGAAAATGGAACATGGAAAACTGTGGCTACCGAACAGATTAAACCGGTGTCGCACACGGCTGTGTTTAAACTGGAAAACTGGGATGCTTCAAAAGATGTGGCATACCGGGTGGAATACATTGAAAAAGGAAAGGATGGAACTGAAACACCGGAATATTATGCCGGCACCATTCGGAGAGACCCGGTGGATCGCCCATTAAGATTTGGCGGCTTGACCTGCCAGTTTACCTCGGGTTATCCCTATACGCCGCTGGTTGAAAACCTGACCAAACTGGAACCGGATATGCTCTATTTTTCCGGCGACCAGATTTATGAGCCCAACGGGGGTTATCCGATGAAACGCGAGCCGGTTGACGTTTCCATATTAAGTTACCTCGGAAAATATTATATGTTTGGCTGGGCATTTGGGGATTTAATGCGAAATACACCAACCATCTGCGTACCCGACGATCACGATGTCTTTCACGGAAACCTTTGGGGTGAGGGAGGAGTTCCAAAACCGGGCGGTGCCGGCAGTTCCGATACACGCGGTTTTATGCAGTCGGTTGAGATGGTGAACGTGGTAAACCGCACCCAGTGCGGACAGCTTCCCGATCCGTACGACCCCACACCCATTGAACAGGGAATGAGCGTTTGGTACACCGACCTGACTTACGGAAGGGTGAGTTTTGCCATCATCACCGATCGTATTTTCAAAACCGGTCCTGAAGCCGTTTCCGACTGGGAAGGCCGCCATGACCATATGCAGGAGCCCCGCGAAGATTTGTCGTTCCTCGATAAGCCGGGCGTGGAAATGATTGGCGAAAGACAGACTAAATTTTTGAATGACTGGGTGATGGATTGGGAAGGCGCCGACATGAAAGTATTGCTATCTCAAACGGTTTTTGCCAATGTGGCCACCCATCATGGAAGTCGCGAAAATTACCTTTACGGCGATCTCGACTCGGGCGGCTGGCCAAAATCGGGCCGTGATGAAGTTATCCGACTGATGCGAAAAGCAGCGGCATTCCACATCAACGGCGACCAGCATCTCTCTACCCTGGTTCAATACGGACTGGATGATTACCGCGACGCCGGGTGGAGTTTCAATACCCCGGCAATCTGCAACTTTTACATGCGGTGGTTTTTACCCGATGAGCTGGGCATTCCGGTTGTTGACCGGCCTGAGCACGGATATCCCAACACGGGCAAATACGAAGATGCCTTCGGAAACAAGAATTATGTGTATGCCGTTGGGAATCCGGGGGAAATTACCGTTGACAAGGAAAGCCGGTACGACAATGCACAAATCCGGGTTTCAGGGTTTGGATTGGTTACCTTCGACCAAAAAGAACGCACCATTGCTATGGATTCCTGGCGGTTTTATGCCGATGTTGAAAATCCCAATCCTGTGCGCGACCAGTTTCCGGGATGGCCGAAACAAATATCACAGTTCGATAATTTGGGAATGGGTGCTGAAAACGTTTTACCTGAAATTTCATTGAACCAGTCCAATCAGGTGATGCAAATCTGGAATGAAAAAACTGGTGAGCTGGCACAAGTTTACCGCATGAAAGGCAACACGGTGCAGCCAAAATTACATGAAGCAGGAACATTTAAACTGATTATTGGAGAAGACGATCATCTTAAAGAGATCACCGGCCTGAAAACTCAAAAAGGTGAAAATCCTGAGAAAGTTTTAGTTGAATTGTAGCAAGAGAAAGAATCAGCCTTATCAGCGGGAAAACAAAAAGTATCTCCCGCAGGATGCGCAGATAATCGCAAAAAAAGAATAACAATGAATAACAAAGCTCTTCTTTTCAGTCTGGTAACCATTCCTGTTCTGTTTTCCCAATGCACTTCATCGGAAGAACTGCCCAAGCCCAACATGCTTTGGATCACGATCGAGGATACTTCGCCCCAATTTATCGGGTGTTATGGCGATGAAAATGCCAGCACCCCGGTTATCGATCAGCTGGCCGAGGAAGGTGTCCGGTTTACCAATGCATTCTCCACCGGAACGGTTTGTTCTCCGAGCCGGACGGCCATCATCACGGGCGTAAAAACCTACCAGGCCGGAACCGGAAACCACCGCAGTAAATATCCTGTTCCGGAGTTCATGAAAGGGTTCCCGTATTACCTCCAACAGCAGGGTTATTACACCACCAACAATGCAAAAACCGATTACAATGTAGCGGGCGAAAAAGCGTTTATTGCCGAAGCCTGGAACGAAAGTTCAAACAAAGCAGGCTGGAGGAACCGTACACCCGGTCAGCCGTTTTTTGCAGTGTTCAATTACAACGAATCGCACCAGTCGCGCACCATGACAGAAACCTACGACTGGTACCTGGAAAATGTGCTCAACCATCTTTCGCCCGAAGAACGGATTGGCGAAAAGGATTTTGAAATGCCGCCCTTCTATCTCGACAGTCCCGAAATGCGAAAACAGTTTGCACGGGTCTATAATTCCATCAAACTAACCGACAACCGGATTGGCGAACTGCTGGCTCGCCTGGAAACCGATAATCTGAAAGACAGCACCATCATCTTTTTTTATGCGGACCATGGAGAAGGCATGCCACGCGGAAAAACCAACGGAATCAATTATGGCTACCGGGTTCCGTTTATCGTTTGGTTTCCCGAAATGTACAAACATCTGTCGCCGTGGGGAACAAGTGGCGTGGTTACAGATGAACTGATTGATTTTACCGACCTGGCTCCTTCTCTCATCAGCCTGGCCGGAGGCGAGATTCCTGAACATCTGAGCGGACGGCCTTTTTTGGGAGAAGAGCGTGTAGATCCGGTTGACTACCTGCACCTTTCATCCGATCGTTCGGATAATGGCATTGACATGGTGCGCACCGTGACTGACGGGAAGTATATTTATTCCCGAAATTACCTGCCGTTTATTTACGAAGCCCGCTACATCCGTTACATGGAGATTGGCCAGATCAAACAGCAGATGCGGAAGGATTTGGCCGAAAATAAGCTGAATCCGCTGCAGAAAAGCCTGTTCGAACCCCGTCCGGCTGAATTTCTTTTCGATATTGAAAACGATCTGTGGGAAACAAAAAATCTGGCCGATGACGCGGAATACCAACCGGTTTTGGAGAACATGCGAAATCTTTTAAAGCAGGAAGTGCTTCAATCGCGTGATGTGATGTTTTTACCCGAATATGAAATCGGCCTGCTTTCCGATACAACAACCGCGTATGAATTTCGGCTCGAAGAAGAAAACTATCCACTCGAAGAAGTCTATGATGCGGCTTCACTGGCAGGTTTTCGGGGAAAAGAGGTAGCCGCCAAACAGGTTGATTTTCTGAAAAGCCCCAATGCAATTGTTCGTTACTGGGCGATTCTGGGATTGCGAAGTCAAACGGAAGAAGATTTACAATCCTTTTCGGACGAAATTTTAAATTCGATGAAGGATCAATACCCACCGGTTGCCGTCACGGCTTCATCCGTTGCATATGAAATGTTTGCCGACAAAACAGCTGAAGACAAGCTAAAAAAGTTCTGTGCGCACGAGAATCTTCAGCTTTCCCTGATGGCCATCAATTATTTACTATACACTGAAAACCGCGAACCCTTTGTGGAAACCATCCGCGAAGTTCATCAGTTGAAAGATCGCGATTATAATGTGCGCGCTGCCTGCATGGATGTTTTGGGAAGTTTGGGGCTGGTGCCCAATAACCCGGATTACAGGGAATAAGAGCCATTTGACTTTTAGCTAAAGGAAAAAAATAAGCAAATGAGAAATTTAGTACTAACGACCACTTGTCTGGCCGCAGTTTCAGCCTGAACAACCAGCGAAAAATCGGCACCGAACGTGAAACCCAATATTGTTGTTTTTTAACTTAGGCTTGTTGCTTTTTGTTTGTATTTGAGGGAACTAAGACTGATGTGTACTTTTCTCGTTGTTCATCCTCAAAGCTGTCCCAATAGTGCTTGGTAGCCTTGCTGCTATAGTGCCCAAACTGGTCGTTAATAAACTCAATTGGTGCCCCGGATCGTTTTAAGATCGTATTGTACGAATGCCTTGCTCAATTGGAGGTAATATTCTCATTGATCATGACGTCTCTGTCGAAGTTCATCAAATTCTTTACTGTAACGATTGATATTAAAGCCAATTTTCAAGGATCGAGAATCCCGACAGCTCCACAAGTTGAAAATATACCAATTTGAAAGCCAGCATAATAAATGTGTTCGCTTTTGTTTTTAGTCAACACCTAGTCAACGACAAGAAAAATGGTGCAAAATTCCTTTTTCTCAAGCTTCAATTATCAATCATCAAGGGGTAATTCGGGAGTTTGCCGATTTTGAAATAGTTAAGCAATTTTTCAACAGAATACTTATCGGAGCAAATTCCCTGAATTTACAATCAAACAAGGAGCTGTGAAAAACCCTAAAAAAAGAACAAATGAGTAAACGATTGGGTGACGGAGTAAATTGCAATCAGCAACAATCAGTTTCAATGATTTGAACGACTAATCTTCTTGGCTGTTGCGCCTCAATACCCACACGGTAATTCCGGCAATCGTGATTAAGCTGCCTGCCAAGACGGCTAAATTCACATTACGTTGTACATTTCTTGCTTTGCTAAGCTGTTTCGAACCTATTCCTCTATCGGCAATAAAATTCTCCAGCTTTTTGATTCTTCCTTCTAAATCGGCTTTAATTTTCTCGTTAAATTCCATACTATTAGCGTTTTAAAGTTTGCGTCTGTCATTAGAACGCTCAGGAATTAAAATTGTTTGTTGTTTCGTTTGGTCATGTACCTCGAGAATTTCAGATCCTGTTCAGATGAGCGTAATTATCGGCAGGTGATTTCCACAACTCAGCTAAAACTCAAAAAAACATGTAAAAGCGAGACCTTCAACAGCTTTTTTTGATATCCGTGAATTCCGATCCGTTTGAAGGAACTGCTTAATACACCAAGGTAACTGTTCCATTTTGAGTTTGTTTTTCGCCTAGAAAATCCTGGTAAGCCAGCACCCAGGTGTAAACACCGGTGGGAGCAGCTTGTCCATTCTTCATTTTGCCATCCCAGCCAGTGAACTCATCTTTTGCTTCAAAAATGCGTTCGCCCCAACGGTTAAAAATTTGTAGGTGGTAGCCTTCTTCTAAAACACCGTCGTGCCGGACGATGAACACCCGGTTTTGCGGATTCGAACTGTTTGGATTGAATGCGTTGGGTGGAAAAATCCGGTCTGGGACAACAAAAACCTTCCGTGTGGTTGTGTCAGCGCAGTAAAATTCATTTTCAGCGATCAACTCCACTTCAAACCAACCCATTTTATTGTAGCTGTAGCCGGGACTTTCATCTTCGGAAAAACCAATGGAGTCGCCAAAATTCCAAGAATAATAACTTGCGGCTTCACTTTGGTTTTCAAATTGAATTTTTGGCTCCAGTATATTGACTTCGGCAGGATTCGGTTGGAAAGCAGCGGTTGGCTTGGGGAAAACGCGAACCATCTGATCAAGCCAACTGGTATCGGCACATCCGGTCAGACTTGAGATGGCGGCCGCAGAAATGACCAACTCCTGATCGGGCGCATCGAAACGGCGAAATGGGGCATCCGACTCAGCCTGGTAGTCCGCGTCCTCGCCAAAGGCCCACGAATAGCTCAGCTCATCGACCGGATCGACTGGCAAGGCCTGAAAGTTCACTTCGAGCGGCGAGCATCCTTCCAGCACATCAGCAGCGATTTGTACCCAAGGTTTACGCTTAATCGGATAAACTTCTGAATCACTCTCGCATCCGTGTTCGGTGGTAATTTGCAAACCAATAACGGCTTGCGGTTTATTGATTAAGCTGACTTCAAATGGTCCTTGCGAGCTTCCCGGGTCGGTTATAACTTCCTCCGGATCCAAAGCCGACAAATCCCAGTGGTAAGTATCCTGCGGGTTGGCAGAGCCAGTGTAGCGCACTTCAAACTGGTGATCGAAACAGGAATCCGCATCGAGTGACGTCTCAACGGTCGGGACCGGCCGCACCTTAATCAGTTCTTCCATTAGCCCGTAATTCTCGCAACCTTCGTCCGAAACAATCCGCAAGCCCACATCATAAACGCCATCCTCAA
>NZ_CAXBDD010000146.1:0-6960 GCF_963974515.1 uncultured Sunxiuqinia sp. | reverse complement strand
ATAATCTGTAGGCAGTCCCGCCATTGGGTATTGTATTTCAACTTCATAAGCTAAGTTGTACTGCAAATACAAAGCATCCCGGTCTTTATTACCCCAACTTTTCTTCTCCCCATCTTTAACGAATTGGCCGCTACCCGTAGCTGCAATATTGTAAACCCTAACGGTGTCGTTCAATTGATAAGATTCCTCAAATGGCGTGACTGTTACGTTTTGATTGGCATCAAAATTCAACTTTACTTTAAAATTCAAATACTGACCTTCATTATTCGTGAAGTTCATCGGAAGCTGAAGAGCATTTAAAGAACGTGTACTCAATTTAATCACCTCATCATCCTCGACATAGGTATTGTGCCTGACAACGGTCGACGTGACGCCATCCCTTGTGATCACATCCTCGCCCCGGCGCAAATAATTGGCATGCCATGGATTGATGTATTTCACGCAGTAGAGCACGTAATCTTTTGGTTGAACATCCCAGTCAGCATCGTTCCCCCGGACAGCACCATCGAATTTGGGAACTCCGGAAAGTATGGAGTCGGCATTCGACACACTGTTCATTCGCAAAGGAATGACATAGGTATTGATCAGCGATTGCGGATCAGCAAAGAACGCGTCGGTTAGTTGCACTTCAACACCATCTTGCAGAGTACCATCCAAAATGATTTGGTCAGCAGCCAAGGTATAGTAGTTTGAAGGCATCGCTTGCACCGGAGAATCATCATCAAAAAACAAATTGTTAGTCAAAGCGTTGTTCACCGAAATGTCAATAGCAATGCGCTTCGTATTTTCGTAAACACCGCCCATTGTGGCATAAATTTTCAACTTATGCTCATTGTCAAGCGTATTATCAACGATGTCCTCGCCCAACACGATTGTGCGCACCGGATATTGGTAAGCAAAATACACGCTGTTGTTATCGAAATCCGGAAACTCAATATCTTGATTTTCGCAAGATACCATCGTTAATGCCATGAGTCCGACAGCTAATATCCATAAAAATTTAAACTGTTTCATATTTTTCAGTATTTATCATTAACAATTACCAGCCCGCATTCTGTTCCAGATTCGTCCATTTCTGAACCTCGCCGTAAGGGATTGGACCATGATACATATAATCTTCGTAGTCTCTGGCTTCGACATTAATTGTGGTATAGCTCTTTGTGCTGCCAGACTGTCCAATTTCCATGCCGCGTGCGGTTTCATTCAGACTGGGGACGTCCCAACGACGCAGGTCCCAGAAGCGATGATTTTCAAAACAAAGCTCCAGGCGACGTTCGTTTCGAATCAGTTCACGCATCATTGCCTGATCCCCCTTAACCATCTCCAGATATTCATCGTCGCTATCAACTCCAACAATGCCCGCTCTTTCGCGGATTGCTTTAATGACATCGTAAGCAGAATACGCATTTCCTCCTGTCCCTGTCGGTCCCCAGGCTTCGTTGGCTGCTTCGGCGTAGGCCAGGAAGATTTCGGTATACCGAATGCGTGCGGTGTAGTGCTTCTGCTCAGTATTAAATTGCGGGTTCGGGTTACAATCCGAACGTAGCAGCTTACGCAAATAATAGCCCGTGCGGGTCGATCGTCCGCTTTCGCGGTTGATGGCATCGTTGTTCGTACCATAAGTTCCGGTAACAATGACACTGTTGCTTGGTCCTTGCACGCCTTCATTCAGTACAATGTACCTTGACAAGCGAGGGTCACGATCAGCATAAGGATTGGCAGGATCATAGTTGCTGGCCGGATCGGAAATTGGATAACCATTGACCATTGGGAATGCATCGACCAGGTTTTGAGTCGGGTTGACACGTCCCAAACCAAACAGCGAGGGCGGAAAGTTATCAGCTTCCAATGTAATACTCTGGCCAACATCACCTCTCCAAATAATTTCGTCAGGAGTTGCTCCTGAAGCCAAATTGTCCACTTCATCCTTCACATACCAGATTCCGCCATTTTGAGCTAGGCCACTAACTCCCCCGATGCGATCGAGAACGGTGGCAGCATGGTTAGCGGCATCTTCCCAGCTTACGTTGGTTCCGGCACTGTACGCCGGGCTGGCAGATAATAAAGCTACCTGCGCGCGTACTGCTTCAACGATCCTGCGCGTAATGCGCCCCTTCATGTGATTTCCGTTTACCCGGTTATAATCGCTGGCATTCGTTACGCCAAGAGACTGGTATTTTTGAGGGATTTGACCATCCGAAATATCTCCATAGTCAACCGGTAATAGGTCGATAGCTTCTTCGGCATCCGCAAGAATCTGATCAACACACTCCTGAAAGGTGTTTCGGGGCAGGTTAAAATCTGAATTTGCATCCTCAGGCTCAGTCACCACCGGTACGCCAAGCAGTCTGCCATCCTGTGTCCAGCCGCCATGGGCCAGCAACAGATGATACATCTGTACGACACGTAAACCGAAGGCTTCGCCTTTTAAACGATCGTTGTACATCGTATTGATCACTTCGTCTTTACTCCAAACCACCTGATCCACATTCGCAAGGAACAAATTCAGGTATTGAATGGCGTTTCTACGTGCTTGCCATTGCGACATGGGGTTAGTATTTGCCGTCCACGAGCCGGTAGCCATTTCCATATAGTCATTGGTATTGTCATTGGATACGGCATCATCGGTGGCCACATCGCTGTTGGGAGTCGATGAGTAAGGAAGCAGAATGTATGCATTGGCTAAAATGCCCTGCGCATAAGTAGGTTCATCGTACATCGCTTCGAGCCCCCGGTTATTCTCCAGCGCAGGTTCGAACAAATCGTCGCAAGATGAAAACAGAAGTACAAGAACCACAAGTATTGATATATTTTTCATAACTTAATTCTTATTTTTACTTTCATTAAAATACGGCCTTGATACCGATATTATAGAATCGTGTTTGAGGAGCGCTTGTTGTATTCAACTCCAAAACATCACGTTCCTTGGATATGGTCAACAAGTTTGATCCACTGACATAAGTCGAAATTTCATGAAAAAGGAAATTCGTCAACACGTTCTTCGGCAAATCGTACGTAAGCTGAACCTTAGCCAGATTAAAACGATCCGTTTTATACATCCAGAAGTCAGAGTCCCGAAAGTTGTTGCTTCCACCTTGTGTTGTCAACCGGGGATAGATCGCTGTTGCCTTTGTTTCCTCAGTCCAGCGGTCACGAACAAGTTCGGAATATTTCCGATCGCCAAAAACCCAGTAATAAGAGCTGTTCTTCATGGCGTGAGCCCCCAGGTTTCCAGTACCCAAGGCGAAAAAAGTGAAGTTTTTCCATTTGGCCGTCAGGTTCACCCCTGTTGTAAAAGGAGCTCCACTCCAGCCTCCGCGTCCTAAGTAAACAACATCCTCATGGTCGATCTTATTGTCGTCGTTCTGATCGATGTATTTAATATCGCCGGGCTTCACATCTCCTGCGAATGTCTGTTCCGGAGAATTGTCAACCTCATCCTGGCTTTGGAACAAGCCTGCCGACTGTAGTCCCCAGATTCCATCGATCGCACGTCCCTGGCGATTTTGGTACGCGAACTCATAATTTTCGTCGCGCTGTGTTGCTTCGGTTGTGTAATACGTACCTGCTACACCCAATGAGAAATCAATCTCCCCAATTCGCTTGTTGTAATTCACGCTGAAGTCAAATCCAGTTCGTTTGTCGTTGTTGAAGTTTACAATTGGCATAAACGATGCCTCCGGCCAGTAGGTAAAGAAATAGTTCGGATAAAGCGTCTCAGGTTCAATAAGCATCCCTTCCATTGTATTGATAAAGAATGACGTATTGACTGTTAACAGTTTGTCCCAGAGGGAAGCCCTAACATTGGCAGAAAGTTCTTTTCGCTTGATAAAGGTCAAATCTTCATTGCTGCCTCGTTTCGAGTTGGTTGAATGTTCTACCGCGCCATCATACCACCCCCACCAGGCACCATCGGCCTGATCATAATTGGATGTATACAGGTAGTACTCAGCATCCTCATATTCGATATCCATATCGGAATGCAGGATACTCCCCGATACACTTAACACCAGTTCATCAACCACAGAAGAGTTTGCCAGAAAGCCTTCTTCGCTTAGTTTCCATCCCAAGGTGAGCGAAGGCGAAAGCGCGCTCCGGTTGCCTTCGGGTAACTTGGCTGAATGTACTCCCGCCAGCCCAAAATCGGCATAATACTTCCCTCTGTAATCGTATCCCAACTGCAAAGCGAGGTTCGCATTGCTGGTGCGGTGATACACCTCAGAGAGGGTTTGCTGATAACCTGCTGCGATGAGCATAGCGGTGAAGTTATGCGCTTCGTTGATGGACTTTTCATAGTTGAAATAGCCTGAAAAAGCAATGGTTTGCCGGCTGGTACTGCCGCTGATGTTCTGCACTCCCGGTTTTTCATCATTCCCAATCTTCGTCAATCCGGCGATTACATCGGCACCATTGTAGTTATACCACGATGGCGAATAAACAGCATAGCTGTTGTTGTATGAAGTGGTATAAGAGGTCGCGTAATCAACAGCAAACTGCGTATGAAAAGACAGTCCCTCCAGCACACTGGCCAAATCGAAATCGATTCCTGTATCGAACTGGAACTGACGACTGGTCCATTTGCTGTAACCGCCCGCGTAGTAGTCAGCAAATATGTTGGTCTGGTGAACCTGGTTTCCTCCCAGAAAATATTCACCCCCAATAATATTACGACTACTATTGATCAGGTTCCATGAATTTAAGGCATTCGGATCAATATAACTCGTCGGAATTAATGGAGCGACACGATTGGGACGCAGATTAGCAGCCGATGCCCAGTAATTATCGCCGCTTGCATTGGCGCTTTTGGCATCATAAAAGGTGGCGTTGGCGTTGATGTATGCGCCAATTGCATCGTTTAACTTGAGATCAATATTACCACGAATGTTCAGGCGGCTTGTATTATTATTTTCCGCCTCACCAAACTTAAATACATCATTCTGCTTGTAATATCCGATATTGGTGTAAAACAATGCACGTTCATTTCCACCTGATATCTCCGCAGTTACGTCTGTACGATTGTAAGCTCGCTTTAGATAGTCGGATGAATAGAAATCGACATTCGGATAACGGTAGGGATTGTTGCCTGAACCATACATGTAAATTTCTTCCTGAGTGGTGCCATTCTTTCCACCAGTCTCTCCAGCCCATACTTCATCCGGACTATTTCCATCATTAATCAGAGCTTCATTATACAATGTCAAATACTCGGCTGAACCTAAATATTTGGGATGGCTCTTTGACACATGATAACCGGTATTGGCACGAACATCAATTTGCAGTGGTCCTGACTTGCCTCTCTTGGTAGAAATATAAACCACGCCCTTGGCGGCTCGGCTACCATAAAGCACGACGGCTGAAGCGCCTTTCAAAAACGTAATCTGCTCAATTTCCGTTGGCAACACGTTGTTGGCGTCACGTGGAATACCATCAACCAGCACCAAATATTCGCCCATACCCCACAAAGAGTTTCCGTTCCAGCCGCCAATATACCCTTGCATATTGTCCAGACTATAGGTGTTATAGTTCTTAGTCATCAATTCTTCGAGATTGACGACCGAAACACCTCCCATAAGGTCACTTTCTGCTACCTTACGATAAGATACCTGCACGAGCGGGTCTTTATCGGTACTGAGCGAATCAGTTTCATTTTCTGCCAACGTTTGCGCTTCCATCAGAAATGGAAAGAAAACAAACATTGCAAATAAAATGAATCTTGTTTGTATATGTTTCATTGTTTATTCATTTATTATTATACAATACTTTAACTGACTGTGGATTACCAACCTGGATTCTGCCCGAACTCCGGATACATGGACGTATCAGAAATCTTCAGCGGAAACCAGTAATGCTTGGCTCCAAATTGACGTGTTAAAATAACTTCCTCCCTAAAGTTGGCCACCCTGGCATCGCGGGGATCATTTTCCTTGTAGAAATCATCGCTTTCAACCCGATCAAATTCCTGCGAGGTTTTGACATTGTAAGGATACTCCGTGAGCAACAACCAGCGCTGCAAGTCACAGAATCGGAACCCTTCAAACGATAGCTCCACGGCACGTTCCCGTCTCACTTCATCAATAAATTTACTGCGATCGGAAGTGTATGACGCGTGTACATGGCCTGCACCTACACGGTCGCGAAGTGTATTGATCGCCTCTTCAGCAGTTTTTGAGAAGTTTGCCGATTTACCGGCAGCACCACCAAAAGCAGCACAAGCTTCGGCATACATGGTGTAGATATCACCCAGGCGCATGTATGGCAGATAAGTATGCATGTTGAAACTCCAGTTGTAAGCTCCGTCATATTTGTTTGCAGTATGCGGTACCAACTTCTGAATGAAATATCCGGTACGACTGCCATTGGCTGGATTTCTCATGGTTCCACCTGAATGCAGGCCAGTGTAACGCAAATACTCCATATTGGCTGGCATGGTGGAATTGATGTATTTAAAGCCATCGAACACGATATCGTGATAAAAACGTGGATCGCGATCGCGGAAAGGATATTCGGGATCAAATCCTGATTCCGGATCATCCAAAGGCAAACCGTTAGCCATCCCGTAGTTTTTTACGTAATTGGCTGTTGGATGGTGGATAATGTTATCATGCTCGACGAGCCCTTGTACTTTAGGCCCAAATGTCTTTGTGGTGTTCCAGTTGCTACCGTTGGAGTCGGTAGACGGGCCACGAAAAATGGCTTCTGTTGCTCCCGGCATTAACCAGTTCTGACCGGTTGTGTAGAAGATATCGCTATACTTATTAGCGGCCGAGCTGGTTTTTTTATGATTGTAAATATCCTCATAATCAAAATCGACCAATGCGTATTGCGTTTGTCCACTTTCGACCAAATCCAGCAACTCGCCAAAAGCTTCGGCGGCTTTTCGGCAATAGGCCTCATCATAATTGTACGTTTGAGTACCACCGGTTTGGGCGCCATGCACCATCAGCGGACTTCCCGCCCACA
>NZ_CAXBDD010000145.1:0-7019 GCF_963974515.1 uncultured Sunxiuqinia sp. | reverse complement strand
GCCCAATATTTCAGAGAATCAATCATATACTTGCGCACCATGGCCCGCTCCGAGGCAATTTCGTTGCCGCAACCACTAGCGTTCGAAAAATTGCCATTGCGGTTTTGCCGGTAATAGTAGCCAGGCACAGTCTGGTTGAAATACGCCCGCCGGGTGTACCCGGTATGATTGTAAACCACATCCATTATCACCCCAATACCCGCGCTGTGCAGGCTTTGTACCAGCCGCTTAAACTCTGTAATCCGTGAGGTATCATCCGGATTGGTGGCGTAGCTCCCTTCGGGCGTATTGTAATTCAGCGGGTCATAGCCCCAGTTGTATTTGTCGCCCGGATGATTCTCATCCACGGTATAAAAATCAAAAACCGGCAACAAGTGAACATGGGTAACACCCAACTCTTTCAAATGGCTGACACCGGAGGCCAGCCCCGATTCGGTTTTAGTTTCTTGTTCGGTAAATGCCAGAAATTTGCCTTTATGTTTCATTCCCGAAGCTGGCGATATGGAAAAATCGCGTACATGTAATTCATACAAAACAGCTTCCACCGGGTTGTCCAGCACAATGGGCTGATCGTCTTCCCAGCCTTCGGGGTCAGTTTCCTTCGGATCAAAGATCAGCGCCCGCTTGCCATTTACTCCCACGGCCCGGGCATCAATACCCGGCGTTTCAGCAAGCCACTCGCCGTCATTCACCCGAATGGTGTAATAAAGTCCTTTAAAGTCACCTTCCAGCCGACCTTGCCAAACTCCGTCGGCCACTAATTTCAGGTGTTCATGCCGAACCGGTCGCCCACCGGAACTTCGTTCGTAGATCTTCAGCTCAATCTCATTGGCTGTTGGCGCCCATACTTTTAGTTGAATGGCTTCCGGACTGTATTGCAGCCCCAAGTCGTCGTCATCGTAGTGAGGATAGACTGAAAAATCGATATGATTAAATTGCCAATTTCTCATTTATGAAAACAAGCTTTTTCGCAAGGTGATGTACGATGATGAATACTTTTTGCCCTTGGTATCCAGCACCCGGACTTTAGCCCAGTAGAAACGTTTGAGGTTCCGGTCATGACTATGAAAAACACTCAAGTCGATGCGTAGTTCATGCGTTTTGCCGGCTTCAAGGTAAAGTGGATAAATTTCGTAACGGTTAATGCCCTTCAACTTGAATTTTCTCTTACTCCATACTTTCCGAAAACACAGAACAGGCGCTTCCAAATCGATGTCTTTTCTACCCTGATTTGTAATTCTCAGTGTCAATACATTGGGGCGGTAAGTCCGATCTTTCAATAAGTCAATTTTTAGTTTTCGCCAGGCCACGGAAACAGGCCGACCTTTCTTACTTCCCGATTTTTGTACGAGTTTATTAACAAAGTAATAAACGATTGGAATCGCTAATAAAATCAAGACAACCCAAAGCAGTTTATAGCCCTCGGGGGCGACTTCGTTTTGGGCGACGACACCCAACGGAACAAGCGATAGAGAAATGGAAACGATTTTCTTCATGGCATAGCATTGAATCGGTAAAAATAAGAAAGTCCTGCAATTTAAACAGGACTCGGGGTTTTTTACTCATTTGCTTGACTGCCTGTTCAAAAATGCAACACGTCCTTGATTTTTTTGTAGCCTGTTTTGCTAACTTTGAGTTTTGTCCTGTCTTTCAGAATCACCACATAGGATTCTTTCTCGTACTGCTGAATTTCGGCAATGTACTCCACATGAACAATATAAGAACGATGAATGCGAATGAAGTCTTTTGGATTGAGGTGAGATTCAAGGTATTTCATTGTTTTCTGCTTCATGTGGCGGCCTTCGGGCGTGTAAATCAACACGTAGTCATCCAGCGACTCAATGTAGCGGATACGTTCGACCGGGATAATGTTAATCTTGTGCCGGTCTTTCACCACAATCCGGTCCAGGTATTCATTCACCGCGTAGCTGCTTAATTGCTCCAGCTTATTTTGGGTGTTTTCGTTTTTTCCAATTCTCTCCACCACTTTTCCAACCGCCTCAAGCATGCGCTCTTTTGAAAACGGTTTGAGCAAATAATCCACAGCATTGTAATCAAAGGCTTTCAAGGCGTACTGGTCGTAGGCTGTGGTAAAGATAATCTCGGGTTTATGCTCCAATAGCTCGAGCATCTCGAAACCGGTAATCTTAGGCATCTGAATGTCCAGAAAAACAACATCCGGCTTCAGCTCATTGATTTTCTGAACACCCTCAAACCCATTTTCACACTCGCCAATAATTTGCAGCGCCGGATGGTCTTTCAGGTACGACTTGAGCAGATTGCGGGCCAACTCTTCATCTTCAATAATTAATGCTTTTAGTTTCTGTTTCATGCCGGTATTGTTTTTGGAAGTAATAATTCAACTTTAAAACTTGTCTTTTGATCGTTAATGCGCAGAAGTTCCGCCGAACCGTAAATCAACTCCAAGCGCTGCCGAATGTTTCGCAATCCAATTCCTTCTCCCCGGTTTCGAACCGACTCGCCGTCGTAATCGTTTTCTATGCAAATCGCCACATGCCCTTTCTCACTCTTGCAGTTCGTTGTGATGCTCACTGGCTCGGTTGCTTCGTAAACACCATATTTAATGGCATTTTCAAACAAAGGTTGCAAAATCATATTGGGAATTTGAACCCCCTGACAACTTTCTTCAATATTAAAAACGGGATTCAACTTCCGGCCAAACCGTACTTTTTCAATACTCAAATACAACTTAATATTCTCCAGCTCGTCTTTCAGTGAAACGGTTTCATCCTGATCATGTTGCAGTGAATAGCGCATAAAACGTGATAAGTTGATCACCATTTCCTGGGCCTTCTCAGGCGAGCTGATTGTTAGCGAAGCAATGGAATTAAGGCTATTGAATAAAAAGTGTGGGTTGATTTGCGATTTTAATGCACTGAGTTCAGCTTCGCGAATCAGGGACTTGAGTTCTGATTCTTTCTGAATTTTTTCCTTCAGTGATTGGTAATAATTGATGGAGTAGAAAAAAAGCACGTAAATCACATAGAGTACATAACCCGAAAAAAGCTTTCCGGGCAGTGTTTCATAGAGCTCTTGCAGCTGAGCTGGCGCAATGATCTTTGTGAGAATAAATGTCAGGTAAATCCAGATTCCATTCAGTATACTCGCTCCAATTAAATGATAGAGCATCACCCAAAGCAAGTCTTTTTCTTCCAGACTATTGTATTTGATGATGAACCAAATACTTCCTCCCAAAACCGGGTACAACACAAAGAAGCTCAGAGCCGAAAGAAATGCCGCACTCAGTTCGGTCCCATACCACAGGTATTGGACCAGGCTATTGGCAACACCAATAATCAACCAGAACAAACCGTAATAGTACAGTAATTTCTTGTTATCGAAAAACGGATGTTTCATTCACTCGGACTATACATGCTTAACCTCGAAACCTCCGAAAATGGTAAATCCACGAATAACGATGGTCTTGGATGGATCGTACTGGCTGTGCTGAAAAGTATCGCCTCGTTTATCGGTAAACGCACCAAATACGGTGGTCACTTCATTGCGAACATTCCAATCGAGCGGCACCTTGATGCTACAGCCTCCAAAGACCGAAATGGAATCGATAAAAGCACCCTGAGGGGAAAGTTTGGCTTGCCGAAAGTCGTATTCAATCCCTCCAAAAATAGATGTCGCGCGTCCGCCTTTCAAATCCTGCGAATTGATAAAAATTTCGCGACCACCGAAAATGACAAAATCATCAAACTGGTTGAAATCCTTGCCTTCCGTTCCCCGCTCCATTCGTGATTTACAGCCATTGTGTCTGAAAAGTAATGCGGCTCCAATAGCGACAAGAATCAACGGCCAGTATAAACGCCGAATTTCTGTCGGAACATCAATCATCTCAGGAACCAGAAAAAAGCCACCAATCACAATCAGGATCGTTCCTCCGGTTCGGTTGCCACCAATCATTGAAAATACGCCAATGGCAATGAGCAGCATCTGCCACGATATCAGCATATCCGCCAGACTCCAAGGTATCAAATTCAATCGCTCAAGAATCAGGATTCCGCCAATCGCAATGAGTGTAATTCCAAAATAAAATCGTTTATTCCCCTTGTTCTCCATAATATTCTGTGTTTGTCGCAACTAAAATAGTCAAATTCATTTCTTATTAATCTTCAAAATCGGTTTCCTTTTAAAAAGAACTGCACCAATCGTCCCCGCTATAGAATTTTACTGATTAGTATGATACCCACAACCAGCAACACAACCGGAAAAAATAAAAGCGCAAGTATTCCGGGAATGATCACGAAGTGCGGAAGAAATAAACATACGGCCAGACATACCAATAAAGCACCAATTACCCGCCGACCAGCAATCAGCAACAGGCCTACAATCAGGATAATGACAGGCCAGCTAAGGCTTAGCGCACCAAAATGAAAGAGGTTCATAAAGCTGGCCCCTGCCCGATGAACGCTATCCCAGCCTGGCATGCCGATATGCCAGCCAATTTCTTTTAAAATCCAAAGGACACCGATGACGATTAAAACAAAGCCCAGAAAGGATCCGCCTGACTTCCTGGCCTGCCCCTGGCAATTTTCTTGTGTGCGATGTCGGTTTTCCATATCAGATTCTTCTTGATTTTGCTTGTAAAACTAGGTATTCGCCAACCCGATAAGAAAAAAGGATCGGTTAATGCGGGTGAATAATCGGTAAGAAGCAACATTCAGCAATAAAAAAAGGCAAAACTACCAGAGTCTTGCCTTTGATTTATCGTTCCTAAATGGCTTATTTTCCTTTGAATTTCGCCCAATCGTCGCGCAACTGAGCCGTGCGGTTAAACACCAATTTTTCATCCGAACTATCCAGATCAACATTGAAATAGCCCAGGCGTTCAAACTGGAATGAATCGAGCGCTTTAGCCTGCTTCACAAAAGGTTCAATGTAACATTTATCAAGAATGGTCAACGAATCCGGATTCATAAACTCTTTGAAATCCTTCTCCTTATCACCCAGCGGATCTTCATCCAAAAACAAGCGGTCGTATAAGCGAACTTCAGCCTCTACATTTTCAGTAGCCGAAACCCAGTGCAGAGTTGCTTTTACTTTTCGTCCGTCGGGCGAGTTACCACCTTTGGTTTCCGGATCGTAAGTACAACGCAGCTCCGTAATTTCGCCATTTTCATCTTTTACCACCTCGGTACAAGTTACGTAATACGCGTAGCGCAATCGGACTTCACGTCCGGGCGACAGACGGAAAAACTTGCGTGGCGGATCTTCCATAAAATCATCGCGCTCAATATAAATTTCACGCGTAAACGGAACATCTCTCCTTCCCGCATCCGGATTTTCTGGATTATTGATGGCACTCATCATTTCAACCTGCCCCTCGGGATAGTTGGTAATCACCACCTTCAACGGATTCAGAACGCCCATCACCCGTTGTGCCCGCTTGTTCAGGTCTTCACGAACGCTATGTTCCAGCAAAGCCACATCAATCATTCCATCCACTTTGGTAACGCCAATGCGCTCAGCAAAGTTACGGATCGATTCGGGCGTGTAGCCACGGCGGCGCAAACCCGAAATGGTAGGCATCCGCGGATCATCCCAACCGTTCACATGCTTATCTTTCACCAGTTCGAGCAGCTTGCGCTTGCTCATCACCGTGTAAGTCAGATTCAGGCGAGCAAATTCGACTTGCCGTGGGCGGTATTCACCCTCTTTTAACTGATCGATAAACCAGTTGTATAAAGGGCGGTGCACTTCGAACTCCAGGGTACAGATGGAGTGCGTAATTCCTTCCCAGTAATCGCTTTGCCCGTGGGCAAAATCGTACATCGGGTAAACGCACCATTTGTCTCCGGTACGGTGGTGTGGGGCATGCATCACCCGGTAAATGATGGGGTCACGCATGTGCATATTGGGCGAGGCCATGTCAATCCTGGCACGCAACACATGTTCGCCTTCCTTAAATTCGCCCGCTTTCATACGCATAAACAAATCCAGGTTTTCTTCCGGTGTCCGGTTCCGGAACGGACTTTCGGTTCCCGGGCGGGTTGGTGTTCCCTTCTGGCTACTGATGGTTTCCGCATCCTGATCATCCACATAGGCTTTCCCTTCCCGGATCAGTTTCACGGCAAATTCAAAGAGCTGGTCGAAATAATCGGAAGCATAAAACTCGCGGTCGCCCCAGTCAAATCCCAACCAGCGGACATCTGCCTTGATGGATTCCACGTATTCGGTTTCTTCTTTTGATGGATTGGTATCGTCAAAGCGCAGGTTGGTCAGCCCGCTGTACTTCTGAGCGGTTCCAAAATTCAGGCAAATGGATTTGGCATGCCCGATATGCAGGTAACCATTCGGCTCCGGCGGGAAACGCGTGTGCACTCTTCCGTCATTTTTCCCTTCTTTCAATTCTTCTTCAATAATTTGATGAATGAAATTCTTTTTCACTACCGGTTCTTTTTCAGGAGTTTTATCGCTCATAGAAGTTTTCAATTAATGTATAGCCCACAAAAATATAAAATGATTCTGCACAAAAGGTTTTAAGTTCAATAAAATCCATTTCTGAAAAAGAAAAATTAATTTTGCCCATAATTTTCGCACTAAAACAAAGCAAAAATGGGACAAATTGATTTGGAAGGCCTGGAGTTTTTCGCTTATCATGGACACTATCCTATTGAGAAGGAAGTTGGCAATCGGTTTATTCTTAATGTCAGTATTCAAACCAATTGTGATGCAGCAGGAAAATCGGATCGGCTGCAAGACGCCCTGGATTACCAGAAAGTGTATAGCCTGATCAAGCAGGAAATGGCGATTCCATCGGATTTGCTGGAGCATGTGGCTACGCGGATTTTGGATAAACTCCATGCCGAGCTTCCGGCGATTGACAAAGCTTGGGTGAAGATCTCGAAAATGAACCCGCCCATGGGAGGACAAATTGAGAAAGTAAGTGTGACCTTGAGTCGATAAATAACACATAAAAGACCCCGGCAAAATTCCGGGGTCTTCCTCATCAAACCTATGCTCTGGTCGAACTAAAACAGGGCTATTTT
>NZ_CAXBDD010000144.1:0-7048 GCF_963974515.1 uncultured Sunxiuqinia sp. | reverse complement strand
AGCCGCACGCCATACGCTTCCAACAAGATTCGGGCTTACTATGCCGGAATTCCGTTAACCAATGGCGTTGGAGAAACCACCATTGAAGATTTGAATCAATCGGTTTTGTCAAGTATCGAAGTCATTAAAGGACCAGCCTCCGGTTTTTACGGCGCTGGTCTGGGCGGCACCTTGCTGTTTGATGCCGTTCATCCAGATCAGAACCAATTTTCGGTTGACTACGGCTTTGGATCATATCAAACCCACGAGTTTAATGGTAACCTTTACCTGACGGGAGATTACAGCAACAACCATTTGGCTGTTGAGCGACTAAGTTCTGACGGCTATCGTGAAAACAACGAAACGGAACGGGTCAATCTGAATTATGTCGGCCAGTTTGCTATTGCCAGTCACCAGTTAAACCTGATCGTGAACCACACGGATTTAAAGGCGTATATTCCCAGCTCGGTGGATTTGGACACCTTCACTAAGACCCCCGAACTGGCAGCCGGAAACTGGGCAGCCATTCGTGGCTACGAAGACTATCAAAAGAATCTGCTGGGCGCGTCGGTCATTTCTGACTGGAACCGTAACTGGAAGTCAACCATCAGTTTCTTTGGGCAAAACCGTGCGTCAGATGAATTGCGGCCGTTTAATTTTCTAACCGAAGAAAGTCATTATTTCGGGGGGCGTTTTGTTGTGGAGAAAACGATTCCCACCGAAAACGGAAGTTGGAAAATCATGCTGGGGAATGAGAGTTTCTTTGAAAACTACGACTGGGCAACATACGAGAATACCGACGACAGAACCAAGGGCGACATTCTTTCTGACAACAAGGAAAAGCGAAACTATGTCAATGGCTTTGGGCAAATTGATTACTATTTAGCCAAGCGGTTACGAGTTTCAGCCGGAGCAAATATCAACAAAACATATTACGACTACACCGATTTACTCGCCGCAGACGGCGACCGATCTGGCGACCATTCTTTTAAGACAATTATTTCGCCCCGTGTGGCTGTAAACTACTCGCTGACTGATAAGAACAAGCTGTACGCACAGGTGAGTCATGGTTTTTCGCCCCCCAGCCTGGAAGAAACCTTACTGCCGGAAGGCGGGCGAAATACCGATATTCAGCCTGAAACCGGCTGGAACTACGAATTAGGAAGCCGCGGTTATTTGTTTGATGAATTGTACTACGACATCTCGGCTTTTTACATGAACATTGAAAATTTACTGGTTGCACGGCGGGTGGACGAAGATGCCTACCTGGGAATCAACGCCGGAAAAACCGCTCATCCGGGATTGGAATACTACTTCCAATACCAACTGCCGGAAGGACAACACCGAACCCACCGACTGGCCGTAAACGGAAGTTTTTCGCCGTTCTATTTCCTTGATTTTGTAGATGGCGAAAACGACTATTCGGACAAAGAACTCACAGGAACGCCGCGCCACCAAACAAACTTCAGCTATGCCCTGATTATCAAACAGCGCTTCAACTTCCAGCTGAATTACCAACAAGTGGGAAAGATTCCGTTACGTGACGACAATTCCATCTATTCGGATGCCTATGGCCTGTTAAATGCAAACGTTCAATACCTGAAAACCTGGGGAAGTCTCAATGTGAAAGCCCTGTTAGCCCTTAACAATCTTACCGGAGAACATTACAGTTCCATGGTTCTAATTAATGCCAGCTCGTTTGGAGGAAGCGCGCCGCGGTATTACTACCCGGGATTGCCGCGCAATTTCGCGTTCCGGCTGAAGTTTTCCTATTTGTTTTAGCCGCTTAGATAAGAAAATGCAGGTTAAGTCCGGCCACATCGGCCCCGTGCCACTGCCCACTGACTTTCAATTGTTGCCAGACGTAATATACATCCACGCGGAAATGTTTCCGTTCGAGCACGTGCAAACCACCGTAAATCCGGCCTAAATGCAGCTGCTCCCCATTGAGTTTGGTAAACAGTTCTTCACCCAGATAAGGTTTGGGCCACTTTCCAAAGGAAGAAAAATGAACAAAGATATTGTGGTAAAAACGCCCGTAGCTTTCGCCTTCGCTAAACATCAGGTATTCGGGCCGATTGGTTGTGCTGCATTTTATTTTTGATGACGACAAATGCATGGTGCTTACCAATTGGGGGCGGTATTCCATCTTTTCACCTGTTAACTTTTGATGCTGCGAAGTTCGAAAAGCAAACCCAAGGTTTAACCAATCATTCATCTTACGCGAAACAGACAAATCAAGGTAAGTCATCTCACGAAGATTATCACCGGTCAGGTACTGAACTTTAGTGCTCAGCCTCAAATTGTATTGGGGGCTTAACCTCACATTGAGATAGGTCGTATTCCACAAATAGAAATCACGTTTCTCCTGCGAAAAAACAGCTTGCCCCCCGAGCAACAAAATCAATAATCCAACGAGTAGTCTGCACATGTTTCCCATCCTTATCTCAAGCCGCAAAGATAAGCTTTCGGCTAAAATTCAATATATTCGTGGACAGAAATCCGTTTAAACTTAATATTATGAAGACAATCATGCGTTTATCCACTCTTTGCTTATTCATCTCCCTGTCGTTAAGCACTTCGGCTCAAAAGCCTGATCAGCTCAGGAAAATCATCAAACCCAATGCTGAAGTTGAGAAAATAGCATCTGGCTTTGCTTTTACCGAAGGTCCGGCTCCCGATAAAAAGGGACAAGTTTATTTTACTGACCAGCCTAACAACAAAATCTATATCTGGAACGAAAATGATGAAATCATGGAATTTGAGGTTGACGGCGAGCGGGCGAATGGTTTATATTTCGATCACGACGGGCAACTGGTTGCATGTGCCGACTACCGGAACAAACTGATTAAAATTGATTTGAAAGGAAATAAGACCGTGCTTGCCGATAGTTATGACGGCAATCATTTGAACGGTCCCAATGATTTGTGGATTCACCCCAACGGCAACATTTACATTACCGACAGCTATTACCATCGCCCCTGGTGGCCCGAAGGACAAGTTCAGGCACAGGATGAACGAGCTGTTTACTGCGTAACTCCGAAAGGGAAAATGAGCCGGGTTGCCGATGGCTTTGTTATGCCAAACGGGATCATTGGTACGCCGGACGGTTCGACTTTATATGTGGCCGATATCAACGACAAGAAAATCTGGAAATACGACATCCAGCAAGATGGGAGCTTAGCCAACAAAACATTCTTTGCACCTGAAGGATCTGATGGAATGACCATCGACCATCAAGGCAATGTTTACCTGACCAACCAGGCTGTTTCGGTTTATTCAAAAGATGGCGTAAAGCTGGGTGCCATTCAGATTCCGGAGCAGCCAGCCAATCTGTGCTTTGGAGGCAAAAACCGCAAGACCTTGTTTGTAACCGCTCGCACATCGGTCTACAAACTGGCGATGAAAGTGATGGGAGTGCAATAAAAAAGCTGCTCAATTGAGCAGCTTTTCTAGTTTATGTTCTATTCAGAAATTATCCATTGATGGCTTGCGTAGCCGCCGCTTTCAGCTGCTTGGCCGTGTCGTCATTCGGGGTCAGCTTCAGCGCTTTATCAAAATAGGGCAATGCCTTTTTGAATTCTTCTCTGGCTTCAGTCGTTGCAGCTTTATACTGGTCATCATTGGTAGTAAATTTACCGGCAGCCACATCGGAAGCAGCCTCCTTTAAAATCGCAGCACCTTTTTTATAAAACGCATTTCCTTCCTTCAGGTAGAACGTTGAAAGCATGTCTTTCATCTTCATATCATTCGGATTCGAAGCCATCCCTGCTTCCAGCGTTTCTACAAATCCATCATCATCACCTGTTTGTCGTTGCGCATTGGCCTTATACAAATAGGCTGTTGACGTCTTGTAGTTATTCTCAATCGACTGCCCAAAATACTTGACAGCCTTTTCGAAGTTCTTCACTTTGTAGGCACAGTACCCAGCATTGTAGATCATGGCATTGTCCTGCTCTTCTTCGCTCCAGTTTGCTAATGATTTCTCAAACAATTCCAGAGCCTTTTTGTAATCTTTTGCGCGTAATGCATCGTTTCCGTCGTTCTTCAGTTGAACCGCGTCAACAGTATCTTGTGCGAACCCGACGGCAACCACTCCAAGGCAAAAAATAGTTAATAAAAACAATCGCTTCATAATTTGTTCCTCTTTCAGTTTTATTAATAAATCAAGATAAATCCTACATTTTTTCTATCGAAGTTTCCAAAAATAGTAATAATGATTCAAAAACCTAAACAATTTTTGCAATGCTTTGGTTTTAATCGCTCATCAATAAGAATTTACATTAACAAAAAACAGGACACTTTTCAGGATCCTGTTTTCAACTTTCTAAGCAAACTAAACTTACTCGGGGCTAACCAGGCCAAGCCCTTCAACGATTTTTTTCACCTCGGGGTTTCCTTTATAACGAATTTTTCCAACACCTTCTATTTTAGCGTTCAATAAATCAATAGCATACACCGATCCTCCTCCAATTCCTTCTATTTCGATCGTCACGACTTGAGTTTTCAATTCGTCAGCATCGATATGGCCCGCTCCTGAAATCCGGGCTCCCATTGTTTTTGCCACGCCCCGAAAATTAAAACTAACACCTCCTTCACCAACAACTCTCAGGTGGTCCACCTTCATTTCCATCTCAATTTTAGCGCCGCCTTCAACACGTAAATAAAAATCGTTCAAGTCAACATAGCCTTTGGTCTCGAGTTTCACACCACCCTCAATTCGCAATTCATTCAAATCAACAAATTCAACATACAGTATTACACCGCTAAAGTTAAGATGCCGCTCGCGAAGGGTCACGCTCAGTGTGTGCCCGTCGCTATCGACCTTGATGTGCTCGAAGAATTCTTCGTCTGCCTTAATTTGCAAGCCGGGTCGATCCGACTGTTTCAGAATTACTTTGTAACCGCCCTCCAAAACGATTCGCTCAAAATTGGAAATCTCATACGTTTGTATTTCGTCATCATCCCATTCAGGCGATGTCGATGAAAAACAAGACGAGGTAATAAATACAAGGAAAAGACAAATGGCAATTAGCTGACTCGTTTTCATGGCAAAGTGTTTTCATTTTTTAGTTTTTTTCTGCAAAATCGAAAAAGATTCAAATACTGAGACAAAGCTATACAACAACGTTTCCAATGATCTACTTTTTTCGATAAGTGTGCGCTTTTTACAGGTAAAAGTGTCGCTTAATCCGAATGGACCTCATTGTTTTGCCTCCGAACCAACAAAACACGAATATAAGCCAAAACATAAGTCAACAAAAGGATGGCCACTCCAAAAATAATCAGGTCGGTAAGCTGCAAGCCCGACAGATCTTTTAAGCTAAAAAACCCACGAATTAAACCAAACAGGAGCAACACCATCAACACGAGTGGAGTTTGCGCACGTTGCCGCATTTGTAAACGAACACTCAGTCCCGCCCACAATAAGCCAAGGCCGAGCAGCACCAACCCGTCGCGAACTTTGGGTTCAATCAGGTTTAAAACACCAAAAACAAAGGGAATAATGGCGACCAGATATAAAACCCGAATCAAGCTACTGAAAACCTTTTGAAACTGTTTTTCATTATTCAGATGTGGAAAGATGGTCTTAGCATGACGATGCTTCGACTGAAACCTGGTCGACTGCAAGTCGACTTCCGACTGGATCAATTGCCTTCTGAGCGCTTCCTGAACAGCAAATTCGACCGCTTCCGGCTGATACGAATCACGCAGCTTGAGCAATTCAATCAATTCAGCGTCGCTAAGTGAAGTGATCCGGTTCTTTAGTTCTTCATTTTCCATACCGCAAAAATAGGAAAGTTCGTTCAGCTACAAAGCAGAATACCAATCTGAATGCTCTGATTGGCTCGACCACCCATCAAAAACCTTTAAACTTATTAACAGTGATTCTGCTCAAGGTTTACTAAATTTGGTCTCCGAACCAAAAAAGAAAACACATGTATAATTTTGAATTCAAAAACCCGGTAAAGATATTATTCGGGAAAGGAAAGATTGCTAAAATAGCCAACGAGCTTCCGAAAGATAAGAAAATTCTGCTTACCTATGGTGGGGGTAGTATTTTTAAAAATGGCGTTTACGACCAGGTCAAAGCGGCAACAAAAGACTTCAACGTCATCGAATTTGGCGGCATTGAAGCCAACCCGCACTACGAAACCCTGATGAAAGCGGTGGCGCTCGTGAAAGCAGAAAAGGTGGATTACCTGCTTTCCGTTGGAGGTGGCTCCGTACTGGATGGAACCAAGTTTATTGCGGCGGCGGCTTTGTATGAAGGCGAAGAACCCTGGGATATTTGCGCCAAGCGTAGCCAGGTTAATATTCAAAAAGCGATTCCAATTGGCGCAGTTCTAACGCTTCCGGCAACTGGTTCTGAAATGAATGGAAATGCCGTCGTCACACGGGTTTCAACGGAAGAAAAGCTGGCCTTTGACTCGCCGGCGGTGATGCCTCAGTTTTCGGTGCTTGATCCTGAAGTTATTTTCTCACTGCCCGATCGCCAGGTGGCCAATGGCATTGTTGATGCCTTTATTCATGTGATGGAGCAGTACCTCACTTTTCCGGTCAATTCGCCTTTACAGGATCGTTTTGCCGAAGGCATTTTGCACACATTGATTGAGGAAGGCCCGAAAGTATTGGCTAACCGCAAAGACTATGAAGCCGCCGCCAACTTTATGTGGAGTGCCACCATGGCCCTGAATGGACTGATTGGCATGGGTGTTCCACAAGACTGGGCAACCCACATGATTGGGCACGAGTTGACCGCCTATCACGGCATCGACCATGCGCGTACCCTGGCCATTGTGCTTCCCGGAATGATGCATATCCGCCGTAAGGAAAAGCAGGACAAAATTCTGCAATATGGCGAACGAATCTGGGGAGTTCGTGAAGGAACCGTGGACGAACGCATTGACCAGACCATTGCGAAGACCATTGCCTTTTTTGAGTCAGTCGGCATAAAAACCACCCTACCCGATTATGAAGTTCCGGCAGAAACCATTGGCCGAATAACATCACGCTTTGAAGAACGGGGAATGAAAATTGGTGAGAAAGCCGACATTGGCCCCGGCGA
>NZ_CAXBDD010000143.1:0-7062 GCF_963974515.1 uncultured Sunxiuqinia sp. | reverse complement strand
GGTCCGGGCAAAGAACCGGCTGTTGATCCTTCGATTATTTTTCAGGATGATTTTGAAGCCTATGCCGAAGGTGCGGATTTGACGGGAGAGGGCTATATTGTTTGGGAAGGATCCGCTACAGTTGGTTCAAGCGGAGCTTTTGAAGGCGCGCGTTTTGGGCACAGCGATATTTCCAAAAATAATTTTGCCATTCGGCGTCCGATCACCCTGGAAGCAGGTAAAACCTATTCCTTCGAAGTGACGACCAAAATGCAGGATGGTGCTGGTTACACGATTCAGGTGCATCCCAAGGCTGCCTACGAAGCTGCTTGGGTTAGTGCTTCGAATGCCGAGTGGGAAACTCACACGACTCAGTTTACGGTGACAGAAGGTAATGAAAATGTGGTTATTGCCCTGTATCGATGGCCCAAGAAGCAACTCGCTTTCGATAACATTGTGGTAAAAGAGGTGCCATAGCCAATCACATTTAAGCGGATGCTTAGTCGTGTGTTTTAGACTATTTATGATTGAACCGAAATATTTTTATTTGGGAGAAGTTTTTTCTGTTTAGTTAGGTAATTGTTTGGGGGGCCGTGTTCACAAATGATAACGGCCCCTTTTTCTCCAAATCGGAAAAGATACAGAGCACTGTTCCCGGCATCTGTATGAAGTTAGCTGAGGGATGATTTATCAGCTTTTAACAGCGAATGTTTTTGGTTGTATATCGAAGACAAAACCTCCACAGAATTCGGTCAAGCGTGCATTTGAAATATTTAAACATCGAATCCATGAATCTGAAAACATTTTTCCCGTTTGCTTTGAGCCCACTCCTTTTTAGTTTTGCCAGTCAGGCACAGGAGCAGAGCACACCACCCAACGTGATTGTCATTTTGGCCGATGATTTGGGATATGCCGATGTGGGCTTCAATGGAAGCACGGATATACCAACGCCCAATATCGATCGTATCGCACAAAATGGGGTCCGGTTTACCAACGGCTATGTCAGCTACAGCGTTTGCGGGCCAAGCCGGGCAGGATTGATCACCGGACGTTACCAAGACCGTTTCGGCTTTGGCCGCAACCCGCTTTTTGCACCAAACGATCCGGAAATGGGCTTGCCCCTGAGTGAGCAAACCTTGGCCAGCGCCCTGAATCAGGCCAATTACAAATCGCTGGCCATTGGAAAATGGCACCTGGGAGCGCACGAAAGTTTACATCCTTTAAACCGGGGATTCGACGATTTTTATGGTTTTCTTAGCGGCGGACATCAGTATTTTCCGGAAGACTTGACGCTTGAAGATGAATTTCAGGTAAAAGCACAATATGATGCATACAAAACCAAACTACTAAAAAATCACAAGCGGGTTGAAGAAACCGAATATTTGACGGATGCGTTTTCGCGGGAAGCGGTTTCGTATATCGAATCGAATAGAGACAAGCCGTTTTTTATCTACCTGGCTTATAATGCACCCCATGGGCCTTTGCAAGCCACCGAGAAGTATCTGGATCGGTTTAAGCACATTGAAAACACAAAACGAAGGACTTACGCGGCCATGGTCAGTGCGGTGGACGATGGTGTGGGGCAGGTGCTCGACAAACTGGAAGCACTTGGAATCAACGATCAAACGATGGTGTTTTTTCTTTCGGATAACGGAGGCCCCGAAGAGCATAATGGTTCTGACAACGGAATTTTGAGAGAGGGGAAAAGCAGTTTGTACGAAGGAGGTGTTCGCGTGCCATTTGCCATGCAGTGGCCTGCTCATATTCCTGCCGGAAAAGTGTATGACCAACCGGTGATTGCCTTGGATATTTTTGCTACCGCCGTGAGAAGCGCCAGAGTTAGCCCGAAAAATCAGCTGGATGGAGTTGATCTGATTCCATACCTCAAAGGCGAAAAACAGAAGGCTCCGCATGAAGCGCTTTACTGGCGAAAGTTCGATCAGGATGCTTATGCTGTTCGGCAGGGTGATTTTAAGTTGGTTCGGTACAATTCGGACGAGGATGAGTTGTATAATATTGAAGAAGACATCAGCGAAACAAATTTGCTGCCGACAGCTGATCAAGAGAATTATTCCCGGCTCAAGAAGAACTACGCCGAATGGAATGATCAGTTGATAGATCCCGTTTTCTTAGGATTGATGCAGGATAAAGAATATTCGCGTCAGCATCCCAGCCGGTTTCGGAGAATAAATCCTTACGAACCAGACACCGTGAAACCACTGGCTCCCGAGGGGTATTCTTTGCTGTGGGCAGATGAATTTGATCAAGCCGGAAAGCCCGACCCGCTTTATTGGATCTATGAAGAGGGATTTGTGCGCAACGAAGAGTTGCAGTGGTATCAGCCTGATAATGCCAAGGTGCGCGACGGAGTGCTTCAAATTGAGGGGCGCCGGGAGCGGGTGAAAAATCCTCAGTATGAAAAGAACAGCAGAAGCTGGAAAAAGAACCGGCGTGAAGCCGAATATACTTCGGCCTGCGTGAAAACAAGTGGGAAGTTTAGCTTTCAGCATGGAATCATGGAAGTGCGGGCAAAAATTGACACCAGTATGGGGATGTGGCCGGCCATCTGGACGCTGGGCGTCACCCGACGCTGGCCATCAAATGGAGAGGTTGATCAATTGGAATATTACCGGGAGAAAGGAAAAGCCAAACTGTTGGCAAATGCTGCCTGGGCTGGAGCGGATGGTAAAATTGTTTGGGACTCGGCGAGAATCCCAATCGAGCGATTTCTCGAAAAGCAACCAGACTGGCCGGATCGTTTCCATGTTTGGAAAATGGACTGGACTGAGGAGTATATCCGCCTGTACCTGGATGACCAGCTTCTAAATGAAATCGATATTAAAAACGCCGAATACCTGGATGGATTTAATCCTTTTCATCAGCCTCAATACATTCTATTGAATCTGGCCATTGGATCCAACGGAGGAGATCCATCGAAAACGACCTTCCCCCGAAAATATCTGGTGGATTATGTCCGGGTTTATCAGAAAGACTAAACAAGTTTATCCTTCAACGAATAGAAGAGAAGAATCGGTTGGAATAGCAGCCGGAGGAAATTAGAAATTAAACATTGAAATCAGACATGCTAAAAACACTTAAAATAGGAATAACCGGTTTGCTGTTGGCGGGTTACGCGCTTACTGCCTGTTCGGGTGATTCGGATATGAGCGAGCCAGAATCGGGCTATCAAAATTACTACTTCAACCCTGAAACAGGGAGTACAACAGGAGACGGAAGCTTGGAGCGACCATTTAAATTTTTGGCGCATATCAGCAGCCTAAGGCTTAACCCGGGCGATTCTGTTTTATTGGCAGCCGGAACAACCAGCCCCGGATCGATCGTGCTGAAGCAGGTGCAAGGAACTGCGGAGAATCCCATTGTCATTTCGACTTACCAATCGGACAAGACCTTTGCGAGCCAGCGGGCTATGGTCGATGCCAAAGGAGCAGCAAACGGAATTTTGCTTCAGGATTGCAGCTTTATTGAGGTGAGTGGATTGCAGATTTCCGGCAATGCCGGATCAATGAGAATGGTTGATGGGAAGATGCCTGATATGAAATGTGGAGTTTTAGTACAAACCACCGAATCCGGCACTTTTGGGAATATCACCTTGTCTGATCTGGTGATAAAAGATATCTTTTATGAGGAAGAAGGTTATGTCAGGGGGAAAGACGAAGTGCGTTCGGCCAACGGAACACAAAGCTATGGCTGGGGAATCCGCTTCATCAATCAAACGGAGGGAGCGCTTCTGCAAAACGTAAAAGTGGAAGATTGCGAAATTAGCAACGTGGCTCATACCGGACTGAAATTTACAGGGAAAGGGAAGAGTATTGAAAATATAAGTGTTCTCAATAACCGGGTGACTGAAACCGGTGGCCCCGGAATTCAAATGTCAGGCGTTAAAGGGGGGATTGTCAATGGCAACACCGTCAATCACTCGGGAAGCAATAACGATAGCCGGAAATGGGGACGTGGAAGTGGATTGTGGACTTGGTCAACAGACAATGTGATTATTGAGCACAATTCGTTTTTAAATGCCAACGGGCCGGGAGATTCTGCAGGCTGTCACATCGATTTTAATTGTAAAAATGTGGTGGTTCAGTATAATTTTAGTGCGAACAATGCCGGTGGATTTTGCGAAATACTGGGCAATAACCACAATTGCGCTTACCGATACAACATCAGTGTCAACGATGGCTGGCGGGTAAAAGGACAAGATGGAGCCTTCCAGGAAGGGAAAATATTCTGGCTGAGTGGCTACGTGGGAAGTCAACAGCAACCCAAAGGACCTTTTAACAGCTATTTTTACAATAATACGATTTACACCAGCCAGGAGCTTGTTGCCAATTTCGCGGTAGCGAAAAGCTCTTCGGGGGTTTTAATCGCAAATAATATCTTTTACATTGCCGGAGATAGCAAATTAGTGGCCGGAGATCAATACCAGCCTGAGGAGATTGGCTCAACACCAATTCCCAACACCATTTTTGAGAATAACCTTTACTTGTCTGATTCGAATTGGCCTCAGGAAGTTCTTATTCAGGACGAAAGCCCAATGATTGGAGATCCGGGATTTCAGAATCCAGGAGGTTTAACGATCGGAGATTATGTTCCTGCAAATCCTGCTTTAGTGAAAGATCGTGGTATGAAGATTACCAAGATACCCAATGATTCTATTGGCTTAACAATAGGACTCGACGTGCAGCATGATATCCTCGGGAATACAATAGGAAGCTTACCAGATATGGGCGCCATTGAGTTACGATAAAAATAGAACAGGATGATAAATAAAAAACTAAATTTATAATTTGAATATTTTATCAAAATGAAGCCAATAAAGAATCTTGCAATTATTGCGTTTGTGTTGATGAGTATGGGGAGCATGGCTCAGAATAGCAAACTAAGGAGTTTTACGCCGGGGGCCATTTGGCCTGACAACAAGGGCGTTCATATCAATGCCCATGGCGGTGGCCTGCTTGAGTTTGACGGAGCCTACTATTGGTATGGAGAACACAAAATTGAAGGAAAAGCCGGAAACCGGGCGATGGTTGGTGTCCATGTTTATTCTTCAAACGACTTGTACAACTGGAAAGATGAAGGAATTGCACTTGCTGTTTCTGAAAATCCGGAGAGCCTGATTGTGAAAGGTTGTATTATTGAGCGGCCCAAAGTGATTTATAACGCCAAGACGAAAAAGTTTGTGATGTGGTTTCACCATGAGTTGAAGGGAATGGGCTATTCTGCTGCAAAAACCGGACTGGCGGTGGCCGATTCACCTACCGGTCCTTTTGAATACATTCACAGCGTCAATCCAAACGCAGTACAGTGGCCACTGAACTTTACCGCCGAGCAAAAGCAAATGAGCTTTCCCGAGGAATTGAAAAGCTGGTCGGAGGAATGGCTGGAAGCAGTTGCTGACGGGCTGTTCATTCATCGTGATTTTGAGAAAGGACAAATGGCTCGTGATATGACGCTCTTTGTTGATGAGGACGGAAAAGCCTATCACATTCATGCTTCCGAGGAAAACCTCACCTTGCATATTTCTGAATTGAACGACGAATACACGGCTTTTACCGATCGCTATGTGGCGGTCATGCCTGCGGGTCATAACGAGGCACCAGCAATTTTCAAGAAAGATGGCAAGTACTATTTGATTGCTTCGGGCTGTACCGGATGGGCTCCAAATGCCGCACGTTCGTTCGTGGCTGATCAAATTTTCGGGCCGTGGACATCCTTGGGAAATCCTTGTCGTGGATCGGAAGAACAAGTGGAAACGACTTTTGACTCACAAAGTACTTACATCCTTGAAAATCCGGAGAACCCCGGTGAGTTCATTTTCATGGCTGATCGGTGGGCTCCAGATAATGCCATCGATGGACGCTATATCTGGCTACCCCTTGAGTTTGAAGACGACAAACCTGTGATCAACTGGAATTCGGAATGGACCTTGAAATAACATCGGAACTGTATCAATAAGTTATCAGAACAAAAAAATACGCGAATGAAAAATTTACTACTAACGACAACTTGTCTGGCCGCAGTTTCGGCCTGTACAACCGGCGAAAATCCAGCACCGGAAGTCAAGCCCAATATTGTTGTGATTTACCTCGATGACTTGGGTTATGGCGATGTGGGAGCGTACGGCGCTACCGAGCTAAAAACACCCAATATCGACAACCTTGCGCACGGCGGAGTGCGATTTACCACAGGTTATGCCTCTTCAGCCACATGCACTCCCAGCCGGTATGCGCTTTTAACAGGCGAGTACCCCTGGAGAAACGAAAGCGCTCGGATTCTGCCGGGTTCAGCACCGCTCATTATTGACACAGCCAAAGTAACCATTCCAAAAATGCTGAAAGAACAGGGCTATCATACAGGTATCGTAGGTAAATGGCATCTGGGCTTGGGTATCGGCGATGTGGACTGGAACAAAAGAGTTTCTCCCGGACCAAACGAAGTAGGATTTGATTATTCCTACATCATGGCAGCCACCCAGGACCGCACGCCTACAGTCTATCTCGAGAACGGTTACGTGGTTGGACTCGATACCGATGACCCGCTGTTGGTGAGTTACGAAGAAAACTTTGAAGGGGAACCCACCGGCACCAACAACCCGGAGCTGCTTAAATTGAAATGGCACCACGGGCATAACAATTCTATCCACAACGGAATACCAAGAATTGGCTACCAAAAAGGAGGTAAATCGGCACTTTGGGTAGATGAGAATATGGCCGATGATTTTCTGGGAATAGCCAAGCAATACATCCGGGAACAAAAGGACAATCCATTTTTCCTGTACTACGCTTTGCAACAGCCCCATGTACCGAGAACACCCCATCCGCGTTTTGTGGGGACTTCCGGAATGGGCCCGCGAGGCGATGTAATTATAGAGGCTGACTGGTGTGTGGGCGAATTGGTAAAAACGCTTGAAGAGGAAGGACTGCTTGAGAACACGCTGATCATTTTTTCCAGCGATAATGGCCCTGTATTGAATGACGGGTATTATGACGACGCGGTCGAAAAACTGGGCGATCACAAACCTTGGGGGCCGCTTCGTGGCGGAAAATACAGCCTCTTTGAAGCCGG
>NZ_CAXBDD010000142.1:0-7063 GCF_963974515.1 uncultured Sunxiuqinia sp. | reverse complement strand
CCGAATCGGTACCCATCAGGGTATTCACATAATCAACCGGTTGCAGCTCCTGTGCGTTGACCTGCAAGGCCGAAACGCTAAAAAGCAGGGCAAATAAAATAGCTAATTTTCTCATGGTTATATCAAAAATTTAGAATAATGACCGCAACTTAAAAACTGTTCGGTTCATCATTTGGTTTAGGTACGATTTTGTACGTTCTATGAACTAATAAAATCAGCCGATAAAAAATACTCACCGGCTGATTGCTATTTCTTTCTTTATGCAGTCGAATTCATTCGTTTAGTAGGCTGAAGATGGCCGCGCTGACGGCGCCGCACCAAAGTTTCGGTTGGGCTCCGGTCCCATCACAAATTTCAGGCTGCCACCATTAACAATGTCCTCGTGCGAAATGTACGAACGCTCATGGGATTCGCCATTCAACTCAACAGATTGAATATAAATGTTTTCAGCGCTGTTATTTTCCGTTTGAATGGTAAAGGTTTTGCCTTCGGGAAGGGCAATTTCCGCTTGGTCAAACAACGGACTGCCAAACACATAGTAGCCATTGGCCGGGTTGACCGGGTAAAATCCCATGGACGAAAGAATATACCAGGCCGACATTTGCCCACAGTCTTCGTTACCACTCAGGCCATCGGGTTGATCGGAATATAAGGTATTGCAAATTTCACGCACTTTCTCTGCCGTTTTCCATTGCTGCCCCACATAGGCATATAGATAAGTAATGTGGTGACTGGGTTCGTTACCATGGGCGTATTGTCCGATCAGTCCGGAAATGTCAGCCGAAGCGCCTTCCACCTTTATCGACTCAATGGAGAACAAACTATCCAGCTTGGTGATAAACGCTTCCTCGCTTCCAAACAGTTCAACCAATCCTTCCACATTGTGCGGCACCAGCCAAGTGTACTGCCAGGCGTTTCCTTCGCAATAGTCGTCTTCGCGGTGTTGCGAATAGAAGGGATTGAACGGAGTTCGCCAGCTGCCATCCGACATTTTGCCCCGCATAAATTCCCGGCTCTCATCAAAATAATGCTGGTAATATTTAGCCCGTTTGGCGAACAGCTCAAAGTCTTCGGTTTTGCCCATCGCTTTGGCCATAGCCGCAATGCACCAGTCGTCGATAGCATATTCCATTGCACGGGCTACCGACTCCACCTGGCTGTCGGCCGGAATGTATTCAATTTCCTTGATGAAATCAAGGCCCCGCTCATCGCGCATGGCAAACGCCTTAACTGCCTCAAAGGCCAGTTCAGCATCAAAGCCATCAAAGCCTTTCAGGTAAGCGTCGACAATGACCGGAACAGCGTGGTAGCCCACCATCGTGTTGGTTTCGTTGCCCATCAGGTGCCACACGGGTAACTTACCCTGCTCCTGATAAATGGCCAACATCGAATTCACAAAATCATTGACCCGCTCAGGTTGAACCAGTGTAAATAAGGGATGCGCCGCCCGGTAAGTGTCCCACAGCGAAAAAGTGGTGTAGGTTTCAAAACCCGGATTTTGGTGAACTTCGCGATCGGCTCCGCGGTAATCGCCATTCACATCATTAAACAGCGATGGCGCAATCATGGTGTGATACAGGGCTGTGTAGAATATTTTTTTGTCCGTTTCATTTTCTGTTTCAATGTTAATTTTGGCCAGTTCACGGTTCCACTGCTGCTGCGCTTTTGCCTTCACGGCTTCAAAATCCCAGTGGTTAATTTCGCTAACCAAGTTGTTGGCCGCACCATCCATGCTGACCGGTGAAATGGCTGTTTTGGCCAGCAATTCGCCTGCGCCTTCAAACTCTATGATGGCTGTAGCTACACCACGTTCATCTGATGAATGAATGATTTCAAAACGCTTGATTTCTTTTGAAAATTCGGTATTGAAAAATACCCGCTGATCGTTGGCCCAACCTCGTGAAAAGCGGAATCCCCGAATACTGGTTTCATCCACCTGCTCGATTAAGCCGCTGGTTAACTGGTCCCATCCGGTTCCGTAGCGCAGGTCAATAATTACTTTGGAGTTGTCACCCTCTTCAAAGTCGTATTTATGAAAGCCAACCCGCTCCGAGGTGGTCAGCTCAACATCAACCTGGTGCCGATCGATATAAATGCTGTAATAGCCCGGCTCCACCACTTCTTTGGCATGGGTGTATGATGATTTCCAATCGTAAGGATTTTCGGGATCAGACTCATGCGTGTAACTGCCGGCAACAGGCATGAACAGCACATCGCCCAAATCGCCAATTCCGGTTCCGCTGAGGTGCGTGTGGGCAAAACCAATCAAGATGGAATCAGAGTAGTGGTATCCCGAGCACCAGTCCCAACCCTGGGTTTCGTTGTTTGGCCCCAATTGTACGGCTCCGAATGGCACACTGGCACCAACAAAAACATGTCCGTGCCCTCCAGATCCGATGTATGGATCTACAAAATCAATTTTTTCTTTCTCCGTTGTTGTTTTCTGCTGCGAGCATCCAATCCATCCGGCGACAGCCGTAAAAAGCAACAGGAAGCCTGCGCTCAGTTTTAATGTTGTCATGTTTATTCAGGGTTTGATTTTCGGACCTAAAATTACCTTTAAAAATAAGCACCGCCAAGAGTTTTGGCGGTGCTTGCTGTTCAATTACAAAAAAAGATTAATATCCTGTGTTTTGAGTCAAGTTCGGATTACGCTGTCTTTCATTTTCAGAAATTGGGAAAAGCAGATGTGATTCCTGGAAGGTTTTGTCCCAAACGGTGGTGTGACCCACTACATTTTCAAAACTAACCTCGCCTTTGTTTGTCTCTGAAGTAACCGGAAACATGCGTGTACGCTGAACATCAGACCAGATCCTATACTCCAGCGCCAGTTCGCGCAAGCGTTCTTTCCAAACTTCTTCAACAAAATCATCAACCGACAAGCCCGTCAGTTCAGCAACAATCGCACTACGATCGGTTTGCCAGTATCCACGGGCGCGAACATCCGCCAGATAACCAATGGCTTCGCTGGTCACGCCTTCTGATTGAGCAATGGCTTCAGCAGCAATCAGCAGCACTTCGGCATAGCGGTAGACGACCATATCCTTATTGTTTTGCCCCGTTTCGAAAAGTGCTTCGTCATTATGCCAGAGATAGGGCGAAGTCTCAAAGGTCTTCGTGATTTCTTCGCCCTCATCCATGTAGGTTAAGCTTGAATGGAAATACTGTTTTTCCTGAACGCGTAAATCATTCGCTTCATCGTAAATCCACAAGAACTCTGGCATCGGTTTATAGGCATTGTTGGTAATCGAATATTGAAAAATCCCCCAGGCCGTGGCGCTGTTCGGGTAGGACAGAGCGGGCTGCCAATAATTTTCAGAAATACTGGCATCGTATTCTATGGAATAAATGTACTCCGATTCAGTGTCCGAATTGCGAATCACATTGTAGGCACTTAGCTCTTCGGTGGCACCATGTTCGATGAGTGAGAAATTGCCACTGCTAATGATGGACTTTGCAGCTGTTGCAGCTTCAGCGTACTTGTCATCCTGAACCGGGAAGCCACTCATATTCAAATAAACATCAGCCAACACAGCTGCAGCAGTGGCTTTCGAAATACGAAAGCCATTCTCTGGCATTGGAATATTGGCCAAGCCTCCTTGATCTACGGCAAATTTCAAATCCTCCACAATCTGTCCATAAACTTGTGCCGCCGGAGTCCGCTCAACGTACAAATCCTCCAACGAAGAATATGCTTCCATAATTAAGGGAACATCGCCAAAGGTTTTCACCAGGTAGAAATAGTTGAAGGCACGAAAAAAACGGGCTTCAGCCAATAACTGGTTAATCTCGTCCGAGGTCAGATTGGGAGTATCCGGAATTTTGGCAATGGCCAGGTTCGCTCTCGAGATTGCCAGGTAGCAAGCATCCCACGATCCATCGAAATAACCAGCCAGGTTATTTCCGTTCAGTGTCAGATTCTGGCTGTGTTGTACGTGAACTTCTTGTCCTTTATAGTCGTTGTCGAACAAGCCCGACATGTATCCGCCCAACATGGCACGGCTTCCTGCGTAAACTCCAGCACTATAAAATGTTGGCGCTCCACTTCGATACAAAATATTCACCGCATTGTAGGCATGAGAAGGATAACTGAAAAACTGGTCCACACTCATTTCGCTTCGGGGTTCTTCCGCAAGAAAATCATCGCATGAGGAAAGAACCGCGAGAGCCATTATAATGATTAGTATTCTTTTCATAATGTTTTGCTGTTTAAATTCTCTGATTAAAATTTAACGTTGACACCAAATGTAACCGTAGTTGGCTTTGGATACTGGAAGAAGAAAATATTCTGCCCCCACTGATCGCCACCCCAAGATGTTGCTTCCGGATCATATCCTTTGAAGTCGTCGGAGTGAAGCACAAACAAGTTGTCAACACTGGTGAAAACACGGCACGATTTCAAGCCGGTACGGGCCAGAAAACTACCATCAAACGTGTATCCGAGCGAAATCAAGTTTCCTCTCAGGTAAGATCCGTCAACCACCCAATGGTCATCGACTTCAGAATTTTGTCCATTTAATGGTGCATTCCGGATCTGCTGAACCATGGTATTTTGATTCGATTCGGTCCAACCGTCGTAAAGAATCGTAGTTAATCCGTTGGCATAGCCAGTACGGTCTTCGGTGGAGTGGAAAAATTGCTGCATAATTTCAACGCCCAAGGTAAATTGCAGGTCAACCATCAAGTCGAAGTTTTTGTAGTTAAACCGGTTGATAAAGCTCCCAGTAAGATCAGGCAACCCTTTACCAATAATTTCCCGTTCGGCACTACGTTTGGCAACACCCGGAACAGCGCCAACAGCAGCAGCCTCGGCCGCTTCATCGGTACCCCAGGTTCCCAAACGGCGGTATCCGTAGAACGAGCTCAGCGATTCGCCAACACGCAAGATTGTTTGGCTACCTGAAACCCACCATGGCCCGGGAAAAATATCTTCATCATTTTCTCCCAGCTCTTCAATTTGGTTTTTGTTATAATTCAGGTTCAGGGTCGATTCCCAATTGAAATCGCTGGTAGCAACGTTTTGAGTCGTCAACAAAAAGTCAATCCCCTGGTTGGAGACGGAGCCAATATTATCGGTAACCGAAGTGAAACCGGTAGAGTGTGGCACCGGACGCCCGAGCAATAAGTCAGTTGTCAATTTGTAATAATAGTCCATTTCCAGGCTTACCCGCTGGTTGAGCATGGTTAGGTTGAAACCAACGTCAAATTGCGACGTCTTCTCCCATTCCAGGTCGGGGTTCGGCAGGCGGGTCACCACACTATAGTTTTCGCGAGCGCCATTCAACAAGACAGTTCCGCCGGAAATAGTCGCCAGCGATCGGTACGTCGAAAGCTCGGTGTTACCGGTAATACCATAACTTGCCCTCAACTTCAGGTAATCAATCAAGGAGGAATTGCTCATGAAATCTTCGTTTGAAACCACCCATCCCAATCCTCCGGAAGGGAAATACCCATATTTGTTATTCTCTCCAAAGCGCGAAGAACCGTCGGCGCGAGCGGTAACCGTTGCCAGGTATTTGTCTTTGTAAGAGTATCCAAAACGGAAAAAGTAGGAATTCATCGCCCACCGTTCGTAGTATGAACCAGGAGCTGAAGGATTGCTGGCAGCGCCTACGTTATTATATTTGAAGAAATCGTCAGAAAATCCCGATACGTTGATGGTATTTTGCCGGTAAACCCGCTCCTGCCAGCTCATCCCCAACACGGAGTTGATGCGATGATCATCAATGGATTTATTAAAAGACAGGTAAGTTTCTTCTTGCCAGTAAAGGCTTTCATAATCGTTCACGTTGGCCCATGCATTTGGATAAGAAATATTCAGCAAATCTTTCGGGCTGTATTCTTTGTTTTGGCGGATGTGATTATCCAGACCAATTTGGGTTTTCAAATCCAGGCCTGGTAGAATATGGAAATTCAAAAAGGCGTTTCCAAAAAACTGGGTGCGGTTTCTTAAACGTTCCTGTGTGGTTAGCACGTGGACCGGGTTGGCCATTCCTTCCAACGGAAAATTTGTGGTGCTTGACGTATTGGCCCAGCTACCGTCAGGAAACTTAACAGGCAAAATGGGTACGGCTTCAATCATCGAGCGACGCGGCATCTGGTGCCCACCACCCTCTTCTACTTCATTCTCCCAGGTTTTATTTATCAGCATGTTAATACCAAAGTCCATCCAGTCGGTTGGTTTGGCATCATAGGCAATTTTCGCATTCACCCGCTTCATCCACGAGCTCAGCATAATCCCCTGTGTCTCAGTATAGTTCAAGAAAGCACCAACAGACGACTTTTCATTTCCCTGCTGAATGCTTAGCTGATGGTTGTGCGAAACGGCAGTACGTGTCGCTTCTTCCTGCCAGTCGGTGTCATACAATGGTTTCCCGTTAGAATCGAACAGGCGTGGGTCGGTAAAATCAATGGTAGGTTCTTCACCCGGATCGTAATCGCGGTATTTTGGCGCGTTTTCATACCCCCGCTTAATTACTTCCAACCACTCTTCAGAGTTCATCACGTCCATTTTCTTACGGATTTTTCCGACACTAACATAACCGTCATAACCAACAACCATTTCTCCGGTTTTAGCACCGCGCCTGGTGGTAACCAAGATAACACCGTTGGCTCCGCGCGCCCCATAAATCGCTGCAGAAGAAGCGTCTTTCAGCACTTCAATCCGTTCAATATCGTTCGGGTTTACCAGGTGAAAATCTTCCATCACCACACCATCGACCACATAAAGCGGATTGGTACTGGTTGTAATGGAGTTCACACCACGAATAATCACCCGGGTGCTTCCGGTTGGAGAACCTGAGTTGGAAAATATATTCACACCGGCAACTTTACCTTTCATTCCCTGGAGGGCATTGAATGAGGGACGCTCCAAAATATCGGCCGCATCAACAACGCCCACCGAACCAGTAACATCCGACTTACGCTGGGTACCATATCCAATAGCCACAACTTCTTCCAGACCAATGACATCTTCTCCTAAAGTTACACTGATTGAACTCCGCCCATTGACTTCAACTTCCTGGGTTTGCATCCCCACAAAAGAAAACACCAACACGGCATC
>NZ_CAXBDD010000141.1:0-7152 GCF_963974515.1 uncultured Sunxiuqinia sp. | reverse complement strand
GCGGTATTTAGTCTGGCTGGTGGAAAGGTGGAATTCTCAGGGGCTTATCCTGGCTGGCAGCCCAATATGGCATCACCCATTTTGAAAACCATGCAGTCTGTTTATGAGCAAAAATATGGTAGAGTGCCCGAAATAAAAGCTATTCATGCTGGTCTGGAGTGTGGCATTTTAGGGGGAACCTATCCGCACTGGGACATGATCTCGTTTGGACCAACCATTCGTTTTCCGCATTCGCCCGATGAAAAGGTCAACATTGCTAGTGTGCAAAAATTTTGGAATTTTATGATCGAAACTTTGAAGAATATTCCGCTTAAATAATTGCAACAAGTACTGGAAAACATTTATTGTCGTATTGACCTACCCCAGGGCGGGGTGGGTTAAGGCAATCATAGAAATGAGAAATGCAACGTCATTACCTTCCCATTAAATTTCTAAATCCAAAAACAAGAGGTTCAAAACTAAAAAACCGTTGTCTATTGAAGGTAACGGCTATGCCAATGTGTATGCGATAAATATTAGCAGGTGCAGGGAAATTGCCTTAAAACTTAAAATGCCTTTTTCCTGCAATCACCTTTTAATCCCACTACTTTTATGAGCGAACAGCCACACCCAATTTTTCCAATAGCTGTGGTTTACTTTTCAATGCAATTTTCGCAATCGCTATTAAATCACGGAAGTAATCCTTCAGCTCTTCCATTTTGGCATCCCGGGTTTTGGTGGCCTGTTGGGCCTCTCCTTCCTCTATTTTCCGTAGGTTTGCCAGTTGCTCCAGTGCAACCAGTTCATCTTTTCGTTGCTGCAATGTTTCGGCCGTAATGCCCATATTAGCAAGCAGTGCAAGCGCTTGGTCGTTATTGATCATGTTATTATACATCGTCTACGCTTTAAACCTCCAGACATCAAAAGGAGAATACGATAAAACTGAAGGGAGTAGATTATGCAGCGACGTTGCCTGGTGGAAAGCCACACTAGACAGTTGGAAAATATCTTCATATGCTTCCTCCGCGGCCTCCCGTTATTCGGTAAACTGGTCGGTTACTTCCCGAACATCTTGTTTCTCTTTTCCCTGAACAGTAGACAGATCAAAGGTTTCCTGGTACATGGCTAAACCCGTTTGAAGTTTCTCATCGGTGTAACCATACGGCGCAATCGCGGTTTTGATTTCCTCTTCGCTTTCCGCGTCTTGTACGCCGATCCTGCAATTTTCCAAAATGACGGCTAATCTCTTACTCTTACCCATGTTGTTTTATTTAAAAAGTCAATTAATCTAATGGCCAACAAGAAATTCTTTACAGGATTAAAGCTATTGATCATCAATAGAAAATTAAAAAGGTTGAGTAGGCTGACAAACAGTACGTTTATTTATGAATGTTGATTTTAAATGTTGATTGTCAGATTAAATACAAATATATGCAGAATGAATATGATGTGCTGAATGAAAAAATCGCTGTGCTTACTTGCTTTCGTGTCTTTTAATAGGGACGGGCTTTCCTCGCATAATGAACTGAATTATTAAGCCTATACCCCCTATTGTGGAACGAAATAACGTTCAGATGATGTGCGGGGCGTGGATGAAAAGGCATCCATCCACGATGAAAAGTCGTTCGGCGGCATCAAAAGGTGTTATCCAACGTATAGAAGGGATTCTGCTGCGTCAAAAGATGCTGAACAACATATAATAGGATCTTTGCGAATAGGCATTCATAAACGCAATGCTTAGTAGTGTGAGGCTTTGTCCGGATAGTTCAAAAAAATACGATTATTGAGTGATTGATTTTTGAATCAGTCTCTCAATAAGCTTAGTTGCCCGAATTATTACCGGCTTTGAAGCTCCATATCGAGCCACTGGCTACCATGTTTCTATTGTATTTTTGTAACGACATACCAATAATCGGCTGCGCACTGTGTAGCAGAATAGGAGAAACACACAGCGCGACTCACAAGGCAACTGAATTTAAGGTTCTGGTATGAAGATTATTAAACGTACTGTTGATCTTCACGAAGATAAAGAGATGAAGGGTGAAGAAGAAAGTTATTTCATTGGGAACGAAAAATAGGACTGATCAATCACAATATGCATGTCGTGGCCGCTTTGGGTAACTTTTATTCCTCCAGGAGCGGACAATAAGCTACTGGTAAGCGTTAACGACAAGTCGGAACCCTGTTGCGAGAAACTGTCTCCAAGAACTTTCTCAGTTGCTCCGTTCGTAGCGTTTAGTTGGAGGTTTTCACCCAGTTGCAGAACCGTATCGAATAGGACATCTTCGGAGTTATTGTTCTGCTTGTAGCCAGTTACCTGGTTTTTATTTCCAAATTGGGTGATACTTAGGTGGTTGTTTTTCCCCGTTTGACCAGCCGAAATGAAGTTTTCATTTCCAATTTGCAAGCTCACTAAGGCATTTGATGTTCCGTCTTGCTGACTAACGACCTCGTTGGTCGAACCAGACGCGTGATTTCCGTTTGAGGAACTTGTTCCCAACAGGTTTGCGCTACTAAAAATTGTCTCCAGGGAATTGGTGTTGTCATGACTAAAGAGGTCGGTCAGGTAGCCTAGCTGTAAACTCAATAGTGAGTTCCCATCTCCTTTTTGGTCAATCTCAAGGCTGTTTGAACTCCCATTCTGAAATGAAAAAGCTTGATTGCCCAGTGGACTAATGCCGGTTTTGGATTGATTGATTTTAGCCGTGTTCTGGTTGCCTAATTGAGATATGCTTGCCACATTGGCTTCTCGTTCAGTGGGCGATGACTGGATTGAAAGATAACCTGCGTTCTTGGACGAATTAATTTGCTGGATGTTGATCTGTGCGTTGGAATAAAGCACAAAAAGCAAGGCAGCGGTTATAAGAAGTAATGGTTTCGTTGTCATATCGTTCGATTAGTTTCTTGAATTTTTTCTGGTTTTCTACCTGCAATACCCCGGCCCGAAGGCCGGGGCTTTTAAACCATCAAATCAAATTAAGATGCAGGGACTAACCTTTTTTCTTATCGGAAGATGGTGGCAGGTATTGTTTGGATTACTACACTCCATTTATTGAGTATGATTGCCTGCTTAAAGACCAGTGACTTGTTTCAAATTGCTTTTACGGTTGTATAATGTTCTGACTTTGCGTAAGGACAGCGCTATTGTAATTGCCAGTTTGCAAAACTGAGCTGGAATTATTGCCACCAAATTGTGTTTGACTTGATTGATTTCCTATTCCATCTTGTGTCGCAGTTGCAAAATTGGGAAGAATATCTTCCAGAACCTCAGAAGGGATAGTCTGCATTTGTATAGCTCTGTTTCCAACTCCAAATTGAAAAACTTCTCCATCATTCAATGGATCATAAACGGAATTTGCTCTCACTCCATCAGACACCTGAGTTTGACTAGCAAAATTGTAATCTCCTGATTGTTCTGACAGTGCGAAATTTAAGTTGCCTTTTTGGTCTTGTGTTGATTCATTGCCGGTTCCCCATTGCCTAATTGTGGCATCACTCTTCCATGAGTAATTTTGCTGAGTTTGAAAAGCTCTGTTCCCAACTCCTTCTTGTAAGACACTTACCTTGTTAGACCATCCGTGTTGTTCCTGTTCGGAAAGGTTATACTGTCCGTGTTGTTCAGCATATGCCCAGTTGGCACTTCCAGTTGCATCTTCTGGTAAATCGAGATCTTGTGACTGTTTTGCAATATTTCCCGTTCCATATTGCCATATTTCTGCTTCATTCCAATAGTAAATTTGTTGTTGAAAAGCATCGTTGCCTACACCTTCCTGACGAATTTTTGCAGATGTTCCACCTTGTTTTCCAGAAGGGCCTTGAATTTGTTTGGCTTTATTATACTCTCCGAGCTGATCGATATAGGCTTCCAGCATTTCTTCAACCTTTGCATGCTTATCAGATTGCTCTTGGTCAACTTCAGCTATATTGCCTGTTCCCCATTGACCAACCCAGGAAAAGATGGTATTGCCCGGCACTGGAGAATCTACGTTAGTCTGATCAACAGCTACCTGGTTTGCAGTTCCGTGGCTTTCAATTTCAGAAACATTTACTTGTGCCATTGCCATACAGACGGCAAACATCATTGTAAAGAGGAAAACTAGTTTTTTCATAATAAAAAATTTAAAATTTGAGTATTTGAAGGGTTAGATTTTAAAAGATATCGTTTACGATATTTGTTTTCGGGAGCGACACCAATCGCAGCATTAATGTTTCCCAAACACTTGAAGTGCCGTGTTCTGCGCCATTTATGAATGGATACGGCTTAAACTTTTTTAATGGTGGTAGTTGGATTTTTCATCATTTTTTAATTTTTAATTGTTTAGGAATCACTAATTGCAAAAGACTCATTCTGAGTTTGTTTTAAGGCTGTTGTTGTTCCCTGCTTGGTATACTGCTATGGTCGGTTTTGCCTTTCCTGAAACTGCATCTTCACGTGAATTAATTTTCACCTTGTTTTGGCTGCCTGTTAGTACTGTTGTGCCTTTTACGTTTTTAGAAATTACAGTGGTAGCAGCATGTGGAGGTAGAGGTAAAGAATCGACGATGATGGAATTTTCGGTAACCGTGGATACGATCTTTGACGAATCGGGAGCCATGTATTTTGTGGGAGTGGGGGTCATCAAAAAAATGAAAAACGACCAGTGGACGAAATGTGTTAAGAGATTGACACTCATGATTTCTTATTAAAGTAACTGTTGTTCAACTCGACTAATATTTCAGTTCATCCTTTAAAATTGATTTAATAAACGCTTTTTTAAGAACTGTCGAAAACTTCATTCTGAGCTTTTGCATGTGAGATATAGTTCAAAGCTAGGCCTCTATCCGGTGCAAGGCAATACGTTTTTTGTGAGCCGGCATACGAATAAGTGAGAATACTTAGGGGAGCAAACTTCAGGTGATGGGAATACCACTTTCGATTTCGTGAGAATGGGCTTTGGAAAAATGGAGACGATTTTATTTGTAAGTTGAATGCCAGAGCCTGTAGTGATGAACAGATTGGACATGTTTGGAAGGATTTGGAGAGAATCTGGCGCCAGGCAACGGATGGCCGATGAACAACTACAGATGTTGATTTATTTCAGAAGACTGTTCTGATTGGCATAAAACACGGCTTCGGTAATATTGCCTGCGTTGGTTTTATGGATGATGTTTGAACGGTGTTTTTCTACGGTACGTACTGAAATTCCAAGATGACTCGCTATTTGCTTCACCGGTGCGCCTTTTGCCGAGAGTTTCAGCACCTGTTTCTCGCGGTTTGTGAAAAGAAAGTTCCCGTCAGCAGCCTGTTTTACCGGGCGTAATTTGGTGTCCAAAACCGAGGAGGAATTTCCTTGCACTTTTTTTATCGACGGATGGAGCTCTTCCCAATTGTCGTTGGCCGGAATGACCAACCCTATGATTTTGGGCGAAGACATGCCGTTATCAATAAAAGATAAATAAATGTCGAACTTTGTATCCGGGTCAAACTGCGAAGGAACTTCTTTAAAATAGCTATACTTGGAAATTCCGTTTAAACAGCGTAAGAATTTCAGATCATTGGTTTTTTCATTGTGAAAATCGAATATTCCCGATATCAGAACAGGAGTCTTTATATCTTCTGTTTTATAAATCAACTTGTAAAATGATTTATTGGCTTTTACTATTTTGTTGTTGCACGCTTCAAAAATGCCAAAAGGAGTGACTTCAAAAAGGGATTGAAACTGGGTAGAAGCATTCGCTTTTCGTTTGTTGCTTTTTTGGAGCTGTTTAAGCAGAATATTGCTGATTTTTATGTGGTCGAATGGAGGAAAGAGAAAACTGTCAATTCCCAGCTCCATTCCTACCAGAAAGTCATCTTTATTAAACTGGTCAGATAATAAAATAAATGGGATTTCATTTTTTAACAAATCATTGTTTAACATGTTGTAGAAATGAAATCCGGAATAATCACTCAATTCTTTCTGACATATGACAATATCCGGGTTGTGCTCCAGTATTTTCTTTAGAGCAGTTTCCACATTCTTAACTGAAATAACCTGAAAGTCGAGTTCAATTAAAATGCTGGTGAGTACACTATTTCGTTCTTTTACTGGCTCAATCAAAAGCACTTTATAGTCCGAATTATCCATACCATTTTGAAATTCTTATTACCATTGGGTTATAGAATATATCAGGTAGTTTATTAAATGCTCGTTGAATAACTAACGACTAAAGCTACAGCGTGTGTTCCCTTGCAAACCTTGGGAAACAGAGAGAACACACGCCATGTTAGATTTTTTTCACAATCTTTTTTAAATCCAATGATTCGGTTCTAAAGTTCCAGGTTGGGTCATTAGGCTTAATATTATTACTCTAAAGATTCTTGATTAACGATCGCAGAATTGTTATTCCCATTTTGAATAATAGTGGAAAATGCCCCGCCACTTTGATGTACAGCAATGAAGTTATAGTCTCCTGTAATATCAATATCGGAATTATTTCCTTTACCTTCCTGTACTACCTTAATGCCAAATTCATCTCCCGGAATAAAATTTCCATTAAAATCACCGTTTATGTCAATATCAGAAAAATTGTTTTTCCCCTTTTGGTCGACCCCTATTTCATTAGAATTTCCAATCAAATCGAGCGTAGATGTGCTTCCATTTCCTTTTTGCATGAGCACAACCAAGTTGTCATCTCCATTTACATATTGATTAATGGTATGCTTTGTGCCCCGTTGGTCAGCAAAAATGCGGTTCCAATCACCATAAATATCCTGATTAACAAAGTGTCCACCTTCGCATGCCACAGTCCCGTTACCCGAAGAACTTTCAGTTCCCGGACTTCCGGCACCGCCCCTTTGTATTATTATCGCTTTGTTGTCATCGCCTTCAATATACATTTCGGCTCTCGAGTTACTACCCATTTGTTTGATTGCGACGCCAACGGTAGGCACAAATACATGCTCTTCGTCGTGGGGCGGCGGAATAACTTCAGGCATTCCACCTTCGCCGCTCTGTCCTCCCGAATTTCCGCTATTTCCATGTCCCTTGCCACCGGGATGTCCCCCAGATCCTTCATCGCCTTCTTCCTCATCGCTATGGGGAAATTTACCTTCTTCATGTTCCAGGAAATGACTGCCGTTACGGTTTCCGTTGATAATCATTTCAGAGGATTGTGTGTAACCACTTTGTGAGGTCCAAACCTGGTTTTCGC
>NZ_CAXBDD010000140.1:0-7216 GCF_963974515.1 uncultured Sunxiuqinia sp. | reverse complement strand
TCGGCCTTGTCGGCTGGCAGTACCTCGGCCTTAAAATCGGTGACACCCACCTGTGCCGCCACTGCCGCAGCGGTTTGACGATTGTCGCCGGTAAGCATGTAAACGGCTACGCCCATTTGTTTAAGCCGGGCAATAGCTGCTTTCGAAGTTGGTTTCAGTTGATCGGCAATGGCCACAACGGCCAGCACCTGCTTTTCGTTGGCAAAGAACACCACTGTTTTGGCCTGGTCCTGCCACAGCCGGCTTTGCTTTTCCAGCTCGGGAGTCAGGGCGATTTTCCGTTCGTGTAGCAGGTGGCTGTTTCCAACGAAGTAGCGTTCGCCGGTTTCATCGCTTGCTTCCACGCCTTGTCCCGTCAGGCTGTTAAACCCTTTGACAGGCACCGAACTGATCCCGTCAGCCTGAAGCTTGCGAACCACCGCTTCGGCCAGCGGATGTTCAGACTGGGCCTCCATGCCCAGCAGTACCCCATGCACGCGGTCGCCGGCAACTGCTGGTTCCCACACGATGTTCGTCACTTCGGGCTTGCCTTTGGTTATGGTGCCTGTTTTATCCAGCACCACGGCATTCACCCGGTGCCCCAGCTCCAGGCTTTCCGCGTCTTTAATCAGAATATTGTTTTCGGCGCCTTTGCCAACACCAACCATAATGGCGGTGGGAGTCGCCAGTCCCAGCGCACACGGACAGGCAATAACCAATACCGCCACCGAGGTCAGCAGGGCATGGGTAAAGGCATCGTCGCCACCCACCAGCATCCAGGTGGCGAAGGTCAGAATGGAAATCAATAGCACGACGGGCACAAAAATACCCGCGATTTTGTCGACCAGCTTTTGCACCGGTGCTTTGCTTCCCTGTGCTTCCTGCACCATTTGAATGATCTGGGCCAGCAGCGTTTCGCCACCCACCTTCTCGGCTTCAAACTGAAAGCTGCCTTTTTGGTTGATGGTTCCGGCAAACACTTTTTGCCCACTGGTTTTCTCAACCGGCACTGGTTCGCCGGTAATCATGCTTTCATCAACAAACGAATTTCCCGACACGACCGTTCCATCAACCGGAATCTTCTCGCCGGGCCTCACCACCACCTGGTAGCCTTTTTGTACCGAGGCAATGAGAATTTCCTGTTCTTGCCCATCAATGATGGCTTTCAGCGTTTTAGGCTGCAAGCCCATCAGCTTTTTTAGTGCCGAAGAGGTGTTCGACTTGGCTTTTTCCTCCAGTAGTTTTCCTAGCGAAATAAAGGTGATAATCACGGTCGCGGCTTCGTAGTACACATGCGGATGAATGCCCCGGGCGTGCCAAAAGCCAGGAAACAGGGTGTTGAAAAAACTGAACAGGAAAGCGATTCCGGTACTTAGCGCCACCAAAGTATCCATGTTGGCTCGCCCGTGACGAGCCTGTTTCCATGCGTGGATAAAAAAACTCCTTCCGAAGTAAAATAAAACGGGAACGGATAAAACCATCGAAATCCAACGACCGGGTTCCCATCCCATAAAAAACATGCCCAACACAAAAACGGGCAGTGTTAAAAGTGCCGACCAAATCGTCCGCTGTTTGACATCAGCATAGTGTTTTTGCTGCATTTCCTGTTGGGCTTCCGCCGGATCGTCTGTATCCACCAGCAAATCATAGCCAATGGCCCGAATGGCGTTTTGCAAATCGGACGGGCTAAGCTTTTCGTCGTATTCCACCCAAACCGAACCCGATGCGAAGTTGACACTGGCCTGCGTCACCCCTTCGGTGTGGTTCAAAATGGATTCGACACTTGACGCGCAGGACGCACAGGTCATGCCGGTTACCGGAAACGTTTGCTTAACCAGGTTGCCGCCCGCTATTTTTGATTCAGATAGAGTCATTGTTTTCATCGTTGTGTGGGATTTAATTGTACATCACAAATTTCGCTAATGAATTGACCGAAACTGTTACAGAATCCTGCACACGATTTACAAGATTTTGCTCAAAGGGAGTCGAGCGGCCGCAAGTTGGGTGTGTGGGCCCTTTTGAATTGGGAGGGCGTCATCCCGGTTTCCTTTTTGAATTGAGATGACAAGTAGGCCACGCTACTGTAGTTCAGCTCGAAGGCAATTTCCGACAAGCTCAGCTCATCGTAAAACAGCAGTTCCTTGACCTTTTCGATTTTTTGCCGGGTCAGGTATTTTTCAATGGTGATGCCTTCCACGGCCGAGAACAAGCGGCTCAGATAACTGTATTCATACGCGAACTTGTTGGCCAGGTAAGTGGATAAATTAACCGTCAGCGGCTCTTTGCTGTGGTGAACCTGCTCAATAATCAGGGTCTTGATTTTGGAAATGATGGCCGACTTGCCGGGCTCCAGCAGTTCGAAGCCAAGCGCTTGAAGCTTGGTCCCGAAAGCTTGCCGTTGCGACACCGAAATGGTTTGCTGAAGATGAACCTGCCCCAGCTCAACTTGCCGAAAGGGAATGTTCAGCGCTTTTAAAGCAGCCTCCACCGCCATCACGCAGCGCGGGCAGACCATGTTTTTGATATGGAGGATTTCGGGACTGGACATTCTGGTTTCATTTAAGAATAAAATTCACTTCTGAGGATTAGACGCTAAAATACACCATTTTGTTTATTCGAAGCAGAAATCACGTAAAACAAAAAGTCGCCCAAAAGCTTTGGTTTCGCTTCGGACGACTTCTTGTTTTCCAGTCAAATCTGTTTTTCAACAATGCTAAAATGGCATCACATCGGTTGATCGCCGCGGCTCAAACGCCGGAGCTAATTTGGTAGGGCGAACTTTTCAAGGCGTTGGAAAGATCTTCCAAACGAAGTGGTTCGTCTGTTTCGAGGGCCACTTGCTTTTGGTTTAAATCGACCTGCACATTCTTAACCGATTCAACGTTCGACAACAGCTTGTTCACCACATTGGCGCAACCCGCGCAGGTCATTCCTGATACATTATATTTTTCAATCATAGCGTGTAATTTTTAAGAATTAATACATCTCAAAGGTATGGCATGGCAGCGCTTGATCTGTTATGCTTTTTTGTCTTGGTTTTATAAGATTCTGATCTTATCGAAAAGCATCTGCTTCATTGGCGCTTTAATCCGAAGGAACGCTTGAAAATATTATCTTGCTTCACCGTGCTTTTGTTCCTTTACGTCTAAGGTATTCTTATATTTATGAAATGATAAAACGGAGGCCAGCTTGTTCAATTTAAAAGCTAATTCTATGAATACCAAATCAATTGATATTGACCAATTAATTTTCAATCTGATGAAAATCAGGGAGGCAATTCTTTCCTGTGAAGAAGAATACGAGCCGGTGATTCAATCGGTACACTCCAATTACCGCTACAGCGTGCGCAATTTCATCCGTTACCTGAAACTTCGCACGTTTGAACTTCGAAAAATACAGGAAGAACTTTCCGCTATGGGATTGTCGTCCATTGGGCATTCGGAGCGCTATGTGCTGGCCAATATTGAGAATATCCTGTATTTTTTGCACTTGTACCAAGGCAAGAAGTTTCGTGGGAAATACGATTTGGGCGAACACCCGGTGAACTATTTTCAAAGTAATACAGTACTCGAAAGCAATACCACCCGATTGTTGGGAAAAAGCAACCAGTCGCTTAACACACGTATCATGGTTACGCTGCCTTCGGAATCTGCTACGGATTACAAAATGGTGAAAAGCCTGATTGATCAGGGCATTGAAGTAGCTCGTATTAATTGCAGCCACGATCGGCCGGAAGATTGGCGAAAGATGATTGGTCATGTACAACAGGCATGCCGGGAGGTGGGGCACGAATGCAAAATCTTCATGGACTTGCCCGGACCGAAAATGCGCACCGGAGAGGTAAAACTGAAAAGGAAGAAAAAAAAGAAAAAGCCGGTGGATTACATCTCCCTTCACACAGGAGATCATCTTCATGTGTATCAAAAAGCCATCATGGGACGCGATGCCCAATATAGTTCGGAGGGGGAAATGATCGCTCCGGCCCGGGTTTCAATTGCGTCCATGATTCAGTTTGAAGATCTTAATCCCGGTGAAAGTATTTGGTTTGACGATGGAAAAATCTGCGGAAAAATCCGTTCCATAACAACCGAATACCTGGATGTTGAAATTATCCGGGCAACCAGAAACAAAGGAAGTAAGCTGCGGGCTGAGAAAGGCATCAACCTGCCCGATTCAAGACTAAATCTGCCATCCTTGTCGCCCGACGATTTGAATTTTCTGCCTGTTTTGATTGAACTGGCTGATATTATCGGTTACTCTTTTGTCAGAAAAGCCTCGGATGTGCTTGCTCTTCAGCGAAAACTGGAGGAATATGGAAAGTCAGACATCGGTCTGGTGCTTAAGATTGAGAACCGTGATGCGTTTGAAAACTTGCCCGAACTGCTCATCACCGCCATGCGAAACCCAAACATCGGGGTGATGATTGCCCGAGGAGACCTGGCCGTTGAGTTGGGCGCCGAACGTATTTCGGAGGTGCAGGAGCAAATTCTGTGGCTTTGTGAGGCCGCTTTCATCCCCAATATCTGGGCCACTCAAGTGTTGGAAAAACTCTCAAAAGAGGGAGTCGCCACACGAGCCGAAATTACCGATGCGTCAATGGCTGCACGAGCTGAGTGTGTGATGCTCAACAAAGGGGAGAACATGCTGGAAACTGTTTCTATTTTATCGAGCATCCTGCATCGTATGGAGGCACATCAATACAAAAAGAAGGGAACTCTGCGCGCGCTCCGGGTAGCGGAAGGCTTTTTAGATAAAAAAAATTTGCTAGCCTAGTATTGTCTGATATCAGTTAAGATCAACGGTAATTCATCGGATGAAAACCAAACGAAATCCTAAAGCGGAAATCAAAAGCTTTTCATTCTATTTTGAAAAAAATTGTGATTATCCAAAAAAATAACCCTAACTTGCAACCAATTAATATATTAAAATCATGAACAAAGGAACAGTAAAATTTTTCAACGAGTCTAAAGGTTTTGGATTCATCAAAGATGCAAATTCTTCAAAAGAATATTTTGTGCATTCATCTGGTTTAGTTGATAACATTGGTGAAAATGACGAAGTAACATTTGAGTTGCAAGAAGGCAAAAAAGGATTAAATGCGGTAAATGTTAAACTAGCTTAGTTTAAAATAAATTCACCATTTAAAGATTTTAAATCCCGCCATTGGCGGGATTTTTTTATGTCAGAATTTTAATGAATTGTGATATCATGTGCTTCGCCAGACCCTCTTGGGAAACGAATATTTTCGGTTAATTCCTGCACTTCGTCGGGGGCTGGCTTGGTTAGTCGCGAAACGACAATTGAAATCAGGAAATTAAACAGCATCCCCAAGGTCCCAATGCCTTCAGGCGAAATCCCGAACCAGAATCCTTCGCTGGTTCCCGGTCCATTCAGTTGTGGCGTGAAATAGAAAATATAGGAAGCGGTAAACACGATCCCTATAATCATTCCGGAAATCGCGCCCTCACGGTTCATCCGTTTATCAAAAATACCCAGCACGATGGCCGGGAAGAATGAAGAAGCCGCCAGCCCAAATGCCAACGCGACGACCTGGGCAACAAAGCCAGGCGGATGCATCCCGGCAATTCCTGCTGCAACTACAGCAACTGCAATGCTGATTCGGGCGGCCCAAAGTTCACCATGTTCTGAAATGTCCGGTCGCAAATATTTCTTTAGCAAATCGTGTGAAATGGAAGTGGAAATCACCAATAGAAGACCAGCCGCCGTTGACAGCGCTGCAGCTAATCCTCCAGCTACTACCAAGGCGATTACCCAAGCAGGGAGGTTGGCAATTTCTGGGTTGGCCAGGACGATAATGTCCTGATCAATCGTTAATTCATTTTGTCTTGCATCAGCGACGTACTGAATTTTTCCATCGTCATTTTTATCGGTAAACGAAAGCAAGCCGGTATGCTCCCAGTTCGAAAACCATTCTGGAACATCTTTATACGGCTTCTCCGAGACGGTGTTGATCAAATTGGTTCGGGCAAAGGCAGCCACCGCCGGAGCGGTGGTATATAATAAAGCAATAAAAAGCAAAGCCCAGCCAGCCGATGCGCGTGCATCTTTCACCTTTGGAACGGTGAAGAATCGAACGATAACATGTGGCAAACCAGCTGTTCCAAACATTAACGCAGCCGTGATGAAAGCCATGTTCAGCAAGTTGCCCTTCTTAACAGCCGTGTACTCAGCAAAACCCAAGTCAACGGAAAGTTGATTCAATTTATCTAGAAGAAACGCGCCATCTGTTGTTCTGCTTCCAAAACCCAATTGGGGAACCGGGTTGCCAGTCATTTGGAGTGAAATGAAAATGGCAGGTACAGTAAAAGCAAAGATCAACACGCAATATTGAGCTACCTGTGTGTAGGTAATGCCTTTCATTCCGCCAAGCACCGCATAAAAAAACACAATACCGATCCCGATCAAGACACCCGTTTCAAATGGAATATTCAGAAAGCGGGCAAAAGCGACACCTACTCCTTTCATTTGTCCAACTACATAGGTAAATGAAACAAAGAGGGCGCAAATAAGTGCTACCAGGCGCGCATTTCGGGAATAGTAACGTTCGCCTATAAAATCGGGCACCGTATATTTTCCAAACTTCCGGAGGTACGGAGCCAGCAGTAAGGCCAGCAATACATAGCCACCGGTCCAGCCCATCAGGTATTGAGCACCACCGTAGCCCATAAAGGAGATCAGTCCGGCCATGGATAGAAATGAAGCAGCCGACATCCAATCGGCAGCGGTGGCCATGCCATTAATCACCGGATGCACACCTCCTCCTGCTACATAAAACTCTTCCGTTGAACCTGCACGCGACCAGGCTGCAACAACGATATAAATAATGAACGTGAATGCGACCAGAAAGTAGGTCCATATTTGAGCATCCATAAGCAAATTGTTTAGTTAGATTTCGTCCACTTCAAATTCCTTGTCCAGCCGATTCATCAGAAATACATACACAAAAATCAGCACCACGAAAACGTAGATAGATCCTTGGTGTGCAAACCAAAATCCTAATGGAAAGCCACCCAGCCGAAACTGGTTCAAAAAATCGGCCAATAAAATTCCGGCACCAAATGAAACCACAAGCCAAATCAAAAGAAGGATTGATAGATAAGTTAGATTTTTTCTCCAATATAATTTCTTGTCTTTATGAATCATACTGCTTAGATTGTATCAAAATAAATACAATAAAGACTAAAATATCCGAAATTGCAAACTCCGTTTACAAATG
>NZ_CAXBDD010000139.1:0-7230 GCF_963974515.1 uncultured Sunxiuqinia sp. | reverse complement strand
TAAAATATTTGATATTGACATTAATGGCGTTTAGTAGTGCGATTATTTCCTGTAATGACTACTTGGAAATTCCACCGATGAACGTTGTCCAAGATAAAGATCTGTTTACCGATGCAACAGGTATGACTGTTTACATGTCGCGTATGTATAGCCAAATGCCATTCGAGGATTTTAAATATTCACCAGCACGTCAGTTTTTTGATGACTGGTTGGTCACTCCCGGAGCAAATTCGGGGGAATCACTAGGTCGCGATGCTGGCACAGCGATGACATCCGAAGGCTGGGCCAGAAATGGAGCATATTGGGGTAGAGCCTTTAACCTGCTTCGTGATGCCAACCGATTACTCGAAACTTTGCCTGAGTACCAGGCAAATTTTAGTGAATCAGACTACAACCATTTTATCGGAGAGGCTTACTTCGCCCGTGCGATGGTTTTCTATGCTTTAGCAAAACGTTATGGAGGAGTTTCATTGGTTACCGAAGTGTTGAAATATCCTGATAATCCTGCAGAGGAACTTGAAATCCCACGTTCAACGGAGGAGGAAACCTGGAATCAAGTGTTGGCCGATTTTGACATGGCAATTGCAAATCTCTCCGAGTCAAGTCCCAAACGTGGTTATGCAAATAAGTATGTAGCCTATGGGTTTAAATCTGAAGCGATGTTGTTTGCCGGCTCGGTGGCAAAGTACAACAATATAACAGGTTTTGGTCAAAAGACTGACGTACGTGTTATTGGTTTTGACCCCAATTCTGCTGCCGCAGCTTCAAAGAAGTATTTCAGGGAGGCTTACAACGCATCTCGTGAAGTTATGAAGTCCGGGAAATATTCCTTGTATAAGAAAAAATGGTCTCCCAACGACAAAGAGGCTCAATACCAGAATATGGTCGACATGTTCTTTGATGTTTCGAGTCCTGAAAACATCTATATAAAAGAATATAGCTATCCTGATTTGGCTCATGGTTATGATTCTTACAATATTCCACGTCAGTTGATGGGGGGTAATGGTTATTCCGCAGGAAACTGTCCAACGCTTGATTTTGTTGAGCTGTTTGATGGTTTCGATAAAAATGAAGATGGAACGATTAAAGTTTTTGACGATAATGGTAAGTACGTCATGTACGATAATGTGACTGACATTTTTGCCAATGCAGAACCACGTCTTCGTGCCTATGTTATACTCCCAGGTGATGTTTTCAAAGGGGAAGTGATCGAGATTCGGCGAGGTATTTTCACAGGTGATGCTTCAAACGGCATTGACCCTTTGAGAGTCGTTAATGGAGGGGCGCCAGATTATACGGTGTCAGGACCATCGAATTATAACCAGGTAGATGCCTATAGAGCGGTCGGTGATTTTGCAGGCCAAAAATCTCTTTTCTTGTCACAGAATGGAAACACGCACGAAACGGTAGAATTGCCAGATGGTACGATAATGAATGCCGGTGGGAAAAGTGGCCCGTTCACATCAGATGGTACCGCGGCTATGACTGGTTTTGCAGTGCGTAAGTGGCTCAATCCAAATATGCCACAAAGTTTAGTACTGGAGGCTCGTTCAGAGCAACACTTTATTTTAATGCGGTACGCTGAGATTCTGTTGAATGTAGCGGAAGCGGCGGAAGAATTATTGCTTGCCGGAGAAACAGCTCCTTCAGGGGATGATTTCAAGCAGATTGCCTTTGACGCCATTCAGGAAATTCGTGAAAGAGCTGGGGCGGATCCGTTGACAAGTATGACAGAACTTGATCTGGAAGTTATCCGGAAAGAACGTAAAAAGGAACTTGCGTTTGAACACAAAACGCTATGGGATATCAGACGTTGGAGAACTCAACATTCTGACATGTTGAATGGATATACACAAGCAGATGGAGCATACTACAAGGGATTGTATCCATTTTATTCATCAACAACTGGAGAATACTTCTTCGATGCTGGATTGGATGAAGGCAGACGTCGCTTCCGTTTATCAGAACAGGAATATTATTTCTTAATTCCAGGTGGTGAAGTATCTAAGAGCCCAGTCATTGATCAGCAACCAGGGCGTTAATTTAATCTTAAAATTGAACGAGATGAAAAAAATATTTTATGGTGTATTATTTTGCTTGGCTGTAATTTCTTTCAGCTCATGTGAAATTGACAACTTTGATTTGCCTGAGGAAACTATAAAAGGTAGCGTAGTAGATGTTGCTACTGGAGAACTTGTGCTGACCGACCAAGGTAGTGAGGGAACACGGATTCGACTTCGTGAACTCAGCTGGACAGAAACGGAAGTTCCTGACAACTTTGATTTTTGGTGTATGAAGGAAGGAATCTTTCAAAATACAAAAGTCTTCAAAGGGCACTATAATGTCCGGATTGATGGGGCTTTTATCCCACTAGTGAGGACCAACAGCTCAGGTGATACCATCGCTGACGAATCAAAATATATTGACATTGAGGGTGTTACTGAAGTGGAGTTTGAGGTTCAGCCTTTCCTCAAATTAGAGTGGGTTGGCCAACCTACTGTAAGCAACGGAAAGATAACTGCTAACGTTAGAGTAACACGGGGAGTTAGTCCTGCTGATTTTAGAGCGAAAATTGAGCCTATGGGCGGATATAATGATGGCATGCTCAATGTGACTGACCTTCGCTTGTTTGTTAGCCAGGTTCCACATGTTGGATACCGGGAATGGGATAACAGGTACACGACTCAAATAAATTATGATGGAAATTCATTTGACAATCTTCTGGGACAGACAATCACAGTTACTACAAATGGAGAGATTCCTGCCGGAAGAACAGTTTTTATACGGGCTGCTGCTCGAATAAACTATGCCACCGAAAATATTAGGAGGCATAATTATAACGAAGCCGTCAGAGTCGAAATTCCCAATTAGTTATTATTAATTCTGAAATGAAGTCATTTCGTGTTTTTGAAAGTGCGGAATGGCTTCTTTCTTTTAACAAACCAAGAAACGATGAAAGTTAAGTCAATAATATACATTTTCCTGGGGTTTCTTTTTTTTGTGTCTTGTTCAAACTCAAAAACGACAGAAAATACAACTCCGGAGAGGAGAGAGAAAACTGCATTTCAGACTTCTAATCCATGGAAACCAGTTACTGATGTTAGGGCTGATGTCGCAATCGTGTACAGTGTCCGGGATCATCACCGCAATAATGGGATGACATTCGAAGAGCGTGTCCAAAGCTGGCGGGACAGAGGATATATCACGCACTTTATGACTGGTATTGCCTGGGGTGAATATCAGGAATATTTCACCGGGAAATGGGATGGTGAGCCACATTTGGATGAAGGCCAAGTAACGCAGCGAGGAGACACCATTTGGCATGGACGGATGGTTCCCTATATTGTGCCATCAAAGAATTTTATCAAATATATAAAAGAGACTCAAATAAAGCGGGTGATTGACGCCGGTATCGATGCGATTTTTCTTGAAGAACCTGAGTTTTGGGCACGTGCCGGGTATAGTGAGGCATTCAAAAGAGAGTGGAAAGAGTTTTATGGGTTTGATTGGCGTCCACAGCATGAATCGCCGGAAAATACCTATTTGTCAAATAAATTGAAGTATCACTTATATTATCGGGCATTAGATGAGTGTTTTTCCTATGCTAAAGAATATGGAAAGAGTAAGGGCATGGATGTGCGATGTTATGTGCCAACCCACTCTTTGGTTAATTACTCACAATGGCAGATTGTAAGTCCGGAGGCTAGTCTAGCCTCCTTGCCATCAGTCGATGGATATATTGCACAAGTATGGACTGGGACTTCCCGAACACCTAATTATTTTGATGGAAAGCAGAAAGAACGGGTTTTTGAAACTGCTTATCTTGAATATGGCTCAATGGAATCCATGACGGCTCCAACTGGTAGAAAGATGTTCTTTTTGACCGATCCGATTGAAGATTGGCCCAGGGACTGGGTTGATTACAAAAAAAATTACCAGGCAACTTTTACAGCCCAATTGCTTTATCCGAACATTGCTGACTATGAAGTGATGCCTTGGCCGGACAGAATTTATGAAGGACTCTACAAAACAAGTGCGGATAGTGATAAGAAGGAGCAAATTCCCCGTTTTTATTCGACACAGATGCAGGTTATGATCAATTCGCTGAATAGTATGCCGTTATCTGATAACAAACTGTCTGGATCTGAGGGGATCAGTGTGTTAATGGCGAATTCATTAATGTTCCAGCGTTTACCAACTCATCAGGGGTATGAAGATCCTAGTTTTTCGAATTTCTATGGTCAAACTTTACCGTTTTTGAAGCGCGGTGTTCCTGTTAAAACAATGCATTTCGAAAATGTGTCCTATCCGGAAACCTGGAAAGATACCAAGGTTTTAATTATGTCGTATTCTAATATGAAGCCGGGAGACCCGAAAGGGCACGAGTATATTGCTGATTGGGTGAAAGGTGGAGGTGTTTTGGTTTATGCCGGGCGCGACATTGATCCGTTCCAGTCAGTTCAGGATTGGTGGAACACCGGAGAAAACCAATACAAAACTGCTTCTGAGCATCTGTTTGAACTGTTGGATATTGAATCTTCAGGAGAAAGTGGTGAATATCAGTACGGAGAAGGCACAGTCTATATTATTCGCGAAGATCCTAAAGAGTTTGTTTTGGAAACTGACAGTGATGAAAAGTTTGTCGGTATTGTCAAGCGACTTTACGAAGAGGAGGCTAAAGCCGGAGAATTGGTCTTTAAAAATAATTTCTATCTGGAGCGTGGAGCTTACGATTTAATTTCGGTCTTAGACGAAAGCATAAGTGATGAACCGTTTGTGCAGAGAGGTCGACTAATTGATTTATTCGATCCTAAATTGCCCGTTCTCAGTGAAAAGGCAGTTTCACCCGGAGAGCAGGCTTACCTTCTGAATGTGGATAGAATCGAACAGCAGGATAGGCCTCAGGTTTTGGCCGCCGCATCTCGCGTTTACGATGAAGAAATAACAAAAAGTCGCTATTCCTTTATCACGAAAAGCCCCTTGAATACAACCAATGTGATGCGTATTCTTTTGCCAGGCACACCACAGCAATGCCTGGTGTTTGATCATGAAGGGAAGGAGTTGAACGATTTTTCGTGGGAGTGGAACGAGGAAAGTAAAACGGGTTTGTTAGGATTTGAGAATGATCCCGACGGGATCAAAGTTGATATAAGATGGTAAATATCACCCAAAGTATATCTAGGATTAAAATGAACTGACTTTGCTTAAACTAACCTGACCAACTAAAACTAATAACAGACCGACAAATCTTGAAATGAATTAAATCCAACTAAATCATAAAATTATGAAATCATCAGCAATTTTAAGTTTCCTGGTATTATTTACTTGCATTGGTATGTCAGCCTTGTGCCATACTAAGAATGCAGAATCTATGACTGAAGGGCCGCAAGAGCAACTAGACAGATTCTTGGGGCAGTGGACTTTTGATTTTGGGAACAATGCGGTCGGCTGGCTTCAAGTGAGGCAGGAAGATGGTTATTTAGACGCCGATCTTATGTGGGGCGGTGGAGGCGTATTTTATGGCTTGCCTTATGTTTACATTGCTGATGATGTCTTGTATCTTGGCAGAAATCCTCGTAAGGCAACTTTGACCAAGGATACTCAGGGAAATGCAACGCTTACGCGCGATTATCCAACATGGATTGAGGTGAAAAGGGATGGTGATAAGATCAATGGATTTTATTTAAGCCCGAAGGTGACAGGGCTTGGAGTGGATTCTGTTTTTATTGAAGGGACAAAACTACCTGATGTTCCTCCTGTGCCGGATCTGAAGAGCCTCAAGTATGGAAAGCCAATTCAATTGATTGAAAACAAGAATGACCTTAAAGGATGGCGACTGATTGAGGATCATCTGGCAAACGGCTGGTCGGTAACAGATGGCGTTTTAACGAATAATCCGGTTCAAAAGGAAGGAACGCCTCCAATTCGTTACGGGAATCTGAGAACTGAAGAAGTGTTTGGGGATTTTAATTTGAAGCTTGAGGTTAATGCCCCTCCGGGCAGCAATAGTGGAGTTTATTTACGTGGCATGTACGAGGTGCAGGTGGCGGATTCGTATGAGCGTCCGCTTACCTGGGGTGGTAGTATGGGAGCTATTTTTACACGGATTCTTCCGTCGGTAAAAGCTGAGAAGCCAGCGGGTGAATGGCAGACCTTGGATATCACCCTGTGTGACCGGCATGTAACTGTATTGCTCAATGGCACCACGATTATAAATAATCAGCCCGTTCATGGTGCCACGGGTGGAGCTATTCAGTCCGATGTGTTTGCTCCAGGGCCTATATATCTTCAAGGGGATCATACCGGGATATCATTCCGAAACTTGGTTCTTACTCCAATCATTCATTAAATAACGAATACTTCAATTGATTATCATGGAATCGAAAGAATCAAAGACGATAAACCGGAGAGGTTTCATTGGCACTTCGGCCGTCGTGATAGGCGGGTTTACTGTTGTGCCTTCATATGCTGTTTCTGGATTGGGTCACCTCGCTCCAAGTGATAAACTCAATATTGCAGGCATTGGTATCGGTGGAATGGGGCGTGTAGACCTGGAAGACGTCGCAAAGACGGAGAATATTGTTGCCCTGTGTGATGTTGACTGGAATGAATCGGTAAACAATGTGTTTAACACCTACTCGAAAGCAAAAAGATATAAAGACTATCGGATGATGCTGGATGAGCAGAAGGATATTGACGCCGTGATCGTCGCTACGCCCGATCATACGCATGCCTTAATAAGTATGGAGGCGATGAGGAGAGGAAAGCATGTTTACACTGAAAAGCCACTGACTCACACGGTCTATGAAGCAAGGATGTTAACAGAAGCTGCCCGGAAGTACAAAGTTGCAACACAAATGGGCAATCAAGGTCAGGCCAGCGATGCTTCACGTCGGATTCAGGAGATGATTTTGGATGGGGTGATTGGCACAATACAGGAAGTACACGTTTGGACGGATCGTCCAAATCGGGGGCTTGCTGATACCTATTGGCCCCAGGGAGTGAGACGACCGCAGGATACCCCTCCTGTACCTGAAAGTCTTGACTGGGATCTTTTCACCGGACCCGCTCCTGTACGCCCATATCACTCGGATTATCATCCGTTTCGATGGCGGGGGTGGCTCGACTTTGGTACAGGTGCTCTTGGAGATATTGGCTGTCATTCGTTTGATACTGTTTTTCGAGCGTTGAAGCTAAAATACCCAACAAATATTCAGGCGGTTTCAACTT
>NZ_CAXBDD010000138.1:0-7380 GCF_963974515.1 uncultured Sunxiuqinia sp. | reverse complement strand
AGGGGCTGGATGGAAGGCACAAGCCAGGTGTAAACCAGTCCGCCAAGCAAACCTCCAACAATTCCCGTTAAGGCATCGAGCGAACCTTCGCCCAGAGAAACCGCCAGGGTGCCCGGACAATAACCCAGAATGGCCATTCCAATGCCGAAAATCAGTCCGCCCAACATCACGCCAACCAATAAAACTGGTTTCACATGGTAGGCCGCCAGTCCAAGGCCAATTTCAAGATTGACCAGAATGATGCCAACTCCGATGGCCATTGCAATGGCTTTGGCCACGGTTAAGTTTTCGAGCGTTGCCATGCCGCTGATGACGTTGTATTTATTGAGGCTGGCGTACTGCAAGGATGCTCCAAACAGAAATCCAAGTATGAGAATTAAGATGGTCATGATGGGAAAATTTAATTGGTTTTTGGGTGGGCAAGATAGAATTTTTCAAAGAGTGAGTATGTGATGAATGTCACACACAAAAAAAGTCCTGAAGTAGGTTATACACCGGCATCAGGACAACATTGGAAAAGGATGAACCTAATCAGTCGTTTTTTCTTCAGCTTCCTGGGCATCCACCACGGCAATGGCCACCAGGTTCACAATTTCGCGTACCGAGCTTTCCATCTGCAACACGTGGACCGACTTTTTCATGCCTAGCAAAATGGGTCCAATGGCTTTAGCCGTACCCAGTTCCTGCAACACTTTGTACAGAATATTACCCGAACTCAGGTTAGGACAAATCAATACGTTGGCGTCCTGTTCGCCCAGTTTGGTAAAGGGAAACTTACGGTTTCGCAGGGTGCCGTTTAGGGCATAATTGGCTTGCATTTCACCGTCGACCATCAAGTCGGGGTAATTTTGGTGCAGGATTTTTACTGCCTCGCTGGCCCGCACAGGACTACCTTTGCCTTTAAACGCGCCAAAGTTTGAATAGCTCAGGATCGCAATCCGAGGTTCAATTTTAAACCGCCTCACTTCGTTGGCAACCAGTACGGTAGTGTCGGCAATGACCTGTGGGGCTGGATCGGAATTGACTGTAGTATCGGCCAGGAACAAAGGACCTTTCTGGGTGAGCAGAATGTACATTCCGGCGATATGATGAAAATCCTCTTTTGTACCGATTACTTGTAAAGCGGGTCGAATGGTGTCGGCATATTTGCGTGAGAAGCCCGAGATAAACGCATCGGCTTCGCCGGTCTCCACCATCAGGCAGCCAAAATAGTCGTGGTTGTACATTCTTTCGAGTGCCTCTTCGAAACTCATGCCTTTGCGTTTCCTTTTTTCAAAAAGCACCTGCGCCAGTTCATGTCTCCGATTGTCGGAGATATCCCTGAAAATATCGATGATGGGGACATCGGACAGCTCGAGTTTATTTTCGGCCAGAATTTTCTCAATGGCTTTTCTGCTGCCCAGCAAGATGGGTTTGGCGATTCCCTGATCAACCACAAAACGGGCAGCTTTTAGCATTTTCAGGTTGTTGGCATCGGCAAAAACCACCCGCTTCGGATTTTTTTTCGCCTTATTGCATATGGTCATAATCAGCTTGTTCTCCAGGCCCAAGCGGGTACCGAGTTCCCTTTCGTATTCTTCCCAGTCGGAAATGGGTTTGCCGGCTACACCCGAGTCCATAGCCGCGCGGGCCACAGCCGGCGAAACGGTGGTGATGAGTCGCGGATCCAGTGGTTTGGGGATGATGTAGTCGCGGCCGAATACGATGTTTTCCATGTTGTAAGCCTTGGTGACCAACTCCGGGACATACTTTTTAGCCAGATCGGCCAGTGCCTTGACAGCAGCAATCTTCATTTCCTCGTTGATGGTTCGCGCCCGCACATCCAGCGCCCCGCGGAAAATGAAGGGAAAGCCCAGCACATTGTTGATTTGATTGGGGTAGTCGCTGCGACCGGTGGCCATGATCACATCTTTGCGGGCGGTCGTGGCCTCTTCATAGCTGATCTCAGGCGTAGGGTTGGCCATCGCAAAAACAATGGGATCTTTAGCCATCGATTGAATCATTTCAACCGACACGACATTGCCGACGGACAGGCCTAAGAAAACATCAGCACCAGCCATCGCTTCCTTTAGGGTGCTAATTGCTTTGAAAGTGACAAACTGTTGTTTCGAAGCATTCAGGTCCGTGCGCGCGTTGTTTAGCACCCCTTTGCTGTCGAGCATCACCACATTTTCTTTGTTCACGCCCAGGCTGAGATACAATTTGGCGCAGGAAATTGCCGCTGCTCCGGCGCCATTTATCACCACCTGTATTTCGTCGATTTTCTTTCCGTTCAGTTCCAGCGCATTGAGCAAGCCTGCAGCCGAAATGATGGCGGTGCCATGCTGATCATCGTGAAAAACCGGAATGTCGAGGGCCTCTTTCAGCTTTTCTTCAATTTCAAAACATTCGGGCGCCTTGATGTCTTCGAGGTTGATGCCGCCAAAGGTTGGTGCAATGGCTTTGACTACCTCAATCAGTTTCGCCGGATCTTTTTCCGCGACTTCAATATCGAAGACATCGACATCGGCAAAAATTTTGAAAAGCATGCCTTTTCCTTCCATCACGGGTTTGCCGGCCAGCGGACCAATGTCGCCCAGACCCAAAACAGCGGTGCCATTGGAAATTACAGCCACCAGGTTTCCCTTGGAGGTGTACTTGTAAACGTCGTCCGGATTTTGCTGAATTTCGCGACAGGGCTGGGCCACGCCGGGCGTATAGGCCAGCGACAGATCGTATTGCGTGTCGTGAGGTTTGGTGGGAATGACTTCGATTTTGCCGGGACGGCCTTTTTGGTGATACCATAAGGCATCTTCGTAAACTGAATTTTTCATGGTAGGCTGATTTTTGTCTAATCAATTTACGAAAAATATATTTGAGTGTCAATGGCTTAATTATCCGCTTTGACGCTTGAATTTTTCGTTACCTTCCGTGCCAAGTGCCTGCTCTTTGTTATCTTTGCCGCATGAAGTCAGACCGGTTTAAAGGATACCTTTTTGCGGCCATCGCCACGATTGCCTTTTCAAACATTTACATTTTCAGCAAGGCGGCATTAAACGAGGTGCACCTCACACAGTTTGGTGTTTACTGGTTTTTCATTGCGCTGGTGCTGAGTGTGGCATGGCTGTTCAGAACAGGAAGTCATCGGGCTATTGCGCATTTATCGAAACGGCAGTGGCGAATTTTGGGTTTGCTGGGTATTCTGGAAATCCTGACCACCACAAGTTTTTTCCTGTCCATTCAGATTATTCCAGATCCGGCAGTTACGTCCTTTATTGGCAACCTGTTTCCGGTCATCCTCACGGGTATGGGCATTGTGTTTTTGCACGAGCGTTTTACCTGGCTCGAATCGTTTGGCGCCTTATTGGCATTGATTGGTGCGTTTATCATTAGCTACCAGGGAGGCACCACCTTGGCCGATCTATTTATTCCGGGTACGGGCATGGTTCTGATCAATGCGATCTTCGCAGCGACGGCCTCGCTGGTGGTCAAAATGAATGTGAAAACCATGACCCCCGAGTTGCTAATTACCAACCGGGTGGTCTGGCTGTTCGTGTTCTCGCTGATCATGTTTTTCGTATATGGACAATCATTGGTGATTCCAATGAGGCCGCTGATCAATATTGCCATTGGTGCAACGCTCGGGCCTTTCCTGGCTATCCTGACGATTTATTACTCGTTCCGCTACATCGAAGTGTCCAAGTCTTCCATCGTCCAAAGTTTGAAGGGCGTTTTTGTGTTGCTCGGGAGTTACCTTTACTTTCAAACCTTACCATTGCCCCATCAGCTGATCGGTGGCGGAATTACCATTGTCGGGGTGTTGATCATCTCAGTGGGCAAAGCCCGCCTGGGACAAAAAAACTAAGCCTGAGGCTTCCTTCCTTCATAAACTATACCTCTGGGAGTTTCCACGGTGCACGGTACTCCGGAACGACGTACGCATTGGCCGCGTCGCTGTTCCTAAACCGGCCTTGTTGGTCATCCCAGTGCAGGAGTCCTGCGCCCGATCGAATGGCGATGTTGGCGCTGTGTGCAGCCACAGCAACGGCCCGCCCGATTTCAGGCGTGCAAACGGGTTGCTCGCGCTTGCGGATACATTGCACAAAATTCTGCACATGCTCGGCATGGTTCTCGCCCTGAACTTGTTTTTCCATTGGTTCAGTTTTGCCTGCTTCTTTGTCGTTGTCCCACTCCGGGATCACCTTGAAACCTGCGCGATCAGCAACAATGGTTCCCAGGTCGCCCACAAACGCCAGCCCGTAGTTTTGGTCCCAGGGCCCGTTTTGGGTACCGGCAGTGTGCTCCCAAGTGACGGCGTAATTGTCTTCAAACTGGAAAATGACCGACATGGTGTCGAAGGTTTCGTGGTTGTGGTCGGGAAACGACAAGTTGCCGCCCGAGGCCATGATGGATTTGGGCGGTGCGCTGATGTCTTTGGCCCAAAAGGCCATGTCGATCAGGTGGACTCCCCAGTCGGTAACCAGCCCGCCGCCATAATCCCAAAACATGCGCCAGCTGCCATGAAAGCGGGTGGGGTTGAAGGAGCGTTCTTTGGCAGGTCCCAGCCACATGTTGAAATCAACGCCTGCCGGAACAGCGGTGTCAGGCTTTTTAAGCTGGCCGATGCCATAATTAAAATTGCCCCAGACGTTTGTTTTCCGAAGCTTGCCAATTCGTCCTTCTTTAATCAACTGGTTGATCTGGTTCCAGTGCTGTCCGCTACGCTGTTGCTGGCCCACCTGGACAAACTGTTTGTTGTAACGTTTGGCTGCCTTCACCATCAGGTTACATTCTTCTATGCTATTGGCCATGGGCTTTTCCACGTACACATCCTTGCCGGCCTGCAGGGCATAAATGGTCGGCAGGCAGTGCCAGTGGTCGGGTGTTCCTACAATCACGGCGTCAATATCCTTGTTCTCGAGTACGTTGCGGAAGTCACCATACAATTTGGGCTGCTGTCCGAAATCACGGTCAACAATCGCCGCCTTTTCTTCCAGCACATTCTGATCGATGTCGCACAAGGCAACACAGTTCACCCCGGGCATGGTCAGGTGGTGTTGTAAAATGCCAAAGCCCATGTTTCGGCAGCCAATCAGGGCAACGTTCACTTGGTCGGAGGGAGCGACGGCTCCGTGCAGGTAGTTTGAAAATGCGGGAATGGATGCTGCGCCAAGGGCTGCGGCGCTTGTTTTTTTAATGAAGTTTCGTCTGTTGGTGGTCATACTGTGGTGTTTAGTGGTTTCGTCTGGGTTACTTTTCGATACGTTCGTGTTTTTCTCGCTGGAAGGCTTCAATTTCCTTTTTCGAAACAGGCTGGGTTCCGCCAATGGTTGTGGCTACTTTGGCGCCTGTGGCGTTACCGAATTTCAGGGCTTCCTCCGGCGACTTTCCTTGCAGCAACTGGTGAATAAAACCAGCCGAGCAGGCATCGCCCGATCCGACGGTGTCGGCAAGTGTTACCCGGTAGCCCGGGTCGTGGTGGTATTCGCCGGTATCGGACAGCACAAAGGCACCTTTTTCGCCGAGCGTTCCCAATACCATTTGCAGGTGATAGTCTAAGATCAGTTCACCGGCCAAGCCTTTGAGGGTGTCCGATTCAAGCTTAAGTAGTTCTTTCAGTCTGATCAGTTCTTCGTCGTTTATTTTCAGGATGTGGGTCAGATGAAGGCTTTCCTCAATAATTTCCGTCGTGTAACAGTCTTTTCGCAGGTTGATATCATAGAATAAGGTGGCTTCTTTGGCAGCCAGCAGTAGCTGACGGACGGCTTCGCGCGCTTGTTTGGTTCGCTGAATGAGGGTGCCGAAACAAACACAGTCGACATGGCGAGCGAGCTCCAGTGCCGCCGGGGTAGCTTCCAGGTTGTCGTAAGCCACTTGCTCATGGATGGTGTAGTCCGGAATGCCCTGCTTGTTGAGCCTGACCTGCACGGTTCCGGTTGGGTAAGCTGGGTCGATCTGAATATTTCGCTCGGAGAGTTCCAGCTGGCGAATCCGTTCAAGTGCTTCGTCACCCAAATCGTCGTCACCAATTCGGGTGATCAGTTGTCCCATGTCGCCAAAGGAATTCATACGGTAGATGAAGTTGGCGGGAGCACCTCCCAAAACTTTGCCCCCTGGCAATAAGTCCCATAGCAATTCGCCAACGGCAGCAACTATTTTTCGCATCTCATTAGGTTTATTTTGATTGGTTAACCAAATGTAAAAAGAATTATTGAGAACAGCGGATCAGAAAACCTGATGTACAACAAGGTTTCAAGATAAAAATGGGTAATTTAGGGGATGAATTATTTGGCGCATCTCTATCTTTCGGGCGAGGATGAATCGATTTTGGTTGGCAATTTCATTGGTGACTATGTGAAAGGCAATCAATATCAGCAGTATCCTCTGGCCGTGCGAACCGGGGTTTTGCTTCATCGGCAAATCGACTGGTTTACCGATCGCCATCCGCTGGTAAAGGATTGTGCCAGTCGCTTCAAAACCAATTATGGCCGGTACTCCGGCATTGTGACTGATGTGATTTTCGACCATTTCCTGGCTGTTGGCTGGCGGCAGTATTCCATTTATCCCCTGCGCCAGTTTTCCAAGCATGTCCACGCCATTTTGCTGTCCAATTTCGGCCTGCTTCCGCTGCGTGTGAAGTTGTTTTTGCCTTTTCTCATTCAGCATAAGCGGCTCGAGTCCTATGCCGGATTGGAAGGGATTTGGCAATCGCTGGCCATTATGGGCCGCCGCACCAGCCTGCCCGAAGAAGCCGACTTTGCCCTGGAGGTACTCCGGCAGGACTACGAACTGATTAAGCAGGAATTTGTAGTTTTCTTTGCCGAACTGGTTGATTTTGTGGAAACCAACTTCGAAGTGGAAATCAAAAAGCCTACTGAAAACCCACGCTGATTTAGAAGATTGGAGAGTATATGCTAGAAAAGAATTAGAAATTAGGTTAATACTAGAAAAAGGATTTCGACTAAATTCATAATTTATAAATGAGTCTTATCATATGGAATACTTTGGTTCTTGTTTGTGCAAAGGAATTAAATTTAAAGTTTTAGGTGACTTTGAGAGTTTTTATTTATGTCATTGCAGATATTGTAGGAAAGATACGGGGTCAGCTCATGCTGCAAATTTATTTTCGACAACAGCTAAACTAAGTTGGATAAAAACAGAAACGGAAATTAAAACATATCAACCGCCAAAAAGTGATCATGTGAAAGCCTTTTGTACAAATTGTGGTTCAGCTTTGCCCAATTTGCAAATGGAAGGTAAACTTTTAGTTGTTCCAGCAGGATGTTTAGATACTAATTTAGAAAAACGACCTAATGCACATATTTTCGTCTCAAATAAAGCATGTTGGGATGAGTCGCTGGAAGCAATAAATAAATTTGGACGTTTCCCTGAATAAAATAC
>NZ_CAXBDD010000137.1:0-7486 GCF_963974515.1 uncultured Sunxiuqinia sp. | reverse complement strand
CTGGTATATGAATCCCTGCGTGGCAGAAAGTGATTTGCACTGTGTTAGCTGTCACACCTCATCGGGAAGATACCGTTTTAAAAGTGATGACCTGGTTGAAGCCAACAAGGCATGTACCAGCTGCCATCAGGAAAAAGAGGCTGACTACTTAAAACATACCCATCACCCGATCAATGAGAACAGTCCCAAGTGCATTGATTGTCACATGCCTTTGACCCGGTTTGGCAACATGAACCGTTCCGATCATTCGTTCCGGCCTCCGATGCCGGCAGCAAGTATCAAGTTTGGATCACCAAACGCCTGTACGCTTTGTCACAGTGATCAGACCGACCAGTGGGCCAACGACCAGGTGACGAAGTGGAAAGGAAAGGGCTACCAAAAAAAGACGCTGGATGCAGGACAATTGATTTTATCGGCCAGAAACAATGAGTGGAAACAGTTGGATGATATGTTGCAAGCCGTTCAAACCAACCAATATGGAGATGTCTTTACGACTTCATTGATCCGTTTGCTGGTGAATTGCCCGGATGAAAAGAAATGGGCTACTTTTATGGAAGCCTTAAACTCTGATTCGCCCCTTGTGAGAAGCGCCGCCACACTTGGCTTGTTTGGAAACAACAGAGAAGAATCTAAGAAAGCCCTTTTCCAGGCTGCAAAAGATGATTTTCGCTTGGTTCGGCTGGCTGCCGCGCAGGCACTTGCCCTGTTTCCTGCTTCGGAGTTCACAACGCAGCAGCGTCAAGTTTTTCAGCAGGTCAATCACGAGTATGAGCAATCATTGATTACACGCCCTGATAACTGGAGCTCGCACTATAACCTGGGAAACCACTACCAAAACATGGGTAAGCTGGAACAAGCGCTGAATGCTTACGAAACCTCTTTGAAAGTCAATTCTGAAGCGATTTTGCCCCTGGTAAACAGCAGCTTTTTGTATTCTGTGTCGGGCAACCAGGAAAAAGCAGTCGGTTACCTGCAGCAGGCATTGGCAGTAGACCCAAAAAATGAAGCAGCCAACCTGAACTATGGTCTTTTGATGGCCGAGTTAAACCAAATGGAGCAGGCTGAAACAGCTTTGCGAACGGTCATGGAAGTGAACAAGGAGAATCCGACTGCTGCCTACAATCTCAGCATTCTGGTTTCATCCAGAGATTTAAATGAGGCTTGCCGGCTTAGCCAAAAAGCCATGGCTGCCTCTCCCCAGGAGCCTAAGTTTGCCTACACCCATGCGTACTTTCTAAATCAAAATAAGCAGCAAGCACAAGCGATCAGCACACTTGAGCAGACAATTAAAGCGTTTCCTGATCATTTGTCTTCGGTTTTTTTGCTGGGAAATATTTTTCTCCAAAGCGGAAATAAAGGCAAAGCCATGGATTTGTACAACAGCACCTTGCCGTATCTGACAGAGGATGCCCAAGCACAACACCAGATTAGAAGTGAGATTGAACGTATTCGCGTCCTTTAAAGAAACAGGACCCAAGTTGAGGAAATAATGGAAAAAGCGATGATGCAGACGATTTACGCAGATGAAATAATAAAAGAGCTGGATGCTCATTTATATATCCAATTAACACCTAAGGAAGACGAAACGGTTTCGAAGTTTTGTCAGCGATTGACGGGGATTTTCGAAGGGAAAGAATACCAGGTTGTAAAAATGACCTGTTTTGGTTCATTAAGCAGCCGGATTGTTTTTGAAGAGGAACTGGCAGGCAGGATGAAGAAGGTATTTCCAATAAGCTGGATTGAAGGTGAAAACTGTTCTGGTTCATTTATGAATGGCCTGCAGCTTTGGGCAACAAAAGAAAAAGTAACTTGCCTGGAAACCCATTGGGGTGCCCAGGCAAGCTATTTTCATGATCAGAACGGTCAGCACTTGTTTGTGGGGGATTTACGCTCTGAGCCATCACAACAACCCGAATTGGAGTACGCCACACTCTTACAAAAACTGAACAGTTTTCTGGAAGACCAAGGGTTTTCCTTTACCGATATCGTCCGAACCTGGTATTACCTGGACGACATTTTGAGCTGGTATGATGCGTTTAACCGGGTTCGGTCCGGTTTTTTTCGTCAAACGGGTGTGTTCGACACCATGATTCCGGCCAGCACCGGTGTCAGTGGAAAAAACAAGACCAATACTGCCGTTACAATGGAGCTGCTGGCATTTAAACCCAAAAAAGGAGCAACCATCACCCGGGTCAAGTCACCTTTGCAAAACGAAGCTGGTGATTATGGCAGTTCATTCAGCCGAGCCATCCGGATTGATTCCCCTGATCATCATTGGATGAGTGTTTCGGGAACAGCAAGCATTCTGCCATCGGGAGAAACCACCCACATTGGAGATCTCAAAAACCAAATTCTTCACAGCGTTGATGTTGTCAGTAAAATAATTGAGCAAGAAGGGTTTATGTGGGCAGACGTGACGCGGGCTACGGCCTATGTAAAAGACAAGCAAAACCTTTCCATACTCAAAGATGTTCTGGATAGCGATCTTCCATCTCCAGTGCCCCTGATCGTTACTCAAAATACGATTTGCCGGGATGATTTACTGTTCGAAATTGAGCTTGATCTTTATTCCTAAAAACGTTTCAAGCAACTAACAACATGGTAAAAAATTTAAACTCACGCATTAGTATCCTACTAAAAGTATAGGATAAAACAGCAAACAAAAAATTATCAATTAGTATACAATATGAAGCAATCAATTATTTATTTTTTAGGTGTCCTGTTCTCAGGGAGTGTTACTGCAGCGGAACTTAGCGGTCGGGTGATCGACAACGAAGTGAACGAACCCCTGGAGTATGCCAGTGTTGCCTTATACCAGGCCAACAGCAGCGAATTGATTACCGGAGGCATCACCAACGAGTCAGGCCATTTTTCTTTCAACGAAATCTCAGCAGGAAGCTATTTTATACAGGTTCAGTTTATGGGCTACGAGAAAGAACAATCGGAAGTTTTTGAACTAACCAGGGAGCGGGAGCTTCATTTGGGCGATATTGCCCTGCGCCCTGCCAAAGTGATGGTAGATGAAATAGCGGTAACCGGCACGAAGATACAAGCCTACAATAAGCTTGAAAAGCAAATGTACCGGGCCGATCAGTTTGAGTCAGCCCAAGGCGGATCAGCCATTGATGTCCTGAAAAACATGCCTTCGGTATCGGTCAACGGACTTGGCGAAATATCCATGCGGGGAGCCTCCGGCTTTTTATTGCTGATCAATGGCAAGCCTGTTTTAACAGATCCGCAGAGCATGCTAAACCAGCTGCCGGCCAATATCATCGAAAATGTGGAATTGATCACCTCCCCTTCGGCCAAGTACGATCCCGACGGCAAAGGAGGAATCATCAACATTACCACCAAAAAGGGAACTACTGAGCACACCGGCTTAATTGTCAACCTGAAGGGAGGTTTGCCTTCAACGACCACATTTGGAAATGAAGAAAACCCAGTCCGGTACGCAGCCGATGCCAGTTTCAACTACCAGCAAGGCAAGTGGGACATCACCCTGAGCGGAAATTATTCGCGCGATGACCTGGCTGGATTCCGCGATGGCGAGGTGAGCATTACCAATGGTGAAAACGGTACCATCAATCATTTTCCGAGTGCCGGAGAGCGGAGTTTTTATCGTTACAACTACATGGGCCGGGCGTCAGTCAGTTACGCAGCCGATGAAAACAATGTGATTTCCGTGGGCGTATTGTCCGGCAAACGCTACCAGGAACGTGATGCCAACATCTTTTACACCAACTCACAAACCGACCTGCAAAACAACCTGATTTACAACTTCAACTATTACAATGCCAACAAGCAGATCAAACAAGGAACGTTCACCCTGGGAAACCTCGATTATACCCACACGTTTGCCAATCAATCCAGTCTGACGCTTTCCGGTTTGTATGAGTACGACGACCTGTATGGAAACACGCACAATTACAACCTGGATGAACCGGGCGGGGAGCTTTTTCAATATGTGCAAAACCCCTACGAAAAGCCCATCAAAGGGTACCGCCTGAAAGCCGACTATCGCACACAACTGGGGAGCGGAACATTCGAAACCGGCTACCAGTTCCGCAACGACCAGCAGGATGGGGTGTTCGACTACCTGATCACACCCGCTGATCCAAACCAACCAGATTTGGACCAATTTAGCGGAACAGCCCTTTCGAAAAACAGGATCAATTCGGTTTACGCCCAGTATTCGGCACAAAGAGAACGAATTGAATACTCGGCCGGCTTGCGATACGAGTATTCCACCCGGACGGTTCATCTGTCAACCGATCCTAATCCTCATAAGCTTGAGCTGTCAAACCTGTTTCCATCGGTCAGTGCGCTTTATTCGCTGGACAACGATTGGAAACTGAAAGCGGCCTATAGCCGTCGCATCGCCCGGTCATCAAACAACCAGTTGAACCCAATTCCTGAACGGGAACACTCCGAGACACTTGAAATCGGTGATCCGGACCTGCGGCCGGAGCTGGTCAATTCAGCCGAACTGGGATTGATCAAAACCTTTGAAAAGGGCTCGTTTTTCACCACAGCCTATTACCGGTTCAGTAAAGACCCGGTTCAGCGGGTGAACAGCGTGTATGCCGATACGATTTTAAATCGGGTCTATACCAATGTTGAAAAAGCAACGGCCCTGGGACTGGAGCTGGGCGTAAATATACAGCCTGTCAGCTGGTGGAATGTATATGCCGGAAGCAATATTTACAAGCAGAAATACGAAGGAGACCTCCTGATTTTGGGCGAGCCGCTGATGATTGACCCCAAAGAGGACTGGGTTTATTCCATCAATGCAAACTCGAGCTTCACGCTGGCCCCGACATGGAACCTGAGCGCCAATGTGAACTACCTTTCGGTTCGGCCAACAGCGCAGGGCGAAGATTCCCGGTTTTTAAGCCCGAACCTGAGCCTGAAAAAGAATCTGTTTGGGAACCTGATGACCGCCAGCGTTCAATGGCAGAATATTGATCTGGGGATGAACGAGTCGAACCGGCAACGTATCACCACTTGGGGCGAAGATTTCTACACGACCACTAACTATATCTATGAAACGGATATGATCCTGGTCAACCTCAGCTTTAACCTGAACTGGAAAAACAGCAATACCAAGCTTCCCCAAAGTGAGTTTGGAGAGAAGGAGTTTTAACGGAATTGCATCTCAAATCACGTCATAAAGGGAAAGTAGGAGTATGACCTGATTAGTGAACCACCGAACGCCATAAGGCGTTCGGCTATTGGTGCTGGCAGTTACACCACCTCCAGCAACACCGTTCCATACGAAAAACGCCCACTTTCAGGAACCAGGAGTAAAATCTTGCTATTCATCTTTAGTCGGCCGGACTTGGCCAGGTCATCAAGAGCGGCGAAGATGGATGCTGAGGCGACGTTTCCAATTTCGGTGAGGTTGGTGAACCATTTTTCTGTGCCCAAGTCGATTCCCCTGGTTTCGATTTCTTCGGCTAACTTGCCATAGAAAAACATGGAGGATACGTGGGGGATGACATAGTCAATCTCGGAACTGTCTACCTCGTGTTTTTGCAGGCACTGCTGGAGATGGTCGACCCAGTAACGAATAATATTGGGCTTTAGCAGCCGAATATCCTGTTTGACGGTCAATACCGAACGGCTGATTAACTCGCTACTTTCAAATTCCTTCCAGCTTTTCAGTTCGCCATCCCCCCTGAGCTCGGCACCCATAAACATGCAGGTTGGAAGCTCATTGGCGTAGGAGGTCATTTCGATCCATTCAATCTTAAAGGACAGGCCCGTTTCGTTTTTCTTATCCGACAGCAGGACCGCACTGGCCCCGTCGCTGAGCATAAAGCGTAGGAAGTCCTTCTCAAAAGCCATGTAGGGATCTTCTCCCACCCGGGCGCAGTGTTCGTACTCTTCTTCATAGTTTTTGGACATTAGCGTAGGGGAAGCCAACTCTGAAGTTGAACAGATGGCTTTTTTCGAAAGCCCTGAGGCAATACTCATAAAGCTCACTTTCAGCGCCTGCAGGCAGGTTAGACAGACGCCTGCGCAGGAATAGATTTCCATCGGTTTGTTTTTCATCAGCCCGTGAACCATGGAGGCATGCGAAGGTAGCAGCTGGTCCGGATTACCGGTGGCGCAAGCCAGAACCTCGATGTCATCCGGGATCTGTTCATCCGGGAAAAGTTTTGTAATCGAGCGAAATGCCAGTTCCGCGTTGGTGTGCGTCATTTTTTGATTTTTATCCAACGCATAATACCGGGATCGAATGCCATTTTGCTTTAATACGATACGTTTTACCCGGGATGGCTTTCCATTGATCAAGCCAAGATACCGCTCCATATCATCGTTGGAAACAGGAGCGTTGGGTAAGAATTTACTGACTGAGTTAATAAAAACAGCTGTTTTCATGGGACCCATGTATACTTACCGGTATGTGAAAATAATAAGTTTTACATACGCGCGTAAGAAAATCAGCTAAGATTTTAGTCTCAATTGGTTGTAGAGGTCCTTGTAGAGTGTGAGCAATTCTTCCGTATCCAGCCCGTAGGACAGGCATCTGTCGAAGGCAAGCCCCAGAAAGCAACTCCGAAAAAGGACGGCATAATGCCTGGGATCTACCTTCTTTATTTCTTTGGTTTGGATGGCCCGGCTGATCGCTTTTTCCCAAAGGTTTATTTCAGCAATCGAATTTTGCGTCATGATCTCGGAGAAGTTGGGATAGATGCGTGAAGCCTGCAGGTATAAATAGAAATACTGCTTGTAAATATTCACCACAGACAGGGACAACATCCTGGACATGGTGGTGTTTATCCCCTTAACATACCGGTAAATAAACTGCTCCAGTGAAAGATCGCCTGAAAAGTCAAATTTTTCACCAGGATCCTGCGTTTTAATGATGTAGGTGTCAATGACGGTGTTGAATATCTCTTCCTTGTTTTTGAAAAAGTAAAAAATCGCGCCTCGTGTTTTTCCGATCGCTTCTTCCAGATCCGAGATACTTACTTTTTCGTAGTTGTGATTTAAAAACAATTTGAAAGCTTCTTCAATGATTCGGTCTTTTGTAGTCATAATAGCATTGATCTTTAGATTACAAACTTACGCAAAAAGCTTGATTTATTTATAGATTCGGAAAACTTTTATGCGTAAAAAACGAGAAGTTTAGTATTCATTGGGTGGTGTTTGCCATAGTGGAAGTATCCGGATTGGAGAATTGATCCGCTATCGAAAATCGAAGAAACACGAAAACAAAAAGGTCTGTATGGAAGAAATTGAATTTATTCGCTATTCATTTTTTTATTTGTTTATGTAATTTTATTTCATAAATTTGAGGACCATACATGTGGTATGTTGATAGATGAATTTTTTAAAAACTGGCTTTTGCTAAGTGACCAACCTTCGGTGGGTCTTTTTTTGTTGTATTTTGTTAAGTAATGTTTTTTTGAGGAGGCTTAACACCCTCCTTTAGCTATAAAAGTCAGGGATTAATCCTTTGATATCACCGTAAAGATAC
>NZ_CAXBDD010000136.1:0-7792 GCF_963974515.1 uncultured Sunxiuqinia sp. | reverse complement strand
CAGTTCGCGCGCCGTTTCGCGGGCCGTATCCGAATTCCGGTCGCCGCTCAGCATTTGAGCCAGCTCGTCCACCCGCTCGCTATTTTCAAGCTTACGAATTGAAGTGAAGGTTTTTTCGCCTTCATCAAATTTGTACACCTGGTAATGGTGATCGCCTTTAGCTGCAATTTGTGGTAAATGCGTAATGTTGATAACCTGCATTTTTGTTGAAATGCCTTTCAAAATATCGCCCATTTTTACCGCTATTTCGCCCGAAATTCCAGTATCAATTTCATCAAAAACGATCGTTGGAAGCGACTTGCTGTCAGTAATCAGACTTTTCAAAGCCAACATTAATCGCGACATTTCACCACCCGATGCGATTTTTGATATTTCCTGGGGTTCGGCGCTCTTGTTGGCACTAAACAGGAAGCGGACTTCATCTTTCCCCATCTGCCCCAACTGATCAGTCAACTCAAAGTAGAGCTGAAAAACGGCATTCGGCATCCCCAGTTTTTGCAACATGCCAACCACCGATTGCTGAACAGTCTCTGAAACACCAGTCCTACTTTTTGTCAATTCCGCTGCCAGTTCATTTAAGGTCTTTTCCTGCTGAGCAATCAACTGCTCATAGCGAGCTATTTCTTCGTCATACGAAGCCACCTGCCCTATTTTTTGATCCAAGTCCTCCTGAACTTCCAGCAACTCTTCAACCGTCGCCACATGAAATTTCTGCTGGAGTGAATAAATCAGATCAAGGCGCTCAGCCACCAGCTGAATCCGCGCCGGATCATGCTCAACGCGTTCGGCTACCGCCGAGCTCTCCTCCGCCAGGTCTTGCAGTTCCAAATAACAGGATTCCAGGCGCTGGTGTAATTCCTTGGCCTCTGTAAAATAATCACTCATCTTATTGAGTCGGTTCACATGTTCCTTTAGACGTGTCAGCACCCCCTGCTCATCACTTTCCAAGTCTTGGTTCAGCTGCCCAAACGTAAGTTTAATGTCTTCGGCATGTTCCAACTGGTTTTGCTCCGATTCCAATTCAGACTGTTCTCCCGGTTTCAGTTTAGCTTCTTCCAGTTGCTGAAACTGAAACTGAAAATAATCCAAATCCTTTTTGGCTTGCTCCGCCTCGCTGACCAAATCGGCATATTTCGTTTTTGCCGTCGAATATTCGGAAAAACGTTTTTGATAATTACTGAGAATGGACTGGTTTTTTGCCACCAGGTCAACCAGTTTTAGCTGAAACAGGCGATTACCCAACTCCAGGTTTTGGTGTTGCGAGTGAATATCAATCAGGCGTAGAGCCAGCTCACGAATGGTTTTGAGGTTGACCGGTGTATCATTGATAAACGCCCGCGATTTTCCGGCTGGTGTAATTTCGCGCCGCAAAATAGTTTGGTCATCGTAATCCAGCTCATTTTCAATAAAAAAATCTTCCAGAAAATATTCCTTCACGGCAAAGCTTCCTTCCACCGTGCATTTTTTATTCTTATCGCGCAATACCGTAAGGTCAGCGCGTTGACCAAGAATCAGTCCGAGTGCGCCAAGCACAATGGATTTTCCAGCACCGGTTTCCCCGGTAACAATATTAAATCCGCTGTTGAATTCAATCGACAGCTTGTCAATCAGGGCGTAGTTTTTAATATAGAGCGATTGTAACACGGAGGCGGTTTTTAGCTTTTAAAATTCTTCGGCTGCTTTATTTATCTTTTCGTATTTGCTTCCATTCGATGGATCAACTTCATTTAAAATGGTCATCACCCGGTTGCGCTCATCCGGATACGATTTGGAAAAAATATTGACCAACTCGTCGGATTTGGCATCGAAAAAAATTTGCAAAATATACAATGAAGGCCGGGAGCGAAATACTTTCTGAATGGATCGAAGCGACTCGGCAACGGCAGCTCGCCCCTCTTCAATCTGTTCGTGCATCTTATCGAGGCCAAGCCGGTGATATTGATAGGTACAATCGCGAAAAGGCGCATACGACTTGTTCAATAGATTTTCGACTAACCAGTACCGGTTCCGTTCGCTTTCGTATGCTTTCCATCCTGCATAACGCACGTTCTGCGAATTGTTTACGATTTGCTGGGCTTTCTGAAAATATTCTGTGCCTCCGTTGGGCGAAAATGAATCGTAATCCATTCCCAGGATGACGTAGGCATAATAAGCCATCAGGTTCGTCAAGTTGTCACGGTTTGAAGTTTCATTAAACTCCATGGACTGGTATTCCACGTACTCCACATGAAAATCGTTGTCTTTGATATTGAGCAAAGGGGTTTCATAATCAGAATTGAACACTGGCCGACGCAGCTGTACCTGGATGCTTCCCTTGAATTCGTTTGAGGAAAGCTGCTCGGTCAGTCGAATATAAATACTACACTCAATGCGTTCGTCCATCGAATAAACGTGGTCGGTCCACTTGCGGTTGTTCATAAACTCATACAAGTCGGCCTGCATGGTCTGAAAAACATTGCGATTAGCACCCTGAATCTGCTGGCCCGATACGCTGATATTGCAACGCAACTCCTGCGCCATGCCCGAACCAACAAGCAGTAAAACCAACAGCAATAAGAAGCCTAGTTTCTTCATAATCAAAAAATACCTGTGGAGTAAAAATAATCAAATTCTGCAGAAGTCTTACAACTTTGCCAATTCCTGAGTCAGCTTTTCAACAATATCGGCGGCAACCTCTGCCTTGTGTTTTAACTCAAATAGTTGAGCATTATTGTCTTTCGAAAGAATGGTAATCTTATTGGTGTCCACCCCAAAACCAGCACCACGATCCTGCAACGAATTGAGAACGATGAAATCTAAGTTTTTCTTTTGAAGTTTGCCCAAGGCATTTTGCTCTCCGTCGTTTGTTTCGAGCGCAAAGCCCACCAAAAGTTGGCGATTCGTTTTGAGTTTGCCCAGCGAAGCGGCAATGTCGGCCGTCGCTTCCAAATCAATACTCATCTCATTCGCCTGGCGCTTAATTTTTTGCCCGGCTGCTTGTTTGGGACGGTAATCAGCTACGGCAGCACACATAATGGCCGCATCCATCGCCGGAAAATGACGCAGGCATGCCTCGTGCATTTCGCTTGCCGACTCCACATCAATCCGTTGAATATTGGGATGCGTCAACTTCACGCCTACCGGCCCGGCCACCAAAAGCACTTCAGCTCCCTGCTCTGCCAGTTCTTCGGCCAGGGCAAAGCCCATTTTTCCCGAAGAGTAATTCCCGATAAAACGAACAGGATCAATCTTTTCGTAGGTAGGACCGGCAGTAACCAGCACCTTTCTATTCAGAAGTTTTTTTTTTGAGTAGAAAAAAGCGACCACTTCTTCCACCAGCTGTTCTGGTTCCTGCATCCGCCCTTTGCCGTGCAGTCCGCTGGCCAGTTCGCCTTCGCCTGGTTCAAGAATGACATTCCCAAACGAACGCAAAATGTCCAGATTTTTCAAGGTTGAAGGATGCCGAAACATGTCCAGGTCCATAGCTGGAGCCAGATAAACCGGACATTTAGCCGACATATAGGTCGTAACCAACAAATTATCGGCAATGCCATGTGCCATTTTGCCAAGCGTAGCCGCCGTAACCGGTGCGACGAGCATTAAATCCGCCCACTGCCCCATATCCACGTGTGAATACCAGGTGCCGTCGTTGGCAGCAAAAAATTCCGAAGCGACAGGGCGTCCGGATAAGGCTGACATGGTAACCGGGGTAATGAATTCTTTCGCTGCGGGAGTCATCACAACCTGCACGTCAGCACCTTCTTTCACTAGCCCTCTTAAAAGATAAGCCGCCTTGTAGGCAGCTATACTTCCGGTCAATCCTAAGATAATATGTTTTCCTTTAAGCCTCATAAAGGCTTCCAATTAGAGTCCTTTGCGGTTTTCTTTCGCAGGATTACGATGGTAAATTTGTCCTTGCTTTAATTCTTCAAAAGCAATCAAGGTCGGCTTTGGCAAGCGCTCGTAATACTTCGAGATTTCGATTTGCTCACGGTTTTCAAATACTTCTTCCAAATTGTCTGTGTAAGAAGCAAATTCCTGCAATTTCTGATTCAGTTCTTCTTTCATTTCAGAAGAAATCTGGTTAGACCGTTTTGCAAGGATCATCACCGTTTCGTAAACGTTTCCTGTTTGGTCTTCCAAGTCATTCAAATCTCTTGGAACCGTTGAGCTTTCAGCTTTAATTTTTTTATAATCCATATCTATTTATAAATTAGCCTCTTCGTTATAATTTAATAACCTTGCTGTTTCCTCGTAGAATTTTTCAGCCTCTTTCCGGTGTTCACTTTCCGGGAATTCATCGACAAAGGTAAAATATTCATCCAAAGCATCGGTTAAACGCTCCTCTTTTTTTTCCTCTACGCTTCTGATAGCCAAAAGATACTTCGCCCTTAACAGCATAAACATGAGTTCTTCGCGATACTTGGTATCCGGAAATTCTTTTAAGGAATTTGTCAAAGCGACAACAGCAGCCTTATAATCTTCCAAATCGTAATATAATTTTCCGCTCAGAAAGGATTTATAAACCAACTTATCGCGCAGTTCGATAATCAGCCGGTTTGCTTCCTCAATCCGATCGCTGTTGGGGTATAAATTCATATACAATTGAAGGGCATCAATTGCCTTTTGAGTTACTTGCTGGTCTAGCCGTGGCTTTGGTGAATCAAGGTAATGACAATAACCAATCATGTATTGTGATTCCTCAGCATATTTACTTTTTGGAAAATCTTTCACCAAGGTCCGAAACCAATGTCCCGCCATTAAATAATCATTCGCACCATAATGGCTTTTGGCGTAATAATAATATACCTCATCGGCACGACTGGTTCCGCGGTAAATATTAACAAGCTCGCTCAGCAGTTGGGAAGAACGCACAAACTCGCCCGCTTCATAATACTCCAGAGCCTTTTTATATTTAAACTCGTAGTCTGTACTTTTTACAATTTTATTGTAATCGCTACACGCAGTGCCGACCAATAACAATAACAGAGCAAAAACGATTATATTCTTCATTTTTATAAACATGGCGCAAAGATACATTTTTCATTAAAATACGAACCGCAAAATACAGAAGTTTTATTTATCTACTCGCTGGTTTAATATAAATTAACAAATTTGTAGACTTCTTAAAAAAAATTACTTTTGCATAGTTAATTTTAAAGCTTTTTGAAGTGGATATTTTTGAAAAATTTCGATCAAATAGAGGCGACATTGGCAAGCACATGGAACGAGCCCATGGCTACTTTGCTTTCCCAAAGTTGGAAGGTGAAATCAGTGCCCGCATGAATTTCAGGGGCAAGGAAGTGCTGACCTGGAGTTTAAACAATTACATTGGCCTGGCCAACCACCCTGAAGTTCGCAAAGTAGACGCTGACGCGGCAAAAGATTGGGGACTGGCCTATCCGATGGGAGCTCGTATGATGTCGGGGCAAACCAACCAACACGAGGAACTCGAACGACAACTCGCTGCTTATGTTGGCAAGTCGGACTCCTTTTTACTGAATTTCGGCTACCAGGGAATGGTTTCCATTATTGATGCGGTTTGTGGCCGCAACGATGTGGTGGTTTACGATAGTGAATCGCACGCCTGCATTCTTGATGGTGTGCGCCTGCATATGGGCAAACGCTATGTTTATCCACACAACAACATTGAGAACCTGAAAATTCAACTGGGTCGTGCAACCAAACTGGCTGAAAAGCAAGGGGGAGGTATTTTAGTTATCACCGAAGGTGTTTTTGGCATGTCCGGAGATTTGGGCAAGCTGGATGAGATTGTTGCTTTGAAAAAGGAATTCAATTTCCGATTGCTCGTTGACGACGCCCATGGCTTTGGTGTGATGGGACCAACAGGTGCCGGAGCGCCCGAGCATTTTGGAGTACAAGATCAAGTCGATCTGCACTTCTGCACCTTTGCCAAATCAATGGCTGGAATTGGCGCTTTTGTAGCCTGCGACACCGACGTGTGTAACTTCTTGCGGTACAACATGCGTTCGCAAACCTTTGCCAAATCACTTCCGATGCCCATGGTTATTGGCGCTATGAAACGACTGGAACTGCTGAAAACAAAACCAGAACTTCGCGAACAACTGTGGAATGTGGTGAACAATTTGCAATCGGGCTTAAAAGAAGCTGGTTTTGATCTGGGGCGCACAAACTCACCCGTTACACCGGTTTACATGAAAGGTGGCGTGGTTGAAGCAACCAATGTGGTGATGGATCTGCGTGAGAATTACGGCATCTTTTGTTCAGTTGTCGTTTATCCGGTGATTCCAAAGGGTGAAATTATCCTTCGTCTGATCCCAACAGCCATGCACACGCTGGAGGATGTTGACATCACAATCAAGGCATTCAAAGAAGTTAGAGACAAGCTGGAATCGGGAGCCTATGCGGGTTCTGAGGTTCCAAACATGGCCTAGTCCTAAAAGATACATTCAAACAAAAAGCCATGCTGAAAATTCAACATGGCTTTTTTGTTTTTGCTAAATGGTTATTTTATTGATACTAACTGTGCTTCTCTGACAAATATCGTTCTGCGTCCATCGCCGCCTTACATCCCGAACCGGCAGCCGTTACCGCCTGACGATAAATTGAGTCCATTAAATCGCCACAGGCAAATACGCCGGAAATGTTGGTTTTTGAAGTTCCTGGTATTGTTTTGACGTAGCCGACTTCATCGGTCTCTAAAAAGTCGGAAACAAAGTCTGAGTTGGGTTTATGCCCAATAGCCAGGAAAAAGCCATCAATTTTAATTTTTACTTCCTCTTCGTCAACCTCTCCTTTATTTTTCACTAAAGTAGCGCCCTCAACAACACCATCACCAAACAATCCCTTGGTTTGGTGCTTCCAAAGAATTTCAATATTTGGTATTTTCTTCACCCGATCAGCCATCACGCGCGAAGCACGCAACACATCGCGACGAACAATCAGGTAAACTTTATTCGCCAATCCAGCAAGATACATCGCTTCTTCAGCAGCGGTGTCGCCACCTCCAACAACAGCCACATCCCTTCCGCGATAGAAAAAACCATCGCAGGTAGCACAAGCCGAAACACCACCTCCAGCGTATTTTTGTTCATCCTCAATTCCTAGATACTTCGCTGTTGCACCAGTCGCCAAAATAACAGCCTCTGCTTCAATCAGCTTTTTATCGTCAATCCACACTTTGTGAATATCGCCTGAGAAATCCACCTTGGTTGCATAGCCATAACGAACATCGGTGCCAAATCGCTGGGCCTGCTTCTTAAAATCCTCCATCATCACTGGTCCGGTTACTCCTTCAGGATAGCCTGGATAATTCTCTACTTCGGTCGTTGTAGTCAACTGTCCTCCAGGCTGAAGTCCTTCATACATGACGGGGCTCAGATTGGCACGAGCGGCGTAAATAGCCGCCGTATAGCCCGCAGGACCTGAACCAATAATCAGACATTTTACGCGCTCTGCCTCGCCCACAGGTTCATTTTTAGGCTTCTCGCTTTCCTTAAGATCTAGTGATTTAAACATGACTTTTATTTTTAGCTTTTTTTTATTAAAAACGACACGGCAAAATTACACAACATCGAGATATATACAACATTTGATTCATCAATAATAGTGAAGGCGCGATAGAGGCAGACTATTGAAAATAGTCAATCAATAGTTTAAATTAATTTTGCAGAATTCCCTTCTTTATATACTTTTGCAAACGCTTCAACCAAGATTATTGCAAATAGACGAAATCAAGGGTGAAGTAAAAATTAATCGGGATGTGGCGCAGTCTGGTAGCGTACTCGTCTGGGGGGCGAGGGGTCGCAAGTTCAAATCTTGTCATCCCGAC
>NZ_CAXBDD010000135.1:0-7814 GCF_963974515.1 uncultured Sunxiuqinia sp. | reverse complement strand
GCACTTTTTTCAACACACACAACATGGCCATGGTTTGTGCCACATCGGGGTTTTCAATGAAGTTGAGCTGCAAGTGTTTGGGTTGAATATTTGCTGATTTGGTGATGATCACGCTGTCGGGGGTGGCTTTACTGTCCACGCCAAAGGCCTTGAACCAACTGGCAATTTCGCAGTCGCCCTGTAAACTCATCAGGCGCAGGTTTTTCAGTTCAATCTCAGCCTCGTCGGCCAATGCAGCCAATTGGTACCAGTACGAAGCACCGGTCCAGTCGGCTTCAACCGTGAAATCACGTGCCTGGTATGCCTGCTCGTCCACCCTGATTTCGTTGCCTTTCCAAACCGAACGAACGCCAAACTGCTTCATTAGCTTCAGCGTTAGTTCGATGTAGGGTCGCGAAGTAATTTTGTTTTTCAGGCGAAGGGTCAGGCCTCCCTCAATCACCGGGGCAATCATCAATAAGGCCGAAATATACTGGCTGCTGATGCTACCATCGAGCTCCAGCACCTTGCCTTTCAGGTGCGAACCCCAGATTTTGAGTGGCGGATAACCTTCGTTCTCCATATACTCAATTTTGGCACCCAGCGCATTCAAAGCATCAACCAACACATGAATGGGCCGCTGTTTCATCCGTTCCGAACCGGTGATGACCCATTGCCCGACAATCTGCGAAAGAAAAGCCGTCAGAAAACGCATGGCGGTTCCCGCGTGGCCAATATCAAATTGGTTGGTGTTCGAAGTCAGCACCTGTTGCATCACGTCAATATCATCGCTTGCCGACAGGTTTTTTAGTGGATATGGACTGTAACTCAGCGCATGAATAATCAGCGCGCGGTTGGCAATGCTTTTGGACGAAGGAAGATCAATGCTCCCTTGGATGGTTCTATCTGATTTGGAAAGACGGTATTTCATGGTCAGTTTTCAGTTATCAGTTTCGAGTTTTGTGTTTCGAGTTGTCCGCAGATGGAATTTGGAACTTGAGACTTGGAACTTGTCTGCCAGCCGGCGGATTATCGTTTTGCGTAATAATCAAGCGCTTCAAAAATCAACTCCTTCGGGCAATCCTCATTGATGGACACCTCGCCTATTTTGGTAATCAAGGTGAAGTTGATTCGGCTACCTTCATTTTTTTTGTCGTGGGTCATCAGTTCATAAAGGGCTTCATAATCCGACTGTTCTATTTCAAACTTCCCGTAAACACCCAGCAGCCAACGGCTGATTTCATTTAGCTGATCCTGCGGAAAGCCACATCGTTTAGCCGAAAGGTACAGCTCCACAATCATTCCGTAAACTACCGCAAAACCATGCAAAATGGCACGCCCGCTGTGCAAGGCATAACTCTCAAACGCATGCCCGACCGTGTGTCCAAAGTTCAGCGCTTTGCGAATGTTCTTCTCGGTCAGGTCGTTTTGCACATGCCAGTCCTTCACCGCCACCGAGTGGGCAATGATTTCTTCCAGCGATACGTAATCGATATCGCCCAAATCATACCCCATCAGCTCGTCCCAGTGCTCCGGATCCTTAATCAGTCCGTGCTTCAGCATTTCAGCATAACCCGAAAGGAAATTTGCGTAGTCGATGGTCTTTAAAAAGCTCGTGTTAATAATGACGGCATCCGGCTCATTGAAAACACCTATTTCATTCTTCAGTCCGTTGAAATTGATTCCTGTTTTTCCGCCCAGCGAAGCATCCACCTGGGCCAACAGCGTGGTTGGAATATTGACGAAAGCCATTCCCCGCTTAAAGGTTGAAGCGACAAAGCCCCCCAAGTCGGTAAGCATGCCGCCACCAATATTGATGAGCAATGACTTGCGGTCTGCACCGTTTTTTGACAGGAACTCCCAAACCTGTTCCACCGAGCGGATGGACTTGTTGGGTTCACCCCCTGAAATGCTGATTTGCTTGATCTGGCGGCGGTCAATCAGCTCTTCGATAAGCGGAAGGCAAAGTCGTTTTGGCGTTTCTTCCGTCAGGAGAAATACCTTCCCGGCAGGAAATTGTTCGACGATTTTTTCGAGTTCATCTGCCACCTTTTGGGAAAAGACAATATTTGAGTGTATTTTTGATGAGGCCATGCGTTTGTTATATTTTGAAGAAGGCAAAGTTAATCTATTTTCTCAGCCCGATAAAATCATTGGCAAAATGGCCTGATTATTTACGATTCATTAAAAAACTATGGAAATTTCTAACCAAAAACGATCACGTCTGATAAAGAGAGGTTTTTTCCTGATAGCCGTTTTGTTACTGCTGCCCATTTTGTTTTTTGTTTGGAAGGAGATGGACCTAGTGGCCTTAATCAATGGCGGTGTCTTCTTGCTTTTTATCATCGGCTTTCAATTCATGGGCTTAAACTACGTTCATTACCAATCAGATGGCGAAGTGTTGCAGATCCGCTATTACCCCATTATTTCGTTCTTCGGAAAAGAATACAGCTCCATCGAATTCAATAAAAAGAGGCTCTTTAAGGCGGTGGTGGAACGATCGTTCCTGTTTCATGAGTTGCACCTCGAAATCAAAACCAGAGAAGGCATAGCCGAATACCCTGAAGTCAGTCTGGCAGCTTTAAGCAGCGCGGACATTGAGGCGATTCGCAATGATTTGAGTAAAATGCTTCCTGAAAAGAGACAACTCGGGCAGTAGGGCGTCAGCCTGCAATGACCAAGATCCCCACTCATAACGGACTCCGAACAACTCACTTGCCAAATCGCGCTGTCGCTTGCTCCAGGAATTGGCTGTACCAACGCCAAACGATTGATCACCGCACTGGGCGGGATTAAGGAGATAGTTTCGGCAAACAAGAAGCCGCTGACCCAGGTGCCCAAAATCCGGAGCATTACCGCACAAAAAATTCTGGAAAGCAACCTACTGGACCGTGTGGAAACCGAAGTTGAATTTGTGCGAAAAAACGAGATTCAAACAGCTTTCTATTGGGATGATAATTAGCCGGTTGCTTCTGAAACGATGCGTCGATACGGGCTTGCTGTTGTATTGGAAAGGCTCGACAAACTTCAAAGCATAAAAGATTTTGTCGATGGTGGGAACGCGAAAAGCCACCAGCAATCGACGCGACTTTTGCGATTCGCAGATTCAGGAAATGGCACAACGAGGAGATTATACGGTCGTCAGCGGACTGGCTTATGGCATCGATATCGCGGCGCACAAAGCCTGCCTGAAGCATGGAGTCGCTACCCTTGGTGTGGTGGGCCACGGACTGGAACAAGTTTATCCCATCATGCATCGTACGGTGGGCGATAAGATGTTTGGAAATGGAGGACTGGTAACCGACTTTGTGAGGGAAACACCGATTGACGGCACCAACTTTCTGCGTCGAAACCCACTCATTGCCGGCCTGGCCGATGCCACCATCATTGTGGAATCGGCTGAAAAAGGCGATTCGTTAGTTACGGCCGACATTGCCGATTCTTATAACCGCAATGTATTTGCACTTCCGGGACGCAGTTGAGACAACTACCCCAAAAGATGCAATCAACTCATTAAATCGAATAAAGCTTCAACGATCGAAAACCTGCAGGATTTGAAATATGCCATGGGCTGGCAGCAAAATATTGACAAACCATCAAAAATCCAGAAGCAATTATTTGTTGCACCCGATGCGGAAGAGCAAAGCATTGTATATGCCCTAAACGGCCAGGAAATGTATATCGACCTGCTATGGTCACAGGTAAAAATGCGGGTGGGACAAATTATCGTCCGTTTTGCTTGTCCCCGAGTTTAAAGGATTGGTTGCCAATCTTCCAGGGAAAATGTATAAGCTAAGCTACAACTATTGGTCTGGAAACCTGCAATTGATCATCACCGCCCGATGTTTGACCCGATCTCCTAACTCAATCCTTCAAACCTTCAATCAACAGCCACCTTCAACTTCGTCAATCAGAGACAATTTTTTAAAGGTCAATTGCCGTTTAACTTTGGCCTGTTCTATTTTATCAAACGTTTGAGCGCAGGTAATTCCCCGCTGTTTCATATGTTTGTTACTTCCAATATGAAGGTTTGGAAATTTTCCCTTTTTCTCCAGTAAAACCCGGATAGACAATCCAACAAAAGCAAGTGCTACCAAGGCAATTGCCACTCCTAAAACCAAAATAAACTCCATCGTACGCTCCTTTCTTTAACTGGTGCAAAAATACTAAAAAACTGATTTCAACAGCCGTAATCTGATATTATTACAAACAGTCAATCAAGGATCTTGTTGAACAGCTATTAAGAATGGTTCTATTTGTCCATTTCTCTGAGGCAAACCGGGTGTAAGTTTCAAACATTCTTTCTAATTTTAAGCAAAAATTCATATTATGCAAAAACACATCAACATTGTTGCTGCCATTCAGATTGGCTTCAGCATATTTGGAATACTTTTCGCCCTCTTAATTTATGCCATTCTTCATTTGGTTGGAGATTTCACCGATGAACCAGAAGCCAATCTGGTGCTGTCTATTATAGCAAATGTGGTCGCTACCGTATTTGTCATCCTTGCTATTCCAGGGATTATTGGAGGGTTTGGCTTGTTTAAACGGAAAGAATGGGCCCGCATACTGGTTCTGATTTTGTCAGTGCTGGATTTGTTTCACTTCCCGGTTGGGACTGCCGTTGGTGTTTATTCCATCTGGGCACTCGTCCAACCCGATGTAGTAGCCGAGTTTGGAAAAAAGCCGATGGAAGACCCGATTAACAATGGCTAAAACAGCCCGGCATATCCTGCTTTCCGGAAGAGTCCAAGGCGTTGGCTTCCGGTATTTTGTGCGAGAAAAAGCCAGGGAGTGCCACATAACCGGCTGGGTTAAAAACCTACCCAATGGAAAAGTAGAAATCGAAGCAGAAGGAGAAGAGAAAGACATCAACTGTTTAATCGATTACCTCAAAATAGGGAACGGCTACAGCCGAACCGACCAATTAACCCAAAATCAAGTAGAACCAACCACAAATTTCAGCGATTTTACGATCCGATATTAATCATGACACAACAAAATTACCACATGAGCCCCACGCAATTTCGCGAGCAGGGCAAAAAACTCATTGACTGGATAGCCGACTATTACGAGCAAGTAGAAAACTACCCGGTTTTGTCGCAAGTCAAACCCGGTGATATTCTAAAAACCCTTCCTGCCAATGCTCCCGAGCACGGAGAAAGTTTTGATGCGATGATGCAGGATGTGGAACAATTAATCCTGCCCGGAATTACCCACTGGCAGTCGCCCAATTTCTTTGCTTACTTCCAGTCCAACACTTCGGGTCCGTCCATTCTTGGCGAATTGCTTTCAGCCGGACTGGGAGTACAAGGCATGCTATGGGCAACCAGTCCCGCTTGCACGGAGTTGGAAAGCCATGTGATGGACTGGCTGGTGGACATGATGAGTTTACCACAGCAATTTAAGACCACCAATCAGGGAGGAGGTGTCATTCAGGATACGGCGTCTAATGCGCTGATTACCGCGCTGCTGTGTGCCCGCGAAATGAAAACCAACTTCGAAACCAACAAGCTGGGTGGATGCCCGAAAATTGTGGCTTACGTGACATCGCAGACCCATTCGTCCGTAGAAAAGGGCATTAAAATCGTCGGGATAGGACAACGAAACTTACGGGTAATTGAGGTAGATGAGAATTTCGCGATGATCCCAGAGAAGATGGAGCAACAGATTAAAAAAGATTTGGACGAAGGCTACATTCCTTTTTTTGCCTGCGCCACCATTGGCACCACTTCGTCTAATGCGATTGATCCGGTTCGGGCTATTGGCGAAATCTGTCGCCGATACGACATCTGGCTGCATGTGGATGCCGCCATGTCCGGGTCTGCCGCTGTTTGCCCGGAGTATCGCTCGCATTTCGACGGACTTGAACTGGCTAAGAGTTACGCTTTCAACCCGCACAAATGGCTTTTTACCAATTTTGATTGCGACTGTTTTTATGTGAAAGACAAGGCCGTACTGATTAAAACACTCAGCATTTTACCGGAATACCTAAAAAATGAAGCCACCGAGAAAGGAGCCGTCATTGATTACCGCGACTGGCATGTACAACTGGGTCGGCGTTTTCGGGCCCTGAAACTATGGTTTGTTATCCGCCATTATGGTGTCAAAGGCTTGCAATACCACATTAATGAACACATTCGACTGGCGCAGGAGTTTGCCGATTGGGTCAGTCAATCAAACGATTTTGAATTGCTAAACCAGCCGCCGTTCAACCTGGTTTGTTTTCGCCATAAAAACGACGATGCCTTCAATAAAAAGCTGATGGATAGCCTCAATAAAAGTGGCAAGCTCTTTTTGACACACACCGTTTTAAACGGACAGTTTTGGCTGCGTATGAGCATTGGACAGACACAAACCAAGCGCCACCATGTGAAAAAAGCCTGGAGTTTGTTGCAGGAAACGGTAGCCCTTCTTGACCGTGATTGGATCGATGAGAGGTGATTCGCAGCGATCCTGGTCATGAGCAGGGTGTGCCAATAGACCAGCAATTAGCGTCAGGATCAATCGTACGGGCATTTGTAGTCATCTTCTCTTGACTTATATTCCGGGAGAATGGCCCGAACTTCTTCTTTAGAAGCCTTATATTCTGCTTCCAATCATCTATTCTCCTGACTTGAAGCACAACATCCACTTGACTTTAGCTGTTGATTGGCTTCATCTAAATCTTGCAAGGGATAAAACGAAGGATGCACAAAATTCAGAAATTTCAGAATCTTAAAGGCATTGAAATAGCCATAAAAGCGCTTTTGGAAACTTTCTGGTCGTGATGCGTTGGAGCGAATTTCCTGTAAGGAGCTTTCAAAGTCATCGGCTTTCAAAAATAAAACCACCGGCAAAGGCAATTGACCGAGCAGAGCCGGCAGTTCCGGATCGCTGCTTCGATAGATTTCAGGTAGTCGGTCAAACAGTTGTTTCAGGTGTTGGAAAGCCTGAAAATTATAGGTGAGCTTCAGGCTTTCATCGCCTTCCATCCATTTTCGTATAGCCGGACCGGTTCCAAACGGAACCCGGTGCGAAATCCGTGCCGACGGGAAAACACAGGTTCCGTTAATTTCTCCAATTGGGCCCAGCTGCGCCAGCTTGTGCAGAAAATAAAAATCTTCACCAGCTTGTTTGCGGTTCATGCCGCCCTGCTTGACGTAAGCATCAGCTCGAACGGCGAAAGCCGAGCCCACCGTGTAAATGGCCTGCGGAAACCCGGTAAATGCCATCGCCTGCTTATAATAATGCAGATAGGTTTCGTACAGCTCCATGCCCTGCCGGTGAGCTTCATCCGTAAGTTCATCCACCCGGTGCTGAAACCGAATGGTCGCACCAACTTCCTTCTCGGATTGCTGAAAGTGCTTCTCAATCTCAACAAAATAATTCGGACCAACAGTCGTATCCGCATCGAGAGAAATAAGCACTCCGCCCGGCTTATCAAGTGCAGCAAACCGGCGTACCGCTTCATCCATACCTGTTTTACGTGCCAGACCCGCCCCGGCATGCTTTTTCCGAAAGGACGGTGGAACCACTACATTTAAGTTGAAAAAAGCTTGCTTATTTTTCATTTTCCAATCCTCAAGCGCCTGGATGGTTTGCGCGTTTTGTCTTTCGACCTCTGATGGACTTACCTCCGACTGATTTACCACCACCAACACTTCAATGGCCTGAACAGGCGGCTGACAAGCAGCCAACGAATGGATTGTTGTCAGAATTTCAGGCTCATCGTAACACGGAATAACCACGACCATTCCAAGACTCTCAGCGGATGGCCCGGAAATAAGAGCCGGGTAATTGATGTTGCGTTTGATATAACGGCTGGCAAAGTTCATGCATGGGAAGTTAGGTGA
>NZ_CAXBDD010000134.1:0-8036 GCF_963974515.1 uncultured Sunxiuqinia sp. | reverse complement strand
AGCTCTTAATTCATCTGCGTTTAAGCTTCGCTCATCTCGGCAAAATACTTGTAAAACAGCGGAATGGTTTGAATGCCTTTGTAGAACTGTTCAAGCGGGTAGTTTTCGTTGGGTGAATGAATGGCGTCGGCTTCGAGGCCAAAGCCCATTAAAATGGTTTTGATGCCCAGGATCTGTTCGAAGGTGGAGATGATGGGAATAGAACCTCCGCTTCGGTTGGGCAAGGGGCGACGGCCATACACATCGAGGTAGGCTTTTTCGGCGGCCTGGTAGGCGGGCAGCTCAATGGGGCAGGCATAGGCCTGTCCCCCATGCAAGGGAGTCACTTCAACCTGAACGGTTTTTGGGGCGATGCTTTGGAAATGTTTTTGAAACAGTTCGGCAATCTTTTCGTGGTTCTGGTTGGGCACCAAACGGGTGCTGATTTTCGCAAACGCTTTGGATGGCAGCACCGTTTTGGCACCTTCGCCGGTATAACCTCCCCAAATGCCGCATACGTCGAAGGACGGACGAATCCCGGTCCGTTCAATGGTTGAGAAACCCGCTTCGCCAGCAACTTCTTCAATGTCGAGCGCTTTTTTGTAGGTGTCCAGGTCGAAGGGTGTTTTGGCCATGAGAGCCCGTTCTTCGGGCGATACCTCCAGTACATCGTCGTAAAATCCGGGAATGGTGATGTGTCCGTTGTCATCCGTCATTTGCGCAATCATTTTCGAAAGCACATTGATCGGGTTGGCCACTGCGCCGCCAAACATGCCGGAATGCAGGTCGCGGTTGGGACCGGTAACTTCAACCTGCCAATAAGCCAGACCGCGTAAGCCGGTAGTAATGGTGGGCAGGTCGGGCCGGATCATGGTCGTATCCGACACCAGGATGACATCGGCTTTCAGCATTTTCCGGTGTTCTTCGCACCATTTGCCCAGGTTGGGCGAACCAATTTCCTCTTCGCCTTCAATCATGAATTTCACATTGCAGGGCAGTGTATTGGTTTTCACCATCAGCTCGAAAGCTTTGGCGTGCATCATGCTTTGGCCTTTATCGTCGTCGGCTCCACGCGCCCAGATTTTGCCATCGCGCACTTCGGGTTCAAACGGTGGCGATTTCCACAGGTCAAGCGGTTCAACGGGCATCACATCCATGTGCCCGTACACCAGCACCGTTGGCTTTGCCGGGTCAATGATTTTTTCGCCATAAGTGACTGGGTTGCCATCAGTTTCAAACACCTCGGCATGATCGGCCCCTGAGCTGATCAGCAATTCTTTCCAGTACTCGGCAGCCAGGTACATGTCGGGTTTGTGTACCGCAACCGAGCTGACGGATGGAATGCGGATTAAGCCAAACAGTTCATTCAGAAAACGGTCTTTATTTTCTTCGATGTACTTTTCTATGTCATTCATGTGTATTGCTTTTTAGTTTCAGAATCAGTAAAAATAAAGTTTTCAGGGGACAATGAAGAAGAGAAAACTCATGGTATTTGGAATCAGCCTTTACTTCTGGTTGGCTTCGTCATTTTTATTGATGAGTTTGGCCTGTTGCAGCAGCTGAATGGTGACATCGGCAATGTTGTAGAGTAGGGTGAATTGCATGCGGGCAAATCCCTGTTCCGACTCGTTGATGTGTTGCCGAATTTGCTCCAGGATGGTTTGCAGATCTTTATTTTGTGTGTGAATCCTTGACCATATGGCTTGGTTTGCTTCGTGAAGGGCTTCCGAAATTCCGTTGGCAAAGTGCAACAATTCTAAATTGGGAACCTGCTGTTGCTCGCGATGGGCGCCCAAAGCCGACAGGTACGACAGCAAGGCATGGTTCAGGTAAGTCAGGGTGAAGGCCTGTTGTTGAAACTGATGCTGTTTGTGCGGTTCCACCTGCATGTCCTGCCAGGCAAGCACCAGCGCATTGTCGGCCCTGTGTGCTTCCCGACGTGCAACCCGGTAGTCCAGGTCATCGTCGGTCGATGGTTGCTGGTATTCCAAAATGATGGCCTGAAAGTAGGATGTGTTTTTAAGCAGCGCCTGGTTCAGCAGTTGTGGCAGGCGTTTGTGCTGCCAGTCGGGCCAAAGCAGCCGCACCGAGGCAAAAGCCAGCGTGGCGCCAATCAAGGTGTCCAACAGCCGGGGCCACATAACAGCCACCCCTTGGTTGGCAATCAGGTTGAAGGCGCTAAGCACAAAGATGGTGATGAAGATGACCGAGATGGCATACCTTCGGCGCAGCCAAACAAAAAAGGCAAAAGCAGCCGACAGCAGTAAAACTACCTGGCCGGCTGTTGTAGGTAGCAGCTGCACAACAAGCACGCCGCCAATTACGCCGCTAATCGTGCCCAAAATTCTTTGGAAAAGCCGGCGCCGGGTTTCGCTGTAGCTGGGCTGGCATACAAACAGGCTGGTCAGGATAATCCATTCGCCTTTGGCCACGTTAAAGCCTTCGGAAATGGCAAAACCAATCATAAAACACAAACTGAGTCGAATGGCATGCCGCAGCCGGGGATGGTTAAGACTGAGCTGGTTTCGCAATCGCTCCCCAAGGGTCCGTTTGTCTTTTGCCAGCCGCGGGGCAATGCTTCGTTGCTGGTTCTCACTTAAATTGACCAACGACTGGTGAGAGCGGGTGAGGTTTTGAACCAGCAAGACAAGCGGATGTGTTTCGCTGGCTTTGCGTGTTTTAAGTTGATCGTTTAATACGTTCACGACCCAGCCCAAAGACACTGGATGCCGATAGGGAACGCCGGTGAGCAGGCTGTTGGCAAATTGTTTGGTTGCTTGGGAAAGTTGAAGCAACGTTTGCCCGATTCCTTCCAGCAATTCTTGGTTTTCAGGATCGCTGCTCAGCAGGTCGTACCGTTCGTGGCTCGACGCGGCCCGTTCGTGCAATCCTTGCAACAGCATGAAGTAGCGCAGGTAGGGTTGCAGGGGTGTGTCGTCCTTAAGCGCGTCACCGTAGCTGTTCAGCACTTCCTTGCAGCGCTCCAGCGCGTCAACCACCTGTACATTTTGAAGGGCAAGCTGGTTGCGTAGTTTGCCTTGCCGCTTTTCGTCGCTGGGAAACAGGCTGGCTTTTTGTTTGAGGTATTTCGAGAGCGCCAGAAAGCCCCGCGCAAGCTGCTCTTCCAGCAAACGCCAGGGATGATAGTAGAGAAATGCCAGCGAAATCAACCCATAAAACAAAGCTCCTGCCGGCAGCAAAATGGGTTGCCAGTACCAAGCCGGACTGATTTCCGTTCCCAGCATGGCATAAATGCCAACCAGCATGGCACCGAAGGTTACGCCGCGGTAGCGTTCGCTGAGTCCGCCAATCAAAAGGAAGACGATGGTTGAAGCCCCCAGCCCAAGTCCCAGAACAAGGGGATAAGGACGAAGTAGCTCGACGGCCAGACTGGAAATTCCGAAGCTGACCACTTTTAAGGCCAGCGACTTAATCCGGCCTTTGGGGTGGTCGTCGGTTTCGGATAGGGCACCAGCCAAGGCTCCCAGCGCAAGGGTGATGGCGAAAAACGATTTTCCGGCAATGACGAGCGGAACAGCCAGCAGGGAAATGGCAAAAGTCGCTTTGGCCGCCAGCATCAGGTCGGGCCTGCTGAGGAACGCTCGTCGGAATGGTTCGTACCATGATGTTTTTCGGAGTGGACCCAGTAATTCAGAAAGCCAATGTTTTTCGGGCTGTTTGCTCATCTGGTGTTTGCTTATGCGTGGTTTCTCAGTTTCAAAATTAACAAAAAAGTCCCGGGCTGCGATTGGTTGATGGTTTTTATTGTATGACGATCGTTAGCGTCAACTGATCCCGTTTCGCTTTGTCGTCAACGAATGTCATTCTAACCATTGGAAAATAAAAAAGCATCAATCGCCTGGATTGATGCTTTCATTATCGTCTTTTTCGAAATCTCTTAGAGTGAATATTTCAGCCACGAGCTGTTTTCCTGGTAATCTACTACCACGAGGTCATTTGCTTGCAAGCTGAAACTACTCATGGTTTGTTGAATTTCCTGCCGAAGCATGTTCAGTCCGCCTTCAATCATATCGTTTCTGAAGCCCTCATCAGCCAATCGGTGTACCATATCCATGGAAATAACCCGGCCAATGACCTGTCCCAGCTCAACCAACTTGCGTTGCGGGAGCTGTAAATCCAGTTCAAAGTTGAAGAGGTCTTTTAATTGATCAGCCGAGCGGTTGGTTAACTCATATTCCTTCAGGAAGTTGAATAAGTTTTTCTCTTTCAGCTTACGCATTTGTTTTACAATTCCTTCGGAAATTTGCGCATACAGAATGTCGTTTGAACCTTCAAAAATCTGGAACGGACGACTATCAACGATTCCACGGCCTCCAAGATGACTGAGTTTGTAGGCTTGCGCGCCAACTAATTGAGTGAGCGATTGGGCAGCTTGTTGCATCAAGTCAGTAACAACTGATTTTACCGCATTGGCTTCAATCCCGATTCCGGTCAGGTCGTTTTCAACCCCGGCTTTTTTGGCACTGTTTGAGCACATGGCTGAACAGATGGTGAAGGAAGCTTGCAGTTTTGAAAGTCGTTCCTGAACCTGATCGTAGGTGATGAGGCTTCGACCTCCAATAAAGCGCTGTTTGCAGTGGGCAATGGCTTCGTCCATTATCCGGTGAATGAATCCAATGGCCATGCCCGGAAACTGCATGCGTGAGCGGTGCAGCAAGTCGAGCATCATTTTCACCCCGGTTGAATGGGGTTTTAAGTGTTGAGCCTCCGGGATTTTAACATCAATGTGGTTTCGTCCGTAGGGAATTTGGTACAAGCCCAGGTTGTCGTAAAATTCTTCTACTTTAATCGATTGATCGGGTTTTGTAACGTCGCAGATAAAAAAGTCGATGTCGCGTTGCAAGTCTCCATCACTGTTTTTTCGTCGGGCGGTTAACAACCAAAAGTCAGCCCAACCGGTCAGTCCGGCCCAGTGCTTTTTTCCCTTGATGTGGAACTGACCATCGGATTCCTGAAAATAGGTCTGCATACTCAAGGCATCGCTTCCAAAATCAGGTTCGGTGATCATCAGTCCTCCCATGTTTCGGTTTTCAATAAAACGTTTGAACACAGCGGATTTGGCTTCTTCCTGGGCATATTTTCCAACGGGTTGCAAAAATAAAGCCGAGTTAATCCCAAAGGTAAGTGATAGGGCCAGTGACTCGTAAGATGCCGCTTCCAGAAGGGCCAGGTTTTCACTCATCAGGGCGCCCCGGCCACCATAAGCTTTTGGAATGCCGATCGAAAGAGGATTGCATGCCATGATTTCGCGCAGCACAAAGGGCGGAAGTCCGCGTTGCTGGCTGTATTTGTCAATATCACCTCGCTGGTGATAGACTTGCTTCATTTTTTCTTTAAGTTTCCCTAAAAATTGCTGGATGGGTTCTTGGGTGGTTTTTTTGTTCTCCAGAGAGTTTGTCTTCATCTCAATAATCTCATTCATTCTATGTTCTTTTAAAACAAGGCAAATTAATCCTCGCAAAAGTTCAGAACACTTCATCGGCGATATTGTTCTTTTACGATCAAATTTAGAACGTCACTTATTATGTGAGGCTACTCACCGCGATACGTGTTCAGTTGCAATTAATTTTCCTGCATTTGACCGGGCTGATTGACCGGTTGATTGGCGTGGTGAAATTGATTTTGATATTGGATGGGTGAAAGTGATGTTGTTTTTTTAAAGCACCGGTTGAAGTTGGATAAGTTGTTAAAGCCGCTTTCGAAACAGATTTGCGAGACCGTTTGTTTGCCCTCGAGCAAGAGTTTGCAGGCATAGCCAATCCGCATTTCATTTACAAACTCAATAAACGATTTGCCCGTTTTTTCTTTGAAGTAGCGGCAAAAGGCTGTGGTATTCATACCAATATGGCTGGCAACCAAATCGAGTTTGATGGGTTGCCGGTAGTTGGCGTTAATGATGTGCATGACTTTATCGAGCCGCGTGGTCGACCAATTGTCCAGGTTGAGTCGGTAGGTTTCGCTGGCCAGCGACTTGTACTGGCTGGTTTTGGCCAGCTTTTCCAGAATCTCCAGGAACAGCAAGGTGCGCTCCAAGCCTTTTTTCTTTAATAGCTTATTTAGTTTTGGCCCTAAGCGATCGGATACCTCCTTCTGAAAACTTAAGCCGCGGGCCGCACGTGACAGTAAATCGCGGATGGACATAAATTCTGGGTAATTTTCCAACTGTTCCTTAAAGAAATGAGCCGGAAAATGAATCACAATGGCATTGACCCGGTAATTGGGATCATTCAAAAAAAAGGCTTCATCATTTTTCCAAAAGTGCGGCAGGTTAGGTGCCAGCAATACCAGGTCGCCATCCTGAAAATCTTCGACATGATCGGCAACAAAGCGCTTACCGAAACTCCGGATTACAAAAACCAGTTCGTACTCCGAATGGAAGTGCCAGGGAAAGGTGAAATGTGGAAAATCATCCCACTTAATATTGAAGGAATTCGTTCCCCGGAAACTGAGTTGTTCATGCATAATCTTCATATATCCATTTTTTCAATTTAACTACGTACCATTCTGGTACTAATCAATAAGCTATTCTTCTCTTATTGAGAATACCAACGCATGGAACTTCCAATAATCATCCTCCAAGGTATGCAAAGTATTGATCCTGATCATTTCATACGGCAGTTCGACTTTATCGACAGATAATATTCTATCAATTAGTGCAAAAATAATACAATTTGACAAAATCAACATCAGATGTTAATTTTTTCGTTAAGTTTGGTTGCCTAAATCTGAATGAAGTGAAAACGAAGTTCGATATGTCAGAACATAATTTTGCCATCGCTTTAAGAGAAGGCAGATTATATGCTTTTGAATATTTTTTTGAGAAGTATTCGAAGATTCTTTTTCACTTTTCATACAACTTGTTAAAGTCCCGGGTTGAAGCCGAAGAAATTGTCCAAAACGTTTTTTTGAAGATCTGGGAAAAGAGGAGCCAAGTCAATCCTGAACAGCCTTTTCGCCCCTATTTGTTTACCATCGCCTTGAATGATATTCGGAAGTCTTTTATTGAAAAGGCTAGGCGTGAGATGTTTAAAGTGGAATTGTTCGATTTTTTAGTTGAGCAAGCCAGCGAATCGGACGAGGAGTTAAATTTTGGATATTATTTAAAGCTGCTGGATCAGGAAATTGACCGCCTCCCGGAAAAAAGGAAAGCGGTTTTCCTTTTACTAAAAAAGGAAGGATTAACCGTTCACGAAGCGGCAAACTTTCTGAATGTCTCACCAAAGACCGTCGAAAACCAATTGACGGCTGCCATCAAAACCATCCGGGATGCATTTCATGAAAAGAAAGTCAAGAATTTGTATTTGTTTTTTGCGCAGTTGCAAAACGTTCGCACCAGACAGAATGACTGATTACTGAAATTGTCAAAAAAAATCACAATTCAATAGGGGGGTCACCTTTTTTTCGGATACTACTGGGTAGTTAGATTATCGAAAATGGGAAAGAAGGGACATCAATTGTTGAAAAAATTCATCGGCGATCAGTATTCGAAGCAGGAATATTTAAGCATTCTGAATCGATTTGAAGACGATGATCAGTTTGAGACACTGAGGGAAGAGCTGAAGGATAGTTGGGATGCTACAGACGGAAAGATTGTATCCGATGCGATCTATCTGCAGCTCTGGAATAAGACGAAAGCTAAAATTTTGCAAAGAGAAATGCACCAGGAGAATCAATGGACATATCGATTCAGGAACGTATTTTACCGGATTGCGGCGGTGCTTATTCTTCCTTTGCTGATTGCTTCGCTTTATTTTTACATTCAGTGGCGGGATTTGGCCCAAGGCGAGACGGTTTATGCAGAAATTCAATGTCCGCCGGGCATGCGTTCGCAATTTAATTTGCCTGATGGGACAACCGGTTGGCTAAATGGCGACTCCTACCTGAAGTATCCGGTTCAATTCTCGAAAAACAGGTCGGTTGAGTTGTCCGGAGAAGCTTACTTTGATGTTAAAGAGGACAAACATTCGCCCTTCCGGATCAGCGCACAAGGCCTGGATGTTGAGGTTTTGGGAACCCGGTTTAATGTGATGGCTTAT
>NZ_CAXBDD010000133.1:0-8041 GCF_963974515.1 uncultured Sunxiuqinia sp. | reverse complement strand
ACTAGTTGCAAATAAAAACCAATGAAACAAATTACAATCATATTGAGCCTTCTTAGTATCGTCATTACTACTAATTCTTATTGTCAGGAAACGAAAGTGAAACGAGTACAAAAGGGAGATTACATAGAAGAATACTATGTGTTAAAAGAAAATAAGAGCATCAAGCACGGAGAGTATGTTAAATTTCAAAAATATATACTGGATAGAAGAATACCGATTGCGTTTGGGTTCTTTGAAAATGACAGAAAAGTTGGAGAATGGTACTTCTTTCATAACGGAGGAGCTTTAGAATCATTTGGTAACTATTTCGCGGATGAAAAGCGAGGTGTTTGGAAAGAATACTACAAACCTTTATACAAAGACATATCACTTTCATCATTGGTAAATGGTCAAAGTGACCTTACAATTGATGAAAAAGGAAGCGTGATTGTGTCAAAAAAAGATAGTTTAATAGCCGCAATGGGTATATATAACTCTGGTGATAAAATGGGGACTTGGAATTACTATGATGGTCGTGGAACTTTAATCCACGTATTTGACCATTCATCGGATAAAATGATTTTTTCTTCTGCATCAGATTCAACGAATCGATGCTGTCCTTATTTGGGAGGTACAGATCGATTTTATAGTTACTATTTTAGATTTGCCGAAGCCTCAGGATTCAATAATACTTTAACAGACGCAAAAGTAATCCTAAAATTAGGAATTGACGGTGCTCTGTTAACGATCGAACGAATTAATTCAAATGGAGCGGCAAAGGCTACATTCGAATTTGAACGCCTTATTCAATTATTTCCAAATGACTGGATACCTTCTTATTTTGACAATCCTGTGTTTCTGACGTTGGAACATAAAACAGATTCAAATAAATTATCAGTAAGTGCTACGTTCAGTCAATAAAAAAAATGCTAACAACGAGTAAATCTTATAGCAGAATTCAAACGTGTCTCAGTCTACTTCTCTTCCCTTTGTCGTAGCGCTAGTGGTGATGGGTCAAGCTCCCAAACAGACTAATGCCGGAGGCATCGTATCTTTATAGAACAGCGAATGATTGAGAAAAACTCGACCTCGGATGGGGTCGTACATTTGAATGCTTCGGTTTTTCTATAAACATCCAAACCCGTCAGGTTTGAGAAATAGCTCCACTACCCTTCTATGTGGTCATCAGAAAAACAACTGGATAATAAGTCTCAACAAACCGAAAATTTTGGCCGAAAAAAAGGGATGCCCAAATCATCTGGACATCCCTTTCAACTTCATGATTTGTTATATGATCAATGTTGGTGACCATGATCGTGATCGTGATCATGCGCTTTTTCGGCTTTTGCCGAGCGGTCGTACTGGCAGCAGGCCGGCAACTCGCTGTACACTTCGTCGCTTGCCTTGTGTTTGGGCGTATCGTGCCCCACCTTGGCAATGGCCATTTGCACCCGGTCGACATCGGTTTCGCTTTCATCGAACGCTACTTGAATCATTTTCGTTTTTTTGTCCCAGTCGGCGGTGGCCACACCATCAACCGACAGCGCGGCTTTTTCGATGCGCTTTTCGCACATGCCGCAGTTTCCAGACACTTTAAACTTATCGGTTTTACTTTTTGCTAAAACACTTCCGGCACCCATCATCATCAGGATAGCCAGCATCATTACTTTTGTTTTCATTTACTTTAAAATTTAATGGTTATTACTTCTATTAATTCATCGAATAAAAAACTAATTTTATCCCTCGCATTTGCCTCTTTAGCTCAGCTGGTAGAGCAGCTCATTCGTAATGAGCAGGTCGTGGGTTCGAGTCCCATGAGAGGCTCTTATTTAATCAAATACCTGATAACGGATATTCAATTTCAAAGAAAGTTCTCAGATGCCTTAAGCATCACTTTTTACTTTTCACAGCACGAGCCCGATGTCGGACTTTTGTCGTGCACACATTCTGCTTCTGAATCGGTATTTTTCATTAATCCCGGAAGTTCCATGGAAGCATGGTTATTTGTTTTTCTTTTGCCATCTCTCTCATATTGACAGCAGCCTGGCAGTTCAGCATATCGTGCATCACTGGCACTAAAATGCCCTGTGTCATGCCCGGTCATCGCAATCGCTGTCTGTATTTTCAGTGCACTTGTTTTTTGATCATCGTACGTAACGGATAACTCACTTGTCTCCTTATTCCAGTCAGCTGTTGCAACACCATCCAGCGAAGTGGTCGTTTTTTCAATGCGTTTTTCGCACATGCCACAGTTTCCAGATACTTTAAATTTTTCGGTTTTATTACCGCCGAAAACAGCTACTGCTCCCAACAGGAAAAATGTTGCTATGCTTAAAATTTTGGTTTTCATCGTAATTAATTTTGTCCTGGTTATAAAGTCTCTCTTGTCTCTCCACATCCTAACATTTCGTCCCCGAAATAAGGATTTCGTATCTCTTCTGTTTCGCTAAACCAATAGGCACCTTTGTCGCGGTTAGCCATCGGGCAGTATTGATAGTAGGTCGTTTTGTCTTTCAGTCCAAACATTTTCAGGCTTTTGTAGAAGGACAAATTGAACTGTGCAAATTCGGTTCGTTGCTCTTCAATGTCCATCGATTTGCTGATCCTGCTGATGGTACTCTCAAGTGTTTTCAACTGCTCCATCCAGGCCACGTGTGCATCGCCTTTGAGCAATCCCATATCAACGTTTTTCAATGATTTCTCTACCTCCTGAGCCGCAACCATCACCTGATGTGCCTCAGATGCAATAAACGCGTCCTTCATTCCAAGGTATTCCTCATAGACATTAGTCAATTGTTGCCTAAAAGCAGGATCGGTTTGGACAGGCTCAACAGGGCTGTGTTTTTCGGCCGCTGTTTCTGTTCCCATCTCCGTTACACCATGGTTATGCCCGGTCATCGCCGCACCACCTTCGGGACTCATCATACTCGGCTTGCCGGCAAGCTGTGCCGCAGCGTCAATACTGAAGGTACCATTCACCGCAATTTCTTCGCCTTGCTCCAGCCCGCTTTTTATGATGAAGCTCTCGCCCAGCGAAGGCCCCAGGGTCACTTCACGCATCAGGAAGCTAACCCCTTGATCCGTCAGCGCCTTGACATACACCAACGAACGCTCACCGGTCCACATCACAGCAGTTTTTGGCACCACCACCGACCCCGGCTCAGCGGTAAGTTCCGCCTCAACCGTTCCCGAAACAAACATCTCGGGTTTCAGCTTCAGCCCGGAGTTGACAAACTCCACCCGGGCTTTGGCCACCCGTGTTTGGGGATCAATCACCGGATCGAGCCAGGTGATAGTCCCTTCAAACGTCTCGCCCGGCAGTGAAGCGACAGTAAAGTTTACGCGATCGCCCCGATCAATCCATGCCAGGTCGGATTCGTACACATCAAAAAGCACCCACACCCGCGAGAGGTCAGCAATTTCATAGATGGCCTCACCCTTGCGGATATAATCACCAAGCTTGATTTTCTTTTCCATGACATAGCCGGAGCCCTCGGCGTAAACCTCAAACTCTTCCTTGGAGGTTCCCGATAATAACAGGGCCTCTATCTGGCTATCCGACAGCTTCCAGTTTTTCAGCTTCTCTTTGGCTGCGATGAATAGCTGCGGCTGCGTTTTCTTGATTTTTTGTGCCTCAAACAGTTCTTCCTGGGCCGTGACCAGTTCTGGCGAATACACCGCTGCAACAGGCTGCCCCTTACGGACAAACTCACCGGTGAAGTTCACCATCAACTTTTCAATCCGCCCGGGAATGTGCGAGGACTGGGAAAAAACCAGCCGCTCGTCGGCCTGCACCTTGCCGTTTAGCCGCACGGATTTGACAGGTTCAAGCGTGCCCACGATAGCGGTGCTGACATTCGCTAATTGCATGGCTGTGGCCGACATGCGGATGGACATGGGGTCTTGCTCACCCTCGTCTTCATTTTCCAGCGGAATCAGATCCATCCCGCAAATGGGGCAATCGCCCGGCTCCTCCTGTCGGATTTGCGGGTGCATGGAGCAGGTCCAGGTTTCCGACTCGCCAGACGCTTCCGTTTCATGATCGTGCCCCTCGTGTCCGGTTTCGTTTCCGGAACCGCCAAAAAGCAACCAGCCCAGCATCACACCTGCCAGCAATGTTGCCAGGACCATCAAAATTGTTTTTTTATTCGTTGTATTCATTTTTATTCAGTTTTTGCAGTGATATAATGGAGTTTTGCCAGTGCGATCTGGTACTTAGCTTCCGCAGTCGCCTTCATTTTTTCGTATTTCAGCAGTTGCTGTTGCATGCGCAACACCTCTTCAAATTCCTTTCCGGAGTTGCCATACGCGCTAAACAACAGGTTGAGCGATTGTCCGGTTGTCACCAGTTGGTTTTCGTACAGCTCGATCAGTTCCAATTGTTGCTGGATATCAAACCAAACGGTCTCGTAACCCGAACTAAGCGAGTTGACCAGCTCTTCGCGTTGCAGCGTGTAGCTTTCCTGCATCAACTGCGCCTCCTTTATCGCTGCCTTGTATTTACCCCTAAAAATGGGAATGCTTACCGAAACCATCGGCATGAAGATGTCCTTGCCATTGTCGGCCAAACTCATGTCGTTGCGTTCATCCACAACCGCGTAGTCCAGTCCTACTCCCAACTTTGGAAGTCCTTGTTTTTGAGCCGCCAATTCACTGGCTTCGCTGGCTTGTATTTTCAAATCCAGTGCATCCAGCACCGGGTTATTAGTCAGCAGCGAATCTCTTCGGAAACCAACCGCGAAAGCCTCTACTTCCAACGAATCTTCGATAAGGACCACCTCTCTTTCCTCTCGATTGAGCAATTGATTGAAGCTGGCGCGTAAGGGCTTTTCCTTTTGATTCAAAATGCTCAGGTTGGTTTCGGCATCCTTCAGCATCAAGTCCACCCGCAGCACATCCACCATCGGCGCAGCGCCGCTCTTAAACTTCGAATTGGCAATGGTTTTATAGGATTGCAGGATGTCAATATTCTCTTGCTCAATCTGTTTCCATCGCTTGAGTTCGTACAGCGGGTAGTAGGACGCAGCCACCTGATAATGCAGTTGGTTACGCGCATCCAGAAAAGACTGGTAGCGGGCTTCTGCCATCAACGCTGTAGCATCGCGTTGGGCCTCCAAAGTACCAAACCAGGGAAACATTTGCGTGAGCGAAAACTTGGCCCTTTGCGGCCCTACCCGTGTTTCAACCGGCGAAATAAAATAACCGAATGAAAATGCAGGGTCGGGCAAGCTGCCCACTTGGGGTACTTTCTGCAAAGCGGCTTCAAACTCCTTGTATTTAGCCTGTAATCCGGGATTGTTTTCAGAAGCGATTCGTTGGTAATCGGCAAGACTTTGAGCCGAAGCTACTGCACTTCCGAAAATCAAAAAAATAAATAGATTTATTATGATCTTCATGACACTAATTTTTTGAGTTTTCTCTCTTCACGCATACTGTACAGTACCGGCACAATGAAATAAGTGACGGCGGCAAAAATCATCCCGCCGAAAGCCGGAATAGCCATCGGAATCATAATATCCGCACCCCGCCCTGTTGACGTCAGAATTGGAAGCAGCGCGATAATGGTCGTCGCCGAAGTCATCACTGCAGGCTTAATTCTTCGGTGCCCGGCTTCCACCACTGCGGCACGGATGCCTTTCAGGTTGTCAGTCTTGTTTCGCTCAAAACTTTGGTCGAGATAGGTCGCCATCAATACGCCATCGTCGGTTGCAATTCCAAACAGGGCGATAAAACCCACCCACACTGCCACACTCAGGTTCACTGTATGCATTTGAAATAAGTCCCGCATATTCGTTCCAAAGAAGGAAAAATCGACAAACCAACCCTGTCCGTACAGCCACAGCATCATAAAGCCCCCGGAAAAAGCCATTGCAATTCCGGTAAAAACCATCAGCGAGGTGGTGACCGACTTGAACTGAAAATAAAGGATCAGAAAAACAATCAGCAGCACCACGGGAACGATAATGGACAGGCGCTTTTCGGCCCGCACCTGATTCTCGTAACTCCCCGAAAATTTATAACTGACTCCAGCAGGGACTGTTAAATCACCAGACTCAATCCTGGCTTGGATAGCCAGTTGGGCATCATTGACTACGCCCACTTCGGAAAAGCCATCGCGCTTGTCAAACAAAACATAACCCACAAGGAATGTATCTTCGCTTTTAATGGCTTGTGGCCCGCGCTTGTATTCAAAATCAACCAGCTGGCTGATTGGAATTTGCGCCCCGGTTGGCGTTGGGATCAGTATTTTGCCCAGCGATTCGGGATCGTCACGCAGCTCTCGCGGATAGCGTACCCTCACCGGGAAGCGCTCGCGCCCTTCTACAGTCGAGGTGATTTTCATGCCGCCAATGGCCGTTTCGATGGCTTGTTGCACATCTTCAATATTCAGCCCATAGCGCGAAATTTCGTCCCGGTTGATGTTGAGGTGCAGGTAAGGTTTACCCACAATCCGGTCAGCAAAAGCCGCTTCGGCCTTCACCGAAGGCACCTCTTTTAGGATACCTTCCAACTTCATCCCAAACTCCTCAATCGTGTTCAGGTCGGGCCCATACACTTTGATTCCCATGGGCGCACGCATCCCGGTCTGCAGCATGACCAAGCGCGTTTCAATGGGCTGTAGTTTAGGCGCCGAAGTCACTCCGGGAATTTTCGCCACCTTGACAATCTCATTCCAAATATCATCAGGCGATTGGATGTGTGGCCGCCAGTTGCGGAAATAATTACCCCATTCATCGGGCACCAAATCCTCGCTTGTCACTCCGCGCTCCAAGGCTTCTTCATTGCTCAGGGTGTCACCACTGGCCAGGATGAAGCGATCGTCCCGGTCAACCTTGAACCGCACACGGTGTCCTCGTTCATTCAGCATGTATTCAGGCCGATAGTTAATCACGTTTTCATACATCGAAATAGGCGCCGGATCAAGAGCTGACTCTACCCTTCCCAGTTTACCTACCGTCAGCTCAACCTCAGGGATATCTGAGATCAGCATGTCCAATTGCCCCAAAACCTTTCGGTTGTAAGCCACTCCTGAATGAGGCATGGACGTCGGCATCAACAGGAAGCTTCCTTCGTTGAGCGAGGGCATAAATTCCTTCCCCATGCCCGGAAACGAGTGCACCAAACCCGACCAAACCTTGGTGGTTCGAACATTCCAGCCTACCGCATCGAATCCCTTTGCGGCAAAACCAAAGATTGTGCTAAAGCCCATCCATGTGGTGGCTCCAAAAAGAATTAAGAATGAAGGAATTAGCAAAAAGCTGACTTTATGATCCAAACACCAGCGAAGAATGGGTTTATAGAAATACTCCAGCAGGGTAAAGGCTCCTAAAATGAGGATCACCATCATGGAGACAAACACCACATTGAGCATCAGACTTTTTGCCGGTCCCAAAGGCAGCCAGTACCTGGCCAGCAACCAAACAACACCCAAAACAACCAGCACGATTTCAGCATGATCCAACAGCCAGTACGCTGATTTACGCAGACGTTGTTTCCCGGATGAGGTCTGTTCATTCGTGCTTTCGGCTACTTCTCTTTTGGGCCCAAGCATCTTCAGGATTCCGACCAGCCCAAAAGCCAGCAACATCAGTCCACCCCAAATTTGTCCGAATATCAGAAAAACAATTCCAAGGGGAACCAAGGCGATGTTCACCCATTTCCGAATTCGATCACTTTTGATCCTCGCCCCAAAAAACCAATGGGCCAGAGCCGGCAAGATAAAAAGTGAAACGATCAGCGCTGCAACCAGCGCAAAGGTTTTTGTAAAAGCCAGGGGACCAAACAATTTTCCCTCGGCAGCCTGCATCGTGAACACCGGAATAAAACTTACAATCGTGGTAGACACTGCAGTTAGAATGGCCGAACTGACCTCAGATGCGCCATTGTATATGGTGGTAATCAGTTTCTGCCTAGGCGGAGCTTCATCCACATGCTTGATGATGTTCTCCGACAGGATGACCCCCAGATCGACCATCGTTCCAATAGCGATGGCAATTCCTGACAAAGCCACAATATTGGCATCGACACCAAAATAGCGCATGGCAATAAACACCATCAATAC
>NZ_CAXBDD010000132.1:0-8298 GCF_963974515.1 uncultured Sunxiuqinia sp. | reverse complement strand
GTCTTTCATTTTCCGCCATCTGTCTTCAAAATTTGTTGTACCTATGTTGTACCCGCCCCAAAAACAGCAAGGCACCTTCATCGCTGAAAGTGCCTTGTTTATTAGTGTGGGCCCACCTGGGCTTGAACCAGGGACCACCTGATTATGAGTCAGGTGCTCTAACCAACTGAGCTATAGGCCCTGAATAAGTCCTCGTTTCGACTCCTGAACTCATTAATTCATGAAATCACCCATCGAAATTCGGATTGCAAGTTTACAACATTAGCTTAAAATACACAAGCAAAAACGAATATTTCTATAAGCTATGAATCATGCTCAGAGGCCTTTTCTGTAAGCGTTTCCGGTTCTTGTTCCTTATTATCTTCAAGCTGACTGAATAATTGTCGGTAGAAGATCAAAATACTAAAAATACCAATAGTAATGGCTGAGTCAGCAATATTGAATACCGGCCGGAAAAACAGAAAGTCGTTTCCACCCCAAAACGGTAACCACTGTGGATATCGTCCTGAAAATAGCGGAAAATAAAGCATGTCAACTACTTTGCCATGCAGAAAGGACGAGTACCCGCCTTCATCAGGAAGAAACTGTGCGATCTGGCCGTAGCTCTCATTAAAAATGAGCCCATAAAAAGCGCTGTCGATAATGTTCCCGATGGCCCCTGCGAAAATTAAGGCAATGCAGGCAATAAACCCCATAGGTATTTCTTCCTTTTTTATCAACTTGAAGAGATACCATCCGATGCCGGCTACGGCGACAACCCGAAACAAGCTCAGAAAGATCTTTCCATATTCACCCGCAAATTCGATTCCGAATGCCATTCCGTTGTTTTCAACAAAATGGATTAAGAACCAATCACCCAGCACCGGGAATTCTTGACCGAGGTACATATTGGTTTTTATCCACACCTTGATCAGCTGATCGATCAAAAGAATCAAAAAAACCAACCCTAAGGATTTTGTTAATCTTGACATGATTTCAACTTCGTTATAAAAAAATGATTGGAAGCTAACCACCCCCAATCATCCGAATATGGTTGTAACTGCATGCTAACCCTGACTGTTTTTTGCCTCAATGCTCAAAGTAGCATGTGGAACGGCACGAAGGCGTTCTTTTGCGATCAACTTTCCGGTTTCGCGGCAGATGCCGTATGTTTTGTTTTCAATACGCACCAAAGCCGCCTGCAGGTGTTGAATAAACTTCAGCTGCCGTTGGGCCAATTTGCCTGCTTCCTCCTTCGAAAGCGTTGCAGCTCCTTCTTCCAGTACTTTAAACGTTGGCGAAGTATCCTGCGTATCGTTACCATCGCTTTGAGTAATCGAATTCTTATAGATCTCGTAGTCCTCTTTTGCTTTTTCAAGCTTCCCCAAAATCAGCTCTTTAAACTCAGCCAATTCAGCATCTGTATATCTCGTCTTTTCTGCCATAACCGAAAATTTTTTACGATCCCCAAAGGGAATCAAGTGATCATCATTGTGGACCCTAAATTATAAAAATATTTTTAATTGCATCAGGTCTTAAAACATACTAAACGCTCACTGGTTCAACTTATTTTATTTAGCTGAATCAAGGCCGAAACATCTTGGTCAATCTCCACCCGCGCAGCCTCTGTTTCGCTTAGTTTATCAACTAATTCCAGACTTTCCGCCAAGGTTTGATTGCCAATATATTCTCTGAAATTTAGAACCGAGTCATTGAAAAATTCGTGCTTTTCGATTTTTATTGTAATCCGGTCGGTCACTTCAAAGTTGCTTTCTTTTCGTAAATTCTGAATTTTGTTGATGAATTCCCTGGCAACTCCCTCTTGTTTCAGTTCATCTGTCAGATTAATGTCCAACGCGATGGTCATGCCTCCTTCAGTCGAAACCAGCCATCCCGGAATATCCTCAGTCATGATTTCTACGTCCTCCGAATTCAACACAACCGTTTCATTCCCCACCTTCACCTCGCAACGGCCTTCTTTTTCGAGGGTGTCAATCTCTTCCTGACCAAACTGCGCCACAGCTCCGGAAATTTGCTTCATCATTTTACCAAATTTAGGGCCTAAGGTCTTGAAATTCGGTTTGATTTTCTTCTTGATGATGCCAGCCGTATCAGTCAGGTATTCCACTTCTTTTACATTGACTTCGGAAAGAATGATATTTTCAACAGCTTCAAACTGCTCCTTAAAGTGAGGGTTCAAAACCGGCACCATGATTTTAGCCAGCGGCTGACGTACTTTCAGCTTTTCTTTCCGGCGTAACCCCAGAATCATGGAAGACGCTTTTTGCGCAATCGCCATTTTCTCTTCCAAATCGGCTTCGATCAACGATTCATCCGCGGTTGGAAACTCGGCCAGATGAACGCTTTGATCAGGCTCCAGAGCCGTCAGCTTATTCAGATCGGAATAAAGCTGATCAGCATAAAACGGTGCCATCGGGGCTGCCAGTTTAGCCACCGTAACCAAGCAAGTGTAAAGAGTTTGATAGGCTGAAAGCTTGTCTTGATCGTACTCGCCGCCCCAATAACGTTTCCGGCTGAGGCGAACAAACCAGTTGCTCAGATTTTCGGTCACAAACTCAGAAATGGCGCGTCCGGCCCGGGTTGGCTCGTACGCTTCGAGACTGTCTCCCACTTCTTTGACCAACGAGTTGAGCAAGGAGATAATCCAACGGTCGATCTCCGGACGTTCGCTGACCGGAATTGCTGCTTCTTTAAAGCGGAATCCATCCACATTCGCGTACAAAGCAAAAAATCCGTAGGTATTGTAAAGTGTTCCGAAGAACTTGCGGCGTACCTCATCAATTCCACCCACATCGAACTTCAGGTTATCCCAAGGTTGCGAGTTGGTTAGCATGTACCAGCGCAGCGGATCAGAGCCGTACTGCTCAATGGTCTCAAACGGATCGACCGCATTGCCCAGCCGTTTCGACATTTTATTACCGTTTTTGTCGAGCACCAAACCGTTTGAAATGATGTTACGGAACGCTACCGATTCATCAATCATCGTGGCAATGGCGTGTAAGGTAAAGAACCACCCCCGGGTTTGGTCAACGCCCTCCGCAATAAAATCGGCGGGAAACACTCCCTTCCCTTTTTCAGGGCTGTACCGTTCAGCGTTTTCGAACGGAAAGTGGTTTTGGGCATAAGGCATGGCTCCCGAGTCAAACCAAACATCAATCAGATCGGGCTCGCGGAACATTTTTTGACCATCATCACTCACCAGAAAAATATCATCAACATAGGGACGATGCAAATCAATTTTGTCGTAGTTCTCATCATCGAACTTACCGGCTTCAAAGCCTTCGAAAGGATTCTTCGACATCACCCCGGCAGCCACCGCTTTTTCAATCTCAGCCATCAAATCTTCGACCGACCCAATACACTTGGTTTGCGAACCATCTTCGGTACGCCAGATTGGAAGTGGTGTTCCCCAAAAACGCGAGCGGCTCAGGTTCCAGTCCACAAGGTTTTCGAGCCAATTCCCAAAACGCCCGGTTCCGGTGGATTTGGGTTTCCAGTTGATGGTGTTGTTCAACTCAATCAACTTGTCTTTTACAGCTGTTGTTTTAATGAACCAACTGTCGAGCGGATAGTAGAGGATCGGCTTATCTGTACGCCAACAGTGCGGGTAGCTGTGTTCGTGTTTTTCTATTTTGAATGCCTTGTTGTCTTTTTTCAGCATTACTGCAATGTCAACATCAACCGTTGAATACGATTCATCCAACAGGTCGTCGTATTCATTTTTGACATAGCGACCACTAAATTCTGTATAAGTCTCCTGATTCACCTGCGCTTCCACAAAGTCCGCAGCCATGTTTTCAATCTTAAAGAAGCGACCTTTACGGTCAACCAGAGGCTGGTTCTTCTTTTCTTGATCTTCAACCAGGAGTGGTGCAATGTTATTTTGCTTGGCTACACGGTCATCGTCGGCACCAAAGGTTGGCGCAATGTGCACGATTCCGGTACCATCTTCAGTGGTGACAAAATCTCCGGTGATCACCCTGAACGCGTCACCTTTGGGTTGCACCCAGTTGATCAACTGCTCGTAGTTTACACCAGCCAGTTGCCCGCCGGTATACTCACCAACAACCTCAAACGGAATTTTCTTATCACCTGGTTTATAATCGTCAAACGAAAGCCCCGCGTGTTTTGGGTTAAAGTGGGCACTCAGCAAGTCCTTCGCTAAAATCAAGGTTGCCGGATCTCCCGTGTAAGGGTTGAACGATTTCACCTTCACGTAGTTGATTTTTGGCCCCACACACAAGGCGGTGTTCGATGGCAAGGTCCAGGGCGTGGTCGTCCAGGCCAGAAAATAAAGTGGTGAATCCACTCCTTCATATAAGAACTCGGACTTCTCATCGCGAATCACGGCAAACTGGGCAACAGCAGTGGTATCTTTCACATCGCGGTAGCAACCCGGCTGGTTCAACTCGTGTGAGCTCAAACCTGTTCCTGCAGCCGGCGAATAAGGCTGAATGGTGTAACCTTTATACAGCAGCCCTTTGTCGAACAATTTTTTCAGCAACCACCAAACCGTTTCAATGTAGCGGTTGTCATAGGTCACATAGGGGTCATCCATGTTCACCCAGTAGCCCATCAAGCGAGTCAAATCCTCCCACTCTTTGGTGTACTTCATCACTTCGCGCCGACAGGCAGCATTGTATTCTTCAACCGTAATTTTGGTGCCGATATCTTCTTTGGTGATCCCCAGCGATTTCTCCACGCTCAATTCGACCGGCAACCCATGCGTATCCCATCCGGCTTTGCGGTGAACCCGAAAACCTTTCATGGTTTTGTACCTGCAAAAAGTATCTTTTATGGCGCGCGCCATCACGTGGTGAATTCCCGGCATTCCGTTAGCCGAAGGGGGGCCTTCGTAAAACACAAAGGTCTCGTTTCCCTCACGGGTGCTTATACTTTTATGAAAGGTATCATCGGTCTCCCACTTTTTCAGAACATCCTTGTTTACCTGAGAAAGATCTAATTGCTTGTATACCCGGAATTTATCGCTCATTGGATTCCTGTTTTATCATTCTTTTTTTAAGAGGTACAAATATAGAAATTTTTTGGGCTTAGGCGACTACCCGCATTTGTGACTTCTGGGTTAACAGGAACCGGTAGAATAATTTCCTTCCCCTAAATTACATCCTGCGATTCACCAACCTCCAGCGGATGGCCAGGTTCGCCAGTCCTGAGCAGTTGGATTTTCAGCTTACTTTTTACCGGCAACTGGTAAGTTCCGGCAGGAACCATCAGCACGGGTTGTGAAAAAACATTGCGCAACACTTGTGAAACCTGAAAGCGTTGCCGGGCTTCATTTTCAGAAAAGATCCCCTGCTCCGCATCATCCGTTTCAAACTTCAGGCGGGACCCTTTGATGAAGGCCTCCCGTCAGGAATAAGCCTTGAATTGCTGCTGCCGGGACTCATGTCCATGAATGCCTCAACAATCGGCCGCGGAAGGTTGCTTCCCGTTTTGTGGGGCCTTACCTGACCCGCTATTTCTTTGAACATGGCACCTGGAGTCAAATTGACCTTTACCTGGTGGCGGTTACTTTGACAATAATCATCAAGGCCTGTAAACTTTCCGCCAATATTGCACTGAGCCTTAAACAACAGCGTTGTAACCGAACTTCCTTCTTCAAGTACGCCCGAAACTTCTTCCATGAAAAACTTTAGAGTTCCCCGGCCCGCGGCATCCGTTAAGCCGGGGCTTTGCCTGACCATGGGTGTAGTGACATCGTCGATCGTATATTTTTGTCTCTTCTCGATCAGTGCCCGATAAATCCTGTTGTCTTTAAGGATCTTGTTTGGATGCAATCCGTAGGTTAGTGCCATAATATAGTGCTTTGAAGTGGTCCGTAATGTTGCCAATTTTAACTTCAATCATCCTTATACAAATAACGAATTGATAGTCATCATACAAATTAAATGACCACTATCATCTGAACTTGATGATTAGTATCATTTGAACACAATTATCACAGTCATCGAAGCCGAAAGCTTACTTGTTCAATAACCGAAACTCGCTTATATGGGTTGGAAAGACTGGTTCTAGTGGCCCGTTCCAGCCAAGTAAAAGGATCAAACCCTCCCCTGGCGGAAGGATTGGAGTAGTACGGTAATTAGTCAGGGCTTCATTCCAAACCTGAAATCCTGATTAAAATTGCTGCCGCACCCTCACTGGATTTCTCGTTACCGACTTCCAGCGTTGTCAATTAGTCTTGAACTTCCAATAAACCGGGAGAAGCTATGATTCTCCTGATTTCGTGACGCACTTGGATTGTTTTCTGCTTTCAAAATCACAGTTTTCAATAGGTCATTTAACCATAGCTCAAGACTATTCATATCGCAACGCTTCAACGGGGTTTCTCGTAGCCGCTTTCCAGCTTTGCCAACTTACTGTCAGCAGGGCAATTCCCAAGATTAGCAACCCGGCGAGAGCAAAGATCCACCAGCTTAAACTGGTTTTGTAGGCAAAGTTCTCGAGCCATCGATGTGTAACCAGATAAGCGATTGGCGTTCCAATAACAATTGCTGCAGCTACCACCTTTGTAAATTCACCTGATAGAAGTTTGGCGATGTCAATCTCGTTTGAGCCCATTACTTTTCGTATTCCGATTTCCTTTGTTCTTCGTTCGGCAGCAAATATCGACATGGCAAACAACCCCAAACAAGAAATAAGAATCGCCAATCCGGCAAAATATTTCGATAAAACCGAAATACGCTGCTCGGCAATATACTGTTTCTGGTATTCATCACTTAAAAAAGAATAGTTAAAAACATAGCCGGGATTAAATGATTTATACCGTTTCTCTATTGTTTCAATGGTCTCTTTTTCCTTTCCCGCACCAATTTTCACCAGGATCTTTTCTGCATCTTCCGGCCTGTGCCTGAAAAAGAATGGTTTTATGTTCTCATGGAACGACCGGAAATTAAAGTTTTTGGCAATTCCAATGATTTCGTAATCTGCTCCCCACAGATTAAACGTTTTGCCCACCGGGTTTTCCAGCCCCATTACATCGATACCGGCTTAATTGATAATAATTTTATCGCTCTCATTTCCATAATCCGATGAAAAAGTCCTTCCTGATTTCATTTCAAGCCCCAGTAATTCAAGCATATCGTCACCTACTCCCAAATGCGAAAAAGCAACAACCGCATTCGGGTCTTTACCTTCCCAGTCGAAGGAGCCTTGTGTCATACCAGTTTCACCGACGATGCTTCCCCACATAAAGGCAGCATGTTCAACTCCGGAAATCCTTCTTATTTCTGATAGAAATGACTGCGGATTTTCTGAAAGCTTTCCTTTCAAATTAAACTGAACAATATGATCGTGATTGAACCCGGGGTTTCGGGTTTGTATCAATTCAACCTGTTTATAAACCACGAATACAGATACAATAAGCAGCACCGATAAAACAAACTGAAAAACAACAAGCCCCTTCCTGATAAATAACTCGCTGGAAGGGCTGTCCAATTTTCCTTTCAATACAACCGCCGGACGAAAACCTGACAAGTACAACGCCGGATAGACGCCAGCAAATAATCCGGTTAGACCCAGGATTGCAATACTCACGAATACTAGTCTTAGATCGAGGTTAAAAGAAAGCTGTTTCCCGGTAATTTCGTTGAACTGGGGCAGAAAGAAAATAACAAATACCGAGGCTAATAGAAATGCAAAAAAGGTTATGAATAATGATTCACCCAAATACTGAAAAACCAATGACTCCCTTTTGGCGCCGATTGTCTTTTTTATGCCAACTTCTTTAATTTTCCGGAATGCTTTTGACGTTGCCATATTCATAAAGTTTATGCAGGCTATCACTAAAATGAATAGGGCAATCATCGAAAACAGCCTTATGTATTCAATTCTTCCGCCAGCCTGTTTCCCACCTTCGAAGCGGTTGTACAAATAACCGTCAGAATATTTTTGGAGTAAAAGTGTTACGTTCGAGTTTTTATCTTTGGTTTTAATAAAATCTGTTATCTTTTCGCCTAATGCAGAAACATTTGTGCCTTGTTTTAATTGGAGGTAAATCTGTGCCTGATTGTTTCCCCACGTGGCGTATGAGCCAACCAATTCTTTAAAAACTTCGAAAGAGACTGCAAAATCAAATTGTTCTGATGATTTTGCGGAAATATCTTTTAAAACACCTGTAATAACAACATCCCTTTTTTTATCCCGACTTTGCCAGCTAATTGTTCTTCCCGGAATGTTATCGGTTGTATTAAATAACATCAAGGCCATTTTTTCAGAAATAACCGCCGAGTTTTTCCCCTCCAGAACGGTGCCCGGATTCCCCTGAAGAAATTCGTA
>NZ_CAXBDD010000131.1:0-8472 GCF_963974515.1 uncultured Sunxiuqinia sp. | reverse complement strand
CGATTCCGTGCTAAACCATCAACAAACACATTTATTCAAATCAAATGAATCGAATCATTCAAGCTACCCACTATTCGAAGGGGCAGGTTTTACTGATCGTCTTGCTGCTTTTGACGAATGTAAATCTGGCACAGGTACGCAGCCTGAAACTTCTTGACAAAAACACGCGCCAGCACGTCGAAAACGTCAACTATGCCTATGGCGAGCAGCAGGGAATTTCTTCCGAAAACGGGGTCATTGAGCTCGACTTTGCAGCCGGCGTTCCCTTGGTTATTTCACACATTCAATTTGGGAAACACCGATTTCCGGCTGAAGAGGTGGCCCGGGCATTGGAGCAAGGCGAACTGCTGCTGGCAACCCACAGCCATAATTTGCAGCCAATCACCTTTTTAAGCATCCACCCCGAAACGGGCAAGCGCGAGCAACTCACCTTCCAGGTAGAAGACCAACTGGCATACGATGCCGGGCATTTGCTGGAGCAGTTCAGCTCCATCTCCAGCATTCGTAAAAGCGGCGCCTACGGATTCGACCCGGTGTTGCGCGGTTTTAAGTACGACCAAATTAACCTGGTGATTGATGGCACTCAATGCGCCACCGCCGGCTGCCCCAACCGGATGGATCCGGCTTCGAGCCAGGTGCCGCTGAACATGATTGTGCAGGCCGAACTTATGAAAGGGCCCCACAGCTTGCGCTATGGCAACGCCTTTGGCGGAACCATCAACTTTAAGAGTGCAGCGGCGGAATTTTCGGATCAGTTGAAATTCCGTGGCCGCCTTGGCACCAGCTTCGAAACCAACGGCGAAGTGAGCCGCAACGAGGTATTGGCTGGCCTGAGCTCGAAAGTAGCCGACCTCAGCATTTTCGGTTCGCTGTCCACCGGGAAGGACTACTCCGATGGCGACGGCCTTGAAATCCCAGCCGATTTCTATCGCACCAATGTAGGCGGAAAACTAGGACTGAAGCTTAGTGACAAGCAAAATCTCAGCGTGCTGCTTTCGAACAATTACGCCAAAGACGTCGACTTTGCGGCCTTGCCAATGGATTTGAGAAAAGACGACACCTGGCTGATCAATCTGGGGCACGAGGCGACCTTCTACCAAACCGCACTTTCTTCGTGGTCAACCACCGTGTATGCTACCTGGGTAGACCACCTGATGGATAACCGCGACAAGGAGCTGAATCCGCGGACGGTGAACTCAAACACAGCAGCCAAAACCAACAACGCAGGCGGCCGCACCGAGCTACGCTTCGACCTCGAAGAAGACTGGCTTTATGCAGGAACAGACATGCGACTGGAAAACGCCGAGGGAACACGCCAGCGTGAGATGCTGATGGGCCCCATGGCCGGACAAACCCTGAGCGATAATGTTTGGCAGGATGCCTGGATTCGCAAAAACGGTTTATTTGCCGAGTACCACCATCAACGGTCAGGCTATCACCTGGTGTTTTCGGGCAGGCTCGAACTGAACCACGCCGAAGCCCGTGACCCGGATCCCAAGTTTGCCAGCCAGTACAGCAGTCTTAGCTCCACCCTGTTAAACCCCGCCCTCAGCCTGGGCGGCACCAAAACCTTGACGGAGCAATTCGCCGTCAGCCTATGGATGGGGACAGCACAACGCAGTGGCGGCCTGGCCGAGCGCTACATCAACTACTTCCCCATTGGGCCCGACCCCTATGAGCTGATTGGCAACCCAGACCTAAAAGCCGAAACCAACAATCAAATCGACTTGATCCTGGATTACAAACTGGCCGGAACGATTGTAAACATCAACCTGTTTTCATCGTTCCTGAGCGATTACATTTCTTCGGAAATCAGGGGGGACTTGCAGCCCCACATGGCGACAGCACCCGGAGTCCGGCAATTTGTAAACATCGACAAAGCACGGATCACCGGTTTTGAAATGAGCTGGCAACAAGCGTGGAGCAGCCACCTGCAGCACATCGCCGAACTGGCCTACACGCGCGGGCAAAACACCATAACCGATGAAGCCCTGCCCGAAATTCCGCCTATGGAATTCCGCTACCGGCTGATTGGCTCCTTCGTGCAAAGGAGGCTGCGTGCCGAACTGAACCTGCGCCATGCCTTCGAGCAAAACCGCATTGCCCAAAGCTATGGCGAAACCAAAACACCGGCCTTCAACTTGCTCGACCTGAAAACCTCGTACGCCATCAGCAAACAATTCAGCGCGTCGGCTGCCGTGCACAACCTGCTCGATGAGGCCTATTACGAACACCTTTCACGATCGGTAAGAAGTGTGGAAAGCCGCCCGATCTATTCGCCGGGCCGTAGTTTTTACCTGAGCCTGAGCTATCATTTTCGCTAAGCTGAGCGAAGGGCCATGCAAACAAAATGACCGTGAATTGCGGTCATTTTTGTTTGTCAATTTTGGTCTTTGATGGTCATTCAGTTGTCCTTTATCGACAGTGGTTGGACGAAACGGAATACCGCGACTGAACACCGAAAACTGGATCCTTCTTATTTTGAATGAAACTAAATTACAATTGCCTAAATAATTTATTCTGTATGATTACTTAACTTGTAGAGCGAAAAAAAGTCCCCAAAAACAGCATAAAAAAAATGAAGCTTAAGCTGTATGAAATGAAAATAATTCTCACCATAATTCTCGTAACGCTAATTTTTTCAGTTTGTCAATCACAAAGTTTCGATTTGTCCCTTAAGCTTGAGAATGGCAAGGTATATCGGCAGATCACGAATTCTAAATTAAACATCAGTCAGGAAGTTAACGGACAGACAATGAATATGGCCATGACAATTAGTGGAACAATGACCTTCCTGGTCAAAGCCATTGATGGAAATGGCTTTGACATGGACACTAAATTTGAGAAACTAAGCATGTCGATGCAAATGCCACAAGCAACAATGGAGTTCAATTCAGAAAAAAAAGATGAAAATGATGTCTTCTCCAATATTTTGGGTGCTATGATCGGTAAAACGTTTTTAGTTACCATGACCAAAACAGGAAAAGTTACTGAAATTAAAAACGTTGAAGCACTCTGGGGAACTGCCATCAATCAATTTGACCAGCTTTCGGATCGGCATAGAGAACAGATAAAAGGCCAGATCATGCAATCATATGGAGCCGCAGCATTAAAAGGCAACCTTGAAATGGTAACGGCGATCTATCCTGACCAGCCAGTTGGTATAGGCGAAAAATGGGCCATCAATACGAAGCTTGAATCCGGTATGCCGGCAATAATGAATACCAACTACGAATTGGTTGATTTGACATCAGACTATGGGCTAATACGCGGAAATTCGACGATTAAAACGGCTGATAAAGATGCCTACATAGAGGCGAATGGAATGCCCATGAAATATGACCTAACCGGTTCCGTGAAATCCGAGATAAAGGTTGATAAAAATACGGGGTGGACTATGGAAGCGAAAATTAACCAAGAGATTAAGGGCGATGCCTATATCAAGGCAAATCCTCAGATACCTGGCGGAATGAAAATACCGATGACCATGACCACCGAAATGGCGGTTACAAACTAGCACCAGCGAACAGGAAGATGACGCCCGGTAGCCAGACGAAATCGCCAACTGACACGGAATCAGTCCGTGGGTGCCAGAGGAGGCTGGCGGGGCGCCAGACCGCATGGTACAAGCCAGAGACAAGCGAAACGGATCAATATATACGGATAAAGCCTGGATGATAAGAGACCGAACGCTTAAATCGAACCCGATCTTCGCGGTATGCACTAACGCTGCTGGCCACAACTTGCAGTTCTTCCGGGGAGAAAGCCATGATTAACATTGAATTCGAATGACAATGAAAATAGCAATTGCTTTATTGGAGAGGTATTGATTTACAAGACTTGAGTTTTTATCGCAATTTACGAGTTAGTTTCAGCATACAAAAAGTATTTGAAAAACCAACGACCATGGACCGCGCACACCAACTGAATTACTGCAAAATTTGCCAACACCGCAAGTTTAATTCGCAACAGGGAATCATTTGCAGCCTGACCGATACGAAACCCGATTTTGAAGAGCGCTGCGCAAGCTTCGAAATTGACTCGCTAAACATCGAAAAGCAAAAACAACGAGCGACCGGTGAAAATAAAGAACGCCTGTCGTTTGGCTTTTCGCCCCGGCAAGCCGACAGCATCCTTTTTGGCGACCTGACACCCGAGCAAGCTTATGTGTTGGCCTGGCAAACCGCTCAAAAGCTGGGCTGGAAAACCGGTTATCTGACAGCGTCGGGCTTTGTGGGCTACACCGGGTTTTCGCTGGCCTCGTGGAGCGAGGAAGTAGCGGTGAAGGTCGGCATCGGCCGAATCGATTTAAAAAGCGAATGTACCGGCATCCAGCTATTCGACTGGGGTAAAAATCGCCGAAACATTGAGGCGTTTATAGAAACCTTCGAGAAGTTACATCGCACCGTCGATCCCGAAACCCTCACCGAAAAATACAGCGACTTGTCGGCTGGCTTTGCTGCCGGCAACGACCAGACGTGGGAGACGCCGCTAGTTAAAAAAGAGAAAATGACCAGCGTGTTTTCGCTGTTTGTGCCTCAAAGAGGGTATTTCGTCACGCCGGTTATTGTGTTGCTTAATGTACTGTTGTTTCTTGCTATGATTGCATTTGGCGTAAGTCTCCTGTTACCCGACGGTCTGCAGTTAATCCAGTGGGGCGCTAATTTCCGCCCGCTAACGCTCAATGGCGAATGGTGGCGGCTCGGGTCCCACCTGTTTATCCATATCGGTATTGTTCATTTGCTGATGAATATGTATGCGTTGTTATACATTGGTTTGCTGCTTGAACCTTATCTTGGCAAAACAAGGCTCGCTGCAGCTTACCTGTTATCGGGAGTGGTAGGCGGCGCCACCAGTGTTTTTTGGCACGAGGTGGCCATCAGTGCCGGTGCGTCAGGAGCAATCTTCGGCCTTTACGGCGTTTTCCTGTCCATGCTCACAACCAACTTGATAGAAAAATCGGCCCGCAAGTCACTACTCATCAGCATCAGTGTCTTTGTTTTCTATAATCTGGCGAACGGGATGAAAGCCGGGATTGACAATGCGGCCCACATTGGCGGTCTACTCAGCGGCCTGCTAATGGGTTATGCCTTCTACCCAAGCCTAAAAAAGCCTGACGCAAAACTGAAGCTCGCCACCATTGGAGCGCTGGCTGTTGTCATGCTGCTCAGTTCCATTGTCTTGCTAAAGAACAACATTCAGCGCGACTTTGCCCGCTACCAGCTGGAAATGCAAAAATTTGTGCTGTTAGAAGAAAAAGCGCTCGGCTTTTATCGTATGGAGCCTTACGCAACAGATGAGCAAATTCTGGCTGAAATTGAAAACAACGGGATCAAGAACTGGGAGGCCAGCATCGCACTACTTGATAGTGTTGACCAATATGAGCTGCCTCCGGGTATTCACGATCAAATTCACAAGCTGCGATTGTATTGCGATATTCGACTAAAATGCTACGATGCCATGTCAAGGGCTATTACCGAAAAAACCAATAAATACGATACAGCTATCCTGAACTACAATGCAGCAATTGAAGACATTCTGGAAGAATTGGGAGTCGGACAGACCGAAAATTAAACTTGGTGCTCCCTTTGCCCCAGCCGGTTCTCTCCGCTGTGCTTAAGTACAGGGCAGCCCAGGTTTATCGGGAATTGACTTTGCAAAATGATTAAACCGCCTTACGCAGCATGGAAATAAATTTGATCCCGCTTTTCGCAATATGCACTAACGCTGGAATCGGGGCTTGCAGTTCTGCCGGAGAGAGAGCCACGACTAACCTTGAATTCGTATGACAAATACAGTTACTTTAATCGGACCCATATCGAGCTAGCGGCTTTAAACAACATTGGTGAGAATTAAGGAGTGTCGGACTGGAGATTATTTGTATTTTTAATCGGTTCAAACCACTTGCACTCGTTGTCCGTGGAACGATACAATAACCTATCATCTGACAGACCATGAAATACATTCTTGCATTTTTAACGCTATTTCTCACCCAGGTTGTTTTGGCTCAGTGTGCCTTCCCAAGCTTTTTACAGGGGACCTGGAAAGTGGAGAACAAAGATGCCTATGAGCATTGGGACAAATTAAATGACCACACCCTTAAGGGATTTTCTTATCAGTTGAAAGACGGACAGTTGACCATTACTGAATACCTTGACATTTCACAAACCAAGCAGGAAATCACCTATACTGCGACTGTTCTGAATCAAAATCAGGGACAAGGAGTCAATTTCAAACTGACGAAAACCGATAGTACATTTACTTTTGAAAACCCGAATCACGATTTTCCCAAAAAGATTCGCTATCAAAAACTAAACGATGCAGCAGTTTTTGTGCACGTATCCGGTGGCAATCAAAAAGGATTTGCATACAGGATGCAAAAGCAGCCACAACAAACCGCTCAAAAAGACAGCACGATTTCAAACCCCAATTATGACCACGTGTTAGCTCAAAAACTGGGTGGTGATGATTACGGTATGAAAAGCTTTGTGTTGGTCATCCTAAAAACAGGAACGAATCAAACAACCGATAAAACTCTAATCAATGAAAGTTTTAGGGGACACATGGATAATATTAATCACTTGGTTAAAGCGGGGAAAATGATTGTTGCAGGACCGCTTGCCAAAAACGACCATACTTATCGTGGAATTTTCATTCTTGATGTAACGACTTTTGAACAAGCCGAAACCTTATTACAAAACGACCCTGCTATTCAAGCAGGCCTATTGGCCTTTAACCTGTACCAATGGTATGGCTCAGCAGCATTGCCGGAATACTTAGAGTTTTCAGATAAAATTTGGAAAGTGAAACCTTAATAAAAATCGAAAACGAACAAACCTATAGCGATGCAAAACAACCTACTCACCCGACGAACGTTTTTGAAACAGACAGGCATCGCCACCACTGTTGTGGGATTGACTGGCGGGCCGCTTTTGGCAGCCGGAATGGTGTCGCCCTCGCAAACCAGGCTACCCCGATGGCGCGGGTTCAACTTGCTCGACTTCTTTTCGCCGGTGCCCCGCCCCGGCAATCACAAAAACAACACCACCGAAGATGATTTTCGCTGGATGCGCGACTGGGGATTTGACTTTGTGCGCTTACCCATGGCTTATCCGCGTTACCTCGATATCGACTACAACCGGAAAATCACGCCCGAAGAAGTATATAAAATTGACGAAAAGAAAGTGGAAGAAGTGGACCGGCTGGTCAATCTGGCACACAAATATAATTTACACATGAGCCTCAACCTGCACCGGGCGCCCGGCTACTGCGTCAATTCGGGCTTTCACGAACCCTACAACCTGTGGAAAGACCAGGAAGCTCAGGATGCTTTTAACTTCCACTGGAATTTTTGGGGAACCCGTTACAAAGGCATGACCAATAAGCTGGTAAGCTTTGACCTGGTGAACGAGCCGGGCATGCGCGAAGATATGAACGACCAGCATTCGAAACGAAGTTCCGTTCCGGGCAGCGTTTACCGAAAAGTGGCCTTCAACGCTTCAGAAGCTATTCGCGAGGCGAATCCCAATCACCTCGTCATTGCCGATGGCAACGATACCGGCAGCTCCGTCATCCCCGAAATAGCCGACCTGGATATTGCCCAGAGTTGCCGGGGCTATTTCCCACACTACATTTCGCACTATAAAGCGCCTTGGGCCTTCAAAGACCCCGAGAATCTTCCCGAGCCCAAGTGGCCCGGCATGATTGACGGCCGATATTACAGTAAAAAAGATTTGGAAGAATTCTACCAACCTTGGATCGACCTGGCCAAACAAGGTGTTGGAGTTCATTGCGGCGAATGTGGCTGCTGGACTAAAACCCCACACGACGTTTTCCTGTCGTGGTTTGGCGACGTGTTGGACATCCTGACGGAAAATAACATTGGCTGGGGCTTGTGGAATTTCAGGGGCGAGTTTGGCCTGCTCGATTCGAAACGCGAGGATGTGGCTTATGAAGATTGGCATGGGCACCAACTCGACCGCAAACTACTAACGCTCCTTCAAAAGCATTAAGAGAAACGAGAATGAAAACTGAGACTATTATTCTCGGGGTGGCGTTATGGGCTTGTCAGTCAGCTAAATCGAACAACAGAAAGACCAAGCCAGACACCATCATGCACATGCAGACTGAACCCACTACGAAGTGCCCATTCAGTTCGTGAACAACTATGTGGCCTTTTGTAATGTCCAAAATACGGAGATTGGACGAATGGCTTGGGTAAACAGCCAGGCGGGCCTAAGCGCTGCTTTCAAATCGGAACTGAGTAACAAGCTGCCTGAAGCTAAAAAAAAGCCCCGGAGATGGGCCTAGGATTTGATCCGATTTTTGATGCTCAGGATTTCCCGGACAAAGGTTTTAAAATCGACAAGCAGGATTCAACCTAGGTAATTGTAAAAGGCTTTAACTGGCCTGACTTTCGACTGAATTCTAAGACCTATGCAAATTTATCAACCGAAATTTTGTTGATAAATT
>NZ_CAXBDD010000130.1:0-8933 GCF_963974515.1 uncultured Sunxiuqinia sp. | reverse complement strand
CCGAGTGGATTCGGACGTAGTCGAATCCGCCGTAATTGCGGTTATACATTGTTGGCTGTAGTGTTTTTTCAATCCCATATTTTTGGTCTATCAATTTTCATTGCTCTTAAATACGACAAAAATTGTCCTGCGTGAACTGATTCGTGATATCCAATCCGCAATAAATATTTTCCAAGTATTTTCTTTTCTCCGTTCCCTGGATGAATGATTTCGGTTTCGTTTAATTCCGTATCCGAAAATTGCCATACACTTTCTATAAATGTTTTTCTATAAGGTTCGGCAAATTCAAGTTCATCAGTAACATTAATGAATGGTCGGTTTTCCCAAGGTGTTTTATAATTTGTCATATCACCTTGATTAATAATAAGATTCCATCCATAATCAGCCTCCAAAACGTGTCTTATCATTTCTGACGCACTCATTGCTTTTTCGTCAGGTTTCCAATTATAATATTTCTCGGGTAGTCCATTCCAAAGTTTTATACTTCTTCTCCTTATTTCTGTAAAATTTAAAATTATAAGTTCAGATTGGGTCATTTTCTTTATTTTCGGAAATGTCGTTTTACATTACAGCCAACGGTCTGGTGTATGATTAGTTGCGGACTTTTCCAACGGAAAATGTCCGCTTGGTTATAAAGATAATTGATTGCAGTGATTTCCCTGTGGGAAATCCAACCGCAATTAATTATATACCGTGTTGGCATCTTTTATTAATTTCTTAAAGGTCTGGGCATAAAGTTTGTTCGAGTTTTTCAATTTCTCTGCTTTTTCTGGAGAACAAGTCCATTCCGCTGATTTTACTCTTGAAAAATCCGCCAACTCGGATTTGAAACATTCTCTAATCGTTTTGACATATTCCCACAGAAAATCCAATTCCAATTCAATCCCTGTATATATTTCTGAGTCAAATTTTTTATATGTTGGTAGCGGCTTAATTTTTTTTATTGCTCCGTAGTCAAAATGCCATGACATTAAGCTCGGATATACCTTACTTTCCAAAATTGGTAGTTCCCCTTCGTTTCCCGAACCAATAGGATGAAGCCCATCTTTATCATCACTTAAGAAAACCATGATTTTTTGTCCAACAAAATAGTCCGACCATCTCACCGCGCAAGTCCAGTCCTCAAATTTATTAATGGTAATGACCTTGTCCTTTGAAGTAAGACTTCTACCGACCATTAATTCAAACACATTTTCGTCCACACAAATTATTTCTCCAGATGCAATTTTGTCCGCTCTATGAATCAGAGAAATAAAGTCAATAGGCACAAAATCCGCCTTTGCTACACTTATGGAAAAGAAACTTAGTATGGCGAATAGTTTTTTCATAATTGATGCCAACGATTTGGCTATGCGCAGTGTCCCGAAGGGCATTGCGTATAGGTGTTGTTAGCTGCAGGCATTTCTATTTCATGTCTTTTAAGACGTTGTAGCTCTTAATCATCTCCCATAGTGATAGGTTTTTGATTGCGTCTTTCTTGAGTATCTTTTCTGCTTGTTCGATGATATCACTTTCTGCTGTTGAATAATTCCCGGATTGAAACATCGGTTTTGGATCGTACTCTATTATCAATTGAGCAGCTTTTGCATCCTTTTCACCCTTTAATATACTCGCTAGGTATAAGGCCATATCAATTCCAGCTGAAACACCTGCTGAACTAATAAACTTACCATCTTCTACAATTCGTTCTCTCGTTGGGATTGCTCCAAACTGTGATAACATGTTTATTGGTTTCCAATGAGAAGTTGCTTTCTTTCCTTGTAACAGTTCAGTTGCGCTTAAAATGATAGAGCCTGTGCAAACAGTCACAGTTTTAAGAGTGGTTTCGTTTATCTTCTTTATCCAGTTCAACACTCTTTTATCTTTCATCTCCCGAACGAAACTAACAGTAGATCCTGGAATTAATAAAATATCAGCTTTTTGAATTTCATCAATTTCGTATTTGGCGTTGAGATGAACGAATTGGCTATCAGCTGTTATTTCTTCTTTTTTCTTTGCTACAAACTTGATGTTTACACCCCTTAAGTTTCTCAGTATTTCATAAGGACCGATGGCATCTAGCATCGTCATTCCGTTGTAGATGTATATTACAATTTCCATGGTTTATTTATTCTTAATTGATGGAATCAGTACTTAGTGTTTTGCTACTTCGATTAACACATTTCCTCTTTTTCGACCTTTGTCGGCATATTCGTGAGCTTCAACGATATCAGACATGGGAAAGATTTTGTCGATAAAGGGTTTGAGCTTTCCATCGTCAGCCAGTTGGCATAATTCCTCCATATGCTCCTGACGAGGATTGGTTAGAGCCTCAACAGTTATAAAACGACCGTCATTTTTAAGAATGTTTACCGCTTTTGATTTTGTGGTTTTTCCAACGGCATCAAAAACGATATCAAATTTTTGATCGAGCAAAGAATAGTCTTGACTCTTATAGTCAATTGAAGTATCGGCTCCCAGAGATTTTACCATGTCAAAATTGGAAATACTACATACAGCAGTTACTTTGGCGTCATTTGCCTTAGCTATTTGAATGGCATGGCTTCCTACGCTTCCTGAGGCACCATAAATAAGAATGTCTTGCCCCTTACTTAGTTTGGCCTTTTGAAGCAGAAATAAGGCTGTCATTCCGCCAACGGGCAAGGCAGCGGCCTGATTGAAATCTAGAGTTTTTGGTTTTAGTGCTAACACACCTTTCTTTCTATTTTCAGGAATACATAGATATTCGACATAGGAGCCTGTGGGTAGCATTGTTGGGGTGCCTACAACTTCATCACCTACTTTGAACTTGGTGACATCTTGACCAACAGCTTCAATAATTCCAGAAAATTCATGACCCAATATTTCCTTTTTCGGCTTGAATAGACCATAAATCAGTCTAACAAAAAGCCAGGCGATTCCTGGAAAATCCGAGCTGCGCAATCGGGCATCACCTGATGTAACCGTAGTTGCAAGAATTTTTACTAACACTTCATTGCTTTTTGGCATTGGTTTTTCAATATCCACCAAATTCAAAACACTTGGTGGGCCATATTTTTTATGAGTAACTGCTTTCATTATTTCTCACTAATTTATCCTCTGCATCTCAAAAGTGAAATGTGGGTGTGTGTTTATTATTTTTTATAGTCCATTCATAAACTCACGAAAAGTCTGAATGAATAAATCTTGTTCTTCCATGTATCCTTCATGGGCACTATTTTCAAGAATTACCATTTGTTTTTCTTGAAAATCGGGTCCTCCGATGCTGTTATATGCGTCAAATCCCATCTCGATGGTATTTACTCCATCGTGTCTTCCCCAAATTACAATAGAAGGAATTTTGATTCGTTCCATGTCTTTGCTAAGGTTTAACTCGAGGATATTGAATCGTTTGGCTAAGTATTGACCATTGAAAAAGATGGCTAATGAAAGGTATGAATTCATTGAACCCATTGCTCCAACTTCAGGCCCTTGAACCTCTTGGTCAGGATTTAATCGATAGGCATTGGTATTTGACAAATACGCATCGTACTTGAAATAGTTTTCTTTGACAGTCATGTCTGGAATGGTTGCGCACCAATCACGAGCATCTGTCCAATATTCCACTTCTATACCATTATCAATTTGTTGTTGAGCATAGTTTTTTACAAAAACTACTGACTTGGGCAACCCTTCAACCAGATTATGTCCACTACTCATACAGATAAATCCATCCACTTTTTCTTGATAATTGCCCGTACTTAAATAGGCGCTACCCAAAGCGCCTCCCCAGCTTATTCCATAGAATACAATTCTTGGATTATCATAACGCAACTTAATGGTTTCGATGACCAGGTCAAGATCATCTACAAATTGTTCAACAGTGAATGTGCTAGGATCAGGATTTCCCATAGAAAGTCCAGACCCTCTTTGATCCCAATATGCAAAAGCATAGTCTGTTTCCAATTCCTGTGAAACAGGCATAAAAGAAGGAAGTGTTGCATTTCCGCCAGGACCTCCGTGAAGAAATAAAATGAAGGTTTTTGATTCAATGTTTCCTTTTACATAGACAGGCATTTCCGCGCCTGCATTTCTTACAAAAAAATGATCTCCTTCAAAAAAGCTCTCTTTTTCACATGAAGAAAATGTAATTAAAATGATGGATGCGATAGCTAAGAATTTATTTTTCATAATTATTTGAATTTATAAGTCATACCGAGCTTTGCAGCGACATGTGGCAGAAAAATGTGGTTAAAAGATGATTGCATATAAACTTCAGGACCAAAGTGAACTGTCCATTGCTGATTACCTTTTCGGGTAGCGTCCCAACCGAGTAAAAATGATGCGTTGGGCATGAAATGAGGATGCCCCCAATTGCGCGCTTTTTCAACACCACCGTCAGATGCCCATTGATAAATTGTACCTGCAGCAAAGGAGTGCATGTAGCCAATACCTGCATTGATATCAACGAAAACTGCACCAACATTAAAACGAGACCCTAAAGATGACTTTAGAAAAAGCGAGGTGTTGTTCCAACGGTGAAAGTAACCGCCAAGGTCGTTATTCCAATGGATGGTAAGCCAGTTGTTTTTTGAGATGGTGTACTCCAATCCTGCACTGATGCCTGGATGCAGAGCTAATTCTCCGAAGTATTCTACCTTAACTGCTAATTTATCTTCGAATTTGGCGCTCGATTCGCTGTTGTTTTGCGCCATAGCAGATAGGGAACTAAAGAGTATAATCAAGAATACGATAAGTGATGTCTTCATTTTATTTTGATTTCGTTCATTGCGTGAATCAATGAACATTTTAATGACTATGAGGATTTCCGCTATCATGACGATGATTTTCAATGGTCTCTGATCCTTCTATCACATCTACTGTAAAGTCAGCAGTGTGCACATCGCCTTCCAGTTGAAACTGTACCCACATTCTGTAAATTCCAGGCTTTTCAAAATGCGTTTCTCCATGAATCGGTACGTGCTCGTTGGACCCAGGATGCACATGAAGCATTTCCTTGTCTTCTTTGCCAATGATCACAACATGGGCTATTGCGCCTAAGTATGGTTCAATGTCATCAGTTGTGATGTTATTCCCATTCTTTTCAATTCGAATACCAAGATGTTGTGGTCTATTGGTTTGGAAATCGTTGCCATTGATTAGGGTTACGGTGTAACCATCAACTTGCGAAACCCATTTGTTTTCAATGTCGTCTTCAATGGCATGATCACTTCCAATTACCTTAATCACCTGCTTGTGAACCCTTCCTGCACTTCCACGAGGTTTAAAATCGGCATACACATAGAAATTTCCACCGTGAGGAAAAATTTCTGAAACCGCATGGCTTCCATTTGCTTGTTCTTTGGGATGAATGTGATCAAACCAAGTTAGGTCCTCGTCAACTATTAGCATATGAATTTGCTTTTCGTGCACTATATCCAATGATGCTGTCTTTCCATCTTTCAGAATGGAGGTGTTAAGTTTCGCTTCTTTACCCGCTTCAAGAGTTAAAGGTTCAGTAGCAAATTTCACTTCGATGTTTTCTGGCGTTTCACTTGCTATAAGCTGCAATTTCATTCCACATTTTGAGCATTTATCCCCTGTTTCTCCTGTGACTTCGGGATGCATGGTGCAGGCATATATGCTGTCTGCCTGATGCTCAATTGTTTGTTCCGTCAATGTTGATTCTTGTTGTGAGTTATCGCAAGAGGTGGTAAATAAGCTCATTACTGCAGCGCACACTGCGATTGATTGTTTTACTATACGTTTCATATTGGTTGGTTTTTTAAAAAAAATTAGATGATAAATAACATGGTGATGCTCATGGCGATCATTAGGCCATCCTCAATGATGGTAACAGTGCTCATTGGTAAATTGAAAATCGCTCCAAGGCAAGCACATTGAATTTGCTTTTTATTCAGTACGGTTTGAAAAACGCCTATGATGCTGGCGGACATTACCACACCGGTTGTTAGATTAGTGATGAAAGGATTGAAATCAACCAGATAGGCCACACCCAACACCAATTCAACGAAGGCATACACATAAGCCCATGCAGGAAATTTTCGCGCTACCACATCATACATCACATAGCTTTCTGCAAATGCTTTCAGGTTCAACATTTTGAAAAATGAAAACACCAAGAAGAATCCTGCCATGAAGTGTCGCATCCATTGCATTGCATCAAATTGATTATTGCTGGCTTGCAACAAAATCGTTATACCCGAGATGTAGATGAAGATGATAAGAATGGGTTTATAGGTCGAAAACCATGATTTGGTTTGCTCCACTGCTTCACTGTGATGGATAGGAGAGATTTTATACTTGCTTTCTAATGCATTTTGAAGCTCAGACAATGCAACGTGTTTGTCCATTGTAACCGTGGCTGAATTGTCTGCTTTTGAAACTTCAACAGCCGTCACATTATTTACCAGGAGCAAAGCAGATTTTACTTTTGCTTCGCAACTTGTACAAGTCATTCCGCTTATTTGATATTTGTGTACCATTGGTTTAAAATTTTGTTGGCACAAATATCAGAAGGGATAGTTACGAGGGTGTTACATCATTTTAGGAAAGAGTTACAAGATTTATATATCTTCAATTTGTCTGCGCTTCTTTTCTTTCAGTTGTTTAAAGTAGCTCGGAGAGAATCCGGTTACTTTTTTAAACTGATTACTCAAATGAGCAACACTGCTGTAGTTCAGTAGAAAGGCAATTTCGTTCAATGTCATTTCATCATACATCAAAAGCTCTTTTACCTTTTCAATTTTTTGATTGATGAAGTACTTTTCAATGGTAATTCCCTCAACCTCAGAAAATAGCTTGCTCAAGCTTCCATAGTCTTGCAAGAGATGTTCAGTGAGATAATCAGACAAATTAGTTTTGATCTGGTTGTTCTTGTTTTGAACAATGTCGATGATCAGGTTCTTGATTTTATCAATTGTCCTGCTTTTCTTATCGTCAATGATGCTAAAGCCTATGGATTCTAGGTTGAGTTGCAAGTCTTGGATCAGATGTTCTATGTCTGACTCTAGAATTACAACTTCTCCCAATTCCACCTCTATCGGATGAAGCCCCAATTTTTCCAATTCGGATTTCACTACCATCTTGCAACGATTGCAAACCATATTTTTAATGTAGAGTTTCACAGTAGGTAAGTGGTTGGTCTGTTCAGAGGGTATTGCATCTGGGTAAAAGTACAATTCGAGTTATAAACATACAAGTGCATTGAAAAACCTCCTTCAATGCACCTGTACGTGTGTTTTCTTATTTTCCTTTTCAAAGTATAGGGAAAACAAATGTTATCACGATGGTGATGATGCTTGACCTATTCCATCATGAAAGCTTGAATTGCTTGAATGGACTCCTGTGTTGCCTCTTCCTGCACAAAATGACCACATTCAAGTTGTTGCGTTTTGGCTTGTGGAAGTCGCTCTTGCCATTTCTCCAAATTGTCAATGGTAATGAATTTGTCTTCAGTACCCCAAATGATCAACCATTCTTTGTTGGCTAGCTTGTGCAGTTGTTCCCATTGGCTTTGATACCAATCTGATGAACCCACCAGTGCTTTTGCAAGATCGAGCAATGGAATTCTTGAGTGTTTATCTGGAAAAGGAAGAATGTATTGCTGGTGAATCTTCTTTGTTAGATTTTTCTTGTTGGTAAAGCCTTTTTTCAAAAGAACTCTAGGCGAAAAATTAAGGTTTAAATACATGAATCGTCCAAGCTTGCTATTCACAATGTTGTCTATTTTTTAAGCGTCTTTCCTATGTTCAGTAGCCCAAAGCCAAGTGTTGAATAGAACAACTCTCTTTATTCTTTCAGAATTTTGAATGCCCGCGGCCAAACCTATGGGTCCGCCAAAGTCATGCACCACTAAAGTGACGTCTTTAAGGTCAAGTTTGTTGATGAATTCACTGAGGTTTTGTGCATGCCATTCTGGGGTTGCAGCAACGGAGTCTCGTTTTTGTGACAAACCAAAGCCCATATGATCAATGGCGATGCATCGATAATCTTTTGACAATTCTTTGATCATGTCTCTGTATAAGAATGACCAAGTAGGCGTGCCGTGAATGAAAAGTAGAATCTCTCCCTTTCCTTCATCTACATAGTGCATGTTTCCTGCCTCTAGACGCAGAAATTTGGTTTCAAATGGATATTGAGTGGTGTCTACCCATGATTGGGAAAATGATGTTGTGTTCATGATGATTAAGATTAAAATATTGAGTACCTGTTTCATTGTTTTTTAATTTGAAACAAAGGTCAGGTGGCTAAAACATTTGGGTTTTGGTATAAACCAAGTTTTTAAATCTTAATCGAGTTGAAGAGTTTGCTGAAATTTGTAGAATCGATGCGCAAGTATGAAGCCAAGTCTTTGTGTGTTACCAAGCTAAACAGGTGAGGACTTCTTTGGGCGAAGGATGTAAAACGCTGATTGATGTCAAATGCCATCAACTCATAATGGCGTTGCACCATACCAATAAGAATGAATTCTGTTGCTTTTCTAAACAATGTCTCTATCTCGCGGTGTTGGTGCATCATTTGCTGATGCTTTTCAAAAGAAATACGCAAGAAAACACTCTCGGTGATGGTCTCTAAAAAATACTTTGATGGCGTTTGGGTTAGAAACGATTCTGGAATCCCACTGAGCGATGGAGGATAGGTAAACGCGATTACGTGCTGTTTGTCCTCGTTGAGGTAATACGATTTTTGAATTCCTTCCAACACAAAATACAAGTAACGCTCTGTTTCGCCTGGCGCAGTCATGATGGTTTTTTTCGGAGCCTTGTATTCGGTCCACTCAGAAAGGTAGGCGTCAAGTGTATCTTGGTCTATTGAATGTATTTTATTGAGAAACTCTTTCAAATTTTTCAGCTTGCAGCTAACGTTCAAGCTATGAGTAGTGCGGAGACAAGGAAATCTTTTTGTTTCCGTCTACGCACGTAGCAAAAGCTTTTTGTTTTGTTTTATTTTTT
>NZ_CAXBDD010000129.1:0-9210 GCF_963974515.1 uncultured Sunxiuqinia sp. | reverse complement strand
TAAAATGTAAATCATAATGGTTACCACAACCAGTGTGATAGAGAGATGTGGTGTATATCTCCATGGCACCATTTCAACCTTCAGGGGTGCCGTTCGAATGCTGAAATTTTTGCGTGGATAATAATACGATACCGCAAACATGATCAGGACATTCAGCACAAATTCAATCCCCCAGTTGTGAATGAAATGAAGGTCGATTTTCAGAATAAAAGTGGTGACAATGTAATAAACCAAACCAAAAATCAGCGCAGACTTCGCACCCACGGCGGAGATCCGTCCCATGTAAAAACCGGCCAGCATGATGGAGGCGATCGGGATGAAAAAGATTCCGTTTAGTTGCTGAAGCAATTGGTATAAACCTTCAGGCGCTTTTGCAACTAAAGGTGCCGCAATAATTGCGGTAATGGCCAGCACAGATGAAAGTGCCCGACCGATCCATACCAGGCGTTTCTCCGTGGCCTCCTTATCAATCATACGTTTGTAGACATCGATACTGAAAATGGTGGCAGCACTGTTCAAAACACTGTTAAACGTACTTAAAACAGCCCCCATCACCACGGCGGCAAAAAAGCCGGTCAGGCTCAACGGCAAGACTTTTTTAATCAGTGCCGGGTAAATCAGATCCTGATTGTCATACATGGAATTACCAAAATAATAGAAGCCGATGACACCGGGCAGCACGATGATCAGTGGAACCAGAATCTTCAGAACGCCTGTAAATAGCAATCCTTTCTGTGCCTCTTTCAGGTCGCGGGCGCCCAAAGCACGCTGAATGATGGTTTGGTTCATCCCCCAAAAATAAAGCTGGTTAATGATCAGCCCGGTGAACAACACGCCGAAGGGCATCACCGAATCTTTTGCCCCAATCACGTTAAACTTCTCCGGGGCATGCTCATACACTTTGGAAATGCCTTCAAACAGGTTCCCATCGCCAATGCTGAACAAGGCGATCACAGGAATGAGAATTCCTCCCGCCAGCAAACCAAAGCCATTGATGGTATCGGAAAAAGCCACGGCTTTCAACCCCCCAAAAATAGCATACACCGAGCCAATGGCGCCAATACAAATAACAGTCAGCCACAAACCCTCGGACCGACTGATGCCCAGCACCTCAGAAACATTGAAAATACTTTCGAGATTGATGGCACCGGTGTACAGCACAATCGGCAGCAGGGTGACGACAAATGAAATCACCAAAAACAGGGCCACCAGGCTCCGGGTCATTCCGTCGAACCGTTTTTCAAGATACTCCGGAATGGTCGTTAAACCAAGTTTTAAATAAGTGGGGACAAAAAAGATAGCTGCAATGATCAATGCCAGGGCAGAAGTAACTTCCCAAGAAATGACAATAAAGCCATTTTTATAGGTTGAGCCGTTCATCCCAATCAGGTGTTCGGTTGAAATATTGGTCAGCAACATGGAACCGGCAATCACCGTTCCCGTCAGGCTCCGTCCTCCCAAAAAGTAGCCGTCCGATGAGTCCATCTTATCTTTCCTAAGCCTGAACCAGGTGTAAACAGCCACAAAAGCCGTGAATCCAAGGAATGTTAGTATCGTTAGCATCGTTTAGTCCGATTTATAAAAAATACCGCTGTTTCTTTTTCTGTTCAGTATAGTTTTCGAACGCTTGCTGCACGCCTTCGGACTCCGAAACTTCCGCAATCGGCACGTCCCACCAAGCATGGCCGTAACCTGCCATTTTTCGTTCGGGAACAGTCTCGATGTAGACGACCGTGGTTTGGATTTCCTGTTTGGCTTGCTCTAGCGCCTCGTTGAAAGTCGCAATGTTTGTTGCCTTATAAACCTTTGCACCCAGGCTTTGGGCATTCATCGCCAGGTCAACCGGTAGCGGCTCGCCTTCGAGCTTGCCATCCGGGTTGCGGTAAGAATATTGTGTCCCAAAACCTTCGCTACCAATGGATTTAGACAATCCGCCAATGCTCGCAAAACCTTTATTGTCAATCAGGATGATGGTAATCTTAAATCTTTCCTGCAGGGAGGTAATGATTTCGGAAGGCATCATCAAATAACCGCCGTCGCCCAGAATGACGTATATCTCGCGGTCGGGGCAAGCCATTTTTGCACCGAGCCCGCCTGAAATTTCGTAGCCCATGCAGGAGTACCCATATTCGAGGTGGAAGCCTTTGGAATTTCGGGTGCGCCACAACTTATGCAAATCGCCCGGCGCACTACCCGACGCACAAAGCACGACATCTTTCGCATCAGAAAATGTATTCACCGCCCCGATCACTTCCGCCTGGCTCGGAATAGCCGTGTCGTCCGCCTGGTAAGCGACAGCTACTTTTTCATCCCAGCTTTTATTGAAGCCGGCTACTTTTTGCCGGTAATCTTCATCCACTTTGAAGGATCCTATTTTCTCGGCCAGCTCTTCCAAAATAACTTTCGCATCGCCGGTTAACGCCAGCGCACTGTGTTTGTGGGCATCAAACTCTGTGATGTTGATGTTGATGAACTTGACGTTTTCATTCTGAAAAGCTGTTTTCGAAGCCGTCGTAAAATCGCTGTAGCGGGTGCCAATTCCGATGACCAGATCTGCTTCAGTACTGATGGCGTTAGCTCCTTCCGTTCCGGTTGCCCCGGTCGCGCCCAGGTTGTGCGGGTCATCGTAAGGCAGCGACCCCTTGCCGGAAAACGTTTCGCCAACAGGAATCCCAGTTTGGTGGACAAAACTTGCCAGGGCTTTCTCAGCTTCGCTGTATATAACGCCGCCACCCGCGATAATAATCGGCTTCTTGGCAGATCGGATCCACTCCACGGCGCGCATCAGTGCATTGGCATCCGGGCGAGGACGAGGAATGTGCCACACCCGATTTTCAAACAGTTCCTCGGGAAAATCAAACGCCTCCGCCTGCACATCCTGCGGAATGCACAAGGTGACAGCTCCGGTATCAGCAGGCGAAGTCAGCACCCGCATCACTTCAGGAAGCGAAGTAATTAACTGCCCGGGACGGTTGATGCGGTCCCAGTATTTCGATACTGGCTTGAAACAATCATTCACCGAAAAATCCTGCGAAGCGGCAGATTCCAGTTGTTGTAAGACCGGCGCGACCAGTCGTTTGGCAAACAAATCGCCGGGCATCAGTAACACAGGAAGACGGTTGATGGTCGCTCCTGCCGCGGCGGTAATCATGTTGGTGGCTCCCGGTCCAATGGACGAAGTGCAGGCAAATGTGGACAACCGGTTTTTCATTTTGGCGTAACCAACTGCCGTGTGCACCGCGGCCTGTTCGTTTCGCACCATATAATATCTAAAACCGGTGGTTTGTTGCAAGGCCTGCCCAAAACCAGCCAAGTTGCCATGCCCGAAAATCCCAAAGCAGCCAGCAAAGAATGGTTGCTCCACCCCATCCCTTTCCGAATATTGGTTTTTCAGGAATTCGATGGTCGCCTGTGCAACGGTTAATCGTTTTGTTTTCATATCAAAAACCTCCCTTTGATTCGATAAACTGTAAAATCTCATCTTCGTATGGCGTAAAGTTGGCGCACCCGAGTTGGGTGACTACATGCGCCCCGCAAGCATTGCCCATGCGACAGGATTTGTACAAATCCCAGCCTTTCAGGTAGCCGTATATGAAGCCGGCGGCAAACGCGTCGCCTGCACCCAGAATATTGACCACATCCACGGGGAAACCCGGCACTTTTCGGACTGTCCCATCGGGCAGATAGACAACCGCCCCGCGTGACCCGGTTTTAACAATCAACGCGTCCACACCCAAACTCAGAATTCCCTGAATGGCCTCATCCACATCGCCTTTTATTTCGGGTGCCGAAATTTGCTGGTGGCTGATCACCAACTGCGCTTTATCGGCCAGGAAAGCAGCTAAAATTTCCTCTTCGGTTCCCAAGACCATGTTCACATTCCGCATAAAGGCGCGAGAGGTAATTCCAAAGGCGCGGATATCGTGCCACTGGTCAGCCCGAAAATCAAGGTCGAGCATGACCGGCACGTCATTCTTCCGGGCAATTTCGGCGGCCAGGAAAGCGGCGCTCCGGGTGGGTTCCATATTTAATGCTGTTCCTGACAGTTCGAGTAAACGCGATTGTTCGATTCCGGCTTTCAACACCTGGTCGATGGTGATTTGCGAATCAGCGCAATTGTCGCGGTAATAAACCAATGGAAAACGGTCAGGTGGTTCAATTCCCAGCAGCACAGCCGATGTCCGGGTGCCTTCAATAACAGGTACATTTTCGGTGGCAACCCCTTCCTTTGCCAAAAAATTCAGCAGAAAATCACCGACTTTGTCTTTCCCAACCCCGCTTAGCAAAGAGGCTTTCAGTCCCAACCGGGAACAGCCGACAGCAATATTTAAAGGCGAACCGCCAACAAAAGCGTGAAAGCCCTGAATGTCTTCAAAGGGGCTGCCAACCTGCTGGGAATAAAGATCAATGGACGATCTTCCGTAAGTGATCACGTCGTAACGCTTTTCAGAATTAGTCATTATTATTAGTTATTGGTTGTTCATTTCGGCCGTTACAATTGGGATGCGCGGGTCGCGCCCTTTCCACGAACCGTAAATCCACTTGTGGTCGGGGTCGTCGGTGTTGGCCAGCGACTGGTCGCTTCCGGTTAAAAAGTTGAGGTAATACACATTGTAGCCATGCCCTGCTACTACCGGGTGATAACCTTCGGGAACTAAAACCACATCGTTGTTGCGAGCCACGGCAATTTCGTCTAAACTGCGATCGTCATTATAAACTTGCTGAATGGCGAAACCCTGAGGTTTGTCTATTTTATAAAAGTAGGTTTCTTCGAGGCAAGCCTCCACCACTTTTCCATCAGCATCCACTTGGCGACTGTCATGCTTGTGTGCCGGGAAGGAACTCCAGTTTCCGGAAGGCGTATAAACCTCCACCGAGACCAGCCGGTGGCAATCAAAGCCAGGTTGCAGCAAGCTGTTGATCTGGCGGGAAGCATTGTCACCGCCGCGAATTTCAATGGCAGCTTCCTCCGGCCGTTTGAAGTAAGCCGGATGATCCTCATCAGTTTCGCACCAACCGTAAGCAATGTCAAGCAGGCTGCTTTCGGCAGTCAGTTCAAATTCCGTGTTTCGTGGAAGGTATAAGGAATGGGCGATGCCGCTGAAAACATCTTTTCGCCCATTAAGCGTTTCCCAGTTTCCCTTGTCGGTTTTAACGGAATAATTGCCTCCCAGCAAAATAATGGCATACTCATTTTGCCTGGTATTGGCGGTCCACTTCTCTCCTTTTTCCATCAGCCGGGCCTCGAAATTGAGGAATTGCCAACCCGTTTCTTCCCGAAGAATGCTTTGGTAAATCCCTTTTTCCGCCTGCGGTTTCGACAGCAGACGGTACTTTTTATCGATCTTCATAGTGCTTTGATTTTATTTCACTTGCTTTACCTACAGCCCCCAGCAATTCAAACTTTTCGAGGTTGAACGATTCCAGGGCATCCATAAAACTTTTGCCGGGAATAATGGGGTCAAATTGTGCCGGCGAGAGTTTAAAAAATTCGCGGTGCACCCGCGTCCAGATCAGTCGGGCATCGGTTGCAATGTTGATTTTACAAACACCATATTGAATCGCCTTTAGCAATTCATCGGTTGATACACCTTTTGCGTCAATGCCCAATTGACCTCCTGCCGCATTGATGCGTTGGATCTCTTCAAAATTAACAGCCGAACCGCCATGCAGCACCAGCGGAAATCCGGGTAACCGCTGCTGTATTTCTTTCAGAATGTCAAATTGTAAACCCTGGCTTCCGGAGAATTTGTAAGCCCCGTGGCTCGTCCCCACAGCAACCGCCAGGCTGTCGCAACCAGTTTGATCTACAAACGCTTCCACCTCTGATGGACGCGTGTACTTACTTGATTTCTGATCGACCACCAAGTCATCTTCCACCCCACTTAAAACTCCCAGTTCGGCTTCTACCGCGACATTTTTGGCATGGGCTTTTGCCACTACTTCTTTGGTGGCCGCCACATTCAAATGGAAAGGTTCGTGCGAAGCGTCAATCATGACCGACGTATAGCTGCCCGATTCGATACAATCCAAAGCATGTTCTTTGGTTCCATGGTCGAGATGCACGGCAAAAACCGTATCGGGGTAGATTTTTGCAGCGGCCGAAATCATGGACAGCAGCATTTCGGGACCAGCATAATTTCGGGCAACGGGAGTGGTTTGAACAATAAATGGGGCATCGGCTTTATGCGCGGCGCGGAACAAACCATGCACTTGTTCCATGCACCAAATGTTTACCGCGGCAATTCCGTACTTCCCATAACAGGCTTCAAATATTTTTTTCGAAGAAATAATCATCTTTTGAAAACCAATAAGTTAGGTTTATTGAAGATGAAATTTACGCCTTTATTTATATTGATTCCAAATAAACAGGTGGAAATGTCTATGCAAAGGTTTGCATTGGATCCGAATTGCCGTTTTCTTCGACAGGTCAAACAAGACTGCACCTAACCGACTAGCTGCCAGACGTCTTAAATCCTAATGACAGATCGATTAGATACCTTTACCAAGCTGTACAGCGACTGCTGTGACTCGGAAGGATTTTACAGATAAAAATGGCAGAAAACTCAACGAAGGCCTCGTCCTGCCTTATTCAAACTCCTTTTTCAGTAGTCTTTTGAATCCCGGACTGACATAGGTTTTCAAGTTACCTTCGTCGTCGGAATAAATAAAGTAGACATCGATGTTGTGGCCAGCTTCGACCATCGCAACCGACTTTTCAAGTCCACTGACCATGAAGGCGGTAGCGAAAGCATCGGCGGTCATGCAATCGTCGGCCAGTACGGTGGTGCTTAACAAGCTGTGCTGCACCGGGTAGCCGGTCTTCGGATCGATGGTGTGCGCGTATTTAACTCCGTTTTCGACATAGAAATTCCGATAATTGCCCGAAGTGGCCAGTGCTCGCTCTTTCAGCTCAACAATCGCCTTGAGCTTTTGCTCGGCGAAAAATTCGTTGTCATCGGGCTTGCTAATGCCAATCGACCAGTAATTTCCCTTCGCATTTTTTCCTTTAGCCACCACTTCGCCACCAATTTCAACCATATAATTCTCGCAGCCTTGATGATCCAAATAACTGGCAACCAAATCGCAGGCAAACCCCTTGGCGATGGCACTGGCGTCAAGCATAGTGTTGGGATGCTCCTTAACAAGCTGATCGTTCTCGATCCGCACTTTTTGATAGCCGACAAGATTTTTCAACGAATCGATCAAGTCAGCGGTAACTTGCTCCTTATTTTTAAAGCCAAAGCCCCAAACGTTGACCATGGGCGCAACAGTGATATCAAAAGCGCCATCGGTAATGTCGGAAATTTCCTGCGCACGATTGAAAACGGTGACAAAATGCTCATCCAATGCGGTCGCTTCATTTTTGTTGACTTTCGATATGACTGAAGTGGAATCGAAGGTGGACATCGACCGGCTCAGCTCATTCATCACGGCTTCCATGCCTTCTTGAAGATCCTTCCCATCAGGACTTTCATACGTCACATGGTAAATCGTTCCATAAATAAACCCTTCATTCGAGACATATTCGGCTTGGGGTTGGCATGAAAACAAGACGACTAATAAAATAGCCAAAAAACATGGTCGTTTCATCGCGTTCATTTCTTGATCTTTTGGTGATTTGTGTTGTACAGCAGCCATTTCATTACGGCCATACCAACAGACAAAATTTGCGGTGTAAATATAAATCATTAGTTTCAGGTTCTGCAAATTGGGACCATTTATCTGTTGAAAACTTAATACAATTGCGGTGACAAAGAAGAGGGCTTTGCTTGGGGGAATCCGGAGTTTCTACCGCTCCATCATCATTGGAGAATCCGGAGAATTGGAACTAAAAAAACGATTAATCATTTTGACCAGTCTGATCATGACCTTCTTCGGACTGATCAGCATGCTGACCAACTATTTGCTTGGGTTTGGCCCCATGATGGTTGGGTTGATGGCCGTAATCGCCATACTATTTTTTGCTTACTACCTGATTGGAAGACTCAATCTGCTCGACCACCGTTCTTACATACTGATCTCGTTGAGTTACCTCTTCATTATCAACATTGCCTGGTACTTTAACTATGGATCCCGCGGCCCCGTACTAGTCATGTTTATCATTCTCTACGCCTTTTACATTTTTGTGTGGGAAAAGCGCATGTTGCTATTTGTATCGGTTATTCTACTCTTAAACCTGCTTGTGCTTTTTGCTTTAGAATGGCAAAACCCCAATTTTACGGGAAACTATCCGGACGAATATTTACGAATCAGCGATGTTTATTTAGGACAGTTTATCGCCTTGCTCTTAATCATGGGGTTTGTACTCACGGTGAAGCTCAACTACATGAAGGAATATTTGCAGGCTCGAAAAGCCGACCAGCTTAAATCCGCCTTCCTGGCCAACATGTCGCACGAAATCCGCACCCCGTTGAACGCCATTATCGGTTTTTCCTCGCTGGTGAGCGACGACAATTTCGACCAAAAGCAAAAGGACGAGTTTAAAAGTCTGATCAATGAAAACAGTGAATACTTGCTGTTTTTAATTGAAGACATCATTGATCTTTCAAAAATTGAAGTTGGCGCCCTGAAATTCAATCTTTCAGAAGTCCACCTCAACGAACTTTTCGAGAAGCTCAACAAAAGTTTTTCCAGGTCGCTGGGGCAGGATAGAAACCACTTGCATATTCATTATCAGTTAAAGCTGGATGATCCGGTCGTCACGACCGACGCCTACCGGCTGGAACAAGTTCTTCGGAATCTAATTAACAATGCCATCAAGTTTACCAATCAGGGAGAAATTGAGTTTGGAGTAGTAAGCCTCAAAGGAGAAATTACCTTCTATGTAAAAGACAGTGGAATTGGCATCCGTCCCGAGAATATCGAAGTCATTTTCGACCGGTTTGTAAAAGTGGAAGAGCATGGAAAAAACTTATACCGTGGAACCGGAATCGGATTGTTCCTATCCAAACAGCTCACAGAAAAACTGGGTGGGCGTATCTGGGTTCATTCCGATTATGGTCACGGAACAACATTCTACTTCACCATTAACGATTTGGTGGATGAAAAAGCCATTTTTTAGTTTTCAAGCCAAGCATTCTTGCCCGATTATTTTTATTTTTGCAGTCTTAGAAAAAATCATTCACATAAAAAACAAACTACTGTGGGTAGAGCATTTGAATACCGGAGAGCAGCCAAGGAGAAACGCTGGGGACACATGTCCCGAAT
>NZ_CAXBDD010000128.1:0-9213 GCF_963974515.1 uncultured Sunxiuqinia sp. | reverse complement strand
TAAAATAGATAAAACCACCGGAAGTGGGGGCAGCGGCTGGTATTCCGATTACTTAAGCCAAGCCAACCGGCGTACTTTTTTCCAATACGAAGTTCCTAAGTTTGATGAGATTCAACCGGCCCAAAGGAACTACATTCAACATTACTTTGAACTGTTTGAAAAGGCCTTGCACGATCAAAATTTTGACGGGACCAACGGCTTTCGGCAATTGGCCGATGAGGATAGCTTTATCGATTACATGATTATGAATGAGCTATCGAAAAATATTGATGGCTATCGCTTAAGTACTTTTTTGCACAAAGACAAAAACGGCAAGCTGAAGTTGGGCCCGATTTGGGATTTTAACCTGGCCTTTGGGAATGCCAATTATTATAACGGTGAATCTACTTCGGGCTTTCAGTTTGAAGCCAACCTGGGAAATGACGATTGGCAAAACCCGTTTTGGTGGCCAATTTTGTTCGAGGAGAATACTTTCCGGCGAAAGTTGAAAGACCGCTGGAGCAGTTTGCGCGAGAATCAGTTGTCTGACCAGCGAATCACCATCGTGGTCGATAGTTTAACGAACTTGCTGACCGACGCTCAAGGTCGTAATTTTCAGAAATGGCCGGTACTTAATACTTGGGTTTGGCCCAATGCCTATGTTGGCAATAACTATTCCGCAGAAGTGAGCTGGCTGGAAAGCTGGATCGCCAACCGCCTGAACTGGCTCGATACAAACATCGAAGCCTTGTATGTTGGTTCGCCCAATCTGGTTCAAAATCAGGATGTTCATGTTTTTCCCAATCCCTTCCGAAATGAGTTGTACCTCGAGCTGAGTTCAAATGTTCAGAACGATTTGCGTTGGATGATCTACACCATCCAGGGAACGAAAGTCATTGAAAACTCACTGGAGCGGGGAAGTGGTCAGGTAAGCCTTGATGATGCCGCAGTTAGGGCACTTCCTCCTGGCGTTTATTTTATCCGGATCATGCGGGACGATCAGGTGTTGTTCAATCAAAAATTGGTAAAGCAATAATCGTTCGCCGGTTTTGCCTACGTGGTTTGATTATCGGCATATTTGTTAAATGACTGTTTTGGTTGAATAAGTTTTTAAGCTGCTTTGGAGGATTTGTTTATCTTTGCCCCATCCAAAAAAACAGATTCATGCAAGAGAAAATTCTGATCCTCGATTTTGGTTCGCAATACACCCAATTGATCGGCCGTCGGGTGCGCGAATTGAATATCTACTGTGAGATTTATCCTTACAACCATTATCCTGATATTGATGAAACCGTAAAAGGTGTCATCCTGAGTGGAAGTCCGTTTTCGGTACGCGATGAAAATGCGCCAAAGCCTGACCTTTCAAAAATAAAAGGCAAACTCCCTTTGCTGGGCGTATGTTATGGAGCGCAGTATATGGCGCACTATTTTGGAGGCGAAGTGCTGCCATCCGATTCGCGCGAATACGGTCGGGCCAACCTGGGATTTATAGATCAGGAGAGTGAACTGTTTAAAAAAATGACTTTGGGTACGCAGGTCTGGATGTCGCATGGCGATACGATTGAACACCTGCCCGAAAATTATACCATTATCGCGTCAACCGGCGATGTGAAGAATGCCGCCTATAAAATTGAAGGCGAACCCACTTACGCCATCCAGTTTCACCCCGAGGTTTATCACACCACCGAAGGAAAACAATTGTTGCAAAACTTCGCGGTCGACATTTGTGGTTGCAGGCAAGACTGGACACCCACTTCGTTTATAGAAACAACTGTGGCCGAGCTGAAGGAAAAGCTGGGCAACGACAAGGTGGTACTCGGCTTGTCGGGCGGTGTGGATTCATCGGTTGCCGGCGTGTTGTTGCACCAGGCCATCGGTAAAAATTTGACCTGTATTTTTGTTGACAATGGCCTGTTGCGCAAGAACGAGTTCGAATCGGTGCTCGATTCCTACAAAGATATGGGACTGAACGTGATTGGGGTTGATGCCAAGCAAAAGTTTTGGGACGATTTGAAAGGGGTGACCGATCCGGAAGGAAAACGAAAAATCATCGGTCGCGATTTTATTGAAGTGTTTGATGCCGAAGCGCACAAAATTCAAGATGTGAAATGGCTGGCCCAGGGAACCATTTACCCAGATGTGATTGAATCAGTCTCCGTGAACGGCCCGTCGGCAACCATTAAGTCGCACCACAATGTGGGAGGGCTGCCTGAGAAAATGAACCTGAAAGTGGTGGAGCCGCTCAACTTGCTTTTTAAAGACGAAGTTCGACGGGTTGGAAAAGCGTTAAATATCAAAAAAGAATTGCTGGGCCGTCACCCATTTCCAGGGCCAGGGTTGGGCATTCGCATTCTGAGCGATGTGACGCCTGAAAAAGTGCGCATTTTGCAGGAAGCCGACGCTATCTTTATCAATGGTCTGCGCGAGTGGAACTTGTACGACGATGTTTGGCAGGCTGGTGTAATGTTATTGCCGGTGCAGTCGGTCGGTGTTATGGGCGATGAGCGTACCTATGAAAATGTGGTGGCGTTGCGTGCGGTCATGTCAACCGATGGAATGACAGCTGACTGGGTTCACTTGCCTTACGAATTTCTTGCAAAAATATCGAACGAAATTATTAATAAAGTGCGAGGCATCAACCGCGTAGTGTATGACATTAGCTCCAAACCGCCTGCAACCATCGAATGGGAATAAGCAGGTGTTGATTTGACTTTATTGAAAAACCGATCAGTTTTCTGGTCGGTTTTTTTTATTGCTGGCCTCTATTTTTCGGTTTCGATCGGTTCGTCGGATGAACACTTTTTGCTGTTTAACACTTATTAATGTGTACCTTTTGTTCCGGGGGAGATAATCTTTTATCTTTACCGGTTCGAAAATTTAAAAAGCAATGACCATGATAACAGAAATAAAGAAAACAATAGCCGTTGGTATTCTCCTCTTTGTGGGGCTGATGGTAATGACCAATCCGGCACAGGCACAAGATGTTCAGGCAAACATGATGAAGTATGGACGATTATTGCAGTTAATTGAAAGCAATTACGTTGATACCACAGATATCGATGATTTGACAGAAAAAGCCGTTGTGGAGGTACTGAAGCAGCTTGACCCGCATTCGGTTTATATTTCCAAAGAGGAAGTTGAAAAAATGAATGAGCCACTGCAGGGAAGCTTTGAAGGCATTGGAATTTCATTCAATATCTTAAAAGATACCTTGTTGGTGGTTGCAACAATTCCCGGAGGGCCATCTGAAAAAGTTGGTTTGCAAGCTGGTGATCGAATTATGCAGGTAGACAATAAAGATATCGCCGGAATCGGTCTAGAAAACAGTGATGTTTTTGAAATGCTTCGTGGCGATAAGGGAACGGTTGTCAATCTGAAAGTTCTTAGAAAAAGGAACGAAGACTTATTAGACTTTCGAATCATTCGAGACAAGATTCCAATTCACAGCCTGGATGCCTCCTACATGATTAACGATGAAACGGGATACATCAAGCTGAACCGATTTTCGGCAACCACGACCGATGAGTTTTTTGATGCCATTAAGGCATTGAAAAAAAGCCCCCGGTTCGAGAATTTGGTTTTGGATTTACGCGGAAACGGCGGAGGTTATTTGAAAGCTGCCATTGAGTTGGCGGATCAATTTCTGGGTGCTTTCAAAATGATTGTTTACACAGAAGGAGAAAATAGCCGGAGGAAGGATTATAAAGCATCTGCTTTGGGCGAGTTTGAAAAAGGCAAATTGGTTGTGCTGATTGATGAAGGTTCAGCATCGGCCAGTGAGATTGTTGCCGGGGCCATCCAAGATTGGGACCGTGGCGTGGTTGTAGGGCGCCGTTCGTTTGGGAAAGGCTTGGTTCAGCAACCTTACTTCTTAAACGATGGCTCGATGGTTCGGCTGACCACAGCACATTACTATACGCCAAGCGGTCGAGGCATTCAAAAAGCCTATGATGAGGGAGTTGAAGCGTACCGGAGTGATTACCGGAAACGCTTTGAGGCTGGGGAGTTCTTTACACGGGATAGCGTTCACTTTGATGAGAGGCTAATGTTTGAAACCTTGATCAACAAGCGAACAGTTTATGGCGGCGGCGGGGTGATGCCCGATATTTTTGTTCCAATGGATACATCACAGAATTATGGCTACTTCAACCAAATGGTCCGAAAAAATATTGTTTACACGACCACCCTTGATTATCTGGATAGAAACCGCGGCGAGTTCACACAAAAGTATCCGTCATTCGATGCTTTTCAGAGAGACTTTGTCGTTGAAGATCAACTGGTCGACAAGATGATAGTGGAAGCAGATCATGAAGGTATTGAACGAGATGATGAAAGTGTAGCCTTTGCCCGGCCTATTATTAAAGAGCAGGTTAGAGCTTTAGTAGCCCGGGATTTATTTGGGCAAAATGAATTTTATCAAATAATAAACGAGGATAATGATGTGATTAAGGAAGCTCTAAAGGTCTTGAAAAGTACCTCTGAATATAAGAACCTTCTGGTAGAGAACTAATCCATGAATGATTCTTTATTGACTTGGCTAACGGCTAATTACATTGAGTTGCTTGGGGCTGTTCTGGGGTTTGCATACATTTTTCTATCTATACGTCAGCATATTTTTACCTGGCCGGTTGGTTTAATAACTTCAGCAATTTACGCCTACGTATTTTTGGTTTCGAAATTTTATGCCGACATGCTTCTGCAGGTTTACTACGTGGGAGTGAGCATCTATGGTTGGTATTTTTGGCTGAAAGGGAATCCCGATTCAAAAGCTGAATTGAGAGTGAGCCGGCTGCCAAAAAGGTTTTACCTCCCGATTACAGGTATCACAATTGTTTTGTTCTTGATCTTTCTTTTTGGTTTGAAGTATTACACTGATTCTCCGGTCCCGTTTGGCGATTCACTCACAACGGCCATGAGTATTGTTGCCACTTGGATGTTGGCTCGAAAATATCTGGAACATTGGCTGATTTGGATCTTTGTTGATTTTTTCTCTGCTTTTCTGTATGGCTTTAAAGGGTTGTGGCCAACCGTGATTCTATTTCTGGTTTATACCGGCATGGCAGCGGTTGGGTATCGCAGTTGGAGAACCGATTTAAAAAAACAGCATGCGTAACATTGTCCGGATAGCGATAACAGGACCCGAATCGACGGCCAAAAGCACTTTGGCGCAGGCGTTGGCCGATCATTTTGATGGCATTTTTTTCCCGGAATATGCCCGCGAATACTTCCGGGAACATTCAACGGAATATACTTACCAGGATTTGGAATGGATTACTAAAAAGCAAATTCAGCAGTACCATGAATCTTCAGACTGCCGGAAAAATTTGGTTTTTTTTGATACATGGCTAATCATTACCAAGATTTGGTTTCAGTGGGCTTACCAAACCGAACCCGCTTGGCTGGAGAAGGAGATTTCTACGCTGCCCATTGATTTGTATCTGCTCTGTTTGCCCGATATTCCATGGGAACCCGATCCCTTGAGGGAACATGGCGGTGAAGACCGGCTGCGGTTGTTCGATGCGTATAAATCAGAATTGATCCAACGAAAGTTGAAATTTGTGGAAATTGGGGGGCTTGGAGGCCAACGGGTTGAGAATGCCATACAGGCTGTTAAGTCTTTGCTTTGCTCCTGATTTGTTTTAAGCCTTTCCTTGCTTTTCAGTAATAAAAAGGGGACTTTTGTTTGAGTATAAATCTCCATATAGTTTTCTGAAATCAAAAAAATAGTTAGATGAAGATTGCTGCAAACATTACGCAACTGATTGCCAATACGCCGATGGTTGAGCTGAACCGACTGACGAAGGGATGTCTGGCTCGAGTGATTGTCAAGCTGGAATCACAAAATCCGGGAGGTTCGGTGAAAGATCGCCTGGCCTTGGCGATGATCGAGCGTGCCGAGAAAGAAGGACTGATCAATAAAGAAACGGTTATTATAGAACCAACCAGCGGAAACACTGGAATTGGATTGGCCATGGTTTGTGCGGTGAAAGGGTACTCCTTGAGAATTGTGATGCCCGAAAGTGTTTCGATGGAGCGCAGGATGATCTTGCGGGCTTATGGCGCCGAGTTGGTACTAACCAGCGCGAAAGGTGGAATGCGTGAGGCGATTGAGCACACTGAGCAACTGGGCCGTGCGTTGGAAAATGTTTTTATCCCTATGCAGTTTGCCAATCCGGCCAACGTGGAAATGCACCGAAAGACAACCGCACTCGAGATTTGGAATGACACGGATGGTATCGTTGATATTTTTGTGGCGGGAGCTGGAACCGGTGGCACCATTACCGGTGTTTCGGAAGTGCTAAAAGAAAAAAAGCCATCGGTGTACAGTGTCGTCGTTGAGCCTCAAAACTCGTCTATATTATCGGGTAATCCGCCAGGGGCGCATAAAATTCAGGGTATTGGTGCTGGTTTTATTCCGAAGATATTGAATACTAAAATTTATGATGAAATTTTTCAGGTGTCGGACGAAGACGCATTAGAGACAGCCCGTTTGCTGGCAAAAGAAGAGGGACTGTTTTGCGGAATATCTTCGGGAGCCAATGTGTACGCTGCCTTGGAAATAGCCAAAAGGGCTGAAAACAAAGGCAAGTGCGTTGTTGTTATCCTATGCGACACCGGTGAACGATATTTAAGTACAACCTTATTTAATCAAGAAAAAGATGCAATCTGATTCAAAAATTCTAAGTATTTTAAATAAAACAGTCGATCAGCTTTCCGCCCCACAGAGTTATGGCGAGGTCTGCCATGAACATCGATTGGGAGAACCATTACCATCGACAGAAAAGCTGGCAAAGATTGTCAACATGATCCGCGAAATTCTTTTTCCGGGTTATTTTGGAAATACAAGCCTGCGACCAAATACAATAAAACATTACATGGGGGTTTATGTCGATGAGCTTTTCGAAGCTTTGTCGGAGCAAATATTGGCCGGTCTATGTTTTACCTGCGAAAATCCTGAAGAAGTTGATATGCAGGAACGTAACCAGCATGCTCAGGCGCTCGCTTCGGAGTTCATTTCATCGCTGCCCGAAATACGCAGAAAATTGGTTGGCGATGTTGAAACCGCCTTTGTTGGAGACCCAGCTGCAAAAAGCCAAAGCGAAGTGATTTTTTGTTATCCGGCTATCCGAGCCATTTCAAACTACCGGGTGGCACACCAATTGCTGAAACTGAACGTGCCTTTAATTCCGCGGATAATTGGGGAAATGGCGCATTCGGAAACAGGAATTGATATTCATCCCAAAGCTGAGATTGGAGAATCATTTACTATCGACCATGGCACGGGCGTGGTGATTGGTTCAACCTGTATTATCGGGAATAATGTCAAGTTATACCAAGGGGTTACCCTGGGCGCAAAAAGTTTCCCCTTGGATGAAGACGGAAACCCAATCAAAGGGGTTCCACGTCATCCGATTGTTGAGGATAACGTCATTATTTATGCGCAGGCAACCATCCTTGGCCGGATTACCGTTGGTCAAAATTCAATTATTGGTGGTAACGTTTGGGTAACCAATAATGTGCCGCCTAATTCAAAAATTGTCCAGTTTAAGGCGCGTGAAACATCGTTTAGCGATGGAGCTGGAATTTAGTCACCAATAATTAGTGACCATTCACTAATTTCTTAATGAAAAACATGCAAGATAATTATCGTTTTGTGGCTACTACTTATGCGGGGTTGGAGTCCGTTTTAGCCGAAGAATTGATTACTTTGGGAGCCGATGAGGTGGAACAAGGCAGACGTTCCGTTTATTTTAGCGGAGATTTGGAGTTAATGTACCGAGCGAACTATGCCATGCGTACTGCTTTGAAAATTTTGATGCCTTTGCGTACCTTCCGCATCAAACGGGTCGATGATCTTTATCATCAGGTGTCGAAAGTGAGGTGGGAAGATTATTTTGATGCCAATCAAACATTTGCAGTACAAAGTAAGGTGTTTAACGAGCTGTTTCGAAATTCGATGTTTGCATCGCTGAAAGCCAAGGATGCCATTGTGGATCGGTTTCGCCGGATAAGCGGGCAACGGCCTTCAATCAATACGAGTCAACCTGACATTCTGATTAACCTTCATATTTCCAATGAAGAATGTTCTATTTCGTTGGATAGCAGTGGTGAATCGTTGCACAAACGAGGCTATCGTATCGGAAATCATGAAGCGCCGATTAGCGAGGTTCTTGCTGCCGGAATGCTGAAATTGTCAGGGTGGAATGGTGATGAATCATTAACTGATCCGATGTGTGGCTCAGGAACAATTGTTATTGAAGCCGCGATGCTGGCTAAAAATATTTTACCAGGCGAGATTCGTCAAGGGTATGGTTTCCAGAAATGGAAAAATTATAATGAGGCAATCTTTAGAAATATTAAAGACCAAAAAGATCACAATCAGCTTGGTTTTAAAATCTATGGATCAGATATTTCGAGACAAAATATCGATATGGCCTATAAAAATGCCGAAAAAGCGAATGTCTTAGATGTTGTTCAGCTCGATATTGCTGATTTTCGTACTTTGGAAAAGAAAGATGATTCTTCTTTTCTGTTGTTTAATCCCCCTTATGGTGAGCGAATTAAAGCAGGTGATCAGGCTTTTTACGCGATGGTCGGAGAACGCTTGAAACATCATTACCCAAATACCACTGCCTGGATGATCAGCACGAACGAATGTTTGAAATCGATTGGTTTGAGACCCGAAGTTAAAATTCCACTTTACAATGGTTCGCTGGCGTGCAGCTTTCGAGAATATAAACTTTATAAAGGGTCTAAAAAACCGTCTGATTAATTCTGTTTTTAATTATCGTAATTAAATTGCACCTGTTTTGTTGTCCGCAGAAATCTTATTTACAAGAACGCTGCTCAAAGAACGGTTGAAAATGATAAAAAGACACCGGACGTTATAATCCTTATTCTACGGAGCTTTTCAAACTAAAATGTGCAATGGTTAATTTTTGATAAAGTAAGTGATGGTTAGTCAAGATCAGGAACGATTAAATCTTTGTCACGAGAGATGCCACCTTTTACTTGGTTTAATTCTTCTTTTGTTAAAATTTCGAATGCATCAAAAATGTTGTTTTCGTTGTTAGCAAATAAAGTTTTCATTACTTTTAAATCTTAATGGTTAATACTTTTAATTCCTTAATTATCCTTTGTTCGGTTCTTTATTCCGAAAAAGGGGAAAAGGTAACCCCACCGAGAGTGAAAAAAATGAAAAAAAATAGACTTGTTTCATCTAAGGTTCTTATT
>NZ_CAXBDD010000127.1:0-9278 GCF_963974515.1 uncultured Sunxiuqinia sp. | reverse complement strand
ATAAACGATTCTTCAATGTGACCTTGGAACAGCTTGATAGTTGGGCTCGCTGATGTATAAAAAAGAAACTGCGAAATGAATATGGAAAGCAGGCTCTCCGTCTTTTTATAAAAATTAAAAAAATGAGGGAGTCATTAATGTCAAACATCTAAAATCAGATCGATATGGCAGAATCAAATGACAAGGAAGCAAATCAGGGTATTGACCGTCGTAAGTTCTTTAAATCGGGTGCTGTAATGGCCGGTGCTTCTGTACTGGCATCCGCTATCGGTGGCAATATGGTCTTCGGGAATAGTTCAGGAATTTCATCAAATAAAAAAGAACAACCTAATTCTGGCACATCTGACTTAAGTCGCCGTAAACTTGGCAAAAATCTCGAGGTTTCAAGTATTGGACTTGGTGTTCAGAACATGAGCCGCACCTATCAAACCACCATCCCGCTGCGTTCCGAAATGCACCGTATCATACGAACGGCTTTTGATAACGGCATCACGTTTTTTGACGCGGCTGAGGCTTACGGTCCTTTTGAGGTAGAAAAAATATTGGGTGAAGGTATTGAGCCCTTTCGGGATAAAGTTGTCATTGCAACAAAGTTTGGTTGGAACATCGACCAGGAAACCGGACAACGTTTGCCGGGATTAAACAGCAAACCTGATCATATAAAACTGGTGGTGGAAGGCATGTTAAAACGTCTTCGTACTGACCGTATCGATTTGTTATACCAGCATCGTGTTGATCCGGAAGTACCAATAGAAGATGTGGTGGGAGCTATTAAAGACTTGATTCAGGAAGAAAAGGTGTTGCACTACGGATTGTCAGAGCCAGGTTTACAAACGGTTAGACGAGCGCACAACGAGCATCCGGTTACCGCCATTCAAAACGAACATTCTTTATTGTATCACGGCTCAGACAACGATGTTATTCCACTTTGTGAAGAGTTGGGTATTGGATTTGTTTGCTGGAGCCCGCTCGGCGTTGGTTTCCTTACAGGCGCGATCGATGCACAAACACGTTTTGCCCAAGGTGATATTCGCGGTATCGAATCCCGGTTTTCACCTGAAAACTTACCAAACAATTTGGCTCTTGTCGCCTTACTGAAAAAGTGGAGTACAAAAAAGCAAGCAACACCAGCTCAAATTTCGCTGGCCTGGTTGTTGGCACAAAAACCTTGGATTGTTCCTATTCCAGGTACAACACAAATGGCGCACATGCAGCAAAATATTGGTGCCGATGGGATTAAATTCACTAAAGAAGAATGGCTTCAATTCAACACAGAATTAGAAACAATCCAAATTGTAGGGGAACGGTTGCCGGAATTTGTGCTGCAGTTTTCAAAAGTTGAAGCCCCACCAAAACAATAAATATATTCCTATGACAATAACTTTTTTTCAAATTTTAAGCCTTGGTCTTACGCTATTATTTTCCTGCTCGTGTAAAGGAGAAGTTATTGTTGAAAACTCAACTTCAGAGCTGCATGAAGAAGTGCTCATTGTCTACCTTTCCCGAACGAATAATACAAAAGCTGTTGCAGAAATGATTCAGAATGAAATTGGTGGCACATTGGTGCAACTTGAGCTGAAAACTCCGTATCCCGATGATTATGAGGCAATAGTAGATCAAGTATCACAAGAAAACCAAACGGGATATTTACCCCCATTAAAAACAAGAATTGACAGCATTGACAAATATGATGTAGTTTTTTTAGGATTTCCAACCTGGGGTATGCAGTTGCCACCGCCCATGAAAAGTTTCCTGCATTTATATGATTTGAGCGGCAAGACTGTTATTCCCTTCAATACCAATGGCGGTTATGGTGTTGGCAGCAGTTTTGAAACAGTGAAGGAATTGTGTCCTGATTGCAAAATCCCGGATGGTTATTCAACCAGAGGCGGCAGTGAACGAGATGGGATTTTGTTTGTGATGCGGGGAAACAGAGAAGTAGAAGTCCGGCAGGAAATACAAAGTTGGCTCCGAAGGAACGGACAATTAAAATGATGTCAAAATTGACAATAAATAACATAGAAATGAAAATAATACTAATCAGCTTTGGGATTTTGATAGGCACGTTGTTGCATGCTCAACAAGCAGCTGCCAGTTTAGTTTCCGGTGAAGGAACCACAGTTCAAACCAAGTACGGAGTCGTTCAAGGAGTAACCGAAGGAGAGGTTTCGATTTTCAAAGGAATTCCTTATGCAGCCCCACCTATTGGCGAATTTCGCTGGCGTCCGCCACAGCCGGTAAAACTCTGGAAAGGCGTACGCGAGGCAAAAGAGTATGGTCCGAATTGTGCACAGGGTGGCTGGGGCACTGCTCCGGGCACCATTGCCGAGGGTTCGTCAGAAGATTGTCTTTACCTCAATTTGTGGTTGCCGTCAAATGCAAAGCCTGATGCAAAACTTCCGGTGATGGTATGGATTCATGGTGGCGGTTTCACCGGAGGTAGCGGTGCTGGCCCGGCTACATCGGGAGAGCAATTTGCCAAACAAGGCGTTGTACTGATGACCTTTAATTACCGGCTCGGACGCCTTGGTCATTTTGCATTCCCGGCCTTAACGAAAGAACATCCCGATGAGTCCAAAGGTAGTTATGCATTTATGGACATGATTGCAGCGCTTCAGTGGGTAAAGGATAATATCGCTGCTTTTGGTGGTGACCCTGAAAATGTCACCATTTTTGGCTTCTCTGCCGGTGGAGTTGCCGTACACTCGCTGTTAACGATTCCGGCTGCACGCGGACTTTTCCAAAAAGCGATCAGTGAATCAGGTGGTGGCAGGGACGGTGTTCTGACAGCCAGACCGATAAGTAAAGATGATGCTGACCCGCTTTATCCGGTTTCAGCTGAGACAATCGGTGTAAACTTTGCCCGGAAACACGGGATAGAAGGCACCGATGCCGCGGCACTCGCCAAACTCCGCGCCCTGAGTGTAGAGGAAATTGTGGATGGCGGTCAGGAAAACGATGGACAAGGAGGCCCGCGAATTTATTCAGGGCCGATTCTCGATGGCAAACTGGTTGTGGAAACTGCGGAAAGTTCATACAAGGCTGGCAGACAGGCACGGGTTCCGCTTATGATTGGTAGTTGCAGCGCTGAAATTGGGGGAGGCTTTGTGAGCAACAGCAGTACAAAAGAAGAATTGTTCTCGTCGTTTGGAGACTTGGAAGCAGAAGTAAAAGCTGCTTTTGATCCTTCAGGAGACAAAGAATTCGCCGAGGTACAAACAAAATTTAATACCGATTGGGTGTGGGGTGAGCCGGCCCGTATGACCGCAAGGACTTTTGTAGCCAGCGGTGAACCGGCCTATGTTTTTCAATTTGGTTATGTTCCTCCGGCAATGCGGGAGCGGGCCCGTTACGGCGCCGGTCACGGATCGGAAGTTTCGTTTGTATTTGGTAACCTCAATGCCCGCTGGGGAGCAACAGAAACTACACCGGAAGAAGAAAAGTTAGCGCAAATAATGAACACTTATTGGGCAAACTTCGCAAAAACAGGGAATCCAAATGGTGAGGGCCTGCCGCTTTGGCCGCTTTATACGACGCAACAGGAACAGATACTCGATGTTGAACTGGATGGAAAGCCGATTGGAAAGCCAGATCCCCGGAAAGCCCGACTGGATGTGATTGAAAAAGCTTTCAAGTTTAGGGATCGGATACAATCGCGAGGTGGCATTTAAGTCAAATGGAAAACAAAAATGATTCTTATAAACTTAAAAATACAGTAATGATGAAGATTGGAAAACTAATAATCACAGTATTAACCATAGTTAGCTGTTTTGGAAACGGTTACGCACACAGCAATGATAAATCGGACAGGAGTTTAACCGCAAAGCAACAAGGCATTATTCCTATTGCAGCGCTCACCGCTAAGGGCGAACTGGAGCAATTGAAACCGGCACTGAACGCCGGATTGGATGCCGGACTAACCGTAAATGAAATAAAGGAAATCATGGTACATCTGTATGCCTACTGCGGATTTCCTCGCAGCATCCGTGGATTGCAGACTTTTATGGAAGTGCTCGATGAACGAAAAGCAAAAGGAATTGACGATGAAACAGGGGCTGATGCTTCACCAATAAACGATGAGCGCAGCAAATACGACCGTGGAAAAGCAAATTTAGAAGCACTTTTAGGAAGACCGTTAGACGGGCCACAAACCGGTTATGCGGCTTTTGCCCCGGTGATAGAAATATTTTTGAAGGAGCATTTATTCGCCGATATTTTCGACCGCGATGTATTAACTTATGCTGAACGCGAGCTTATAACGGTTTCGGTGATAAGTGCAATTGGCAAGGCAGAACCCATGCTTCGTAGTCATTTGGCAATCTGCCTGAATGTTGGCTTTACACCCGAGCAGTTAAACCAATTTGTAGGAATCCTCAAATCGACCGTTGGAAAGAAAGAAGCCAAAGCGGCTCAGACGGTTTTAAATGAAGTACTTGAAAACAGGTAGCAATAACATAAAAAATTGATGATGATGATGAAGTACCGTATTAAATTCAGTCTGCTTTTTCTTGTAATTATAATTGCAAGTTGCAACATGGAGAAAAAAACAAACGAAACAAACACACAAGTTGAATCAGCTTTCCCAAAAGGTGAAAAAATAGCCAGCGAGAACTTTACCGGAGAGGTTTGGGTGCACATGATGGGAGCCAACGACAGCACATTACATACCCGGTTTGGAAACGTAACATTCGCACCCAAGGCAAGAACAAACTGGCATTCTCACGCCGGAGGTCAGCTGCTGCTGATCACCAAAGGTCGGGGATATTACCAGGCCAAAGGCCAGCCTGCCCAGCCCTTGAAAAAAGGTGACGTGGTGGAAATCCCACGAAACGTCATACACTGGCATGGCGCAGCTCCCGACAGCGAATTTGCACACCTGGCCTTTAGTTTAAATCTCGATGACGGAGGAGTCGTTTGGTTGGGGCCTGTAACCGACGAAGAATACGGACGAATTGATAAATAATACGCACTCACGAATTGTTTAGAATATTGGGATTCGCCGCAACCAAAAAATTTCTGAATTAATAAAACCACGACAAAAAAACCGAATGAAAACCAAACGAATCAGCGCACTTGCTCTTACACTGATGATTTTCGTTAACAACGTTAGCGCGCAGGACTGGCCCCAGTATCTCGGCCCCGATAGAAACAGTATTTCCAATCAAAGGAACATTCTACATTCGTGGCCTGAGCAAGGGCCGGAAGTTCTTTGGACTATTGATGTTGGCATCGGCTATGGCGGTCCGGTAGTCAAGGATGGCAAGGTCTATTTGTTGGACAGGAACGATGCCGTGGGTGATATCATGCGATGTTTCGACTTGTCAACCGGAGAGGAACTCTGGAAATTCGAATATGACGCTCCTGGCGAAGTGATGTTTCCCGGCTCGCGAAGTGTTCCGGTTGCAGACGATAAGAATGTGTATTCATGCGGTCCGTATGGTGATTTGTACTGCTTTGACACTGAAACACACAACCCGGTATGGACTAAGAATGTTTGGAAGGATTACGGCGGCGGCGACATTCCAACCTGGGCCATTACTCAAAACCCACTGATTTACGGTGATCTGCTGATTGTTGCATCACAAGCGCCGGAAGCAGGAGTGGTTGCTTATAATAAACGAACTGGCGATGTAAAATGGCACACGCCACCACTTGGACACCTGGGATACGTAAGCCCTTCAATTGCTAAAATCAACGGGGAAGACCATGTGGTGATGATAACAGCCTCTTCCAGAAGAGGTGAGGAAATGGGAAATGTAGTAGGTCTCAATCCACTCACAGGTGAAAAACTATGGGAATTTAAGGATTGGAATTGCCACATTCCAGTACCAAGTGCGGTTGATGCCGGAGACAATAAACTCCTGATTACAGGTGGCTACGAATTAGGAGCACTCATGATTAGGGTAGAGAAACAGGCGGATGGAAGTTATATCACTACTGAATTATTCAGAACTGAAGAGTTTGGTGATCAAACAAAAACGCCCCTTTTGTATGAAGGTCATTTCTATGCGCAGTACGGAACCAACAATAAACGTGATGGACTTACCTGTATGAATATGGAAGGTGAAATTATGTGGAAGACAAAGCGTGATCCCGATTTCAACAAGGGAAGCATGATTCTTGCTGATGGATTGATCCTGGCTACCGACGGTTCGAACACATTATACCTGATTGAACCCGATTCAGCAGCATTTAAACCGCTCGCGAAAGCGGAACTACTCGGATCGGTAAGTACGAGCGACGAAAATTCAATTGCATCACGGGTTGGAGGACGCACTCAAAACTGGGCGCCCATCGCGCTTGCCGAAGGGAAATTGCTCATCCGTGACCAACGACGGATGTTATGCGTGAAAGTGGCCGAGTAACTTCGAACCTGTAAAAATGGTAAGCTTACCTGTAATCTGTATAACAATCAACTACTTGTTTTTGCGGAACTTTGACACAAGAAATTGACATACGCAAATCAGATATGAAAAGTAAAAATGAACAAAATCGCCGGAATTTCTTAAAGCTGGGAGCCGCTTTTGGCACTTCCATGATCACGGCCTCGGCTTTTGGAAGTATGCAACCGGCAGGGAGCCAGCTCTCCACTGGGGCTAAGGCTGCTTCAACATCAACCAAAGTACGCACATTAGGCTCCGGGAAGCATGCTTTAGAGGTTTCTCCCATCGGCTTGGGATGCATGAGCATGACCAGCGGCAGCTACAACCCGCCCCGCAGCAAAAAGGAAATGATTCCTGTTATCCGCGGAGCATTTGACCAGGGGGTAACTTTTTTTGATACTGCCGAATTCTATGGCCCTTTTACGAACGAGGAACTCGTTGGCGAAGCGCTTGCTCCCATTCGCAACCAGGTTGTAATTGGAACAAAATTCGGGTTCGAATTTAAAGATGGTAAGCCGGTTGGAAAAAATAGCCGACCGGAGCATATTCGCCAGGCAGTAGAGGGAATGCTACGGCGCCTCAAAACGGATCGGATTGATTTGCTCTACATGCACCGCATTGATCCCAATGTACCAATCGAAGACATTGCAGGAACTGTTCGCGATCTGATTAAGGAGGGGAAGGCACTTCACTTTGGCCTTTCGGAAACTTCACCTGATACCACTCGACGTGCACATGCGGTGCAGCCTGTTACTGCACTGCAAACCCAGTATTCGCTCCTGCAACGTTTTCCCGAGAACCAGGTACTGGATACTTGCGAAGAACTGGGAATCGGTTTTGTTCCGTGGGGACCAGTCGCCCGTGGATTTCTCACCGACAAATTCAATGAGTGGAGCAGGTTTTCTGAAGGCAGGCATGCTGTCGTGCCGGAATTTGAACCAGAGGCATTAAAGAATAACATGGAGCTTCTATGCCTTGTTCGTGATTGGGCGATGCGGAAGGATGCCACACCGGCACAAATTTCACTGGCCTGGCTTTTGGCGCAAAAACCCTTTATCGTTCCCATTCCGGGTACCACAAAACTGCATCATTTGAAAGAGGATCTTGGGGCTCTCGATGTCCGTTTCACCGCCGGCGAGCTGGAGGAATTCAGAACAGCCTTCGAAAAAATTGATTTGATCAATGTCCGGTCATTCGAATCCGCGAAGGAAGACCAATAGCCAGCCTGCCCTGAATCATCGGGCTTTAGAAAGATTAATCGGATAAACTCAATGTCATGAAAACGGAAAAAGACCAATCAAGCAACCAGGGAAAAGGGTGGATCAATCGTCGAAAGTTCATCACAAACGCGACATTGGCAGCTGGAGGTTTAGTCCTCGGACAATACGCGTTCGGAGGTGTGGCAGCCACAAAAAATGGGAGTAGTTCCGCTTTATCGAATCAACTGATCAATATATCTCAGAGGAGAAAATTGGGATCTTTGGAAGTATTTCCGGTTGGAATTGGCTGCATGAATGCCGCATGGGGCTTTGGTGATCCGATGCCCAGGAAAGATGCGGTCAGATTGTTTCGCGATGCTGCCGAGCTTGGCCAAAACTTCTTTGACACTGCCGAAGCGTATGGTGCCTGGCTGAGCGAAGAAATGGTAGGCGAAGCCTTGGAGCCAATCAGAAAAGACGTGATTATTGCCACCAAATTTGGGTTTGCAATTAATGACCAGGGAAACATCACCGGGCTGAACAGCCGCCCGGAGAATATCCGGAAAGCAACGGAAGGTTCTTTAAGACGGTTGAAAACCGATTATATCGACTTGTTATACCAGCACCGTGTTGATCCCCAGGTTCCGATTGAAGATGTTGCCGGAACGGTTCAGGATCTGATCAAAGAAGGAAAAGTCCGGGAGTTCGGACTATCCGGCGTGGGCGAAGCCACCATTCGCCGGGCTCATGCGGTACACCCGGTTAGTGCAGTTCAAAACGAATACTCGGTTTGGACCCGTGATCCCGAGGGTGAAGTCCTTGCGGTGTGTGAAGAGCTGGGTATTGGCCTGGTACCTTGGTCGCCATTGGGAAAAGGTTTCTTAACGGGTACAGTCTCTCCTGATTCTACATTCCCCGAAAATGATCGCAGAAGCACCATGCCGCGATTTACGCATGAAGCAATGAACGCCAATTGGGCCTTGATCGAATTGCTTCAACGGGTGGGCGAAAAGCACAATGCCACCCCTGGTCAGGTAGATTTGGCCTGGTTGCTGGCCCGAAAACCATTTATTGTTCCCATACCTGGCACCACCCAATTGGATCACTTGCAAGAAAATATGCATGCAACAAATATTCAATTGTCGGAAGCCGATATGCAGGAAATTGAAGATGGCTATGCCAGCCTGACCATCGTTGGTGAACGTGCTGCTCCGGGAGTTCTCGCGGGACTGGATATCGGTAACCGCGGCATCAGAAGCTCAAAAGGAACACACGGCCTGTCGCCTCTTCCAACTAAAAATGAATAATTTAAAGACAAATGTTCAAATGGAAACTAAAGAAGTAAAAGCATATGGAACAAAGGCGATGGATGCGCCTTTGCATGTTATGAATATTAAGCGACGGGAACTTCAGCATCGCGATGTTGAAATGGAAATCCTGTATTGCGGGATCTGTCATTCGGATTTACACCAGATAAAGAATGATTTTGGGATGACCATGTACCCCATTGTTCCGGGTCATGAGATTGTCGGGAAAATAACTCGTGTCGGTGAGCATGTAAGCAAGTTCAAAGAAGGTGACCTGGCCGCTATTGGCTGCATCGTTGATTCCTGCCAGGAATGCGACAACTGTCACGATGGTGAAGAGCAATTCTGTGATCAATTTCCAACCTTCTCATTCAATTCGCCCGACAAAT
>NZ_CAXBDD010000126.1:0-9365 GCF_963974515.1 uncultured Sunxiuqinia sp. | reverse complement strand
GATATATGATTATAAACTTTAGATATTTGAGTGGGAAATACTGTTTCAGTTTTCCGCACCCATTTTGGCAATAAATCCATAAACATCAACTATTCAGCTATTTGTTGACTTTTTTCTTTTTTCATGGGAGTCCCAGAGCTATTTTTGCTCTAGTATGGTAGAATAAAAGTGGGTTAATTAGGGTGCAGGTTATTGAAAAAAGTTCCGGCAACTATAAAGGATTAAGAACGATCGGAAGTTCAAAAGATCCTGATATTGTTGAAAATCTCTGTTACCTGGGAAAGGAGTTCATACAAACTTATCAGGGACAGCAAACACTTAATCTTCCCGAACAAGATTTCAAAGAAGCAGTAAAAAGCAGCATTAAAGGTATTGATATAGAAGGAGTAAACTAAAAACCACTCAATATCTTAAACGTTATTTTTCAATAGCTACCAGTGAAGATAGAATCTACAGGTACCTCGATAAGCTCTACCATGAACAAAAAGGAATGATTCAGCAAATCAATTACCAGCACAACTTAAAAGTTCTTATTGGTATAATCAGTGTTGTTTTTTACCATGTCACCACGATTTATTTCCAGATAGATGATGAGAACGAAATAAGGACACGGGGTTTCTCAAAGGAAGGCAAACACCTGAACCCGTAAATTGTGCTGGGGCTGCTTGTTAGTGTTGATGGTTACCGTTTCGTCGATGAGCTACATGAAGGCACTAAATTTGAAGGACATACCATGCTGCCCACAATAGATGTATTTAAAATAAAATGTAAGCTGGTAATTAGTGCAGACTCGGGTTTGTTGTCAACCGCAAATATTAACGACCTACAGGAAAAAGGATGTAACTTTATTTTAGGGACAAGGATCAAAAATGAGAACAAGGCGGTGAAAGAAAAAATCCTGTCCCTTAAATTGACAAATGGCAAAGTGATGTTATCGAAAAAGAGGATGGCTTAAAATTAACCATTAGTTACTCGGATAAACGTGCAAAAAGGGAACGGCATAACAGGGAAAAGGGCCCGCAGAACCTGAAAATGCCTGTCGATACGTAGTTAATTTGGAAGAATAAAAAAGCCTTCCCTCAGCTAATGGGAAGACTTCTTGCAATGGCACTCACGAGAACGCACACATTAGCCATTACGCATCCGGTATTTCAGGCTCCACCAACCTCATCAGCTTGTCCAGTGACTCCTGCCAGCCCAAGTAACACATCTCCGCAGGTATGACAGCGGGAATTCCTTCCTGAGTGATTTTCAGATCTGTACCTGTAGAGACCTCCTGCAGCCAAACCGTGGTTACCATTTCACCCGGCAGATTAGGGTCATCGAACTGATCGGTGTACTTCAAAAATTCATTGGGTTTGAGTTCAACATATTCTCCGCCAAATGAATGGCTCTTCCCGGTTGAGAAATTCTGAAATGACATGCGATAAGAACCGCCTACCTGTGCATTCATTTCATGTACCGTACATAAAAAGCCATACGGCGGCAACCAGGAGGCGATTGCCAATGCGTCGGTGAATGCGCGGTATACCTTTTCAGGTGATGCTTTAAGAACCCGGTGTAACGAAACATTGTTGTCGGTCATAACACTATTTTTTTGTATTCCTACTCGTTTGGCTTTTCGGTTCCACCCGTTTTTTTAAAGTGGTGACTGCTCCACTATCGTGCAGCCCGTTTTTGGCCGGCGTCGACCATACAAAGGTTATTAAATCATTTGATGTTGACGGGGTGGGCCTCCGTCAAAACAACAGGCCAAATACGACAACGCCCTGCTGATGAACTCAAATGTACGCATTTAACCGAACCAAGAAGGCCTGTCCGGCTCCCTTTTCACTTGAAGTTCTCCGAACATTTTAGTGAAACGCTGAAAATAAAACAGCAGCTTTGCAGGAGACAAGACGGAGTTTGCCAGATGCTTACAGATTCTCAATGTTCTTTTCGGAAATACGAAGTATATTCATTTTAATGAATTTAGACTATTGCTTGGTTTTTATGATTTTGGAGATCGTTTCACTACCCCCCTTTTCGATTACAGACACCAGGTATACACCATCTGGAGAGCCTTCCATATCCACGACCGTTTCATTCTGATTGATTTCATTTATTGACTCTACCAGAGCTCCCGTAGAATGATATAACTTTACGCTCTCAATGTTGTTTGTCCCTTCGATATGTATCTTTGCTTGGGTTGGATTTGGAAAAATACGGATGGCGCTTCCTTCTGAAATATCACCCACCGCATCGGGAAAACCCTTAGAGAATTGAAGAATCACTGCATCGCGAGCTGGAATATCAATAGATATGGCGCTTCCGTAATAGTGTTTTTCTTCTCCGCTGAATAACTCTTTGACCCCATAATCTGTCCCTTCTACTCCCAATCGCTCAAAATTAAGATTGAAGGATTTAGCTTCTCCATAATTTACGACGATTACGTTGTAAATCCCTTCAGCTTCCTTCACAAAAATCTCGCTGGCCCCACTCTCCGAATGGGCATCAACCGGGCGAAAAGCAACTCCATCCTTTGCAACTTCCAGCACGTCTTCGTTCTGTAATAGGATTCTTGCTCTTTCAGACCACTGGCCGGTCACAGAAAAGTCGTCTCCGCTGAAAATTGTTCCGTTAATTATTCCAGAAGCCAACCGGGCACGATTCTCCCCCATGGAGCTATTACCAAACACCAAATGGTCACCATCTATAAAATCATACATTTGATCCTGCCACCACCCGTAAGTATTACTATTCAGGGTATATTCCGTGGCACCAATATCAGCATAAGCATCACAAGCAATTCGCCGCGAATGAACATAGCGGGCTGTTGCCAGATTTGGCGAAATGGCGGCATAGATGAGCATTTTATCTTCAAGCTGATCAACTAAATATTCCATGCCTTTGCGAAATGCCTGCATTCCTGTCGTCACTTCAGGATCATAATAATGATCAGCATCCACTGACGCATGGCCAATAAAATCAATCTTAATCATTTCGAACCCGCAAGCTATAAACTTGTCAATCATAAGACTTATCCGATCCTGCGTTGCCGGATGAGTCGGATCCATGGCGCGTCCGCCATCTTCATCATGATACGCTCCATTCACTCTCGTCCAGGCTCCTGCGTAACTGTATACACTTCCTTCGACTTGCCGGTCGTACTTACCCCAATCCACAAAAGGGCCCCAATAAATCCCAGGCTTCAATCCATTGCTTTTGCAATAATTCGCAAATGCCACCAGATTTGAAAAATCGCCTTCCAAGCCTCCACTCACCATATTGTCCCAGTATGAATCCAAATCGATATAAGCGGTTTCTCCATTTCTGAAATCAGGCAAACTTTCTACAAAAAAATCGACAACTGCTTTCGCCTTATCCAAACTCAGATCTGTTTGAATGGCGCCCCAACTGTTCCACCCAAATGGTGTTGGTTGATTCCACTCAAAAACATAGCGTGGCTCTGCCACAGCATTAGCCCTTCCATATTCCTCCATTCCAAGACGCCAATCATCGAAATACCCAACAAACAATTTAGGGGATTTAATCTCTTCCCCGGAAATTGAGCCATGTGCCTTTGCGTCACGAGTCACATTTTCGTCGGTATAACCTCCCCAGGCTACAAGCGAAGATAATTCGCTACCTTCTCCTGCTCCTTTAATTCCGGTTTTCCAGGTTGCATGTTCGACTGAACCAACCACCAGTCCTTTACGGCTGATATCATCATAAAAAGCAGTTACCTCCGAACTAGTTGCTGTCGTGTAATTTTCCAATGTGTGCGATCGATAGCGAATAAAACCATCGTTGTCGAACGGAACAAAAAGGAAACGATTATCACCGGCTTCTGCAATATCAACCTGACTGCTAACTAATGGTGCCATATAATTTGACACAACAGACTCGCCTCTCAAAAAAACTTCTGCAAGAAAATAATCGCTTCCATCGTAAGCGTAAAACACTTGTTGCATATCAGGAAGATCTTGGGCTGTTAACGTCACTATCATTTTCTGTCCATCCCCAAAATCATCAGAAATGTCTTCAATGGAAACCTGACGATCTTCGTAGTCCAGACTACTGATTGACACATCACCATTTTTCACCATGCTGTAGGCCGAGGAGATGACCTGATGATCTCCGAAGTACATCGAATAGGTTCCAGTTTGAGTACTGTATTTTAACTCCCCGCTCGCACCAAATTTAAATGATTCAACACACTCAACGCAAACGGGCACGACTTCAAAGTTTTGCAGACTCTCTTCTTCTAAGAGGGGATCAAATGATAGATACGGAGGATCAAACACGCTTCCCTCTTTTGTTGGGGTAATGGCGTAGCTTTTACCTCCCGTCAGACCAGTAAATGAATACGCTCCATTTTCATCCGTTTCAATATTGCCGATTTTAGCACCGGAAAGAGATAACGTAACTCCTACTACAACCGTTTCATCCTGTTTCACGCTGCCAGAGATATTAAACGTGGGGCTTGGAGTCAGCGAGAATTGATCAAGATTAGGAGCCCACCCGTTCGGATTATCGAAGACCAGCGTATTTTCACCTTCAATCAAAGCAATTTGAATTTGTGCCGTTGAAGGTGTCGACCAGCCACCGGAAGGTGAGCAAACAACCTCCACCCGCTTTCCATAGTTCACCCAAACAGAAAATGATCGTTGATCAGCCGTGCTGTAGCTTATTGAAAGGTCATAATCTCCTCCCGATAGAACTTGAAACACTTTCGTTACTGAACCGTTCTGTGTCCCACCCAAATTTCCAACCTGCTGACCTCCTGAACATTCGCTGGCATTTTGCACAGCGGAGCCATTCGCCAAAATTGAAGTCTCAGCTTCAAATTCAAATTTCTGGGCAAGGAGATTAGCGGGGAAGATCAATGCCACAAAAAGAAGGACTGCAGCCCAATTTCCATTAAACTGCAGTTTCATTTCCATTCCTCTAAAAATCAAATTTTTTAGTAACGTTATCTTATTTCTGATCCAACCAACGAATTTCATGACTTCCTATTTGATTTTCTTCAATTGAATCACAAAACCACCAACTGGCAAAACTTCCAGATGCTCTGTTGATTGGTTTGAAATGCTTTTAGACGCTGTATAAAAAGATTGATTATCTTCCCCATCAGTAATGAAAGTAGCTTGGTAGGTCTCTCCGGATTCCAAAAAGCTGAAATCAAGTTCAATAACCTTACCGACATCTTCTCCATTAATCCCTCCGACAAACCAATCTTCACCTCTTTGTCTTCCAATCACAACATCATCTCCCGGATAACCTGAGAGAAATTTAGTGTCATCCCATGCCGCGGGGACAGACTTCAAAAATTCAATGACCTCCTTTGGCTGAGCTTGATACATTTCAACCTTGTCAGCAAAATGCTGAATTCCTGATTCAAAGACAACGGCAAGAGCCAGCTCAAAACCATAAGAAGTGCGGTGTGGAACCTGCTGAACCGAAAATGCAACCGGTGTATAATCCATCGGCCCCACCACATTTCGGGTGAAGGGCAAAATTGTACAATGCAGCGGTGCGCCTTGTTCATAGTGGGAATGATAAATGTAACCCTCTTCGCCGATGACACTTTCCATTGAAATCAAGTTGGGGTAAGTACGCGACCATCCCCGGGGAACCGTACACCCATGAAAATTCACCAGTAGCTTATTGGCTGCTGCATCTTCCATTATCCCGTGATAAAGCTTCATAAAGTCCTGTTTATCACTTGAGAAAAAATCGACCTTGATTCCCTTGATTCCAAGTTTCGAAATCCGCTTCATTTCCTTTTTACGGATGTCTGGATCAAACATTTTGTCTCTTGGCCCTGCGTTAACCCGATTAATTGGCCCTCCGGAGTTGTACCAAAGCAACAAGTCTACTCCCTTCGCTTTCGCATAGTCAGCCATTTCGGCAAGATTAAATCCTTTTCGGGTGTCCCAACCTGCATCTATAAGCGAGTACTCCCATTCCATCTCCTTTGCAAAGTCTATATACTTCTTCAGTTTCTCTGGTGTATCATTTGATCCATCCAGATACCCGGACCACCAAGCCCACGAGGCCCGACCAGATCGAATCCAGGAAGGATCCTCTATTCTCGACGCATCACTCAAGTGGGTTACCAGGTTCGACTCCAGGATATCACCCAACTCCGATCCGATCAGAATTATTCGCCAGGGCATATCCCACGGTAAAGTTGATTCCGCATAAGTATTACCATAACCAAAAGCTTCCTCTTCCAACGGTGGCACAACACGATACAACCCATTGTCTGCTACTGAATCCAAATGAGATCCATAGAAATTAGCTTTCAGATTGGCCTCAGAGATCAACACCCAATGCTCGTTGACTTCGAACAATGCGGGGAAGCACCAGGCTTCTCTGCCGGGAGATGGAGTCCCGACGGGCATTTCACCTTCATAATTGCGCTCGTATGCCGGAGCATATGCTGTCGGTTTGTCGTAAGGTTGCATCCATGCATTTCCCTCTGGAAGGTTGAAGCCAGTTAGCTCATGCTCTACAATATAAGTTTGCTCGTCCTTCTCTGGGAAAACGTATTTGAAAGCAAACCCTTCCTCATAAACTCGACATACCAAGTCTAAAAGCCCACCGTCCAAATTGGCAAATTTGAATGCATATTCGTTGTAATGATTCCGGTTCACCAGTCTTTTTCCTGTAGAAAGCGTATAGGATTCCCCAACTGTTTTCTCCTTCTCTTTTCCTACAAAATTTAGTGTATCAAATTGCTGATCTTTGCGAATAATTCCCAACGGCGAGTTCTCAATCACAGCAGTTCTGTTTGAGCCATTTGCAGCCCACACCTGGTAACTCAACCGTCCGTCGTCCTGTATCTGTAGCTGGGCAACAATTCCTCCCTCGGGAGACACCATCTGCCATTCAGTTTCCACCTTCTTTCCACACGAGACAATCGCAAATAGGATCAGGGTGACTGCTAACAGTTTTATTCGACTCATTTTTATCTCCATTTTATTTTACTTCGCGAATGATTAGGACAACACTTTTCCGACCAGCATGAACTTGTGGATTATAGCCGATTTTCATCAAAAAATCTCCACTGAGGACCTGATCTGAATTTAAAGGCGATGAGGTTTCTGGATAAAGATTAACTTCTTGAATTTGGTAGTTCTTCGCAGCATCAAGTCCCTTAAACTTAACCGGAGCCTCACTTTTTTTGTCATATCTGTTGTTGACCAGGTAATTAAAAACGACACCCTCGTTCTTTTCCGAATTCACAAACATCAATGAAGCAAAATCATTCTTTTTGGGGTCTGCTAAGCGATATAAATCTCCATGCCAAACCGTTTCTTTCAACACATCATAAGTATCTACTGCTTGCTGGCAAAAGCGCAATTCTTCATCGGGCAGCTCACCAATAACGATGTCAAAACCAAGTTTCCCCATCATGGCTACATCAATTTTATATTTCAAGGATTGCTTGCCCCAGTCTGTGACGTGATTTGAAGTACTGATTGCCGGATAGAAATAGGAATACTCCCATTGCATAAAGACACGCTCCAATGGATCGGTATTATCGCTCGGCCAAAATTCTGTGAAGTACTGCAAAGCAGCATAATCCACGCGGCCGCCCCCGCCGGAGCAAAGCATCATTGGCACGGTTGGGTATTTGTCACGGAGTCGCTCCAATACATTATAGAGCCCTCGTACATAATCAATGTATAAGTGCGTTTGTTCCTTCAGGTGACTTGAATAAGCATTATAAATTACAGCGTTACAATCCCACTTAATGTAGGCTAAATCAGGATTCTCGACAAAAAGATCATCCACCACTTTAAAAACAAAATCTTGTACTTCGGGATTGCTCAAGTCCAATACCAATTGATTGCGAAAATAGTGTTCATCACGCTTTGGCTGCTTAATGACCCAATCAGGATGTTTATGATACAAACTGCTTTCCGGGTTCACCATCTCGGGCTCGACCCAAATCCCGAATTTCACGCCATTTTTTGTCGCCTCTTCAACTAAAGATGAAACACCATTAGGTAACTTTTTACGATTCGCTTGCCAATCGCCTAATCCTGCATCATCATTGTTTCGCGGATATTCATTTCCAAACCAGCCGTCATCCAGCAGGAACAAGTCAACTCCCAGCTTCTTTGTATCTTTTAACAACGAAAACAGCTTCTGCTCATTAAAGTCAAAATAAGTTGCTTCCCAATTATTAAGCAAGGTTAAACGATCACCTTTGCCATCCAACAGTTTATGATTACGTGCCCAAGAGTGTAATTTACGACTCGCTTCACCTTTACCATTGTGGGATAGAACATGTAAAAACGCTGGAGTTTTAAACTCCTGTTTTGCGGGAAGTTTGTATTCCGAAGCATAATCGTTCATCCCTGCAATGATCCGTAGGTTGTCCTGTGGATCCAACTCCATTTCAATCTTGAAATTTCCGCTCCATTCCAAGGCTCCATACAAAACTGTTCCTTCGTCCTCATTCGACGGTTGATCGAATGATACCATAAACACCGAAGGCTGAAACAAATTAGCCCGTGTCCCCAGTTTTGAATCAATTGTTTTTATTCCACGAGTAAGCTTTGATTCTTCCGGCTGCATTTCCTTGGCCCAATCCCCATAATACTGGGTCAGATAAAAGTCTTTGCCTTTGAGGCTCAAATTGGCTGATGCAAACTTATGCAGTACAACCGGCTTCTTTTCCTGATGGCTGATCACAGCCCATTGTTCAATCACATCCTCATTGAAATAGGATTGATAATATAACTCGACCTGAACCGGATAAACCCGGTCCTTCATGGTGACTTTCAATAGAGAAACATTGGCATCAATCGTTTCGGTTTGATGATTGACGTATTCCAAGTCAAGCGATTGATTTCCATCTGAATGAGTCACCCGAATGGCTGGCTCAAGCAAATTTCGGCTTCCGGCTGAGGTATATGCAGAATTATAAACATCGGTATAGTCCGTTGCTTGTTTATACTGTTCTGAAATGCGTCTGTATTCCGAATCTCTTGAAAGCTTTTCTCCGAAATAAATCATCTTCAGATCGTTGCTTTTGTCAACCTGAAAAACCATTGCATTCTGGCTTGTCTCAACAGGAATGATCTGGGCCTGAATACCAGAAGCCATAAAAAGAACGAAAATGAAAACTGCCAGGCTTCTATAAAGCCATGGAATAAAACGATTAATGCTGTACATGAAGTTTATTTTTATGTGATGTAATACCTTTCCAAATCATCCACCATGGAATAACTTGTTTGCTGTTACTGTAGCGGTATGATATAGCCATCAAGATAGTCTCTCTTATGATAATCTACCACTATAAGCCGGCAGTAGTTTAAAAAAGATAAGGGTGCCCTGGTTTGACCAAGACACCCTTCAAGATAATT
>NZ_CAXBDD010000125.1:0-9449 GCF_963974515.1 uncultured Sunxiuqinia sp. | reverse complement strand
CCCAACTCCAGTTTAAGACAAGGGTGTTTTTTGTTTTTTTTGCTTTTCCGAAAACGAACTCGCCCAGCGCCTGCATCCGGGCATCGTTTTCAATGTAAACCGGAATATGAAACCGGTCGATCAACCGCTTTTTGATTAGCCGGTCTTCTGGTCTTTTTATGGTGCGGTTAATCCCGTTTTCCGCATCGATTAGGCCCGGCATGCTGACCCCAATGGCAAAAATTTTATCCTTTGAAAGCCCCGATTCTCTCAGTAAAAGGTCGAAGGTTTCCTCCATGTTGTCTTCCAGTAGTGGGTCATCTATGTTGGTTTCGTATTCATGAATTGCAGTGACTTTCTTGTTCAAGCTATTCAGAAACAGGGCCTTGGCCCGGTAGTGTCCAAATTCAACCACCATAACGTAGAAGGCATCTTCAGCATGGCTGTACAACACGGGACGGCGCCCACCTTTAGAATCGCCTACTCCGGAAATACAAACCGTGTTTTCCGAAATCAAATCTTCCAGGATCGAGCGTACTGTGGGCAAGCTAACATGCGTCTTTTTGCTTAATGAAGAAGCAGACTGTGGCGACTTCTTGTACAAATACAGGATGATTTGCATACGAAGCTTATAGCGCTTTAGCTCGCTTATGGGCATTTTATCCGTCTCTGCTTTCTTATGGAGTACCATACATGCGTTTTTTGAAAATGGAATTTTAAAGATCGAATACTTTTGAAAAAATTTTCGAAACTAAGTTATGGAAAGAGAATTAAATTTTAAACAATTTTTAACTAAAATATCAAAAATAGATTAAAATATGATGTTTGGTTTACAAATAGACGTATATGTCGGATATTTGGTGTTGGGTAGTTTGTTTTTGTTTCGATTTTATATCTATTATCTTTGGTTAGTTTCCTGAGAAATCTATTTTTCTGTATTTAAAAAATGCTTTAGACGGCATTTTTTAAAGAAAAGTCTAAATACTTTTAACGATTACTTAAGATTATGAGGTGAAAATCGATGGGTTTCTGGCTGCTTTGTTGGTCAAAAGTTGAACAAGATGGGCATGTGAGAAAATATTTTCGAAAAGTAATCCCACAGCCGGAGGTGCCGCGGGATTTGAAACGTCCCGATAAGGTGGAGTGCTTTTTTGATTCCTATTTCTGCGAGTGCAGACAAACATGGTTGCCTTCCGTGTCTTCAAAAGTGGCGTAGTAGCCAATTTCATCCGTAATTTTTGTTTTCGGAAGTATGACTTTCCCGCCAGCCGGATCAACCCGGTTAAGAACAGTGGTCAGATCGTTTCCGCCGTTGAGGTATACTTTGGCCCCCAAACCACTGGGGACATAGTTCTCACCCTGAACAATGGCTGCTCCGGCACCTCTTGATTCAGGGTCCATCGGAAGAAAGCCCATCCGATACGAGCCCATCATTTCTTCGTACATGTCGTAATCGAAAATTGCAGAATAGAAAGCTTTGGCTCGTTCGAAATTCAAGACAGGGATTTCTGCCCAAACAATAGCATTTTGTGCCTTTTCCATGATATGATGATTTTTTATGTTTTAGTAATGACTTAAACGAAGCTGCTCGTCACTTGGTTTGTTTTGTCCGAAAAATGCCATTGAAATTTAGAGCCAATCAGGCGGAGAAGTTTATCTTTGTGTTTCGCAAAGAAAAAATTGAGAAATGAAACAGCGTCCGCTAATTTTTATTACCAACGATGACGGCATTCAAGCCAAAGGATTAAAAGAACTCGCTGAAGTGATGCGCTTGTTTGGCGATGTGGTGGTAGTGGCGCCTGAAATGGCCATGTCGGGCATGTCGAATGCCATTTCGGTGGATAAGCCGTTGCGTGCCTCAAAAGAGGAAGAAGAAGATGGCTACGTGGCTTATAAATGCAGCGGCACGCCAGTCGATTGTGTGAAGCTGGGCTTCAATCATTTGGTTGATCGCCTGCCTGATTTTGTGATCTCGGGCATCAACCACGGAGCCAATTCATCCATCAGTGTGGTGTATTCCGGTACGATGGGCGCGGCTATTGAAGGTTGCTTGCATGGCGTGCCGTCCATTGGCTTTTCGCTGTGCGATTATTCGCCCGACGCCGATTTTTCGAAAGCGAAAATGTGGGTGGCACGCGTGTTTCAGTCGGTGTTCGAAAAAGGCTTGCCCCCGTTTGTGTGCCTCAATGTCAACATTCCGAAGGGAAATATTGAAGGGATTCAGGTTTGTCGCCAAACAGCAGGCAAGTGGGTGGAAGAGTTGGAAAAGCGGACCGATCCGCACCAGCGCGACTACTATTGGCTGGCCGGCTATTTCAAAAATTTTGAACCCGACAAGGAGGGTACCGACATGCATGCCTTGGATAACCAGTTTGTTTCGGTGGTCCCGATCAATGTTGACATGACTTGCGAGGAGACTTTTGAACAAATGAAAAACTGGAAATTTTAATATGAGCACGTCAAAAAGGAATATCAATAAAATAAAGTTTGGCTTTTGGCCGGGCTTGCTTTTGCCATTAATTATGTTTCTGGCCATGTATTTGGCACGCTACCATGAGGTTGGTTTCTGGGAGTACGTCCAAAATTTGTGGCGCTTCTACATGTTGGTGAAACTGCTTACCTTGTGTGTTTTGCCAAACTTGCTGCTGTTTCTCTTTTTCATTCGAAAGAAATACGACCTGGCTGCTCGTGGCGTTTTGATGGCAACTTTTCTGTATGCTTTTTTAGTAATCATTTCCAAAGCTCTTTAATGTAGATGAAGTACTATTTTATCGCCGGTGAAGCTTCGGGCGATTTACATGCCTCTAACCTGATTGCGGAAATTGTAAACCAGGACATCAACGCCGAGCTTCGTGGTTTTGGCGGTGAGCGGATGGAAAAGGCAGGCATGCAGCTCACCCGGCATTACCGTGAAATGGCTTTCATGGGCTTTCTACCGGTTTTGATGAACCTGAAGAAGATTAAGCAAAACTTTAAAACCTGCGAAGAAGACTTGCTAAATTTTCAACCCGACGTGTTGATTTTGGTGGATTATCCGGGTTTTAACCTGCGCATGGCCGAATTTGCAAAAAAGCACGGCATCCGGGTGTTCTACTATATTTCGCCCAAAATATGGATTTGGAAGAAACACCGCATCAAAAAGATTAAAGCCTTTGTCGATGAAATGTTTACCATTCTTCCTTTCGAAACGGAGTTCTACGAAGCTTTGGACTACGAGGTGAATTATGTGGGTAACCCGGTGTTGGATGAGGTGATGAGCAAACCAGCGAAAGCCGGTTTCAAATCCTTCGTCATCGAAAATCATTTGCCAGATCAACCAATCATTGCTTTAATACCGGGCAGCCGTTTGCAGGAAATTAAATCGCTGTTGCCCCGTATGCTCGAAGCAGCATCTGCCTTTACCGATTATCAGCTGGTGGTAACCGCAGCTCCAAACATTGATCAATCGGTGTATGAGAAGCTCCTGTCCGCTTATCCGGCGGCCAGCCTGCTGCACAACAAAAGCTACGAAGTGATGCAACAAGCCGAAGTGGCCGTGCTGGCCTCAGGTACCGTGTCGCTGGAAGCAGGGATTTTACGTTGCCCGCAAATTGTTTGCTACCGGATGGATGGAGGCGCCTTGTTTTACTGGTTGGGTCAGCACATCGTAAAAATTGTGTGGGTGTCGCTGGTCAACCTGATTTTGAAACGCACCGCTGTAAAAGAACTGCTGCAGCACAACTGTACGGTTAAAAATATCCGCAAGGAATTGCGTCGGATTTTGACGGATGCGACGTATAAAAAGCAGATCATGGAAAGTTACGACGAGCTGCACCAACAGTTGGGCGAACCTGGTGCTTCGGCGCGGGCGGCTTCGGCAATGATCGGAAAATTAGCTGGAAAGAACTGAGTCTTATATCGTTTCTCATGGTGGTTGAAACGGCAATAGGATATCGTTCAAATCTTGTCGTTCAACAGTGGCTATTATTTCAACGGTATCATTCAAGTAAGTTAAGCAAGGACTTTGATTGTCTTAAAATTTATTTTTTTGTAAATCTGTTAGCTTCAGATTGACTCAGCTTGGTTCTAATCCAATGAACCCGGGCTTGTTGTTTTCGAGCCTGTCTTGTCAGGTCGTTAATAAGTTCACTTTTGCTCGAATACTCCTCATTTTCTACTTGTGCTTTTAACCATCCCTCATTTGGTCTTGTAAATGAGATACTTCGTCTTGCCATAATTGTTCGTTTTGGTGTGAGAAAATATATCGAAAGTGAATCATCTGCAATTTTTTTTTGCAGTATTGATTGTTGGCACCGGAAAATTGCAGGTTGTCGTTGCGGATTGCGTGTCACTGTCAATTCTAAGGACGACAATCCATTAGTTTATGAAAAGCATGATTATTCAGGTGAATGGCAAATCAGGAGTAGCAGGTTTTGAGTCGCTTGCGCATGGTATCGCCCGGGATCAGTTAAGGGTGAAAGAAATCGGATAAGAATGTCTCTTATTTTGAAACCATTTGCTCTATTTGTTGGTATGTGTTCATTATCAGTGATTTGTATTTAACTTCTAAAACTAACAAAATGGTGCACGTAATCTTGACACACGAGGTGAAAGATTTTTTCGCATGGAAAAAAGTCTATGAAGAGGGAGAACCTCTGAGAACAAAATCAGGAATAAAAATGACCGGGGTTTATACTTCGGTCGATAATCCCAACCAAGTTACCCTTACCGGCGAATGTGCCAGCGCTGAGCTCGTTTATCGCTTTATGAGCCAGCCCGAACTGAAAGCTGCCATGCAGGCGGCAGGTGTAATAAGTGCGCCCGACATGAAAGTGCTTAACAAGGTTTGATTGATGGGGTGATTTGGAAAATTAGTCTTGGTGGAGTTTCGCGCATTGGGTTCTTTTTCTATCTTCGTTTGAGCAAAAAGCGAAAGCAAACATGTATAGTTTATTTCGAAAGGAAATCACCACATTTTTCGGTTCTCTCACAGGCTATTTAATTGCCTTTGTTTTTTTAATTGCCAACGGCTTGTTCCTTTGGGTTTTTCCCGGCAATTACAATATCCTCGATAATGGCTATGCCAGCTTGGAAGGTTATTTTTCGCTGGCTCCCTGGATTTTTCTATTCCTGGTTCCGGCGCTTACCATGCGCTTGTTTGCCGAGGAAAAGCGATCGGGAACCTTGGAAATTCTGATTACCCGTCCACTGTCCTTGTTTCAGTTGGTGTGGGCAAAATACCTGGCTGGTTTGGTGCTGGTGCTTTTGTGTTTGCTTCCGACCCTGGTCTATTTCTATTCCGTTTACAGTTTGGGTAGCCCGGTTGGAAACTGGGATTCAGGTGCTGCCTGGGGATCTTTTATTGGGCTGTTTTGCCTGGCAGCGGCTTATGTGTCCATTGGTTTGCTGGCGTCGGCCATCACCGATAACCCGGTGCTGGCTTTTGTGGCCGCGCTGTTTTTCTCCTTTTTAGCTTACTTGGGATTTGAATTCGCGGCATCGCTAAATTGGTCGTCCGTGTTTTCAGGAATGCTCATTCAACTGGGGATCAACGAGCATTATTTATCCATCAGCCGTGGAGTGGTCGATTCGCGTGATTTGATTTACTTTTTAGCCATCAGCTTCTTCTTTTTGGTACTGACCAGCATTTTTCTGCAACCACAACAAAAGCACTGGAAGCAGCAGCTCAAAAAGCTGGGGATACTGGTTGGCGGTTTAATACTACTAAGCTTTTTATCGGGCGCCTGGTATTTTCGCATTGACCTGACAGCAGAAAAACGTTACAGCCTTTCTCCCATTTCGAAGCAGCTTATTCAACAATTGGATGCCCCGGTTAAAGTCGATATCTTTTTGGAAGGTGAATTACCTCCGGGCTTTCGAAAGTTGCAGCTGGCCCTGGTCGAAAAGATACAGGACCTCAACGCCTATGCCGATTATCGGATTCATTACGAAATGATCGATCCCTACAAAATTGTCAGTACCCCGGAAGAGCAGAGCCAGTTGTTTGACCGCCTGGTTTCCCTGGGGCTGAAACCAACCGACCTGCGCTTACAGCGTGACGAAGGGACGGTCACTAAATTGATCTTTCCGGGAGCAGTCATCAAATATAAAGATTACGATATTGGCATTAATTTGCTGAAGAACAATCCGTCTATTGCTGCTGAAAACAACCTGAACCACTCAGTTGAAACCCTGGAATTTGAGTTGATGCGAGCCTTTAAAGTATTGCTGGACGATTCGAGGGCAACAGTTGCCTTTCTGGGTGGGCATGGTGAGCTGGGTGAACCAGAAACACGAGATATTCGATCGGCTTTATCCGAGAACTTTGAAGTGGTAGATATGTATGCCCGGGAACTTAACCAGAACGATTCGCAGCCCGACGCGCTGGTGATTGCCGATCCCGTGCAAGCTTTTTCGGAGCAGGACAAGTTCTACATTGACCAATACCTGATGCGTGGCGGAAACTTACTTTGGCTGGTCGATCCGGTTCAGGTTAGCTTAGACAGTTTGAGCCGTGGGGAAACGACCCTGGCCTTTCCTCGCGATCTGAACTTGAATGATCAGCTTTTTCGGTATGGCATCCGCATCAACAGTACCTTGATACAGGATGTGGAATGTCTGATGATTCCGGTGAATACCGCGCCGATGGGCAGTCCGCCAAAATATACGCCGGCCCCATGGTATTATTCGCCATTGCTACAACCGGCCGAAGATCATGTACTGAGCCGCAATTTGAATTCCGTAAAAGCCGAATTTGTGAGTACGATCGATACGGTGGGGAACAATTCTGCCATTCAGAAATCGGTTATCCTACATACTTCCAACTACTCGCGAAGCATTCAGACACCTCTGGAGGTTAGCTTGCAGAGCATTAACCAGCCGCCGGCCCGCAGCCTGTTCAGTGAGCAGCAACTGATGGTTGGAGTTTTGTTGGAGGGCCAGTTTTCTTCGGTTTTTCAAAACCGGATGCTGGAAGATTTCAATACGAACGAGCTTGAAATATTGAGCCAGTCGCAGCCTGCCAAGATGATCGTTTTGGCGGATGGAAGCCTGATTGCCAACCAGGTTTCGCGACGCGAAGGGCAAATTCAAATCTTGCCGCTGGGCTACGATCGCTATTCGCAGCAAACCTTTGGCAACAAGGAGTTTTTGCTGAATGCCATCACTTATCTGTGCGACGGTTCCGGAATCATGTCGCTTCGTTCGCAGGCGTTTCAAGTCCGCTTGCTTGACAAGGTTCAGGTGCGTGAGCAGCGCTTGTTATGGCAACTGCTGAATGTGTTGGCTCCACTGGTGCTGATCTCCCTGTTGGGCTTGATTTTCAACTGGATCCGCGTCCGAAAATACGGACGTTAATTTCTTTGTATAAAATGTGACTGGAAAGCATAGGTTAAAAAAAGCAAAGTTTGTATATTCGTAACATTGTGCTAAAAAATCGTTCTGTAAAGGCACACGAGAAAGATCAAAAAATTTAAAAAAGTCATATGAAATTTGTTGTTTCCAGTACCGAATTACTGAGTCATCTGAATGCCATCAGTAAGGTGATTAGTTCGAAAAATACATTGCCCATCTTGGATAATTATTTATTTCAACTGGAAGATAATCGGTTAACGATTACTGCTTCGGATTTAGAGTCAACCCTGATTACCAGCCTCGATTTAGATAATACCGAAGGAAATGGTGATGTTGCGGTTCCGGCAAAACTGCTCAATGATACGTTGAAAGAGTTTCCGGAACAACCCCTGACCTTCCAGATTAATGGAGATACGTCGGCCATCGATATTTATTCGGAGAATGGTAAGTTTAGCATTGTTGGGCAAAATGGCGAGGATTTTCCGGCTTTGCCCGAGTTGAAAGAAGAGGCGGCAGCTACCATCGAGGTCAATCATAATGTTTTGCAGAACGGAATTTCAAAAACGCTGTTTGCAACGGCCGATGATGAACTGCGCCCGGTGATGAACGGAATTTTTGTGGAGCTGGGAAATGATGATCTGACTTTCGTTGCTTCAGATGCGCATAAGTTGGTTCGCTATCGGCGAACTGATGCCAAGGCTGAAGTTGAATCTTCTTTTATCCTTCCAAAGAAACCGGCTGCCTTGTTGAAAAACTTGTTACCGAAAGAAGAATTTGATGTCAAGCTTCAGTTTGATGATAAAAACGCGTTCTTTACGCTCAGCAATTATAAACTGATCTGCCGCTTGGTTGAAGGAAACTATCCGAGTTACAACTCGGTTATTCCAAGCAACAACTCCAATAAAATGACCGTTGACCGCCTCGAATTATATAACACAATTAAGCGGGTGTCGGTATTTGCCAACCAAGCTAGTAACTTGGTCAAGCTGCATATTGATGATAACCAATTGGTGGTTTCGGCTCAGGATGTCGATTTTTCCATTTCGGCGGTTGAACGCTTGAAGTGCCAGTATGAAGGTGATGAGATTGAAATTGGTTTCAAATCTACCTTCCTGCTCGAAATTCTGGCTAACCTGGCATCGTCTGATGTTCGGGTTGAACTGTCAGACCCAACACGTGCCGGCTTGTTGTTACCGGCTGAAAAAGATTTTGATGAAGAAGATGTGTTGATGCTTTTAATGCCCATGATGATTAATGCGTAAATTGTAACTGAATAAATTGCTGAAAACCTAACAAGATTTGTTTTGTTAGGTTTTTTTGTTTTCAGCATTCCAAAAAAGAAAAAAGAAAAAGATGAATTTAAATTTGAGAAATCCGCTTGTTTTCCTTGATCTGGAAACCACTGGAATTAATATTGTTACCGATCGTATTGTTGAAATTGCTCTGCTGAAGGTCCATCCTGACGGGAGAGAGGAAGAGAAGGATTTACGGATTAACCCCGAGATGCCCATTCCGGAGCATGTCAGTTTAATTCATGGAATTTACGATGAAGATGTGAAAGACGCGCCAACGTTTAAAGAGGTAGCCAAGACGCTGGCAAATTTTTTGGAAGGCGCCGATCTGGCTGGATTTAACTCGAACCGCTTCGATATTCCTTTGCTGGCCGAAGAGTTTTTGCGGGTAGGGGTAGATATTGATTTCAAAAAGCGCAAGTTTATTGATGTGCAGGCGATTTTTCACAAGATGGAAAAACGGACGCTGGCGGCTGCCTATAAGTTTTATTGCCAACAGGAACTGATTGATGCCCATAGTGCCATGGCCGATACCAAAGCCACCTACGATGTGTTGAAAGCGCAGTTGGACGTTTACAAAGAAGCCGAATATGAAGACAACAAAGGATTGAAAAGCACCCCGATTAAAAATGATGTGAATGCGCTGAGCGAATTTTCATCGTACGATCGGAATGTCGATTTTGTTGGACGAATTGTTTACGATGAAAATGGCGTGGAAGTCTTCAATTTTGGAAAGAACAAAGGTGTTCCCGTTGAAAAAGTATTGCGCGAGCAGCCGGGCTATTTTGGCTGGATTATCAACAGTGAATTTCCGCTCTACACCAAAAAAGTACTGACAGCCATTAA
>NZ_CAXBDD010000124.1:0-9478 GCF_963974515.1 uncultured Sunxiuqinia sp. | reverse complement strand
GTGTCGAACGATAGTAGTTGATTCCCCAACTGTCGTAGATGTTGCCGTGCGAAGCCAGTCGTAGTTTGTATTCATCCCAGTTGCGCCCATTGGCTGGCGACCAGCCAATTTCGGCGTAGCCTGCCAGTCGCGGAAAAACCAGGTATTCCATTTCCGAGCGGTTGGTAACAGTTTCGGTCCACAGCGGTGCTTCCACTCCCAGAATGTTTTCTCGACCAATTGCTTCTTCCAAAGTAGCCGGATCCCAGTTGTAGCCGGTGTCCACTTCAATGTAACCCGCCCAGTGCAAGCCCAGCGGCGAAATGGAATCATACTGCATGTCGAGGTACGCTTTGGCAGCCGGCGACATGATCACTTTGACGCCTTGATCAACGGCGTTTTTGGCGTTTTCGGCGCTGGCCCAGTATTGGGCAATGCTACGCCGATCGAGTTTCGCCAGTGTTACCTCGTCCCAGCCAATCATGGTTTTTCCGTGCGAGTAAACGATATCCTGCACCCGTTCAATAAAAGGAATGTAATCTTTCACATCGGTTACGTGGGATTCGTCGCCACCAACGTGGATGTAAGGACCTGGGGTAAGTTCGGCCAGTTCGCGAATCACATCATCCACAAATTCGTAGGTAATTTCTTTGTCGGTGCACAAGGTGCTGAAGCCAACGTCAGTACCCGTATACAGCTCGGTTGCCTTGCCGTCGCAGTTCAACTCAGGATACGAAGCCAGTGCCGCATTGGTGTGCCCGGGCATGTCAATTTCGGGAACGATGGTAATGAAACGTTCCGATGCGTAATTCACCAATTCGGTGTATTGCTCCTGGGTGAAGAAGCCGCCTTCGCCACCGCCAACTTGGGTGCTTCCGCCAATTTCGGTCAGTTTGGGCCACGATTTAATTTCAATACGCCAGCCCTGATCATCAGATAAATGCAAGTGCATGACGTTGAATTTGTAGTAGGCCATCACGTCGAGGTAATGTTTCACGTCGTCAACTCCTAAAAAATGGCGGGCTACATCGAGCATGGTCCCACGGTATTCGTATTCTGGAAAATCACGGATGGTGCCCGTCGGGATGGTCCATTCGGTTTCCTGAACCGCCTGGCTTTCGATGGTGGCCGGCAGAAGTTGCCGGATGGTTTGTACGCCACGAAAGATGCCGGCTGGCTGATTGGCCCGCACAGTCACCAGTTTTTTATCAATCAACAGTTCGTAGCCTTCGTCGCCCAGTTCCGGATCATTTCCCAAGGTGAGGAAAATTCCCTTTGCCGGGGCCTCCGTTGTTGTTTGAACTGCAAATTGGGAGCCGGTTGCCGGATTCAATTTTTCACTTAAATACTCGGCAGTGTTGGTTAGGTCATTGCTTTGGACAAAAATGCCGGTTTCACTGCTTAGTTGAAACGAATTTCCGGTTGCCGTCACAAAAACTGGTTTCGGAATCACGGTGTTTTTTGTCAAATCGGTTGGTTCTTTGGGTGTGCAGGAAAATAGGGCTCCAAGCATGGTCAGTTGAATGAAAACTTTTTTGTTCATATTCGAATAGGTTAGAAATATTTCAGACTAAGGTAAAGAAAACATTTTGATTGAAACAACGGGTTTTGTTGGGTATTGGAAGTTTAACTTCCTTTTTTGTTTATGAAGTAGCGGTTGATGGTAGCTTCCGGATGCAACTCACTGATTTCGCCACAAAGGAACGCGGCAAACTGCCGGGCAAAATAGGGGCCAAGCATGGCGCCTTTCGAGCCCAGTCCATTGAAGATTCCCACTTGTGGGTACTCCGGATGCAGCCCGATGACCGGACGCCTGTCGTGGGTAGTTGGGCGGATTCCGGTCTGGTGATCAATGACGACAAACTGGTCAGTAAAAACAGCAACGAGCTTTTCCTCTAATTTCTCTCGGGCTTTTGTGGTTGTTTGGAGTGATAGATCTTTCCAGTCGTAGGTCGCGCCGAGCCGGAAAAACTGTTCGCCTTCAGGCATCAAAAACATGGCTTTGTTTAAAATGAAGTTACCGTTGTAGTTGTTGGTTTTTATGCGAAGAACCTCGCCTTTGGTATGCCGGAAGCGAAGCGCCTTGAAAAATGGATTTTCAGAAACGGCATGGCCCTCGCAAAACAAAATCTTTTCAGCACGAATATCCTGATAGCAAACTTGGGTTTCTTCCAGTTTTAAAGCGTTTAAATTTAGTTTCTCAAAACGAATGCATTGCTGTTGCTGCAGTTCATTGTTCATCTTTTGAACCAATTGTTTCAGATCGACTCGGCCACTTTGTGCGACTGTTCCTATCCCAAAATCTGCTTGTAAAAATGGGTGTGGCAGTCTGTCAGGCTTGGCTTCAAGGTAAGGCTGCAATTTGTTTTCGGCCCACTTCTTTTGCCAGAACTCCGCTTCTCCTTTTCCAAGGACCTTTTTAATTTGCAGCGGATGAAACAGCTTGATTCCGAAGCGCTCTTCCAGTTCGGCATATGTGTCCAGCAGTTGGGGATACAAATCATCGACAAGCCAGCTTTTTGTCAGTCGGCGAAATACGACGGGATTCACCACGCCGGCTGCCACTTCCGATGCTTTAACAGAAGTGGGATCGTCTAGTACAAAACAGGTCTTGCCAGCCTTCTGCAGTTCATAAACCAGTAAACTGCCTGCCAGCCCCTGCCCAATGATGAGGTAGTCAACTTTCATTGAGAATAAAGACAGCGGAGTCAGGGAAATGTTCAGCGGCTAAAACTCAAATTCAACCAATACCGGCAGGTGATCCGATGGATAACGATTTTCGTACGAATCAGTCAGTACACCGTACTTTTGCACATTCAGCTTGCCTTTGACAAAAATATAATCAATCCGGTTTTTTAGTTCACTGTTGAAGTTGAATCCATTATAGGTGCCTACCGGGCCGTAAGGCGTTTGTGCCGAGACTTTACGGCTGTCAAAAAACTGGGTTTCGATACGTTCAATGGGTTTGGTATCCGGCGTTAAGTTGAAATCACCCATTAGAATCACCGGATCGTTCTTGGTGTTTAGCGAATCAATTTTCTGTAGAATCAGTCGGGCCGAATTGATCCGGGCCTCATCGCCCACATGGTCAAAGTGGGTATTGAACACCCAAAAGCTTTTCCGATTGTCGTAATCCTCGAACAGGGCATAGGTGCAAATTCTTTTGCAGGCGGCATCCCAACCCATACTTGGTTCTTCAGGGGTTTCGGATAGCCAGAACCAACCATGAATTTTGAGCTGGTATTTGCGACTGTTGTAAAAAATAGGTGAGTATTCTCCACCCGCTTTTCCATCTTCGCGCCCCACACCAATCTGGTCAAATGCCGGTAGTTGCAGCGAGATATCAGTCAGCTGGGCGTATAAAACTTCCTGCATGCCAATGATGTCAGCCTCGTGAAAGCGTAGCAGGTCGGTCACCAGATGTTTGCGGTTTGACCAGGCGTTTTCGCCGTCGTCTGGGTTGTTGTATCGAATATTGTAGCTGACCACTTTGTGTGTCTGTGAGAATGCGGAACCTGTGGTTAGTAAAATTGTCATAACAAGCAGTATGATTTTCATAGCAAATAGGGTTTAATTTTGGCAAAAGTTAAAGCCAGGGTATTCGCACTGGTGATCTCCTGTAATAACGGTATGTATTTGGTTTTTGGAATGATGAAGCACAAATTCATAACAAAAAGTCATGATTTCCTGAAACTGTTGGGTCATGGGCGAACCGGCAACGCTATGGTTACCGCCGCAAACGGAGTACAGCCAATAGGGTTGGTCGAGCTGGTGCAAGCGATCGGCAATCGTTTTTCCGCCATGCAAAACCAGGTAGCCAGGCTTGTCTTCATCGCAGTAGTGATGCGGCGCGGTAGCATAAGGCACTAAATTATCGCAGGTACCGTGAAAAAGCAGCGAAGGAACAGCCGATTCATCGTAGATTTGCGCGGTATCAGGTATGGCACCAGCCATGGATACAACACCTGCATAAGCCACCGGCCCGCCATCCAGATCGTAGCAATAGGGTGGTTGGTAAGCGGTATTTAATACAGCCTCAGCTCCGGCACTGCTTCCCGAAAGTATGATCCGATATGGATCAATGCCGAATTGCGCACGGTTTTCAATCAAAAAATAAGTGGCATCCTGGATGTCTTCCACTGCTGCGGAAAAAGTAGCCAGTTTCTCTTCGGCCGGGCAGTCGCAACCAAACGCCGTTTCGGTTCCTTTTCGCGTTAATCGGTAACTTATGGAGACGGCTACATACCCCCGTCGGGCAATTCGTTCGCAAAATTCGATGGTTTCTTTGCCATCGCGTGTACCTCCAGAAAAGCCCCCACCATGCACATACAGTAATGCCGGCCGGTTTTCTTCAACATCAAAAGCCGGGGTGTAAATATCGAGATCCAGGGTTTGTCCGTCTTTTTGAATGTAGGTGTAGGTTTCTGTTTCAACGGAATCGGTAATTTCTTCTAGGTAACGTTCCTGGGCCAAGGTGGCCGCGGAAAAGAGAAACAGAAAAAACGCCGGGATTAACTTCTTCATGTTATTTGATTTGCGGATTCAGGTTTAGCTCTTAGACTTTGCTAAAATAACCAAAAATAATAGCCTTGGCAATGGGCTTTTTGAATTGAATTTTGATTGATAACCGGAATTTGGGTTTAATTTAAATCGCAATCTCAATGCTTCAACAGGACATGAAAACGATGGAAGATGGTTTAAAGCTGTTGAATCCAGATGTTTCCCATCTTTTTTAATGTCTTCTACTGTTTTCCATATCAAGGAAATATACAATGCGGTAAAGATCAAAAAAAGTATTGGTTGATTTATTCTATTGCCCGTCGTACAGAAGTTGCTGCTTCCTGTTCCGATATACCTCCAGCGCTGCTGGAAATGGTTGAAGGGCCCGCTCAAAAATTCCGACTGAGTAAGCGATGGTCAGGCCGTAGTTCGTGATGGGGACTCCGGCCTGCCTTGCTTTCAGAATGCGCGACAGCATTTCACGACGATTCCACATGCATGCGCCACAATGAATGATCAGCTTGTACTGACTGACATCGGTGGGGAAGTCGCGGCCACGGGCATGTTCAATGGTTAGTTTACCGCCAACATACTTGTTTAGCCAGTTTGGGATTTTAACTGTGCCAATATCTTCTTCAATGGGATGATGCGAGCACGCTTCGGCAATCAGCACCCGGTCACCTGGTTTTAGCTGGTCGATGGCCATAGCGCCGCGCACCATTTCTGTCAGGTCGCCCTGAAAGCGGGCAAACAAGATGGAAAAGCCCGTCAGTGGTATTTCAGGTGGCGTGACGGCAGCCACCTGCGCAAAGGCCTGGCTGTCGGTAACAACCAGTTTGGGGGCCTGATTCATTTGTGCAAGCGCTTTGGGCAGTTGCTGGTCTTTGACCACCATACAGAAGGAGTCGCCATCCAATAAATCGCGAATGCTTTGTACTTGCGGCAGAATCAGCCGGCCTTTGGGCGCTTCCTTATCGATGGGAACCACCAAAATGGCGGCTTCGCCCGGTCCAACCAAATCAGACACAATGGCCGGCCGGTTGATGTAGTCGTCGGGAGCGGTTTTCAAAATGGTTTGACGTAGGTCATCGATTCCGAAGCCGGTGCTGACCGATGTTTCCAATACCGGTAACTTTTCTCCAGCCAAGCTGTTGAACATGCACGAACGGCCCGGATACAGGTCAGCTTTATTAAAAACCACGATCACCGGAATCTCCCGGTCTTTCAGCTCTTGTAATGTTTTTTCTTCAAACTCGCCCCAATCCTGGCTGTTTGATACGATGATGCCCAAATCGGTCCGGTCGAAAACAGATTTAGTCTTTTGAACGCGCTTTTCACCCAGCGCTCCCACGTCGTCAATTCCGGCTGTATCGATAAACAACACCGGGCCAAGTGGCAGCAGCTCCATGGGCTTTTCAACCGGGTCGGTGGTTGTTCCTGCAATTTCAGAAACAATGGAGACTTCCTGCTCAGTGAGCGCATTCAGCAGGGAAGATTTGCCAACATTGCGGCGTCCAAACAGACCAATGTGCAAACGAAAGGATTTGGGTGATTTCATGTTGTTTTTAATTTGTCCTGAAAAGTACGAATGATCCGATTTTAATGCAACGTTTTATTGAAATATGCGCAGGTCTGACCTTCGATTTGACATTCGGGAAATAAATAGGGCTAAGGGAGATCAATTCACATTCTATCTGGGGAAAAGTCTGACCAACAAATCAGGGTGTCTTGTGGAATTCTTTTTTTTTTGAAAATAAGGTTTTTTGAATAGGATAACGCCAATTTTTCACCAGAATTCAGGTTGATCTCTGAACGGATCAAATCCTGGATCAGGATACAAAAAAAAGCCGGCTATTAACCGGCTTTTTGAGTCTTATTCAACAAAGATTTACTCTTTGTCTCCGCAAGATTTTTTCTCGCTACATTTCTTTTCACAATCGCCTTTTTTCTCAGCTTTCTTTGTTTTGCTGTCTTTTTCAGCTGTAGCCACTTGCTCTGTTTTTGTTTCTTTGTCAGCAGCAGCCATATTTCCAGCGTAAGTAACTCCAAAAGTGAATACAATTGCTAATACTAAAACCAACTTCTTCATATTTTCCATTTTTTAAGTTTATAACTGGAGCAATTTATTAAGAATAATTCTAAATAAAAATCACGTTAACATTTATTTAGAATTATTCCAGATAGTTGTTAAAACCTATTAAATAAAAGGTTCTGGCCTGTTTGTAGTTACCACTCGTTAGCAAAACACATCTTTTTGTCCTTTTTTGACCCTGTTAACCAGTTTGCGAGCGCGATCGGCTGGCAATCCTTCCATTCCGGCAATGGTTTTCTCAATCAATTGGATACCGGTTTGATAGGTTTCAGGTGAGGCATAATTGTTCAGATACTCCATGAAACTGGAGAGTGCGTTTGGTCCGCAGTGCGCTTTAATGGCACCGGGTTTGGCCAGATCCATAAAATCCTGCCCGGTGCGGCCGAGCCGGTAGCAGCCGGTGCAAAATGAGGGTACATAGCCCATTTGTGCCACATCACGAATCACTTCATCCAGCGGACGGTGGTCACCCAGGCAGAATTGTCCGGAAACATCATCGTCTACCCCTTCCTCGTATCCGCCGGGGTTTGTACGGCTGCCGGCCGAGATTTGGGAAACGCCCAAGGCAAAGGTTTCGCTTCGCATTTTGGCTGTTTCTCGGGTCGACATGATGATGCCGGTGTAAGGCACCGCCAGGCGCAGGATAGCGACAATTTTTCGAAATTCCAGATCCGAAACCGGAAAGGGTGGGTGAGAAGCCACATCAGATCCAGTTGCCGGCTCCATGCGCGGAACGCTGATGGTGTGCGGGCCAACGCCAAATACGCGCTCCAGTTCTGCAATATGCTGCATCATGGCCAGCAGTTCGAAACGGTAGTCAAACAGCCCAAACAGCACACCAATGCCCACGTCATCGATTCCGGCTTCCATGGCCCGGTGCAAAGCGGAAATGCGCCAGTCGTAGTCACGCTTCTTCCCGCCAAGGTGTACGTTTTTGTAGGTTTGGTGGTGGTAGGTTTCCTGAAAAAGCTGGTAGGTTCCAATCTTTTCGGCCTTCAATAATTTGAACTCGTCGGCGCTGAGTGGAGCCACATTCACATTGACCCTGCGGATTTCCGCATCACTATAGCGGGCTCTGTAAACCGACTGTACCGCGTCGAGCACATATTGAAAGCCTTGTTTGGGGTACGATTCGCCGGCTACCAAAAGCACCCGCTTGTGTCCCTGTTTAATCAGCAATTCAGTTTCGTGCTCAATCTCATTTTGGCTCAGCGACCGGCGGACGATAGCTTTGTTTTTGGCGCGGAAGGCACAGTAAGTGCATTCGTTGGCGCACAGGTTCGATATGTAGAGCGGCGCAAATAGCACCAGTCGTTTCCCGTAAATCGTGTCTTTGATGTGGTTAGCTGTTTCAAACAGCTCATGCAGTTGAAGCGGGTCGCTAATGCCCGTTAGAACCGCGACCTCCTGCAGATTGAGGCCTTTCATTTCGGCTGCTTTGGCCAATACGTCGCGTACCTCTTCGTGGCTCGGACGACTGTATTTTTGCAGAATGTCACTGATTTCCTGCTCGTTGATAATGGTTGTTGCTGCTGTTTTCATTCGCTTTGATTTACCCTTGAAGTCAGCCCGTTAAGCTTCCCTTAGGTTTGCCACAAAAGTACAATAGTTTAGTGAAACGAAACAGTTAGGCATGGTATACTTGCCAATTATTCCATTTTTTAATATCAACTTAATTTCACTAATTTACCGTCGGTAAAAATAGCATAATGTCCGATTTTAATACCATTTTTAAAAGGTATCACCAGCCACTGGTTCTGTATGCTCATAAATTTGTCGCCAACGAAGAAGTGTCTTTGGATCTGGTACAGGATGTCTTTGCTTTGATTTGGGAGAAGCGGAAGCTGGATCTGGATGAAGAACACCTGAAGGCCTACTTGTTTCGTTCAACCCGAAATGCGTGTCTCAATTACCTTAAGCATCAAAAAGTGATGCAAAAACATCAGGAACGGGCTGCCTTTTTCGAATTGGAAATCAGGTATTTTGAAAGTGGCGAAAAGTCCTTGATTGAAAAGGAAAGCCTGGCTAAAATTTACCAAGCCATTCATTCCTTATCTGCTATTCATCGCGAAGTGATTGAGCTCAGCCGTTTTGAAGGACTGAAAAACAAAGAGATTGCCGAACGGCTCAATATTCCTGTTCGGACTGTGGAAACGCGCTTGTTTCGTGCACTCGCTTCGCTGAAAGAAAAACTTTCCGAAATAATGCTTCATATCTTGTTAAATATCTGGCATTTGAAAAAATAATTGATTTTTTTTGATTTTGAATGACGTAATTTTCATTCGCTGGTTGTGTTCTTGGTAAATGGCCTAAAAAGGTTTTAAGGATGAAGGATACAACAACACATGAACGACTAATTGCCCGATATTTAAATGGCGAATGCTCACAGGAGGATGAAAAAGCACTATTACAGTGGGTAGCTACCAGCCCGGAGAATAAAAAGCGTTTTCTTGAAATAAAAGATACCTGGGATGCCAGTTTGAAAACTTCGCAGCGGGATACCGAACAACTTTTAAAATTCTATCAAAGGCAAGCTCTGCAAAAGCCGACCCGCTCTTTTCCAGGCTGGTTGCCCGGAGCTGTTGCCGCAGCCGTACTGTTGGTTGGCTTTTTGATTGGCAGCATTTTGCAGCCTGGTTTTTTTGATCAGCAAGCACAAATCCAATCCTATTATGTGCCTCAGGGCTCGAAATCAGAATTGGTGTTGGTCGATGGTACCAAGGTGAAGTTGAATGCCGACAGCCGCTTGGAAATCGATCCCGATTTTTCAGCCACCAACCGGGTGGTTCGTTTAGCCGGCGAAGGTTATTTTGAGGTGGAGGCGGATGCCAATCATCCTTTCACGGTGCAAACCGATAAGTTTGATGTGCTGGTTACCGGAACCAAGTTCAATATCAGCAGCTATGC
>NZ_CAXBDD010000123.1:0-9644 GCF_963974515.1 uncultured Sunxiuqinia sp. | reverse complement strand
TTGAATACAACAATTTATACTCCCATTGAAGAAATAAGCTGAATAAGGGGAAGGAGAGTAAATCTGTCAAGCTATTTTAGGAGAGGTCAGCTTTTTGACATTGTGAATAAAGGTCATTCCCGAAAAAAATCTCACATTCCCGAAGCGTTCTACCCTACTCCCGACTGATAATATCCCTATCCCAAAGTATTATATCTTAGGATATATCCATTCTATCCTTGGATATGGAAAGAATGAAAAAAGCGAAGGGGCCATTGCGGCCCCCTCTAATAGATATCTTAAAAAAACTGACTATTCGTTAATCGGTCGAAGTGTATCGGCACCGATCGTACCTTTTAATGTATCCAGGTAACCAGGCGACGAAACTTCCTTCAACTTAGCTTTTGCAGCTTTCAGGCGTTCAGGCAGGTTGAGCCGAACAGAAGTTTCAGCAAAGTTTTTCCTGTTGGTCACCTCTTCAATGTAGGCGACATTTTTCGTCCACTGGGCCACATCGCGCTTCTGTTTCTCAACCAGCCGCTCATTGTACCAGTCGCTATTCAAAACAGCTTCGCGGGTAAACATCGCCCGAATATCGGGATGGCTCCGGTCTTTCCCCTTGTATTTTCCATCAATCATGATGTGCACCAACGCTTTCAGCGGCGGACACAACAGATCAACTGTTCCATCACGCATATATCCCTCGGCTACCCGTTTCTGAGTCACCGACAGGTTTTCAACTGAAGCCACAAACATATCCATATCCTGCATCTCAGGCTTCAGCATGTCTTCGCTGAATACCGCATCGGGCTTACTAAAAATACGCCCCATAAAGTGGGTAACAAACTTCAGCGTGATCCGGTAACCCAGCAAGCTGGCATCAACCACTTTTCCATCGTGTTTGAAATTTTCCACTTTCTCCAGGTAGCCATGTTCAATCAAAAACTTCGGATCGCGCTCCTCAACAGTCATGCGGCACCAAATTTCGGGAATAAGCAAACTGATGTCGTGATCAACCTTATAGTTGGGCCCAACATAACCGGCAGCCGATGAAAAGCCATCATAACCAGTAAGAATGTAGGACAAGAAGGCATTATTCAGGTCAGCTGCTGGCAGCAAGGAGTTGAACGGCCCTTTGGTTAACGCTCCTTCGGAACCAAAACCTGTGGTAGAGGGCGATTTTCCGGTAATGCTACAAATAAAATCGATAAACAGCTCCGGCAATTCCTGGTAGTGAATTGGGTTGTAAACAGCCAATGGCGGAACATTGATCTCGGGTTCGGCCGGATTATTTCTACGGCCGGGCAACACTGCATTCACTGGCAGCAACACCGGCTTGTCGAGTGGTATTTTTCTGAAGATCCGGGTAGCTGCTTCAGCTACATATCGTTCTACCGGAGTAACAAGATCCGGTCGGGTTTGTAAGTAACGTGGATTTTTTGACGGTAGCCCATCCACTAATCGAGGTTCGGAGGGAACAACCAAATATTCCGGAGAATCACTTTTCAGAAAATTGTTGATCAAATCTTTTACCGGCTGGGTATATAGCTCGAAGCCAATGGCATCGTCCTTAATTTCCTGAACCTGCTCACGGGTTAGGGGTTCGAAGTTCGACAGAAACGTATTCGGGCTGGAAAGGTCTTTCTCCCCTTGCTTATCATAGCCCTTAACAACACAATCATCGGGACGCTGAAACAAACGTGACTCACAATTCTTCAGAATTTTGACACTTGGATTGGAATACTTGGGATTCAGGTTTTCCAGTTTTGATGCATCCAGTGTTACTGATGCTGAAATGTCATCTTCCATTTGTACTTTGCTCGACGGGTTGTAGTCCTGACGAAGCAAAAAGATTCGCCACGATTTATCCTGGTCGTGCCCTACGCGTAAATAATTTGACAGCAGTTTCGTGTTCCTGAATTTCAGTTCATTTCCGGGAACCCCGTTAATTCGATCAACGGAGAAATAGCTCCGCCAGTTCTCATCCCAGTCTTCGCTGTAATTTCCTTTAATTACATAAATCAACACCTTAATCCGCTGAGGGAATGAGGTAAGCCACTTGTTGTATTCGTCCGTATATTCATCTGATGGGGTGAGCAATTTAATGACCGAGCCCAACGAACGCCGACGACTTAAAATATGTCTGGATTTATGAACTGAATAGTCAGCAGGCACTTTAAAGCGTTTGGAAAAATCTTTAGACATGATTTCTTCCACCATATCCAAATCGGCATTCAGGTCCGTAACAATAACCGATCCCTGGATCATGGCATCTTTAATCGATTTCGAAATCTCCGACTTTCCGCCACCCGACACCGTACATGGTTTATGGCAGAGTGTTCCTTCAGCCAGGGTTCCAACCAAATGCCATTTAGGACCTTCGATCCGCTTTTTCATTTCCACCCGGTAACCATTCGGGTAGATGTAATATTTATATGGAAGCAGCTTAATCGTTTGTTCTTTACCTGCTTGTTCCCAGCTAATGGTCTGTTTAAGCAGATCAAAATTGGCATCTTCGGGAACATAAATCACTTGAGGATAGGTTTTATCGACCGCATAGCCTTCCTTTTTCAATTCCAGCATGTCAGCGAATAAATAGATAAACGACGCGAAATTCATTCCATTGGTGGGCAAACGCTCATCAAGATACCATTTTTCGCCCAGGTTGTAACTTCGAAAAGCAATTGCTCCACCGGCATGTTCTTCTTCGGCCAAACCAAACAGGTTTGCCGAATAGCCGATCATGGTTTTAACTTCTTTCTTGCAATATCCGAAGTAGTTATCTGCAATTAAAGTAACCGCTACCCCACGCTCGTCACGAGCAGTAATTTTAAACGCAGTTCCATCGTTATATTTTTCATCTTCCTTTTTCCAACACATGCTATCGCGCTTTTGGCGTTCAGTTGCATTGTCGTAGTGAGGCAGGCCCAGTTCCTTTTTGGTCAGCTTGGTCAAATGAGGAGCAAGAATGACGCAACCAGTGTGTCCTGTCCAATTTGCAGGAGCAAGTGCCGCATCGTTTTCGGGCAAGAAAGGATCGCCGGCATTTCCAAAAATTGATTCGACGAAATCAAGGTTCGAAACCAGGCTTCCGGGCGCCAGAAATTGAATCTCCATCGATTTTTCTTCCATCACGCCGGGAACTTCAGGAACAACAATAGGACGAAGCATAAGGCTCACAAACAATTCGGCCGGGTTCTCCTGGTTAGCCGTAAAAGGCAGTTTCATAATCTCCTTCGGTGGATTTAAAGCAGCTTGCAACAATTTGCAGAACGCCCCTTTTGGCACAGCTTTTTTGTCGTCAGGAATTGGCAGTCCACCTTCGCTGACATGAAAAACTCCTTTAGTTGTTCTGCGGTCTTCTTTTGGGTTATTCAAAATTCCCTGTGAGGTTCGATACGATTTGATGATGTCGGTTTCATGATAATCGGCATTCACAGGCAGGGAAACCATCCGAGCCAGGCCATAGCGGTCGAGAATAAACGGATGATCGGGAAAAGTAACTGAGTTGTCGCCTGGGACATCACTCAAATAGTCTTTCAGAAATTTCTGGATGCGTTCACCCATCGGCGAACAATTTTTTTCCAATAACCTGGACTTGATATTGTAGTTATTTAATAATGGCATGGCCATTTCCAACAAATCAGATTTGGGTCCGTTCGCTATTGTTGGATAACCGTCAGCGGCAAGCTTCAGATTAATATATTGAATTTTTTTCTTATCCGACACGATCGGTTCATTTTTGTCCACACCAACGATTCCAAAGGTTCTGTTTACAGTCATGATATCTAAATTTTAATTGATGATTTTCTGAAGAACGCAATTTATTTTTCTGAACTCCTTCGACGATTTCGGCTTCTTCCTTTTGTTACTACAATTAGTACGTTCTTGTTCCATATATGTTCATCGGGAAAGGTACCCGTTCAAGTAATTATGCCGGGCTCAAAAATAATCAGAATATGGTTCCGCAAGTGCATTAGAGCACCGATTGACGCAAGTTTAACGCAAAGATTACATCATCAAAAAAGAAGCATTTCGGCTCCTTTTTTGACATTTTATTTCGGTTATCGTTTCACATCAACCAGTGCTCCGTCAATAATTTGTTCCACAACATCTTCGTCAAGTAAAGTCGAAATATCGCCCAAATTAGAAGCATCGCCTTCGGCTACTTTCCTTAAAATTCGGCGCATAATTTTACCACTTCGGGTTTTGGGAAGCCCTGGAACGAGCTGCACCAAATCCGGTCGGGCAATCGGGCCAATAATTTTTGTCACCCCCTGCATGATGCTTTTTCTGATGCCCTCTTCACCTCCAGTCGACAATTCGCCACAGGCCACGAAAGCATAAATCCCCTGGCCTTTAATGGCATGCGGATAGCCAACCACCGCCGATTCGTTCACCAAGGGGTGTTCATTGATGGCATTTTCTATTTCAGCCGTTCCCAGCCGGTGTCCCGACACGTTGATTACATCGTCCACACGCCCCAAAATCCGGTAATAACCATCCTCATCGCGCCTGACTCCATCGCCTGTAAAATACATTTTATGATAGCTCGTAAAATAAGTTTGCTTAAACCGATCGTGGTCACCCCAAATGGTTCGGGCCATGCCGGGCCAGGGAAACTTAATGCACAAATTACCCTCCACTGAATTTCCGATTAACTCCTTGCCTTCGTTGCTGATAATAACCGGCTGAACTCCTGGCAATGGCAAAGTGGCAAATGAAGGCTTGGTTGGGGTTATTCCAGCAATAGGCGATACCATAATTCCGCCAGTTTCGGTCTGCCACCAAGTATCAACAATCGGGCATTTGTTTCTTCCAACATGATCATGATACCAGTGCCAGGCTTCTTCGTTAATGGGCTCTCCAACAGTACCAAGCACTTTGAGCGACGCCAGTTTCTTTCCTTCCAAGAATTCGTTGCCTTTGGCCAACAGAGCTCGGATAGCGGTTGGAGCTGTATAAAACTGGTTGACCTGATATTTATTGACAATGTCCCAAAAGCGGCCGGCATCTGGCCAGGTCGGAACACCTTCAAACATCAGGGTTTTAGCGCCAGCCAGCAGGGGGCCGTATACAATATAGGTGTGCCCGGTAATCCAGCCAATATCTGCCGTACAAAAATACACGTCGCCGGCATGATACTGAAAAACATTGCTAAATGTGTAGCCCGAGTACACCATGTATCCACCGGTTGTATGCACTATTCCTTTGGGTTTACCAGTCGACCCTGAAGTATAAAGGATGAACAGGGGATCTTCGGAATCCATTTCCTCCGCCCGGCACACCTCAGATTGGCCATCGACAGCCTTGTGCCACCAAATGTCGCGACCAACAACCATATCGATTTCTGATTTCGTCCGTTTCAACACAACCACTGTCTCAATGCTCGAACAATGCTCCAGTGCCTCATCTGCAATTTTCTTGAGGGGGGTAATTTTATCTCCACGAAAACCGCCATCTGCCGTTAGCAACACTTTAGCCGAAGCGTCGTTGATCCGTTCTTTCAGCGCATTGGCGGAAAAGCCCGCGAAAACCACCGAATGAATTGCACCGATGCGCGCACATGCCAGCAAAGCAATCGCCAGTTCAGGGACCATTGGCATATAAATAGCCACCCTGTCGCCTTTGCCAACTCCCAGTCTTCGCAAGGTGTTTGCAAACTTATTGACTTCAATAGACAATTCAGAGTAAGTGAGCGTTCGTGATTCTTCCTCCGGGTTGTTGGGCTCCCAGATAATGGCTTCTTGAGATCCATGGGTATAGAGGTTGCGCTCAAAAATGTTTTCAGTAATATTCAGTTTCCCGTTAACATACCATTGAATGTTGGGCTCATCAAAATTCCAGTCGACCACTTTGTCCCAACGTTTTCGCCAAAAAAAACTCTCACCTTGTTGGGCCCAAAAAGCCTGAGGGTTAGCAACACTTTTCTGGTACTCATGAATATAGCCTCCCAGGCTATGAATTTTGTTTATCATTTTATCCGTTTTTTAGGTTGTCAACTTGAAGAAAATTAAACAACACTAATTTAAACTGAATAAAAATAAGATACAAGGTCAGCCCACTAAAAGATCATTATTCAACCGTTTAGCTGTTTCCTTGAAGTGCTCAGAACAAACCTATCCAAGTGATTCGCGATCAAAAAAATAAAAAAGGTTTACCATTTCTTCAAGCTAAAGAAGAGCAAATAAGTCTAAAAGCAATCTAATTCAAACGGCTTATTACAGCCACCCAACCTTCAGCGTTCGGGGGAGTGAGTTTCACGATTTCACCGCCAGCAATTTTTTGACCCGAAGCCCAACTTCCTTGTTGAATATTCATCCATCGAAAATTGAACTCCTCATCAAAATCACTCAAATTTAATCCAACACTTCCGCTTGCCGGAAAATAAACCACGTAGGCTTCACCTTTCTTTTCAGCCAGATAGGCTTCATTTTCGAGACAATCCGAGAGCAGTTCGTTATGGGGATTCAACTCCCATAGTCGAATCACCGATTCTATTTCACGAACCGCTTTAACCTGAGCTATTGACAATTTGGATAAACCCAAGCCCGACGGTGGCCGGTGGAAACGAGCCGAAGCCACACCGCCGAGAACATGACGCCACCAGCGTTCAATTCCGTCTTGCGTGTTTCCGTGAGGGCCACTGTCTGAACCATACGTTTTGACAGTATTCAATGGCCGGGGATGAGCTGAAAGGTACTTTCGAACCCACATCAAATTGTCCCAATGAGCCTGTCCCTTTTTCTGATTATTCTGCGAAATATCGCAATACACATAGCGTTCAGGATGGTCAAAGGTTCGCTTGTGATGATCCGACCTTAAATCCCAGTTGTCCCACATTTCAGTAACACAAATCTCCTTCTCCTTCTTCGTTGCTTTGTCCAAAATGAATTCGGCCCAAAAAACTGCCCACTCCTCCTCGCCCGAAGTCTCATTGTCAATGCAATACAAAACGTGGTCGAACTTTAACGAAATGGAAAGTAATTTTTCCACAAAACGCTTCTGGAAGTTTAATAGAAGGGTGTTATGCCGCTGCTCCGGCGTGGTGAAAAAGAAAGGCTGCTTGTTGCGCCCCGGGTGATCGGGGTAATCGGGCGCAAGTCCGGATTCCGATTCACTGTAACTGACATTATTCCCTGGATTATATGGATGAGACAGCCAATTCTGTCGGGAATAGTCGAACCTGTCCCAAATTTCGATTTGAACTATGATATCACGTTTTCGGGTTTCCCTCAGAAAGAATTCAAACCGCTGCCAGTAGTCGTCATTCCACTGCTCCAGATCATACTTCCCATTGTCCAGCATTTTGAACGGATACAGTTCAAAACCCCGATCCTGCCTGTCGCTCATCGTATTGCGAACGTAATTCGCGCCAATTACCTTCATCGAATCAAGGTGCGAAACCAACCTATTGGCCGGCCATTGAAACAGGTTGTCATCATCGCTGGCACCCAACAGCATCACCGGCCTGTTTTCATATTGCCAAAACCAGGGGTTTTCTTTCCACGGTTGAATTCGCTGTTTATCACTTTTTTTATTCATGAAGGCAGTGAGGACTATACTACAAATAAGAAGTCCGCCCAATTTTAGTTTGTTCATCTTGCCTTTAATTTTGCCGGGGTCTTAAATCCCGATTTTACATCATCGAGTACCAGCACCCAGTCGTTGCCATGCCCTCGGGTTGGCGTACTGAATTGATGCATTCCGCTGTGTTTGACCCGACTAATTTTTGTAACCTGCCCAGTTCGGCAATTATACCACCAGGCTTTCGATTTTTTCCAGCCACACGCATCGAGATCCAATTCAACATCCAGCCCGGTGGGAATGTATATCATCACATAATTCGCGCCCTTGGTAGCTACAATGAATTCTTTCTCCGGCATATCGTCATTCTGGATAATTCGCTGAAAAGGAACCCGGCCAATCAAGGGGCGGCTCTCCATCAATCGGCGCAGGTGAATCATATCCCAAGCTCCGGGCAGATCCAGGTCATCGCGCCAGCTGTTGCGGGCAAAACCAATGGGTTGACGTCCTTCATCCAACATTTGCCAAATGGCGTGGCAGCCATAGGTCACGCCAAACCCACCGGAAAAAACACCCCAGTAGGTTGCTTGCCGCACATCCACATCATCGAACCAGCCCAGCGTTTCGGGTTTCCAATTATGCGGATGATCTTCATAACGCGGCTCACCATCTAAAACCGGCTTTGCCGGCTGCCGATTGTAGTCGGGCCACATCAAACGCTGAAAAATAGCATATGAGCGCTGGCCATGGCCGGTTTGCATCATGTTGAAATCGAGCCAGTCGCAATCATGAAACCACTTCGAAGAGCTGGATTCTCCCGATGGGTGGTAAGTCATCAAGTGATTTTGATCAACCGATTTAATGCCGCGCGCCAAGGCATCCCAAACTGGAAAATTTTCACCACCCCCCGGTCGGTCTCCTCCGTTAATCCAAATAATATTCTTAAAATCCCGATAGCGTTTCCCTAAAATTTGGCCATAGACAAAAGCATTCATTTCATTAAAAATGACCGGTCCGACACCCCATTTTTTATCAACTTTATCACCCCAGGTTGGCAGCAAACCAATAAATACTCCTCTTTCTTCCGCTTTTCGGATTACCCAATCGACATGTTCAAAGTAAGCTTCATTGATTTTTGCCGGGTCATTGTCAATCAGCGGCCTATTCCCTTCTGCATTGGGAGTGTTGAGTCCATCCAACTCGGCTAAAACAACGGCCTGAATCACATTGAATCCCTTCTCCCGTCTATTCTCCAGGTATTCCAAGGTTTCATCCTTGGTTAGCCGGTGAAACATTTCCCAAGCCGTGTCGCCCATCCAAAAGAATGGAGTGCCATCTTCGAAAGTCAGCAGACGATTATTTTCAGCAATGACAAGCTTGTCGTGCGAAAAATCAACGGCTGGTCCTTCCCATCCTATCTCCTGCGACAGCACATGAAAAGAAAGGGTAATCAAAAACGCGATGAGCAGAATCGGTTTCATTGTTTTGTAGTTTAGGTTTAATTAGACGACCGGAATTTACAACTTTTGATTTAAATTAGATGAAGTCTGCATTTGATTTTGTTGATCCAAAGCTGCGTAACAGAGAATACCCCGACAACCTTCCGACTCAAAACACTGGCAAACCCCTTTGCTTAACCTGACAAAGCAAAAAAAAGAACTTATACAACAGTTTTTACACGTTCGGAATTACTTTTTATTATATTTGGCCGTGGGTATAATTGATTGATAGGGCGTGAGTAAAGGTCTTTTCCATACATTGTTTTCTCTACTTCTTTTGGCGCAAATAACCAATGGATACTGCTCGGTTGCGTTTGTTCATTATGGCACCGAAGACGGCCTGCCGGAATCACGAATCAAAATCATTGCACAAGACTCCATCGGTTTTATCTGGCTGGCCAGCGAAAACAGCCTTATTCGTTTCGACGGGCATCATTTCAAGACTTACCAAAACAGAACTGGCGGAGAAACGGTTCTCCCGGGAAACAAAATCAGCGCTCTTCATACCGACTCAAAAGGTGTATTATGGGTTGGCTCTGAAAATGGGATCTTTCACTATGACTTTTTGAAAGATCAATTCATCGGATCATTTGCTGGCTGGGACAAAATTTTCGTGAATGATTTTGCAGAAGATGACCA
>NZ_CAXBDD010000122.1:0-9711 GCF_963974515.1 uncultured Sunxiuqinia sp. | reverse complement strand
GCCTTTAATTGGTCCACAGACGATTTTGTCACCTGATACGCCTCTTCCCAATGGTTTTCTCCTCCATTGTGAAGTGGGCTTGCAGCAAAAAGCATAGCTTCGGAACGTAGTGCACTTGCCAGGGCCTTGGTAGCGCGCCCGCCATTTGCCTCAGTCGTTATCCTCCAAGGTAGTGTTGGTTCATTAATCGCGTCGTTACAATCTGAAACAATCAAGCTAGCTACTTCATAGACCGATTGACGGGATAGTTCAGCGAAGTCGGCATCAAATGGAATTGTTTGATCCATGACCGGAAGTTTACCAAACCATTTGATCAGTTCCATATAGAAGAAAGACCTCATCACCTTAGCCTCTGCTTTAAATCTGCCTCGGTCAGCTTCATCATTTACAGCAGCTTCATCAATCACTTCTATTAACTGCGAACACAATCGTATCTGTCTCCAGTAACGACTCCAGTACGCGTTAGTCCTGGCTCCGTGTCCATCATGATAATCCCTCATAGGATGATTACTGGCAGAAGTATTGTCTTTGTAGTATTGATCGACCAACTGTCCCTGACCATCTTCAGAAGACCACCCATCGTCACTGCAAGCAACAACAGCAGGATCAAAAAAGAAATACACATATCCTTTTTGTGGGATATTCTCGTACAATGTATTTACCAAAGCCTCAACCTTGTCCGGATCAGCCAGAACCTCATCCAATTGCAGATTACCGTCGGGGGCTATATCAAGTGCATCATTACAACTGTTCAATAAAAAAACAAACAGTAGGAATATGTATAATTTATGTTTCATTTTTTCTGATTTTGCTATTAAAAAGTTACATTGACACCAAAGCTTATCATCTTCGTTAACGGGTATGCGAGTGCATCATTCTGCTCCGGATCTATGGTATTCGTGGGGAACTTATCCCATGTTAACAGGTTATTTCCATTGGCATAAATTCTTGCCCTTTCGATTCCAACTGGGTCCAGTACTTTTTCAGGCAGGCTATAACCAATTTCAATATTTTTTAACCTTAAAAAGGATCGGTCCATAATAAATAAACTATTCGCTTTCTGGCTCACTCCAGGAGACATTGCTAAAGCCGGATAACTAATTTCCTCTCCATTAGCATAACGCTCCGGAGTCCATGCTCTTTTGTGCCAATCACTGAAGACCCCTGCTATACCAAATTCCGTTACTCCCCAACCAGTGTGTACGACACTGCTTTGTGTAATACCAGAAAATACCATTGACAAATCAAAATCCTTAAAAGTCACATTTCCTGATAAACCATAAGAAACACGTGGTACAGACGAATATCCAATCGGGACGAGGTCACGGTCGTTAATTACTCCATCTTCGGTTACATCTACATACTTAACATCACCGAGGCGAGGTATGCCCCCAACTTCATAAGTTGGTAAATTTTCGAGTTCTTCCGGGGTATTGATATAACCATTTCCGTTGCTATAGTCAATCAGGTAGCCAAAATGCTGACCAATACTAAAGCCAGTAGAGCGATACGGGTAGGCATAATCATCCCCATATTTCACTTCATCAGCAAATTCTACCTTGTTCTCATTATAGTTAAAGTTTCCCCTGAGAGCAACAGAAAAATCTTCACTGATGATTTTCTGGTAGCCTAGTTCTACTTCGTATCCCTTGTTATCAACAATACCAATATTAACTTTTGGAATATTCCCCAGTGGTATTCCCTGAAGCACAGGGACTGTCGAACGCCCAATCAGGATCTTATCACGGTGTTCATTATAAACATCAACGGTAAGAGAGAAATCATTGAATAATTTTAAGTCAAACGCAACATTCTTCTTTTCTGCTTTTTCCCATTGAAGGGCTTCGTTCCCCATTCTTCCTTGCTGGACACTTTGTCCGTATCCTAAGCCGGGTATTTCTCCTCCGCCCATGGTAATAAAACTCTGGTACAGGAATCTGCTATTACCCAATTTGTCGTTACCAACAATTCCATAAGAGGCTCTTAACTTCAAATGCGTGATGATCCTGTTCCCTTTCAGGAAATTTTCGTTGCTGGGAACCCAACCCACAGAATAGGCAGGAAATGAGCCAAACCGGTTATCGGGAGCAAATTGTTCCGAACCGTTATAACCAAAATTGACTTCCGCCAGATACCGACTATCATAGTTGTATGTTGCGCGTCCAACATATCCTATTACATTATAGGGCAGATCTGCACTCCAGCCATCCCAGTTATCTCGCTGATAAAGAACCATACCAGTAACACTATGATTCCCAAAGCTTCTTGCATAATTAAGAGAGGCTTGCAGGTTCACGTAATAATAAGAATTCATGGTTTTAGCCAGGCGCATTGCGCCATCCGTATTGTTGCGAATGGCAGAATATCCAGATGTCTCATTCGCATTTCGAGCGACAATGACTGCGTAGGTATTATGGTCCCGGCTACCTTGACGAACCGTATTGGCATGACTGTCGAAGGCTATCATTCCCCGGGCACTCAGCCCTTTGGTAAGAAAATCCAATCCCCAATCCAGCGCCAATGAGGAATTCAGCACCGTTGATGTTTCGTCTCTATACCCACGACGATTAATTCCTCCGTAGGTACTTTGATCCCAACCGGGTTGAGCCACAATTTCATTCTCAGGAACGCCATATCCGGGGACAGTTAAGGGACCTGGAGCTGTTGGTGGAGTTGCCCATGAATAAGCCATCATATTTTGCACCAGATTAGCCATACTCCCATACAACTCTGCCGTTTGAGGAGAATTCATCTTTTGCAAATAAGTAGCCAGATTTAATGAAGCCTTTAGATTGTCCGCAATATTATAATCGATATTGCCACGAAAGTTGTAACGATCCATACTGTAACTGGGATCATATCCAAGAGCGCTTTCAGGTTCAGTATAAAAATTCCCCCCCTGACCAATATAACCGGCATTCAAAAAATAGGTAAAAGACTCTCCTCCCCCATTAAAATTCGTATTAACACGCGTTTGAGGTGCCCAATCGCGAAAATAATCATGATAGACATCCCGGTCAGGATAAAAGACAGGATCCTCTCCACTTTTGTATTTGTCAATCATATATTGCGTAAAAGGATAATCCTCAGGTGCCGCACCAGGATTGCTATTTGAAAACGCCTGATTACGAAGTTCAGCAAATTCCCAGGAGTGTATCCGATCGTTATGCGTGATAAACTGCTGATAACTCCGGTCAAACGTTATATTTAGCTCCGACTCTCCTGCTTCTCCACGGCGGGTAGTGATAAGAATGACTCCATTTGCCCCTCGAACACCAAACACGGCCGTAGCAGAGGCATCTTTCAAAATAGAAACAGAAGCAACTTCGTTCGGATCAAGTGTTGCAATATTGTCACGAGGGACTCCGTCAATCAAAATAAGTGGTGACGCATCATTTAAAGTTCCTATCCCCCGGAGGTAAAGATTCACATTATCCCTACCAGGTTGTCCCGATGATTGCATTACCGTTAAGCCGGGCATCTGACCCGCTAATGCAACTGATAGATTGGGAGAAGAACTTCGTTTTAAATCCTCCGTATTAACGGTTGAAATGGCACCGGTCACCGATTCCTTTTTCTGTGCTCCATAACCTACGACAACGACTTCGTCCAATCCGGTTGTTTCTTCTTCCAATACAATATTAAAAGTGTTGATCTCCCCTAAGGCAACTTCCTGTGTTTTCGTCCCAATAAACGAAAATTGCAAAGTTTCAGCATCAAGAGGAATTTTCAAAGAGAAATTTCCATTTATGTCGGTTACAGTGCCAATTGTAGTTCCTTTAACAATGACTGTTACACCTGGTAATGGCGAGCCATTGCTATCGGTAACATTTCCGGTAATGGTTTTTTCCTGCTGCTCAACCCGATTTTCATTTATCGTCGAGCCAGGTGGATCAGTTAAATAAGTAGCCTTTTGAATATCCACTGCTTGAACCTCTATAACAGAAGCTAGCATAAACACCCAAACAACTTTCATCAATACAAAAAATCGAAATACTTTCCTTTTAAGAAAAGCACTTGTTACATTTTTTTTCATAAATTAAACCATTTAGTTAAATTATTAGTTTGATCGCTTTAGTTTTTGATGCGGGTTATGCAAAACAATATTGCCTGTATAATAGTACCACGTTTAATACGCATCGGTTTTGCCTACTAATTAATCAAGCCAGGCGAAATAAAGAGGATTATTCCTTGTCTTTAGAGTATCTTAATGTGATCAATCATCTACACTAAAATGTTTTTTGCATCCTGTTTTGAGACCGGGCATCTCACTTCGGGTAGATGAAAAGTGGCCAATTGAGCAGAATAAATGCAGCAGTGTCGTTCGTTTCATAGTTTTAGGTTTGCGCCCATCCGAATGGCAAATAATTTCTTTCAGTCGGGCTTGTTTTATTACTTTGGTTTGATAACTCAAAAATGCACAGTATTAAATTAACGATTTACAAAAAGTGTTTCAAAATTTATCCTAAATGTACACAATCGCATTTTTTGTCAGTTTTGTACCTGTTTTATCGTGTTTGTTTCGGATCCAAATTTATCCTTTCACGTACTTAACACGATTTGTCCAATAAAAATAAAAAAGAGATCCTTCGACGATTTGCATTTTTATCTGAATTGCCATCGGATATGACTCGATCGCGATTATCGAAGCTGGTTGGGAAAAACCAAATCCGAATTCCTTGTAGCCTGATTTTGATGACAACGAATCTTGCCGATCATCGGCCACTAAAGAATCTTACTTTTTGTTTGGAATAGCGCCCGACAGAACAGATAATCTCTCTTAATGGAAAACTAAACTTTGGGCAGTACTAAAATGTCCTCACTTGGTTCTATTTTGGCACATTTAAAACCTTTGCTATGCCTTATTTATTTCTCTCTGTCTAATTTCGTGGCGGTGGTGCTTTTGATCAAAAAACTGTTCTTCGGTCATTTCTTTAACGAGCGGAAAGACAAACCATTTTTTGATGTCGTTGGCGGAAAGAATCGCCAACGACTACAAGTTCGATCGTTTTTCACGGAGTATAAGCGAAGAAACGATAACGTTTAAAGCGACCCGGTGTTTCCATACCAGCCACTTGCGGGTCTGAAACTGGTCGATCCACAGTACCGGCCTTGATTCTTTGATGCTGTGTTCGACAAAGAACCGCTGTGCCTGCATGTAGGCCAATGCTTTATGAATGTATTTTTCAGGTTGGCATTGGTGAACGAATAGGTTATTTTAACGGTATTTTTAGCTGACTTGGTTTTGTGAATGACCAGCTTCCATGGTTTTATCCGGTTGAACCTTGCGTTCCAGATCAATACCCTGGCAAAATGGTACTGCCCAAAGGGTGGTGTTACGCACCGTTATCTCACCCCAATCCCGCGGCTGAAGGTTTTTCATGTACTGGGATACAGTCAAGTCAGGGGTGGTGCATTTGAGCCTTTTTCGAGCAGGGCCTTTGTTTGATTGAGGCTCGGGGAAGAAATAGTTCCTGCTGATGGGTGAATATCTGTTGATCGCTGTGAATGTGTAATCATTTTAGAATTAGCCATACTGGAACACCAATCTTTTTTCCTAATTTTGAAAAGTTGAAAAAATTACTTTTGCATATATACAGGCCAAAGAAGTGGATTCTATGCTCACTTTTTTCATTGATTTCTTTTGCATTGATTGCACAGGAAAGCCATAAATTTATTCCTCCTAAATTCCAACAACTTGATTTACGGGACGGGCTGAGCAATTTGAATATATCATCAATTGTGCAGGACGATCTAGGCTATATATGGATTTCAACCGCACGGGGATTGAACAGATATGACGGGACTGGATTTAAACACTATCTTGTTGGTAGTGATGAAAATTCGCTTTATAGCAATATGCTGAATGCACTATACAAAAATCAAGACGGGCAGATTTTTTGTTGGTCAAATGGGGTAAACCTGTTTGACACCCAAAAAGAAAAAATGTATCGACTTGAAACACAACATGGTGGATTTCATGCTTTTGTTGATTTTGGTGATAAAACTTATGGAATGAGTAGCTTAAGTGGGTTCTGTGTTTTTAACGCAACACAGAAGTCTTTTGAGAAACTGCCCCATATCGAAAACGATTTATTATTAACTGAGCTGCATGTTGATTCCGCTACAGGGATTTGGGGTAAATCAAGCGACAATTTATTCCTGGCGAACTACAATCCGCGAACAGACCAATTTAATCGATATGCTATTCCTTCTGTTCAAGGAACGTCTTCTGGTGGTCCCATGGTTAAAATCGACAGTATCCTTATTTTAAGCGGTCAACAATTCGCTGCATTCGACCTTCAGAAAAAAACATTTAGCCCTTTACCAAATAAATGGAGAAAGCTGAACCAATTAAAAGATCTGGAAATTTGGTTTATAGAAAAGATTGATAATACCATCTGGTTTGGTACCCGAACGCAAGGCCTGTTCATTTTCGACCTGGAAACAAATGCTCTCATTAACCTGAACAAAGCAAATTCTGATATCAATTCGAACTTCATTACTTGTGCATTTAAGGACCGGGATGAAAATATTTGGGTAGGCAGTTTCGATCACGGGGTAAATATTGCGTTTAACGATTGTGGCAATGTAAATTATGACATCTCACTGAACAAGATAACCGACAATAAATTTATCAACAGCATTACGAGCGACACCCAAAACAACTATTACATCGGTTCGCGTAACGACGGTTTCTTTATTTATAATGCTGACACGAAAAGCACAAGGAATTACAATACGCAAAATAGTTTTTTAAGCTCCGATCATATTCGCACCATTTTTGTTGACTCTCAACATAAAGTATGGGTGGCTGATCAAAGGGCATTACACATTGTTGATCAACGGGCAAAACAACTGAAAGAATACTACATTTCTGCGGCCAATGAAGGCATGTCAGCTTTTTGTGAGTTGGAAGGAAAGGTTATTGCCTGTTCTGATGAACAAGGTTTTTTTATCTTTGATTTAGACGGCAATTTAATCAAACAGGAATTAAAACTGGGATCTAATATCTCACAAATTATTCCGCTTAATAAGGAAGAATTAATTGTAGCATCCTACGTTAACGGTATCTTTATCTATCATATTACGTCAGGGGAGTCCAGGAGTATTCATCGTGTTAGCAATGTTGAAAGCAACGTGGCAAATCAAACAATAACCATACATCTAGACGATGACAACATCTTGTGGATTGGAAATTATGCTACCGGATTGCACAGGCTCGATCTTAACACAAACGATGTTACAGTCTACACCATAGAAGATGGTCTTCCCGATAATGACATCGTGGGTATTACAGAAGACAAATCCGGCGTTCTTTGGTTAAGTACTTCCTATGGTTTGTCACGATTTAATAAGGAGCAAGAATTTGTGAATTACTTTTATAATGAAGGGCTAAATAATTTACAATTCCATGCAAAATCTGCCCATACCGATAAAAATGGAATCGTTTATTTTGGAGGTAACAATGGATTAAGCTATTTCGATCCGGAGTTAATGTCCCGGTCTACCAGTAAACATCCCCCAAAAATTATTCTTCAGAAATTAACCGTTCAAAACAAGGAGGTTGAGGTGGATGACGAAACGGATATTCTTTCCACGAATTTAAACATTACTCCTGAAATCAAACTCAATCACAAACAAAACAGTATTACAATTGAATACCATGCCTTTGATTTTGTTGCTGCCGACGAAATGAGGTACTGTTATATTTTAGAGGGGCTGGAAGAAGGATGGAATAATGTCGGAAAAAGGAATATTGCAAGTTTCTCAAACTTACGACCTGGAAATTATAGATTCAAAGTAAAAGCCCAGAATAACAAGGGAATATGGTCTGAAGTTTCTACTCTTAATATAAAAATAAAACCTTCACCTTTCCTCACCATCTGGGCTTTCAGTCTCTATCTGCTTTTGTTGTCTACGATTATCTATATTACTTTTCAATTAAAATTACGAGCCAAGTTATATAAAAGCAGACTTGAGGTTGAGCATAATGAGCGCATACGTGAAAAAGAAGTTGCGGAAATGAAAATGCGTTTTTTCTCAAATATTTCACACGAAATCCGCACTCCGCTAACCCTTATTAAAGGAAATGTTGATTTACTATCAAAAGATCTGACTGAAAAGAACATAAAAATTGCCTCCTTTTCTGGCTTACAATACAGCACCAATCGATTATTAAGCTTGGTCAACCAGCTTTTATCGGTTCAGAAACTCGAAAATGATGCGCTTGATTTAAAAGTCAGACCAGATGATATTGTTCAGCTAACCAATAGGCTGATTCAACCTTATAGATATGTTGCTTCAAGCAAAGAAATTGCGATTGAACTGGAATCGGATTTTGACAAATTGATACTGCCTATTGATGAAGACAAGTATGAAAAGATAATGAGCAACCTTTTGTCCAACTCACTAAAACACGTCAAAGTACAAGGCCTGATTAAAATCAAAATGGAAATGCTTGAAGCAGCTGAGATGGCAAGTTTCTTTGGTAGTAAGGCGATGATGAAAGATGATTCCTATGTGAAAATTTCAGTTATTGATAATGGCATTGGAATTCCTAAAAATGATCTGGGCGTCATATTCGACCGATTCACACAATCAAAAATAGACAAAAAGAAGCCTGACTACTCAGGAACCGGAATTGGATTAAATTTTACAAAGAGACTGGTCGAATTGCATCATGGAGCCATTATAGCTCGCAGCAAAAAAAATGTTGAAACCAAATTTTCCTTTGTACTTTCCCTGAACGATAAAACCTACAAAAAGGATCAATGGATCAGCGCAGATACTACCACGCAACCGTCGATACCCGAAAAGCACCTTGAAGAAACAATTTCTGTAAACACAAATGATGATAAGCCACTGATTCTTTTGGTTGAAGATGATCTGGAATTGAATCGTTTTATTAGCTCCTCATTAAAAAAGCAATTTAACGTTATTTCTGCGTACAATGGAAAGGAAGGAATTAAGCTGGCACAAAATCAACTTCCCGAGCTTATTATTTCAGATATTATGATGCCGGAGATGGGCGGTTTTGAAATGTGTAAACGCATCAGGGAAGATGACCTCATTTCACATCTTCCTATCATTTTACTAACAGCTAAAACCGATACCGAAAGCAAAATAACAGGTTATGAATACGGCGCGGATGATTATATCTCGAAACCTTTCGAGCAAAATGTTCTGATTTCAAGAATCAAAAATTTAATTGCATCCAGAAAAAAACTTCAGGCATCCTATAAACAAGGTATATTGGTGGAACACGAGGTGGAAATTACCAATCAGTTTGAACTAAATTTTGTAAAACGCATTGAAGCAATAGTTGCATCAGAGTACCAATCGCCAAAACTCAATGTAAACTTTCTGGCCAGCCAGATGAATATGAGCAGAACCAATTTTTACCGGAAGTTTATGAGTGTTACGGATGTCTCTCCAAAAGATTTTATAACCAAATACCGCATCAACAAATCGATCGAATTGATCAAAAGCGGCAACGATAATTTTGGTGAGATCAGTCATTTATGTGGATTTGGCAGCCAGAGTAACTATTCAGCAATTTTTAAAAAGGAAAAAGGAGTTACACCCTTGAAATATAAGAACTCTCTATAATCCTAAAGATTATTTGTTCGTTCCTGGTCTAACACCATATTTAAACTCCGAGAAGACCAATTAATCCAACGTTTAAATAGGGTCTGCTGATTTTCTCAA
>NZ_CAXBDD010000121.1:0-9900 GCF_963974515.1 uncultured Sunxiuqinia sp. | reverse complement strand
GCCTGTTGTTTAAAATATTGTTCATCTTGCTTTTTGTCCAGTATTGAAGCGAACCTGGACATTCGGTTAAGCAAATGATAATAGAAACTTGTTGCCATCAAGCCTCCATCGGTTATTCTCTCCGGATCTTTTGAATGAATCAAATCAAGGGATTCAGGAGGCATACACCAGTCACCATACACATCCTTAGTTAGGATATAATCCTCCATGTAATTACTGGACATATATTCCAACCATCTTTTCATTGAAGAATAGTGATTTTTAACCGGGCGTTGATCTCCTCTTTGCTCAAATAACATATTGGCAGCAAATATGTACGCAGCCGGCCAGGTAATATTATCGCTGTAAAAGGGCCAGTAATTTGGAGCAACATCAGGCAAGCTACCTGATTCACGTTGGGAGTCTTCTATATCCTGTAGCCATTTTTCGTAAAGAAGTGTGTGATCAAAAATAAAACTCTCGCCATATGAACCTGTTGCCCTGTCGCCAAGCCATGGCATTCTTTCATCTCTTTGGGGGCAATCGGTTGGAAAACTGCGATAGTTCCCCATGATTCCCCACACCGCATTGTTATAAATCTGATTGAGCGTCTGATTTGAAGTTTCAAACTCCCCAATCGTTTTCATTTCGTCATAGTTTACTTGCCCTGTCAGATCCTTCAGTCGAGGCATGGAATCGATCCCCGATATTTCTGCATATCTAAAACCTTGGTAGGTGAATGTTGGATTCCATTCAAAAACCCCATCTACTTTAGGTGTATATCTATTTGTTACTTCCGCTCCACGTAAGTTGTCCATATAAAGTGATCCATCATCATTTAAAGTTTCAGCAAAACGCATTACTACCGCGTTATCCTTTGTACCATACAAATGAACTTTTAACCATCCCACCATGTTTTGCCCCATATCGACAATGTATTTTCCATTCAGTTTTGTTATACTAACTGGTTTAATTTCTTTCATTGTCCTGATATTTGGATTCCGTTGTGCTATTAACTTACCTCCAGGTTCTTCCACCTTTTCCGCCTCAATCCAATTACGATCATCGAAACTATGATTTGTCCATCCCTGAAATTCTAACCTTGAATCATATTCCTCTCCATCAAACTCATTATTGGAGACAATAGGACCTCTGAGGTTTAATTTCCATGAAGCATCACTTACTATCGTTTGAGTCTCCCCATTTTCGTATTCTATTTCCATTTGCATCAGGAGCTTTGGAAAACCGAAGTGTTTAGCAGGAGGAACTCCATATCGTTCATCTAACTTATTTCTTACTGTAAAATATCGCCCATTCCCTAGAACAACACCAATGGCATTAGAACTTTGAAGATGTTCCGATACATCATAGCAATTATAGTTTACATGTTTTGTATAGTCAGTAGCTGTGGGAGAAAAAATATCGGCACCGATTTTTTCACCATTGATGTAACATTCATACATACCTAAACCACATATGTAGAGATGTGCAGAACGAACATTTTCCTTGAGAGTAAATTCTTTTCTTAAATACCTCGCAGAAAGTCTTGTATTGACAACGTCGTAAAGTTCTTCCCCTTTATTAGTTAAGCTGTCAAGACCAATCCAGGAAGCATTCCAATCTTTTTCTTCCAGAAATGCCATTCTCCATGAGTTTATATTACTCCAATCCGATCTTCCCTTATTTGTCCATACTTTTACTTTCCAAAAATATTCTTGTCGCGATTCCAAATCTTCGCCCTGATATTGAATAAAAGTCGATTTATCTGACTTGATTTTCCCCGTATTCCAAACCAGGTTTTTTTCATGGTATAAATCCTCCCTTGATTTGGCGACAATAATTTGATATGCTTCCTGCCTGATATTATTTTCTTCTACTCGAATTTTCCAAGACAAACGGGGATTTGCAAGATCAACACCTACAGGATTGGAACGCAGTTCTGTCTGAAGGTCAAGAAATATGATTTCAGGACTACACCCTGATGTGATCCAAAATATCACCAGCAGATAGAGAATCTGTTGACGGATTACTTTTTTTATGATTTCTATTATCATTTTGTTTTTATTTTTTCTATCGTCCATATTCAACCTGTTCACCGCATGACCAGCCTTCTAAAACATCATTCAACGATCAGCTTTTTAACAAATCCGCCTTCCTTCCGAATCCCTCGCAGGACATACAGTCCTGGTTCCCAGCCGCTAACATCAATCTCCAATTCTTTAAAAGGGTGATGACTGGAATAAATCATTTGTCCCGTGAGATTATAAACTTCAACGCTTGAGGATTCAGATGCCTCAATACGAACGCTATTATTCGCCGGATTTGGGTAAACCTTTACAAAATCTGAATTCAATCTATTCTCACTCAAATCTGTCGTTGCGTCCTTTGGACTAAAGTTGTAATTAAAACGCCTGTCTGGAGCTGATTCTCCATCCGTAAAGAAGTCGGAAATATCATTGAGGTGTTGAGGATTATCTGCCCACTTGAAATAAAATTCAGGGGTGTCATCTTTCATATTCATTGCAGAACGCGGAATACCAATTTCCATTTCATTTCCACGAAAGGCGAAGGGAGCAGCAACTTCATTGCCCCACGCCGATCCTGTCCATTGCATTAACGTTGTTTGTGTTGACGAGTTTACATTCTTATTTATCAGGTAATCATAGCCTTCCCAGCCTGTTTCCTTGTTCTTGTCAGCATCAATAAACAACAACATCCAGTTGGGATCGTCTGAAGGACTCAGGTCCCTCAATGTTTTCACGTAGAAATACAAGCTGTCGTTATCATATCCGACCTTGCTACTCATGATATCATTTCTTCCAGTTGTGTTGATATATTCCAATCCACCGTATCCATTGTGTTTTCGATGGCGGGTGTCTCCTATGGCATCGCGGAACTCGTTTGGGAGCTGTTCCCAGTCACTAAAATCATTATCGACACTTAAATTGCTTATTCCTTTATTGATTGAGTGTTGACGTACTCCTTTATACCTTCTTATGTTCTGCACCATCTGCATGTAGTAGTTGTCTGTGTAGCCATCTTTCATCGGTTGAACACACCGGTTAAATTCAGCATTATACTGGTCAACGAAATAATAAGGACTGTTTCGACGCATAAATGGATTTACGAGACCATCATGGTATTTCCCGGCAGTCCATTCATTCCAGTCGTTGATATAAATAAATTCAGGATCCGATTGAATCGCTTCATCCCAACGTTCCTGAAAATATATTCCGTAAGCTTCCGGGTTTTCGACGGTTTTGTTTAACCAAGGAACATAAGTCGATTTTGGCATATCATATTCATTAAGCTCCGGTTCACCATTTACCCGACTCCATGATTTGCCAACCAATGAGGATGGATGTTGGGCTGGCGTTACTGCAGCCTGTTCATTACGGCCATTATGTGTGGCCACCAAATCGTCGGGATCCATGTTTTTTACATTGACATCATCCATTTGGTAGCCAAAGCTCCAGTTATCTTCCGTGCCAACGTATCGTGTTCCTGCCCAGTTATAATACCCCCACCACATATTCCGTTTTGTAAAAAACTCTTTTACTTCCTGGGTGTAGTCTGTCAAGAATTCTTCTGTATAATAGGGATCTCCATAATGAGGATTACTTGGATTGGAAACCGCGTCTGGATCATAATTAGGATTTGGATTTGTATATCCACCCCCGGTAGCATCAACAGATGGGTTGGCGTTGTACAGCAAAAGGGGTTTATCGTCCCAATAAAACCAAAGGTCTTTATAACGCTCGGTTTTATAAAACCAATCGTAAAGGTCTTGAACAACCGAAATAACCGGACCATTAAAAGCCCAAAAACAGAACTTTGGCACTTGATTTCCTTCGGCCTTTATCTTCTGCATCGTTTTAAAAAGCACTTCCCATTCGTCCCAATATCTTACGGCATTGGTCACATCCATTATCAGTACATCCACTCCTGCATTGGCAAGCATGGCCATATCTTTACGAATTACATATTCATCCTGACTGAGGAAATACCCCATTTCAGGTTCACCCCAATGGAAACTATTTGTTGCCCAAAGCGGATGGTAGGCATCGAATCGGGCACTGGGATCAGCCTTCAGGATTTTTGTTACATCTGCAGAATAAGGACTTGTGAAATTTGTATGGTGTCCTTGAGTATGCCAGGTGATATAAAAAATTCCAACAACACGTCTTTTATCATCTTTAGGCTCACCAACATCGTCATAATCCGGCATTCTTCTGCCGAGCGCATCGGTTGCAACCCATGTATCTGTGTACAAATCTCTGTAGGGACTTTCAAATATGATCGTGTCAGCAGGATTGAATACTTCGGTTATATCATTATACTGAATGGTTGCACGGTATAATCTTAATAAAGCATCTCTTTGAGCAATTGCTACATGCCCAGTTGCTTCAACCTCCATTCCGGCAAAACTGCCCATAGTTTGCATACTCGCATTATACACCGTACCGGAAGTATATAGATCCTCGTTTATATCATCCAGATCGATTCTTATGAAAGGAGATTCATTGTAAAAAACATAAATGCTTGTCCCAAAATCTTCTATTCGTAACGTTTTTCGATCAAAGAGGCTGTTGACACCATTTGGTTTCGGAACATAAATACGAGTAAACGCAGTACCTCCGCCAGCCCCTTTATCTTCCCCCGAAAACTGAACAATCATTGAATTGCCATCACTGGTGGGATAAAAAGCTACTCCCTCCCGATTGAAACCAGGATCATGGTCGGGTTCCTGTATGCTTTCCGTGAGATTCGCTATGCGAATAACAACACCTCCTCTGTTTGAGCCATTTGAATAATCATAATCGGCTTCAAAAATGTAAGGTTGGGCATATTTCTCTTTAGAACACATCACCCGTTTTTCAATCCATTTGAATTGTAAGGCACCAGTTGAAATATCACTGGCGCTAAAAACTCTGCTTTGTAACGTATTCCATTGGTTATAAAACGTAAATCGTTCCCATCCGGAAGTAGAATTGAATTCCTGACTGTATCTATTTTTATAATCAGTCGCTGGACGTTCGTCCCAGGATTGTGCGCCAGCCGATGAATAGATTAATAGAGTCAATAACAGTATTTGTTGCCTAAAGCTAAATTTTCTTCCCATATCAGATAGTTTAAAACATGAAGGTTTATTCCGATTTATTCGGGATAACAAGTTTCAACGTATTTCTTACTTTTACTTTTCCATTTTTAGATGCTTTTACTTCTTTGGGGATTTGAATACTAACAGGAACGGCTGTATTTAAAACGTATTCAATGTTATTCCCTATTTTAACCCATTTTACAGAAATTACATTTCCATCGGGTAAGGGCATTTTACCTTCAGCATCAGTTAAATGACCAGTATGGAAGTTAAAATCGAAACTATTGGACTCTTTGTCAAAAGTGGGATGTAAACCCAGGACATACCTGGATAATTGCCATGTCGGACATCCCGACCACTGATGACAATGCGACCAGCGAGTATCAAACACTTCAAGCCACGTGGTGCGGTTGTCTTGCAAAGCCCACCCCCAGCTCTTGCGGTACTGGTCAAGTACAAAATCCATCTCGCCATTTTCAATCAGCAATGGGAAAACATAATGGGCAAAATATGGCGTGATTAATTGAGGATTATTAGCGTCGGGGTCGCTTAACCTTGGAGCATCCGGATTATTTGGAAAGCAATTAAGAATATGTTGTTTGATATATTCAATACCATGTTTGTTTTGGTTTTTGGGTATAAAACCGGTCAGCATTCCCAATACGGTACGGTGATATCCAATTGTATCCCAGTTATATTCAGGATTGGAATGTCCTGCAAAATACCTTGAAATGATCGATGATATTTCCTTTTTATACTTTTCATATATGAATGCTTCCTCCCTTTTATTCAATAATTTTGACCATTCTACCATTTCCTGTAAAGCAATATAGTAGTGTAAATTTAAAGACATGTCAGAAGAGCCCTCGTTTGCCACATACCCCCAGTCAACAAAAGGCCAACCTGCATCATTTGAAAGACCTTCCGTAGTTAAATGCAACTGGAAACCAGCTATATTTCTTTGTGCATAAGAATATAAATCTTCGATAATAGATTTATCTCCCGTAAATCGGTAATAGTTCATGCAGGCGTGTACCCATTGTGCTGAAAATGTTGACAAGAAGGCTTCATTGCCGGGACTCAGGCCTGCAACAAATCCATCGCTATTCGCGCAGTGGGCACTCTGAACCAGTCCGCGGCGACAAATTTCCACATCGGAAAAACCAACGCTACCAATTGACAAACCAACAATGCCAAAATCACCGAGCCACTGTCCTCTTTCGCGCGTAGGATTGTCAACAAGAGCATCTTCGGCACACGATTTATAAGTTTCAATGCCTGTTTGCCAAATCCTGTTTAATAATTCATCGTTTGATTGGAATTCCCCCTCCTGCTTATCGTAGTATGACCGTACGATGAATTTTTCTTCCATGAAACTGATTTTTTCAGGTTGGGCCTTAATATGGATTTCCACAAAACGTCCTCCTTTGGGAACAAGGGGGAAAAACTCCTGTTTGCCGCCTCGAGCTACAAAATGGTCCAGATTGTATGAATCACTTAAAGACAATGTTATCCATGGAGCGACCCTTCCATGACTCAAAAACTCGCTGTAGGCAAATTCTACGATTGCTCCTTCAGGTAGATCCAATATGAATTTTGGTCGGGACAGTTGCACTTTGCCTAGATCATAACGCTTCCAGACTCCTTGCGGAGGCAGCTTTTCACATTTCAAGTCTCGCAGGAAAAAACGTGCAGAAGGATTGTCTTTTTCATAACCGTAAACCTCAGCCAATTTACCTTCTGCTATGGATTCCGGAAAAAGTTCAAGCGATTTAACTTCACTGATTTTTGATTTTTTTAAAGGGCCTATTTCCCGCTGAACTTCAACAGGTGCATCCCATGTCGTATCATCAAAATCAATATCCTTCCAGTTTTCTGGTATTTTCCTGGTATCTAACCATTCAACCCACCCCAACTGTGCACTAATTCGAAACATCTGATTTTCATACCCTTCCAACTCTTTGCACTTCCAGAAAACAGGAATTTCCTTGTTTGTATGTAGAATTCTACAGTAAAAAAAAGGCTGAATAGCTTTTAGCATCCGGGTATCAACACCATCATAATGTACCTGTACAGCAAGGAAATGTTTCCCTTTTGGAAGTTTAACCTTTTTTGACTGATACTCCGGATACATGGGGCTGTAACGATCAGGCCCCTCGTAAAAATAATTCCCATCCAGCCAAATTACATACCAGGACGCTCCGCAAAATTGCATTTCAAGCTCGGTCGTTTCACTCAGTGAAAACGTTCCGCGAAAAGCCAAATGACTATCTTTTAAAGCCTTCCCCTCATCCTGCCACAATAGAGAAGCATCAGTCGTAATTTGAGCCTGACTGCTATAAAACAAACTTATTAGACCGGAAACTATGAGCAGAATATTTCGATACGAACTTCTCATTAACCTGGTTTTTGTACTTACTTTTTCCAAATACAACGGTAATTAAATCTTCGGTTCGGGGCAGTATCTCCTCCTGTACAGAGTGAGAGGGGGTCATCCAATCCTACAGGATTATCGCTCCATTTAAAATCAAATATGAAATGATTCCCAACAAGCCCCAATTGATCTCTGGGTATTTCAATCTCCAATTGACTATTTGCATAATTATATTTCAGAATAGCTTGGTTTTTCCAGCTTTCTTCTTCCTGGTTGTAGCGCATCAACACGGTATTCTCATGGTCATCAATCACTTTATTCACCAGGTAATCGTAACCAAACCATCCGGTTTCTGAATTATTATCTGCATCAATCAGCAAGAGCATCCAATTTTCATCCTCATGCGAAGTCAAAACCTGACTGGTTTCAACATAGAATGCGATATTTTTTTCACTGACAGCCACCTTACTTGTGATAATATCATTGCGGCCCGTTGTATCGATATAATGTAATCCACCGTAACCGGGATGGTCCCTGTGAAATACATCGCCTTTAGTATCACGGTATTCAATTGAAATCTCGTTCCACTCATCAAATTCACCGTCAACTTTCACTTTCTGATATCCATGGTTAACAGGAATTGGCCTAATTCCTTTATACCGGCGGATATTCTGAGCCATCTGCATGTAATAGTTATCTGTATAACCGTCTTTCATTGGATGAATACACCGATTAAACTCAGAGTTATACTGGTCAACGAAAATAAACGGATTGTCCCGGCCTAGCCATGGCATGGTATTTCCAGTGATTTTATTGGTAATTCCCCCGTTATCATCAGGAGAGTATTTTCCTGCCGTCCATTCGTTCCAGTCGTTTATGTAAAGAAACTCCGGAGCAGCTTCGATGGCCTCATCCCATCGTTCCTGAAAATAGATGCCATAACCTTCAGGATTATCAACGGTATCACCCAACCACGGAACATAAGTTGGTACAGGCAAATCGTATTCATTCAAGGCAGGTTGTCCGTTTTTACGCGACCATGATTTACCTACGCCCATATTCTCTTCCGTCATGGTTACCGGGTGTTGCGCTGCAGTAACAGCTGCCTGCTCTCTTTTCCCGTCATGCGTCGAAAGCAGCTCTTCAGGCTCAAGGGCTTTTACTTTTTCATCGGCCAGACTATAGCCAAAACTCCAGTTATCTTCTGTTCCGACAAAACGTTCTCCACCCCATTCGTAATAGCCCCACCACATGGTGCGAAGTGTAAAGAAGTCTTTTACCTCTTTCGTATAATCCTGATAAAATTCTTCCGTATAATCCGGATCTTGATAATGGGGATGACTTGAATCTGTTACTGCCAAGGAGTCGTAATTGGGATTGGGGTGTTTTATACCTCCCCTGTTCGCATCAAAATCTGGTTTCCCATTATAAAGCAATAAAGGTTTTTCATCCCAGTAAAACCAAAGGTCAGCGTATTTTCCTTTTTTGTAAATTTTTTCGTATAAATCCTGAACCACGGTAATTACCGGTCCGTTAAAAGCCCAGAAACAAAGTTTTGGCACTTTATTGCCCTCTGCCTTCATTTGCTGCATTACCTTATAGGTAACTTCCCACTCGTCCCAGTAACGAACAGCATTTGTAACATCAAATATTATTACATCTACACCTGCATCCGCCAGCATCGACATGTCTTTGCGAATGACGTATTCATCCTGGCTAAGAAAGTAGCCCATTTCCGGTTCCCCCCAGTGGTAAGAATTTTCTGTCCATAAAGGATGACTTGCATCCAAACGTGCTTCAGGTGCTGCATTCAGAATTTTAGTAACATCTGCGTTATAGGGTTTAGACATGTCGGCTTTATCCTGGGTGTGCCAGGTAATATAGAAAATACCGGTTACCCTGCGCTGGTCATTCTTTACCGGACCAACCTCATGAAAAGAGGGCATGGTTCGTCCCAAAGCATCTGTTGCTACCCAGGTATCCGGATAGATGTCTCGAAAATCAGTTCCTTCTTCAAGAATAGAAGACGTATTGGTCACGGTACGCTTGTTGCAGGCAGTGCTCAAAACAACAAGTATTACGATTAAAATAAGGCAGTTGTAATTTTTCATTTTATTCTTTAATATTTAGAGAAATCCTAAGTGAGGAGCCTGCTTTGACTTCACTAGTAGATTTCAAATTAATTGTAAGGGTATTTCCATCCTGCTTACTCTTCTTAATTACCTGTTCAACTCCATCAAGTTTTACTTTAATGCTGCTTCCTGTTTTTGTGCCTGGAGTAGCCAATACAATGTTCTTTATTTGTGCGCTACCAAATTTAACTGCCAGCTCAGCTGTTTGTACCGTTTGGTTTTGAGTTTGTGAAAACAAGCCCCAGGCGGTTGATGTAGTAAAGAAAGATGCGTGGTCTTCCGGTGTAATTTCCGGTTTAAAACCAATGGTTTGC
>NZ_CAXBDD010000120.1:0-9924 GCF_963974515.1 uncultured Sunxiuqinia sp. | reverse complement strand
AAAACCAGCTTACCTTCTTTCCAGGCCGAATGAAGACTGGCATCAACAGGAACAATTCTCCCTGTTTTTTGCTCAGCATCAAAGACAAACCGCTCGTCGGGCGATAATGATTCTGAGAATGTACTGCCTTTACCATCCAATTTCACCGAGCCTTCTTCCAGCACCACTTCCGTAAAATCATCTTCAGAATAGGCGGAAACGTTGAATTTTGTGCCCAATACCGTGATCTCCAGTGCAGGAGTTTGCACCACAAATTTATTTTTACTGGATGGTTTGACATCAAAAAAGGCTTCGCCTGTAACTTTCACTTGCCGGTTGGTAAAGTTCACCGGGTAGTGGATGGTTGATCCGCTGTTCAGCCAACCTGAGCTTCCGTCGGGAAGCTGAAATTGTATGCGGGCGCCAATGGGGGAGTGGATCTCGGCCCAGGCAGTGTCGGGCGCCTGTTGGTTATTTAGAAAAAGGTAAGCGGTGAGCAAAAGAATTGGAAACAGCAGTACCGCCGCCACTTGCCGGTAAAAATGCCAAAGGGATTTGGTTTGTTTTTTTTCGTTGAGATAGATTTGTCGCTGGACTTTTTGCAGAATAAAATCGAGGTTTTTGCCAGGAATTTGTTCTTCGAATTCCTGCCAGTTTTTCTGGATCAGTGCATCCAGCGCTTCCGTCGAATCCTGCTTTTCAAACCAGCTTTTCAACTGCTGATAATCATCAGGTGAGTAGGAACCGTCGAGGTACCGGGATAATATTTTGCTGTCGATTTCTTTTTTCACGATGATGGTATTGTTTTATACTCAGCAGGCAACTTCAAGTCACCTGCGGAGTTGGCTTCCTTGTTTGCATATTATATCCTTGGGAAGAACATATCCCCCACGCTGGATAAAAAAAAAGATTTTGTGAATATTCCTGGTCTTCTCTTAATGTCATTGAAATCATTGAATTGTTTTGAAACGATCAATGGCAACAGAGTGATCATCACTGTTTTTCTGGTATTATGAGTGGAACCTGGTGGATATTCGCGTAGTTTTTTTAGTGGCGGACAAAAAGGTGATAGAATAGAAAACCTCCGAAGTTGTCTTTTTGAAGCTCGGCTCGCAGAAAGTTTAAGGCTCTTGTCAGCTGGTTTTCAACTGTTTTCGGGGTAACTCCCAACTCCTTGGCAATTTGCTTGACCGGTTTGTCGTGTTGTTTCCGTTCGATGAATATCTGCTTTCGCTTTTCAGGAAGTTGGTTGATCAGCAGATCCAGCTTATTCAAGAGGTCTTGGTAAGTGATTGAAGCTTCCAGCTGATCACTGTTAAAGAACTGGCTGGCCAGTTCGTGCTTGTATTGGTCAGCCCTCGCTTTCCGGTTGAAATGCCGTTTAATGAAGTTTAATGTGATGGTAAACAGGTACGATTGAAACGAAGTCTCCGTTTTGATGGCTTTCCTTTTTTCCCACAGTTTCAGAAAAACATCCTGCACAATCTCTTCGGCATCAGCCTCCGATTTTAAGTAGGAGAGAGAGAACTGGTATAGCTTGTTGCTGTATTTCGAAAAAATCTCTTCAAAAGCAATGGGGTCACCCTTTCTTAGTTTTTGAATTAATAAATCATCGCTGATATGAATAGGAATCTTTTTCAAGGAAAAAACACATTTCGTTACATCATCAAATTTAGAGATTCTTTCAAACAATCAAAGCCGGCTTTAATTATAACGGCCGGATTACGACAATTCGCGTTTTGCTTTTTCATGCCGTTTCGGAAAGTAGATTGAGAAAAACCCAACCTTTTTACGTGCAATTTTCGTAAAGGAGGTTGATCTGGAAGGTGTAGCTATTGAGATGGTCGGTTTGGAGCAAGCAGCAGAATTGAAAGGCTCTTTTTTTATTTGTAGCTTTGAAAAAACACAAATTTTTAATGGAATGGCAAGGTCGCCTGAAGGAAGATGGCTGGTCCTTTTTTTTCGATCATTTCTTTATGTATTCGCGACTTTGCGTTAAAATAAAAGAAACACATGAAATCAATCAATCCATTTACCAATAAAGTCGTTGAAACCTATTCTGAACATTCAGATGCTGATGCCAAGCGTATCATTAAAGAAGTGGATCTGGCTTATAAGTCGTGGAAGCAAAGCACTTTTGAGGAACGCGCCAGCCACTTGCTGCAACTGGAAAAGCAACTGCTCGAACAGCAGGAATTCCTGGCCGATTTGATTGTTACAGAAATGGGCAAGGTAAAAAAAGAATCGCTGGGCGAAATTAAAAAATGCGCCTGGGTGTGTCGATATTATGCCGAAAATGGTGCCCGCTTTTTGGAGCGCGAATCCATTGCATCCGATGCTTCTGAATCCTTTGTCAGTTTTCAACCACTGGGTACTGTGTTGGCGGTGATGCCCTGGAATTTTCCCTTTTGGCAGGTGTTCCGATTTTTGGCGCCGGCATTGATGGCGGGCAATACAGCAGTTTTAAAACATGCCAGCAATGTTCCGGGCTGTTCGTTGGCCATTGAAAAACTGGTGCAGGACGCCGGATTCCCGAAAGATGTTTTCCGAAGTTTATTGATTGGAGGAAAATCGGTGAAACAAGTGATTGAGAATCCGAAAGTCAAGGCGGTTACCTTAACCGGAAGCACGCCAGCGGGAAAGTCGGTTGCTGCTGCTGCCGGTTCTGTGTTGAAAAAGTCGGTGCTGGAGTTGGGTGGGAGCGACCCCTACCTGATTTTGGAAGACGCCGATATTGAAGAAGCTGCCCACCTGTGTGCCACCAGTAGGCTTCTCAATGCCGGACAAAGTTGTATTGGAGCCAAACGGTTTATTGTGGTTGAGCAGGTTTATGAACAATTTCGCGATGCCTTTGTGAAGAAGATGAAAGACGCGCAGTACGGCGATCCCTACGATGAGAAATCAGCTATTGGCCCATTGGCCCGCATCGATTTGCGCAATGAGCTTCACGGACAGGTGAGTGCCTCAGTGGCCAAGGGCGCCAAAATTCTTTGCGGTGGCTACATTCCCGAGCACGAAGCCGCTTTCTATCCACCCACCGTTTTGGAAAATATTGAACCAGGAATGCCAGCTTATGACGAAGAGTTGTTTGGCCCGGTGGCTTCACTGTTCAAAGTAAAAACGGAAGAGGAAGGAATCCGGATTGCCAACGATACGGTTTTTGGATTGGGAGCAGGGGTGTTTACAGGCGATTTGGATCGAGGAAAGCAGTTGGCTGAGAAAGGATTGGATGCCGGCTGCGTTTTTGTTAACGATTTTGTGAAATCCGACCCCCGGCTGCCCTTTGGAGGAATCAAGGAAAGTGGCTTCGGGCGTGAGCTCTCTGTTTTTGGCATCCGCGAGTTTGTGAATATTAAAACGGTGGCTGTGAAATAGCCACCGTTCAGATTTTATGCTAATACTTGGGGTCAATTTCTTCATCCTTTCAGAATCCCGTCAATCCGGTTCAATTCATCCTGCGAGAAGTTCGGATAATCCAGCATGTTCATGTTGTCGTCCAATTGTTGCACCGAGCTGGCGCCTATGAGCACCGAAGTAATCCGCAGGTCCTTCATAATCCAGGCCAGGGCCATTTGCGCCAGTGTTTGTCCGCGTTGCACGGCAATTTCGTTGAGCCGCCTCACTTTTTCAATGGCGGGCCCTACCTGTTCCGCTTTTAAAAATCCCCATGATTTGGCTGCCCGCGATCCCTCCGGAATGCCATCCAGGTACTTGTCGGTGAGCAGGCCTTGGGCCAGTGGAGAGAACGGAATACAGCCAATCCCCTCTTCATCCAGCACATCCAGCAATTCATCTTCGACCCAACGCTCAAACATGGAGTATTTGGGTTGGTGTATCAGGCAAGGCGTTCCCAGGTCGCGCAGGATTTGAGCTGCTTCGCGGGTGCGCTCGGCCGAGTAGTTCGAGATGCCGACGTACAAGGCTTTCCCCTGTCGTACCGCCTGATCGAGCGCCATCATCGTTTCTTCCAGCGGCGTTTCCAGGTCAGGACGGTGCGAATAAAAAATATCCACGTAATCCAGGCCCATGCGTTTTAGGCTTTGGTCGAGGCTTGACAGCAAATACTTGCGGCTGCCCCAATTCCCGTACGGGCCGGGCCACATGTCGTAGCCTGCTTTGGTCGAAATCACCAGCTCGTCGCGGTAAGGCCGGAAATCTTGCTTGAAAAGTTTGCCAAAGTTTTCTTCGGCCGAACCGTAGGGTGGCCCGTAGTTGTTGGCTAAATCGAAGTGGGTAATGCCTTTGTTGAAGGCGTGGCGCAGGATGGCGCGGCCGTTTTCAAATACATCAACACCTCCAAAGTTATGCCATAACCCCAGTGAAACCGCCGGAAGTTTCAGGCCCGATCGGCCACATCGATTGTAGGTCATAGTGTCGTAGCGCCTGTCGTTTGCTAAATAAGTCATGATTTATTCGTTTGAGTTTTTGCTTCATCGAAAATACGAAATAATCGGTCAATAAAGAATTGGCCGGGCGTTAGGTGTGGAAAGTTGGCTCAAGTGTTGTTGAGTTCTTCTGTATCGCGAGAAGGGGCGTATGTTACAGAGGAAGTCTGTTTGACAGATTTCCACATGGGTATTTTTCCATGTGCCTATGCTGTTATTTTTCACTTTTGTGCTTTTAGAATGGCACGATCCACCGATGATTGTTCTGCTACACAAGGCTTGTTTGGCTTGGTGGAAGTCGAGTTACATCTTTCAGCAAGGAGTTCAGATCTGATTTTTAGTGTTATCTTAGATATTCTCAAAAGCTTTGCATATTATTGTGGCGCTCAACCCGGACATGCAGAAAAATTTTGACTACGAAATATGGCAACGTTTCAAGAAAGGAGATGAAAAGGCTTTCTCCTATCTGTTTGATGTATATCATCTTCAGCTTTTTGAATATGGACGTCGCTTTACGATGGATGAAAACCTGGTTAAGGACAGCATCCAAGACCTTTTTTTTGAGCTGGCCAGGAAAAGAGAAAAGCTGTCGTCAACTGATAACATCTTATTTTATCTGCTAAAGGCGCTTCGATTACGAATTTTCGTCAACCTTAGAAAAAATAAAAGTGGTGGTTCAGGGATTAACGAAGACCTGTTGCAGGAGTTTTATTTGACTTATTCAACGGACGTTGATCTGGCTGAAAAGGAGTTAAAGCTCGACCGGTTAGCGGAATCGATCAACCAATTGCCCGCACGGCAAAAAGAGACCATCTACCTGAAATTTTATAAGAACCTTTCCAACAGAGAAATTGCAGAAATCATGCAGCTCAACTACCAATCGGTTGGAAATAATATTCAAAAGGCCATTCACAAACTAAAAATCTTACTGGAGTCTGATTCCGATTCCATTATTCTCTTCCTGCAAACCGTCATTCGGTAAGTTTTTTCTTGAATTAATGCCGGATTACTGATCTGGTACCTTCATCTGATTCGATGACAAACGAAGTCTTTTTATAAAACCTGTTTTACAGCATGTTTTTACCGAGGGTATATTTGGGGTATTCCTGCTTTTTAGGGTAAGGAGCAACACAAAACACGATGAAAAAGTCAGTAAACGATTGGTTATTCAGCAAAAAATTTCAGGACGATGTTTCACGGGAGACGCTTGAAAATTATAAGAATAAGAAGAAAGAGAATCCTGCATCGGCAGTGGCTGGACTAATTGCCTACGTGTTGAAGTTCAAGAAAAAGGAACTGCTGCCAGCAGCCACCCATTCGGATGATTTTTTGGTCATCAGGCAGCACTCAATCGAAACTTTTCGCAACACGTCTTCCGGTAAAATTTCCATTGCTCGTTATTTCAGGATCGCTGCAGTTGCTTCCGTCTTGTTGCTGTTTGGAGTGGCCGGCTATTTGGCGGGCGACAGACAGTTGTTTTCAACGCAATCGGAACAGGCTGAAATCATTGAATTCAAGACGCCCAAAGGGCAGCAGTCTGAGTTGACTTTGCCTGATGGTACTTTTGTCGCCCTAAACTACGATTCAAAACTTACATACCGGATTTCAGAGAGCAAAAGTCTCCGGGAAGTGGAGTTGGAAGGTCAGGCATTTTTCAAGGTACCCAAGGATCAGTCGCGGACTTTTCGGGTGATAACAACGGATATGAGTGTGAATGTTCTGGGAACTGAATTCGATGTACGGGCTTACCGCAACGATTTAAAAACGGAAACTACATTGCTTGAAGGAAGTGTGGAGATTCAAGGAATTTCAAACCAGCAAGAGCCGGTTCTGCTAAAACCCGGTGAGCAGTGGAGCTTTAATAAGACCACCGGGAAGCATGCCGTAGTTGCCGTGGATGTTCAGTTAGCCACTTTATGGCGGGCAGGGGAATATTATTTTGACAAAATAGCGTTGGGTGAACTTTCAAAAACGTTGGAACGCATGTACCAGGTGAACATTCATTTTCAGGATTCCAGTCTGGAGAATGAGGTCTATTCTGGAAGCGTGTACCAGGACGAGGACATCAGCGAGCTGTTTGAGCTAATCAATCTAACCGTTCCGGTCAAGATAAAGGTAGCTGGAGATGACATTTGGATTGCGAGAAAATAAATAAAAATACCCGGGAAATGTTTCCGCATTCCCCGGGCAAGTCAATTAACGAATAGTTAGCGCTATTCATTTATATTAATTAAGCTTAACAAATTTATGAAAAAAAAGGTGAAATGGGATGCCTTCCCCAGGAACGGCATTATTAAACTAGGACGAATTATGCGTTTAACTTTTTTTATTTTGCTTATCAGCTTGCTTAAAGTTTCTGCGAGTGCTTATTCGCAACAAACCAAACTGAGCATGGAGCTTGATAATGTGACGCTTGAAGATGTATTTAGAGAAATTGAGGATCAATCGAACTTTGTATTTTTTTACAATGCAGAGCAAGTCAAATTGGATCGTCGGGTGAGCATCAATGTGAATAACAAGAAGATTGATGAAATTCTGGACGAACTGTTCCGGAATGACGAAATCACGTACAAGGTGATTGACCGGAGAATTGTGCTTTTTCCGAAGTCAGCTGATGATCGCTCAGGATTGATTCAGCAATCGCAACCTGTTCGGGGAACTGTCACAAACGAAGGAGGAGATCCGATACCGGGAGCCACGGTTTTGATTAAAGGAACGATGACCGGAGCCGTAACTGATTTTGACGGAAATTATAATCTGTCAGAAGTTTCAGGCGATGCGACGCTGGTATTTTCTTTTGTCGGATTTAAAAGTCAGGAAATATCAGTGGCCGGAAGATCAGTGATCCATGTTGTTTTAATGGAAGAATCGATCGGTCTGGAAGAAGTTGTCGCTATTGGCTATGGTACCCAGCGCAAAAAAGACTTAACAGGCTCGGTATCATCCATTAGCACCGAAGATATGAAATCCTTGCCTATGCCGAGCATAGGCGATGCCATGCAGGGTAAAGCGGCCGGTGTGCAGATTATTTCGAACGGAACACCCGGTAGTGACCCTACTTTTCGTATTCGCGGGGTAGGAACCATCAACAATAACAACCCACTCATGGTCATCGATGGTGTTCCAACCGAAGGTGGACTAAACCAACTCAATATGGATGACGTTGAATCCATCCAGATTCTGAAGGACGCTTCGGCGACGGCAATCTACGGATCAAGAGGAGCCAATGGAGTCGTTATCATTACTACAAAAAGTGGCAAAAAAGGACAAGGTACAATCAATTTCAACGCTTATTACGCAATACAGGAAGCGACAAGCATGGTTGATATGCTGAATGCTTCGCAGTTTGCGGCACTGCATAACGAGATGATGGAAAACGCGGGAATGGTTAAAAATCCGGCCTTTGGCGATCCTGCATCACTGGGAGCAGGAACCGATTGGGCCGATGCGCTATTTAGTACAGCACCCATTCAGAATTATTCTTTGTCGTACTCCGGTGGAAGCGAGAAAACAACTTACTATGTTTCCGGCAATTATTTCGACCAGGAAGGCATTGTGCTCAATACCGGTTTTAAACGATACACGCTCAAGTTTAACTCTGACACACAGCTTTTTGACAACGTGAAATTTGGCAACATGCTTTCATTGAATCACGATGACAAGTACAGTGGCTCCTACAGCATTCTGGATGCCTTACGTGCTTTGCCAACGCAACCAATCTACAATCAGGACGGAACTTACTCCGGCCCCGAAGGAATTCCGGCCTGGTCGGGCGACATAGCCAACCCCATTGGCAAAGCCACAATCAATGAAAATACCACTTTGGGATACAATCTTCTGGGAAGCTTTTTTGGAGAAATTGAGTTGATGAAAGGATTAAAATTCAGATCGCAGGCGGGTTTGAAAGCTAACTTTTGGCAGAGCCGTAACTGGGCACCCAAATATGATTTTAAACCCAGCCCACAGGAACAATCCTACCTGGGCGAAGCATCGAATAAATCCATCACCTGGAACTGGGACAACACGCTGACCTACAATACAACCATCAACGAAAAGCACCGGCTGACCATTTTGGCAGGTACCAGTGCCCAGGAAAATAAGTTTGAGTACATCAGCGGATCAATCCAGGAATTTGCCAGCGACCTTACTCAGCAATTGGACAATGGACTGAGCCAGAAAAATATCAACGGAAACGGAAATTCATGGTCGTTGATGTCGTACATGGGTCGGGTGAATTATTCTTTTGCCGACAAATATTTGGTGACGGCAACTGTGCGTCGGGATGGTTCTTCCCGATTTGGAGCCAATAACAAATGGGGGATTTTTCCATCTGGTTCGCTGGCCTGGCGAATTTCGGAGGAAAATTTTATGCAGTCAGCCGGGTTTATCGATGACCTGAAACTGCGCGCCGGCTACGGGGTAACCGGTAACCAGGAAATTGGAAATTACTCGTTTGCCTCAGCCCTGAGCACGATCAAATACAATTTCAACAACAACCTGGTTAATGCCGTCGTGCCGATTGTGATGCCCAACCCAAATGTGCAGTGGGAGTCGCAAAAACAAGCCAACATTGGTTTTGACGCCACCCTATTCGATCAGCGAATCAACCTGACGGTTGATGTTTATCAGAAAAATACGGAAGACATGCTTGTGCCGATGGCTGTGCCAATTACCACTGGTTATTCCGATGTTGTTGTACCGTTTATCAATGCGGGAGAAGTCGTGAATAAGGGGATCGAATTTAGTGTCAGCTCAAGTAACCTAACAGGGAATTTTGCCTGGGATACGGACTTCAACATTTCATTCAACAAAAATGAAGTAAAAAGCCTGAACGATACCATTCCGATGGCACGCGGCAGTGTTGGATTTAACCAGCAAGTTGCGCGGATTGAAGCCGGTAAGGCGATGGATGCCTTTTACGGTTTTGTTACCGATGGTGTTTTTCAAAAGCAGGCAGAGGTTGATGAGCATGCCCTGCAAGTTCCCGGAGATGATATTTACTCCAGAACCTCGCCCGGCGACATTCGCTTTAAGGATTTGAACAGCGACGGAATCATTGATGATGATGACCGGACCTATATCGGGAATCCAAATCCGGACTTCATTTTTGCCTTGAATAATCGGTTTGCATATAAAGGTTTTGATTTGAACATCTTCCTTCAGGGAGTGTACGGAAATGATATCTATAACGCGAACCGGATTTGGAGTGAAGGGATGGCTGTCGCACAAAATCAGAGTATTGCAATGATTAACCGCTGGACCGGAGAAGGAACCAGTAATTCGGTGCCACGGGCTGTTTTTAACGACCCGAACAAGAATATCCGGCCTTCTGACCGGTTTCTGGAAGACGGAACTTACCTGCGGGTGAAGAATGTAACCCTGGGCTACACCTTCAAAAACATGCTGATAAAACGATTGCACATGAAATCAGCCCGGTTGTATGTTTCGGGAGCTAACCTCTTGACGTTTACCAAGTACAGTGGTTTTGATCCGGAGGTTTCCCCTAATGGGATTGACCTCAATACCTATCCGTTGACCCGAACCGTCAGTATTGGTGCGA
>NZ_CAXBDD010000119.1:0-10069 GCF_963974515.1 uncultured Sunxiuqinia sp. | reverse complement strand
GGAGCAATAGCTTGCGTGGTGGTAATTGGCATGGGAAATAAAGCGATGGAGTACACTTCGACGGACGACTATTGTATGTCGTGTCATGTGCATCCGCATGCCGAGCAAAGCTGGAGACTTTCAACGCACTACAATAACAAATCCGGAGTGATAGTCCATTGCATTGAATGTCACCTTCCTCCCAAGGGGCACGGACATTTGGCGGCCAAGGCCAAGCATGGTTTTAAAGACGTATATGGCATGCTGTTTAAAGACAGCGCTGACTATCATTGGGAGGAAAAGCGGAAACTCGAGAATGCCAAAAAATTTGTTTACCAGGATGCCTGCTTGAAATGTCATCAGAATTTGTTTCCAACCACCCTTTCGCCGGAAGGCGATGATGCTCATTTGTATTATTTGACGAGTAAAGAGGAACTGCGCTGCATCAATTGTCACCTGCATGTTGGACATCACGATCCGAATGCGAAACACGAGCACAATTTAAACTTTGGGCAGTTGGCCAGCCAGGCTGTGGAGATTTACGAAGAGCCGGCCCGGGTGGAATCTTTTGAAGATTTTACAGAGAAAGTTCCTGGAACCAGTGTATCGTTTGAAATGGTAGCTGTTCCCGGCGGAACCTTTCAAATGGGGAGTCCGGAGGGGGAGCCGCTGCGTGATACAGATGAAGGCCCCGTTTTTCAAGCTAAGGTATCAAGCTTTTGGATGGGGAAAGTGGAAGTGAGCTGGGAAGAGTACCTTGCATTCTTCAACGCTACATCTTCGCAAGGGCGCAAAGAAGCGGTGGATGTTGACGAAGAAGTAGATGGAATAACCGGGCCAACGCCGCCCTGGGGGGCGCCTGACCAAGGTTGGGGCCGTGGAGCGCGCCCCGCTATTACCATGAGTTGGCATGCTGCCAATACGTATTGTCGCTGGCTGAGTCAGAAAACGGGCAAGAAATATCGTTTGCCTACTGAGGCTGAGTGGGAGTATGCTTGTCGTGCCGGCTCTCAAACGCCGTATCCCTTCGAAGGAAGTCCGAAGGATTATTCGTCCAAAGGAATTCTAAGGAAACTGTTTTCACCTGATACGACCGTGATTAATTCGTACGTTGCTTACGAGCAGAATAGCCGGGGAATGACGAAGTATCCGGACGAAGTGAAAGCCAATGCTTTTGGGCTTAAAAACTTGCCAGGCAATGTAGCCGAGTTCTGTCTTGATTATTACGATCCCGATATTTACCAGGCCTACGCCGGCGAAGAAATCGTTGTGAATCCGAGGGGGCCAGCCAAAGGTAGGGAGCATGTGATTCGGGGAGGCTCGTTCAACAGCGATGCCAAGGATGTGCGCTCAGCAGCTCGTGATTTTACCAAGACTAAAGCCTGGTTAATGACTGATCCGCAGATGCCAAAATCAATTTGGTGGTACTCTGATGTCGTGGAAGTTGGTTTCCGCGTGGTTTGTGAAGTAGATGAAACAATTGAATAACAAATAAGCTTTAATCAATGACGAAACAATCAAAAAATATTAACCGGCGTCGGTTCTTGGAAGCAACAACTGCATTGGCAGGAATTGGGGCTATTGGAGCGGGGGCGTTTCTTTCGTCCTGCAAAAACTCCAAAGGAGCTGACGCTCTGGGCTTGCCGCCCATTTTGAAAGCTGCCCCGGCAGGGAGAAAGCTTCGTGCTGGCTTGGTAGGAGCCGGAAACCGGGGAACGGGAGCAGCCATCAACTTTATCAGCGCCGGGCCGGATTTGGAGATTGTGGCTTTAGCCGATGTTTTTCAGGATAAAATTGATGCCTGCCGAAAAAGGTTCGCCGATTACAAACGGCCGATCCCGGAGGAAAACTGCTTTGTTGGGTTTGATGCCTACAAAAAATTGATGGCTCTTGAGGAGGTTGATGTGGTTCTATTGGCTACACCTCCCCAGTTTCGTCCCGAACATTTTAAAGAAGCAGTGAAGCAACAAAAGCATGCTTTCCTCGAAAAGCCCATGGCTGTTGATCCGGTTGGAATCCGATCGGTGATTGCCACGGCAAAAAAGGCCCAGGCCATTGGCTTGAACGTGGTAACCGGCACGCAGCGCCGCCATCAGGAAGATTATATTGAAACTTACAAACAGGTAGCCAATGGTGCGATTGGTCAGATCACTTCGGCCAAAGCCTACTGGAATCAGAACCACGTTTGGTTTCGCACACGCGAAGAGGGCTGGGATGATATGACTTACATGGTCCGGAATTGGAATAACTTCTGCTGGTTGTGTGGCGATCATATTCTGGATACGCATGTACACAACATCGATGTGGTGAACTGGTTTGTTGGCCGTACGCCTGAGAGTGCCATCGGTTATGGTGGTCGCGCACGACGTCTGACTGGTGATCAGTACGACTTTTTCAGTATAGATTTTGACTATGGAAATGGCGTGAGTTCGCACAGCATGAGCCGTCAGATTGACAATTGTGCCAACGGAACCGGCGAGATGGTGGTGGGAACGGAAGGGTATACAAACTGTCAAAATACCATCTGGAACCTGGATGGGTCGGTGAAGTGGAAGTTCGAGTACCCGGTTGGCGAAGACGGACAAGCGATGAATAAAGTAAAAATTCCGCCTTATGTGCAGGAACATATGCATCTGGTTCATGCCATCCGGACGGGAGAGTATGTGAATGAAGCTGAGCAGACTGCCAATTCAACACTGACAGCCATTATGGGAAGGACCGCGGCTTATACCGGACAGAAAGTGACCTGGGATGAAATTTTTAAGTCGGATATGGATTTGGGGCCCAAAGAAATACAATTTGGACCTGTCGATATGGAATTTCCGGTACCTGTGCCGGGAACTCCGCATAAAGCTTGATGAAAACGATCAAGCCAACTAAACCTCTATAAACCAAGATTGGGGAAGCCATTGGGCTTTCCCTTTCAAAAGCAGACGGTATTGAGAAGCGTTTAACTTAAAGGACATAAAATATGATCTCGCTGGTGGTTCCAATATTCAACGAAGAAGAGCTGATTGACGAATTAGTTCCCCGGACAGTCAAAGCACTGGAGCAGATTGCGCCCGATTTTGAATTGATTCTGGTTGATGATGGAAGTGTTGATGCCAGCTTAGACCGGTTGGTGAAATACCAGCAGCATGACCAGCGAATAAAGGTGATTCAACTTTCCAAAAATTTTGGGCACCAGGCTGCCTTTACAGCGGGGCTGGAGAACGCTTCGGGTGATTATGTTGCCATGATGGACGGCGATTTACAGGATCCGCCTGAGCTGTTGAAGCAAATGCACCAAAAGCTAACTGAAGAGGATTACGACATTGTTAATGGCACGCGGTCGGGGCGCAAAGGAAATAAGGCCAAGAACTGGCTGACCGGTGTGTTTCATTTTTTGTTTAAAACCATCGCCAATATTGAAGATCTGGAAAATGCCGGAAACTTTTCGATGATGAACCGAAAAGCACTGACAGCGCTTCTGTCGATGGAAGAGCGAGTGCGCTATTTGCCTGGTCTGCGCAGTTTTGTTGGTTTTAAGCAGGGGGCCGTTGATTATGTGCGTGAAGACCGCTTGCAGGGCGAACCCAAAATGACCTTGGGAAAATTATTTGTACTGGCAGCCGATGCGATTTTTTCCTTTTCCAAGTTTCCCATCCGGCTTTGCCTCGTTTTGGGCATGGTGGGAACGGTTGTTTTTATGCTGGCCGGCATTTATGTATTGGCCGCTAAATTTGCAGGCTTTGCTTTGCCAGGATGGTCTTCAACCGTTTTGAGCATCTATTTTCTGGGGTCGATCCAGTTGATTTTCCTTGGTGTTGTGGGCGAGTATGTTTATCGGATTTATAAAGAATCGCAAAAACGCCCGTTGTATTTTATCAAAAAGATTTACCAATCCGAAGAAGAAAAATAATGCGTGAACACCACCTGAAAATATTATTCTTTGCTTCTGCATTTTTGCTGTTGGTGAGCTTACTGTTCATTAGCCGCGATGCCGGAATTTCGGGCGACGAGGAGGTTCATTATTTACATTCGGAAGAAGTTTTCGAGTACTTTGCCACCTTTGGCAAAGACCGCGATGCCCTGAACACCCCTCAGACGCATCTTCAATATTACGGACAAACGCCCGATAATATGGCTACCATTTTGATCCATTGGTTTGGTATTGAAGATGTGTATGGTTTTCGGCATTTGTTTAGCAGTTTTATTGGCTGGCTATGTATTGTGGTTGCAGCCTGGTTTGCCGTTTGGCTAAAAGGCTACCGTGCCGGAATCATCACTCTTATTCTGTTTGCTGTTTCGCCCCGTTTTCTCGGGCATCTACAAAATAATTTAAAAGACATTCCTTTTGCCCTGGCCTATATTGCCGGTGTGTTTTATACACTGAAATTAACCTATGCCAGATTTAAGTCAAGCTCACCAATTTCGATTTCACTTTTAATTGCGAGTATTGCTTTTTCCGTCAGTATCAGGGCAGGAGGAATCTTATTAGCCTTTTATTTGCTCTTCGCCGGAGTGCTCTTCTATGTCGTTGAGTACTTCGACCGAAGGCAAATAAAATGGGGCGATGTTCAGCGCACGTTTGTTAAGTTGCTGGTGTTTTCGGCTGCAGGGTATTTACTTGGCCTTTTGTTGTGGCCCTACGCGCTTCAAAACCCGATCGTCAATCCGTGGAAATCGTACCAGGTCATGACTGATTTTCCAACGACCATTCGTCAGATTTTTGAAGGCCAGTTTGTGTGGTCCGACCTGAAGCCGTGGTACTATCTGCCCAAGTACATGCTGATTACTATTCCTTTGGTTGTTTTTACCGGCCTGGTATTGTTTATCTTTTATTCCAAATCGGTGCTTCGCGAAAGGCACCGGATCACGTATGGTTTCTTGATCCTAACGACTATATTTCCCGTCTTGTATGTCATCTTATTGAAAGCGAATCTCTACGGGGCCTGGCGGCATTTTCAGTTCGTTTATCCCGGCTTGGTTATTTTGGCGGCTATCGGAATCAATGAATTTTTGGTTCAAGCGAAATTGAAGTGGGTGAAGGTGGCTGTCGTTGTTGTTTTTGTTGGCCTGTTAATTCATCCGGTTAGGTTTATGACCAAATCCCATCCGTATTATTATTTGTATTATAACCAGTTGGTTGGGGGGGTGAATGGTGCATACGGAAAATATGAAACCGACTATTATTACCACACAATGCGAAGTGGTGCGGAATGGCTCAGTGGTTACTTGAGTGAGAATAATTTGAAAGGGCGTCTGGTGGTTGGCAGCAATTTTCCGGTGAAATGGTATCTGCGTGATCATCCCAATCTTCGGTTCGAACAGTTTCAATACCAGTTTCGAAACGATAAAAATTGGGACTATGCGATCATTGGCAACAGTTACATTCAGCCGGGACAGCTGATGAATGGAAATTTTCCGCCCGAGGGAACTATACATGTGGTTGAGGTGGATAATGTGCCGTTGTGTGCAGTGGTAAAGCGAAGGACAAAAGCCTCTTGGCTCGCACTCGAAGCTTACAGGAATAAAAACTATGCCTTAGCTGAAGATAACTTTAAGAAAGCATTGATTCAGTACAAAAAGGACGAGCATATTTATTATCGACTGGGAAAAAGCTTAAGTTTGCAGGGTAAAAGTACGGAGGCTAAAGAAGCGCTTGAAAGCGCGTTAAGTGTGAATCCGAATTATGAGCCAGCACTGAAACTGATGGGTCAGCTGGCATTTCAGGAGAACGATGTGGTAGTTGCTAAGTATTATTTTGAGCACTTGCTGGAAGTGAATCCTAAATTTTTTAGTGCTTATGTTGAGCTGGCGGAGATCTATGATCAAACGCAGCCGGAACGAGCTCGGGAGCTTCTGAAGACCTGTTTGCGGATTTATCCAAAATACAAACCTGCAATTCGGGCGCTGGCTGAAACATACCAAGAAACACATCCCGAAATCGTGGATAAGTATTGGGAATATCTGAATACATTTAATTAGACAGGAATAATAACTAAGGAGGAATAAGATGAAACAAGTATTATTGATTTTAGCGCTTTTCGGTATGCTTACCGTTGGCGCATTGAGCCCTGTGGCAGCACAGGAGCCAGAGGAGGATCTGTTTGAAATGGAGGATACCTTGTCGATTGATGACATGGATCCGGTGTTTTACGAGGCTGAGGAAGACCAGGGTAGCTCATCAACCACTGTGGTGTTGATTGTTGTTGCTGTAATCGTGGTCGGAGCCGGTATCTATTTTGTGACCAAGAAGAAGAAAAAGTAGTTGCCGGGTGATTGCCTGCAAAAAAGCTCCATGGAAACTCCTATGGAGCTTTTTTTGTGCCGAGCTGTCGTGTTACGCTGAAACTCACAGGAATCTGTACTTATTGCTTTCAGTTTACGTGTCAAATAATCATAGTTTATGATGAGATGCTTCTGCTTTAAAATAAATATAGCTAAAAGGGAGGTTTTTGCTTTCAATTTTAAATGGGTGCTTTAGTGTGACTTTTTTAGTCTCATTCAAGATTAATTTTTGGATGATATCTCACGCATATGTCTTCTGTAATAGTTGCGTTAAGGGAATATATGCTTTAGAACATGTTTTTTAAAAACTATAAGATGTTTGCCTCCTTTTTTTTATTTCATCGGCTTTAAGTTCATTTAAAATCAATTTTTGTGATCAATAATTGATTTTTTACTTTTAATTTGAAAGTGGTTTCTTTTTAACAAAAAAGAACTATGCGTTTTGTCAGGTTTTAATGATTTTTACCAGCCTATTTTTGCCAGTGTTGAAACAACAATAAATCATTAAAACAATTTGTCATGAAAAGGAATAACAGAATTATCGGCTTTTTACTTGTTGCTTTGTTTGTATGCTCTTTAAGCGTTTTTGCTGGCGGAGAGACTACTTTTGTTGATGATTATAAGATTTCCTCAAAAGAAAATTTCGAACCCACAAAAGCTTTTCAGCAAAGTTGGGAAATCACCTATGGCGAATCAAAACGACCCGTTCAGGTTTTGTTGAAAGAAACCAAAAAAGGTGAAGAATATATCATCCGCACCAATTATTTTGAAGTGAAGTATGTGAACTCTGAAAAAGGATTTGGCGCACGGCCGATGAACGTAGCAGATATGATCGTGCCGGAAAACCTGAATGCTCAGGTAATCAATGATCAAGAGCTTGGCAGGCAGGAAGTGATTAGCCTATCGAAAGTTGACCGTCAGAAAGCCTTGGATTTGATTGCCGGGTTTCTTCCGGAGTTGGTTAACAGTCAGTACAAGAATATTCTCAATTAACCCCTTGTTTTAATAATAAAACAGCAAACACCAAATAGCCGCTTCCCCCCAGAAGCGGCTTTTCTATTGCCTTAAAAGCGGATGAAAATCGCCTGTTAGTCCTTTGGGCTCAAGGTTTCTTATCTCATGGACTATCGAAATTGAGGGTTTGGTATCGTGAAGTCCAAATCCTTCCCCGTTCAAAATATGCTGATAGCTCAGGGTGTGCAAATCGGTAAATCCGCTGCTGAAGTCAACTTCTTCTCCATCAACCGAAATGGACCGATAGGTTTGAAGTCCTCTTTCTTTTGCCGCCTGTGGAATATCGTTAAAGTTTAGACTTAGAAACCAGCGTATCCGCGCTTTTTTGAGTTGCAGGAAGCCGGCTCCCTGATCCGCTTGATGAATGTGAACTGTGTTTTGCTCAGGCTCACCAAAAATCCACTGAAGCATATCGAAAAAGTGAATACCGATATTGGTCGCAATTCCACCCGATTTTGTTTTTTCGCCCTTCCAGCTTTCATGGTACCATTTTCCACGCGAAGTAATATAGGTTAAATCGATGTCGTATATTTTGTCGGGCGTGGCCTGATCAACTCTTTTTTTTAGTGCGGCAATAGCGGGGTGTAGTCTTAGCTGAAGGAGATTGTAAACCTTTTGGCCCGTATCATTTTCCAGTTGCTCCAAAGCGTCCACATTCCAGGGATTCAATACCAGTGGTTTTTCACATATGGCGGCGGAGCCGTTTCGCAGTGCCATCCGAATGTGGGCATCGTGCAAGTAGTTGGGCGAACAAATGGAGATGAAATCCAGCGGATTGCCTTGGCGCTGACGCTTGTATAGGTAGCGGTCAAAACGCTCGGGCTCCAGAAAGAAACTGGCTTCCGGGAAATACCGGTCCAGGATGCCAACGCTATCGAACTTATCCAGGGCGGCACACAGATGTCCGCCCGTTTCTTTTATGGCATGAATATGCCGGGGAGCAATGTAGCCGGCAACTCCAATCAGTCCATATGTTTTTCCAGTGTTTATCGTGCTCATTTTGATTCTTCCTTTGATGAGGATCGGATTAATAGTCCGTCTTTTTCTTCGTATTTTTCACCGGTTTCAGGGCAAGTCAGCGTTTTATCCAACACGGCACCTACGCGGCTCACCCATCCCTTTTGTTCTGCAGGAACGCCAAGCATCAGCGCAAAAGGCTTGACATCCTTGGTGACGACGGCTCCTGCTCCGATCAACGCATATGCGCCAATTCGCACGCCACATAGGATCGTTGCGTTGGCCCCAATCGAAGCGCCGTGTTCAACCCAGGTCTGCTGGAATTCCGTTTTTCGTTCGACGAATGAGCGCGGGTTGACTACATTGGTGAATACGCAGCTTGGTCCACAAAATACATCGTCTTCCAAAATTACCGAATCGTAAACACTGACATTGTTTTGGATTTTTACACGGTTGCCAATCCGGGCTTTTCCGCCCACAAACACATTTTGACCAAAAATGCAGTGTTTTCCAATTTGAGCCGAGCCCATCACATGCGAAAAGTGCCAGATTTTGGTGCCGGAGCCAACTTGTGCTCCCTGGTCAATGATAGCTGTTTCGTGTGCAAAATAGGATTTATCCATTTTAAATATTTTTTTACCGCAGAGGCGCAAGGTTGCGAAGATTAATTCTTCTCTGCGTCTCCGTGTGGTTGATCTTCTAATAGTCCAATTAGAGCATCTGATACGAATTCAATCTCTTCTTTGGAAATAAATCCGTGGATGGGAAGCGAAAGCACTGTTTCGGAAAGCAAATCAGCTACTTCAAACCGTTCATTGCTTAAGATCTCATCCCGGAAAGCTTCTTGCTTTGGTAAAATTACCGGATAATGCAGGGCTGTTGGAATTCCTTTTTCGGCCAACTTTTCCCGAATCTGGTCGCGGTTTTCGATCATGATGGTGAATTGCGCCCAAGTACTTTCGCGGCCATCAGCCACTTCGGGCAAAAGCACCTGATTGTTCAGCAGGGATGAATAAAGCGCGGCTGCCTGTTGCCGGGTTTTGATTTCCTTTTCAAAATTTTTCAACTTCACCTGTAAAATGGCAGCTTGCAGGGTGTCCATTCGTCCATTGATTCCGATAAGCTTGTGTTTGTATCGCTGCTCTTGTCCATGAGAGCGAAGGATTTTTACCTTGCCAGCCCACTCGTCGTTGTTTGTGAAAATGGCCCCGCCATCGCCATAGCAGCCCAGCGGCTTGGCTGGAAAGAAGCTGGTGGTGGCCAAATCAGTCAGCGAGCAGGAACGTTGGCCATGGTAAGTGGCACCAAACGATTGGGCACCATCTTCGATCACCCAAAGTCCATGTTTTTTTGCAATCTGGTTGATAGCTTCAAAATCGGCACATTGCCCGTAAAGCGAAACGGCAATAATTCCCTTGGTGCGAGGTGTTATTTTGGCTTCAATTTTATGAATGTCAATGTTGAAATCGATGGGCGAGACATCCACAAAAACAGGATGGGCCTTGTAAAAGCTGACCATCGATGCCGGTGCAATAAAGCTAAATGCCGGACAAATCACCTCGTCGCCAGGCTGCACATCCAGTGTCATGAGCGAGAGTAAAAGCGCATCGGTTCCTGAGCTACATGCCAGCGCGTGTTTAACCCCCGTAAAATCAGCCAGCTTTTCCTCCAAAAGTTGAATCTCTTTGCCGTGAATAAACGAAGCCGAGTCAATCACCGACTGGATAGCCGCATCAATTTCGGGACGGTAGGCTTGGTACTGCTTGTTGAGATCGTTAAATTTCATTTTCAGCATTAAGGATGCATAAAAATAACAGGAAAAGATTTAGGAATATTACTTTTGTTA
>NZ_CAXBDD010000118.1:0-10225 GCF_963974515.1 uncultured Sunxiuqinia sp. | reverse complement strand
TCGTAAAGTCGCCCCAGATAACTCGGAATAGCATGAATGGCGGTTGTTCCATAATCCTGCATCAACTTAATCTGGCGCAAGCTGTTACCCGCCCCTGCCGGAATACTCAGACAGCCCAGCCGCTCAATGCCGTATTGAAAGCCCAGACCTCCGGTAAACAGACCATAGCCACAAATATTCTGAAACACATCGGCATCACGAACCCCGGCGCAATAAAGCGAACGGGCCATTAGGTTGGCCCAACTGCTGATGTCGTGTCGGTTATGAAAAATCACCGTCGGATTTCCTGTTGTTCCACTTGAACTGTGCAGACGGATGATGTCTTTCTTCGGCAAACTCAAAAAGCCATACGGAAAATGCTCGCGCAAATCTTGCTTGGTCGTAAAAGGCAAGTCGCGGATCGCTTCGACCTGCGTCAGGTGGTCAGCCGAAATTCCCTCCTGCCGGTATCGTTCCTTATAAAAAGGAGCCTGCACCGCTTGGTTAACCGTTCTTTTTAACCGTTCGAGCTGCAAGCTTTTCAGCTTATTTCGTTCTAAAGTTTCAAATTCTCTTTCCCAATACATTGATCTCTGTTTTCTGCAATTAAAAGAAATACATCATCATGGCAATACACCGGTGATTCGTTGCCCGGTGCTTATCGGCATACAAGCCGTCCGAAAAATCAAAGGTCCCGGCTCCATAATTGGCCGTGGTCATTTCATACTCAACAACCAGCCGAAACTTCGACACGTTCAGTGCCACATTCGGAGCCACACGAGCCAAATCCTGAACATTGGGGAGCAGTCCGGTGACGATACCCTTGCCGCTTCCTTCGTCATACAGCGCAGCGTCAGTTCCCAGGTTCCCGCCATAGCCCAGCATCACGCCCGCTTGCCATTTGCGGCCATAAACCATGTTCAGCAGCGTGGTGTAGTTGGTGTAATTGGTATAGGTTTCCTCGCCGGTCACCTCGTCGCGGGTAGCCACACCATAACCGCCCAAAAAGGTCAGATGCGTCATATTCTGCCCATAATATCCTTTCGCAGTGATGGTGAACCGATCGCTGGCATGTTTTAGGTAGGCCATAAAACCGGTGCTGGCCAAAAACTCTTCGGCCTTGAATTTTCCCGCTGTCCCGGTAACAGTCATTCGGGGTTTAATCCGTTTGATTTGCGCGCCTGCCCCCACAGTCAAACCGGATTTTTTGTATTCGGCCGACCACACCAACTCGGGCATCACACCGTTGCGTTGTGCCTGTGTTGGCGAGCTGTAATTGCTGGCGTCAAAACATTTGGAGGTGTATTGATTTTCGTAAACGGCAGCCCCGGAAACCGTCCAGTCGCCAGCCAACAAATCGTAACGAATTTGGGGTGAGCGGTTAAACGCCTGGAAAGGCGCGCCAGTGTTTAAACCTGCCACTGAAGGAAAAGCGCCGCCTCCCCAAAACGGGTGCCACGTTTGCCCAACCACCAAGCGGGTTTTCTCCCAGTCAAAAACCATATTGGCATGCCTTATCCGAAATAAGGTAGGTTCGGTTTTTACAATCCCGCCAAAATCGAACTCAATGGTTCCGCTGGTTTTTGCTCCGAAAATCTCGGGACCGGCAACCTTCACGCCCAGCCGCGACGCGATGGCTGACAGGTTGGAGCTGTATTGCTCATTTATATCCGCGCCGTTATCATCCTGCCCAACGTACAACGGAACCAGGTAAAACAACTCATTGGCGGCATCCAGTCCCTTGTAGGAATCAATAAAAATTTCGTTTCGGATAAATCCGTACAGGTCAACACTTAACTTACTGTCTTCACTTTTCTGCGCCACCGCTGAGAGAGCGAGGCCAACGAAACAGAGCAATGCAAAAAATCGTCTCATCAATATAAAGGCTTTGTTTTTAGTTTTTTTAATCGACAAAATTCGGCAAACTGCTTATATTCAAATCAGAAGGCAGTCCGTAAAGGAGGGAATTCTGAAAGTTAGTCAGCGTCATTTTGGTTGATTGGGAATCAAAAATAAGAGAAAACACCGTCCAATCAACGCAAGACAAAAGTCAATTCATTTAAAACAAGCCCATTAAACTACAAACCATCAAGCAAACAAGCCGAAAAACAAGCAATTGTAAAAAATTAGAGCAATTTTCTGATAATTTGAAATTCAGGTAATTTAGATTCATTTTGAATAATAAAATCCGGATTATGGCAACACAAGCATTTTTTTTTCGGAACTTGTTATTCAATTTAAAATCACTGACAATGAAACAAATTCTAAGCTTTTTAACATTAGCCCTTATGCTCTTTTCCTGCGCACAGAAACCACAAAAAGCGCCGGAAATTCCGCTGGAGGATTTCTTCCGTAATCCTGAAAAGACTGCTTTTCAGCTATCGCCAAACGGGAAATATTTTTCCTACCTGGCGCCTTGGGAAAGCAGACTAAATGTATTTGTCCAAAAAACCGGAGAGGATGAAGCGGTTCGCCTCACTTCGGAAACCGAACGCGACATTGCCGGCTACCTATGGAAAGGCGATAGCCGCTTGCTATTCCTGAAAGATACCGGTGGCGACGAGAACTTTCAACTGTATGGCGTCAATGTGGATGGCAGCGACTTGAAGGGACTAACGGTTTTTGAGAAAGTTCGTACCACTTTTATCGATGATTTGAAGGACGATGAAGACGAAGTGATTGTTGGTCTGAATAAGCGCGATGCCACAGTTTTTGATCCTTACCGGCTGAATGTACTTACCGGCGAAATGACTATGCTGGCTGAAAACCCGGGAAATATCATGGGCTGGATGACTGACCACGACGGCAAACTCAGGGTGGCCATTACCTCCGACGGGGTGAACAACACCATTCTGTACCGCGACACGGAGGAAGAGGAGTTCAGTCCCGTATTGACGACCAGCTTCAAGGAAACTGTTTCGCCGGTGCTGTTTACCTTCGATAATCAAATGGTTTATGCTTTATCGAATCTCGGAAGAGACAAAACCGCCCTGGTTACGTTCGATGTAGCCAATGGTAAAGAAGCCGAAGTGATTTTCGAAACCGCCGAAGCGGACCTTGAAGGAGTTGACTATTCCCGAAAAGATAAGAAACTGCTTTCCGTAAGCTGGACAACCGATAAAGATAAAAGGCACTTTTTTGATGCCGAAGCAGAAGCCATGCAGCAGGAACTGGAGTCCAAACTTCCGGGGTACGAAGTCGCTGTTGGCAGCCACAACAAAGCCGAAGACCAGTTTATGATTCGCACCTACAACGACCGAACCAGGGGAGCTTACTTCTACTATGACAAAAACACACAGGAACTATCGAAACTGGCTGAACTAAGTCCGTGGTTAAACGAGGCGGACTTATGCGAGATGCAACCCATCTCCTACACTTCGCGCGACGGGCTGACCATTCATGGCTACCTGACCCTGCCCAAAGGATACGAACCCAAGACCCTGCCGGTGGTGGTTAATCCACATGGTGGTCCCTGGGCCCGTGACTACTGGGGATTCAATCCCGAAGTTCAGTTTTTGGCCAACAATGGTTACGCCGTGTTGCAGATGAATTTCCGCGGCTCCACCGGATTTGGCAAGGAATTCTGGCAGTCTTCGTTCAAACAATGGGGACGCACCATGCAAGACGATATTACCGATGGCGTAAGGTGGCTGATTGACCAAGGCATAGCCGATCCGGAACGCGTAGCCATTTACGGTGGAAGTTATGGCGGCTATGCGACCCTGGCCGGACTTACCCTAACTCCCGAACTGTATGCAGCCGGCGTGGACTATGTGGGCGTTTCCAACCTGTTCACCTTCATGAACACCATCCCGCCCTATTGGAAACCGATGTTGGATATGATATATGAGATGGTTGGGCACCCGGAAACCGACAGCCTGATGCTGGCCGAAGTGTCGCCGGTGTTTCATGTAGACAAAATACAGGCCCCCCTGTTTGTAGCCCAGGGAGCCAACGATCCACGCGTAAACAAAGACGAATCGGACCAGATTGTAGAAGCTTTGGAAACGCGTGGCATTGACGTGGAATACATGGTAAAAGACAACGAAGGACACGGATTTAGAAATGAAGAAAACCGTTTCGACTTTTACCGGGCCATGATTACATTTCTGGATGAACACCTAAAACCCGCTGAAGAATAAGTCGGCCAATCCTGAAAATTAGCGTCGGTCAAAAAAAGGGATGTCGTTTGCTTGCCAAGACGACATCCCTTTTAATTTATCAATCTGAACTTCTCCGATATCGTTGTCGTATCAGTCTGACCAGTCGTTAAGCTTTTCTCAAAACATGCTGCTGTCGTTAATAAGACATCATAACGACAACACTAAAAGCATTACAAAATTAGTATGACCAAGCTACCTCAAAATCAGTAGAGTTCATCCAACAACACCTCATCCAGGTAGCTTGTTGATTGAACATCGATCTCGTGGGGAGCAAGAGTAAGATGCTGAAAAGCCACTTCCTTATTGACAAAAGATCCGCTCCTGTTCTTGGTATAGTCATTGAAAGAAGACATTTCCCATTGTGACGGATCATCTACTAGGCCTGCCATGACGGGAGTTTGATGAATGTACAGGAAACAGGTGGTCACATAATCGACCTGGCCAAAACCGCTGAAATACGAAACAGTCGGATCACTCAGAAGTTTAGCCTTGGTGGGGTGAGCAAACAATTGACCCTTTCTCCCATACCTCCGGTTAAAACCTTGGGTATAAGTACCAATAAGAAAGCTTAACTTTTCCGAAAGCTGCTGCGTCTGGTAGCGGCCTTTCGAATTGCCCCATTGGGCTCCTTCAGCCTTCACCTGAATCAACAGATGAAAGTGATTGGGCATTAAGCACCAGGCCAAGATATGCGCTCCGGGCAGTAAAAAGACCTTTAACTTATTCAGGAAAAGCCAATAATCTTCTTCCGACTGAAATACAAATTCATTCGACCGGTTATAAACGTGGTATATTGCATTTTCTTGAAAACTCATCGCAAGGTTCTGATTGGTGGATATTAACACAAACAAAATACCATCTTTCGATGTTCAATCTCGATTACTTAAAAAGGATAAGCAATATTTTCTTTTATACCGACGAACGCGTTAAATGTTTGGTTAAAACCTAAAAAAAAGACAAATGATAATTAATCATTTATTGAAGCTGTCCTCCAATGAATATTGCAGCGTTGAACTCAAATTTGCGCTGCGCACTAAGCTCCGCATAAACACGCCATAGCCCACCAAATCATGATGAACTGGCGGGCTATTTTTGGCTCTTGTTTAAATTGGAAGCAACGTTTACCGAAAGCTTCTGCTACGCGATGATCGGATCAAACAACAAAAAACATTGGCGATAGCCGGTCCAAGGAGTTGGATGCCCGCCCCCTCGCTATTCATATCCAATCGCAACTAATTCTTCTTAATGGTGACTTTGATTACCTGCGAAGCATCGGGCCATGGCAGACCATCATCCAATAGGCGCACGGCACCATCTTCAACGATATTCGCCTGCGTTTGTGCTCCCGGATACTCATTGACTTCGGTTCCGGCATCGTAAAGCTCGATGAAGTGGGTCAGATCTTTCTCCGCAGCACCATTCGAAAGCTTGATTCCTTTATCTCCCGTAGAGAAAAAGATATCGTTGGACGCCCCCAGCATGCTGGCAATACTCAACGATTGACCAACACGACCTTCAACAATAAATTTGTACATCTGCCCCGGGAATAATGGCCCGTCGCCTAAGCCACCTTCGCGCGTTGCCTGAAAGCCAGTTTCATATCCGGTGGTCATTAGCGAATGGTACAAAGGTTCCGGGTTTCCGGTTTCGGCGAGGGTTTCAAGGCCATCTCCATAGTCTGGCATCGCTTCGGTAAAAATGGGCAAGTCTTTTTTATCATGCAACACCCAAAGCACCGGAGCTACCGGCGACACATAACCACTGTTCGAAGTCAGAAAGTGCGCCAGCGGCCCCGCACTGCCGGTTTCGGCTAAATCTTCCAGGCCTTTTTCATATTCGGCCACACCTTCTTCAAAAATCGGGGTTTGATCATCGTAGTGTACCACCCAAGCCACAGGCGAGATTGCGGTGGTACTTCCTGCCAGCACCTCGATTGTTAGCGTAAACATGCTGTTGCCATCGTAACTTAACGAGGCCATTAGGTTGGTAGCAACCGTTCCATAGTCGTAGCCATCGGCAACATCTGCCATTTTCATGACCACGCCATTTTCGTCTGCCCCATTGTGCGGATTGGATGGCCCGGGCATCTGGTTCACCTGGGTTCCGGCATCCCACAGCATAATCTCAGAAGTGATATCTCCGGTAACCGGAGAACCGCCACTGTACAAACTGATACCACCCTCGCCAGGCGCATAAAATCCGTCGTTTGACAAACCATACATGGTCGCAAAAGATAGTCGATGGTTCGGCCCGGCATGAAATGAAAATGTAAAGGAATGCCCCGGGAATGCAGGTCCGGCAGAGCTTTCTCCTTCAGGAATACTAACTGCCCCGGCTTCAAAGTAGTCATAGTCGACCGAAACATTTTCAACCATAACAGTGTACGTGCCGCTTACGGAGGCTTTTTTCAGGCTGTTGTCAGCCAACTCGTCGTTCATTTCCTTTTGACACTGGGCAAAGGTGAATGCAACCAGCGTAGCAATCAATAGTAATCGTAAATCTTTCATAGTAATGAATTTTTAAATTTAACTAATCACTAAGTTCCTGTTTAAGTATCACAGGATCATCACGACACATTAAACTTTCTATAACGATTTCACTAATTATGAATACGTTATCCTGATTGCCGGATCAAAATATTGATAGATATCGGAGATGCATCCATTAATCATTTCAGGTTTCCCAACCACGGACTGGCTATGAGAATCAACGATTGTTTTGAGTTTTCGCGCATGCGAATTCGACATAAAAATTCCACAGGCAGAAGTTAAAAGCGGTCGACCCGCATGTGGCAGTAAGGCGTTCCCCCTTTGTTGGCGTAGTAATCCTGGTGATAATCTTCCGCCATCCAGAAAGTCGCTGCCGGAGTCACGCGTGTGGCCACTTCGTAGCCTTTCAACTGAAGGAGTTGGATGAGTTTTTCGGCAATATCCTTTTGCAACTCCGTGCGGTAAAATACTTCGGACCGATATTGTTCGCCCACATCGGGGCCTTGCCGGTTAACCTGCGTGGGGTCGTGAATTTCGAAAAACAGCCGAGCCAAAGCTTCGTAGCTGGTTTCCGCAGGATTGAAAATCACACGCACGACTTCGGCATGCCCTGTATTGCGATAACTCACATCCTGGTATGAGGGATTGCGTTTGCGGCCACCCATGTAACCCGATGCCACCGTTTTGACACCTGGTTCCTGCTCCAGGTAATATTCGACACCCCAAAAGCAACCACCGGCAAAATATGCGGTGTCGCGGGTTGCCATTCGGGAAGTTCCCGCCGGGATAAACCGCAGCGAAATGGAGTTGACACAATGCCGGGTATTTTCAGCCGTGAACCCTTCGTTTAAAAAGACATGCCCCAAGTGAGCACCACAATGGTTGCAGGTAATCTCAGTTCTCATGCCATCCGGATCCGGGGTGCGTTTCACGGCACCTTCAATCTCATCATCGAAACTGGGCCAGCCACATCCCGAATCAAACTTATCGGCTGAATGGTACAATTCCGCACCACACCGTTTGCAGATGTAGGTTCCTTCTTCGTAAAACTTGTCGTATTTCCCTGTAAACGGCCGTTCGGTCCCTTTATGCACGATCACCCGTTCTTCCTCCGGGGTCAGCGGACGAAAATAAGGTGAAGTTTCGCTTGGTTTTTTATCTTGAGATTGGGCACAGCCGGCAACAGACGCCAGGCTGAATAATACGAGATACATCATGTGTTTCATTTTCGTTCTCCTTTCTAATCATTCTGATCGCTCCAAAAATACCAGAGCACTTTTTCTGTTTCGAAGCTATTACTCTCGCTTCAATTTCCATACCGAAAGCGGGTAGCAGCTGTTCGCCAAAGGTCTTCAGGAAAGATCACTAAAAGATCATTTTTTTCTTGAATTTAACCGACATTGGCCACCGGCAGCTCAAATGTAAAGGTGGTTCCCTTGCCAAATTGGCTAAACACGCGAATGCTGGAGTGATGCAATTCCACCATCTTTCGAACGATGGCTAAGCCCAGACCGGTGCTATGCTGATCTTCGCGGGCTTTGTAATACCGCTGAAAAACATGGTCCAGATCCTCCTGCTTGATTCCCGGCCCTGAATCAACCACCCGTACTTCCACTTTCCCTTGATCTTTAGTGTCAATTTCAATGTTGATCGTGTCGCCTTCCCTGCAAAACTTCACCGCATTATCAATCAGATTTTGCAGAACCCGGTCAATCATCGAAATATCCGCTTCAACCAATGGTACATCCTTCGCGATCACCGTATTCACGCTAATCCCTTTTTTTTGCGAAATGATGCGGTATTTATTGGCAATGTCGTACACCAATTCGGCTATTGAAAAAGGTTCCGGGTGAGGTTTGATTTGCTGAGCCTGCAATTTCGATAACTCAAATAAATCTTCCACCATCTTTTTCAGCCGGCCACAGCTTTTGTAAATCACCTCCAGATACTTTTCCTGTTCTTCGGGTCTCAGGCTGTCTTTCTTTAGCAGCAAAGTTTCGGCGTACCCTTGTATCGATGCCACGGGGGTGCGCAAGTCGTGCGACACATTGCTGATCAGTTCCCGGCGCAAATTGTCCACGCCCTTCAGTTCTTGAATATTCTGCTCAATCGTGTTTGCCATTTCATTAAAAACCGACCCAATGCGATCCAACTCGCCTTCATTCTTCACCGCAATACGGGTACTGAGCTTCCCTTCTCTGAACTGATTGATTCCCTCAATAATCGGGTTTAGTTTTCGGGTAATGACGTAAAAGGCCAGTAAGCCCACCAAGGCTGAAATAATTAGGATCGTAATGACCGAGCGGATGGACAAGCCCAAAATATAACTGCCCAATACGGCTTGTGAGGCAGAGACATAATCCTGGCTGGCCAGTACAATGTAAATATAACCAGTCAGCGTGCCTCCGTTCATCACCGGGGTAGCCGAAAAGGTTTTGTACTCTCCCGGGTTTCGCGGATCGTCGCCATAAATAATGCTATGCTCCGGATCATCCAAAAAGGTTTTGATTGGTTTCAGATCCACCCTTTCCAGTTTCACCACTTTATCTGGCGCCACATACTGCAATATTTTTCCCTCCGGATTTAACAGGTAAACCTCTACGATCGGGTTGATTACCATCATGGAATGCATAATATCTTTCACCCCTTCCTCACTGATTATACCGTCCCGCAAAAAGGGATCAATCATAGAACGGGTATTTTGCGCCAATTCCCGGTTCAAGCGCTGGTTAACTTCAACAGAATACTGCCGGGCCGACTCAACCGAAACGTATAGCACCACTGCCGTAAACAAGAACAATACCAGCAAAAAAATTGCTGAAACCTGCAAATACAGGCGATTAAATATTTTTGGTCTGACAAGTTGCATGGCATTTAAATTTAACCTCAGGCTTCCCTGAATTTATATCCGACTCCCCATGTTGTTAAGATATACTCTGGCTGGCTCATGTCCTTTTCGATTTTTGAGCGCAATCGGTTGATGTGAGAATTGACGGTATGCTCAAACCCTTCAAATTCGTATCCCCAAACCTTATCGAGCAATTGCATACGCGAATACGTTCTCCCGGGGTTTGAGGACAGATGGACCAACAGATCAAATTCTTTTGGTGAAAGTTCGATGCGAATGCCATCCAACTCGACAATGCGCATGCCAACATTGATGTATAGCCGATCGCAGCGAATTTCAGCTTCCTCTTCCCCACTACCGTGCAAAACTTGTTCAGTACGACGCAAAACGGCTTTTACTCGGGCAAGCAATTCCCGGATTCCAAAAGGCTTCGAAATATAATCGTCGGCCCCAATCTCAAGCCCCAACACTTTATCAATTTCTTCCGATTTGGAGGTGATCATCAATATCGGCGTGTTGTTTTTTTCCATGCGAAGGCGTTTGCACACTTCAAAGCCATCGAGTAAAGGAAGACGAATATCCAACAGAATAAACCGGTAACGATTGTTCAGGGCTTTCATCAGGCCTTCTTTACCATCGTAAGCTTTATCCACATCCATATGCATATCCGCCAAATGAATGGATATCAATTCGGAGATATCTTTATCATCCTCAATAATTAACGCTTTATCCATTGGAGTTTTTTT
>NZ_CAXBDD010000117.1:0-10588 GCF_963974515.1 uncultured Sunxiuqinia sp. | reverse complement strand
TAGAGCACGACCTTGCCAAGGTCGGGGTCGCGGGTTCGAATCCCGTCTCCCGCTCCATTTCTAGGAGTAAGTTTGGTTTCATTCGGAACTTGCTTTTTTAAAGGATGCCCGGGTGGTGGAATGGTAGACACGTTGGACTTAAAATCCAATGATCATTATGATCGTGCGGGTTCAAGTCCCGCCCCGGGTACCATTTACGGTTTTATTGCGAGAGTAGCTCAGTTGGTAGAGCACGACCTTGCCAAGGTCGGGGTCGCGGGTTCGAATCCCGTCTCCCGCTCCATTTCTAGGAGTAAGTTTGGTTTCATTCGGAACTTGCTTTTTTAAAGGATGCCCGGGTGGTGGAATGGTAGACACGTTGGACTTAAAATCCAATGATCATTATGATCGTGCGGGTTCAAGTCCCGCCCCGGGTACCATTTACGGTTTTATTGCGAGAGTAGCTCAGTTGGTAGAGCACGACCTTGCCAAGGTCGGGGTCGCGGGTTCGAATCCCGTCTCCCGCTCAGCAAAAAGCGCTTCATGAAAATGGGGTGCTTTTTTGTTGGGTGCCTGCAGGGCAGGTTAAATAAACGCTTCCGGCCAGCGGGGGCAGTCTACGATGATGCACCCGTAAATGATAGTGATGGCATCCTATCTGCTGCAATCTACTTGGTCTCTATATGGATCAATTTCTATTCTTGAAGTGAAAGCGTAAACGAATAGGCATGCTCCTCGCGTAAACCCGGCTCCCCCACGGCATAAGTATCAATAGTAACGCTTCCATTTTTGGCTATGGTCATCACCCTAAATTTGGGCGTGTGGTTTGTTTCATCCGGAATTTTGGTGCGTTCCAGTGCAGGGATGTGGAGATAGTGTACATGCCCAATTTTTTTGGAGTGAATCACCCGGTCCATGTCCATGTGAAGATCGCCGGAAATGACCACTGCGAGGTTGGCTTGAGAAATCACCCCTTCGATGAACAGTTGGTTGCTGATTCCTTTATCAGGGTTTTCCGGATAGACCCCTTTTTGAGCACCATGCACCACCAGAACTATTGGTTTTGGGGCCAGCCGTTGAACCTGTTCGAGAATCCACCGGGCACCACTATCTTTGAAATCACGGCCATGATCGGGCGACGCAAACACAAATGCCAGATTGTCGTGGTTTATAACATAGCTCGGACTTACAATTTTGCTGTTCCATTTTTGGGCATAGTGCAGATACCTATCCACGGTATTGCCATGCTCTTCATTGCCCATGATGGGATAGAATGGAGCTTTTAGCTTCTTTAGTGCCTGAGTTGCAGCTTCGTATTGGATTTCTGTACCTTTATGCGCAATGTCGCCAACACCGATAACAAAGTCAATAGGGTGCGTTTGAGCAAGAGCGTTAACTTGTTCAACAGCCGCATCCATGTTGGGGAATTCTGCCAATGGCTTTGGTTCACCATCGCCTAAAATCGCTATTCGAAGCAGCGTGGTATCATTCTCGGCATGTAATCTGGTAAGTGAAAATTCTGATAACACTGAATGATTAATTTCTGGAGTGTTACCGGTATCGTCTGTTGCATTGCCTTTGTTTGTGTTGTTCTTACATCCTGACAATACGATTGCAAGGAGTATGATGACCAACTTCAATGATTGAATCATATTGTCAATTTTTATTTAATTGCCTGGTCGACATAATCAGTATGTGCTGTTTTTAAGTAACGAACCGCATCTATTTCATCGTTTACAGAGAGGATTTTTACCCTGCCGGGACCTTTGTAATGTGAGAGCCATAGTTTGATGATATCAGTTACCCCGGGATAGCGATTGATCAACATTTCATAAGAGTCTACATCAAAGCCCGGTTCATCAGTATTTACAGCCAAAAGTTTCGAGTCCGATTCATGATCGTCAAGCATATGGATTATTCCAACGATTCTCACTTTTACAACCTTTTCACGAGCGATTGATGAACCCAGTACAAAAACATCAACGGGGTCGCCATCGCCACCGGTAGCTTCGGGTAACAAAGTTTGAGGTACAAAACCATAGTTGGCAGGATAGGGCAGGTAGTTGATTACCCTGAACGAACCAGGGGGAACTTGCTCCCATTCTATCTGTCCGATTACTTTATTGACCTCCCATTTTTGGTTTGTACCTGCCGGGATTTCAATTACAACATTTACCAGTGAATCGGATGTGAATGGAGCAATATCGTGCAGGTAGTGGTGTGTATTAATAACTACATTTTTATCTCTGCCCGAATTTCCGCAAGCATAAAGCAAGATAATCAGCACGAATATTCTGAATAATATTTTCATACTTTTTTAAAACATAAATGCTGAACGGTATTTATTGTCCAGCATTTATGTAAGTTGCAACTTATGTTTTCTAATTGCAGTCGTACCTTAAATCAAGGATTTTAGCAATATCTTCCCACGCTATTGCCGCGAGGCTTCCATCGTTATGCACGGGGTAAAAAGCCCCGTACTTAAAGTCTCCAAATGCTTTTTGGGTAATGGCAATGCCATCTGTATTGCGGGTGATTTCGCCACCAAACCCACCAATGTATTCCAGCGTTTTGCGGTCGAACACCTGAAAGGTATTGTTAATTTTACCTTGGTCAACCATGAGGTAATAGCCCGAGCTATCGCCTTTACATTCCCATACCACAATGCCTTCGGGTTCGTAGAGGAAATAATTGTGCGGGATGATTTGACCGGTGAAGTTACCTTCCACATCGTATATTTTCACGTTCCGGTGTTCTTCATGCTCATCTGCAATTAGCAAACGGTTGAATGTACGGTCAATAAGCAATGATTCTACTTTGTAGAGGACGCCTTCACCCGAAGTTTCGCCAAATGCTTTGACATGCTCAGCGGCTACCTGGTTGTTTTCAACCGTAAAAACAAAATGATGTACCCTTTGCCCCAGGCTATCGGCCGGTGGGGTTTCTTCTTCGGGTGTTTCGTAGTTATCGGTAACGTAAAGGTGGTATTTACCTTCAAATTGGTCAATGGTAATGCCATAGGGCAGACGTAAAACTGCTTCGCCGAAAGTACCCAGAGGTTCAAAATCAGGCAGGCTCACAACCTGAATCCTGTGGTTGTCCCTTTCAACAATTACAGCATAGTTATCGATTACGGTAATCCCGTTGGGCCTGCTGAGCTCGCCTAAAGCACTGCCTGTTTGTCCAAACTGGTTTATTTTTTCACCGGTAGCCGCATTGTAAACAATAACGACGTTTCCCTCTTTTGCAGTGGCCAACAGCCAGTTTTGGCCATCAGTACTGTGCCATAAAGCAGGACTGTCGACATTGTCGCTCTCGTCGCGCAGGGTTGTATAGGCCTCTTTAATAGCTGCAACTTCAGGAAGTACAGATTTTGATTGGCTAATTTGCGACTGATCGTTATTTGTGGGTTTATTCTGACAAGCTGTAAACAGCAAGAACAAAATCGTGGTTAAAAGTCCAATTCTATACATATTGTTTTTCTAAGTGTTTAAAAATCAAGCTTTACTCCAAACTGAAAGCGTACATTGTAATATTCAGCCTGCATGAGCCTTGAGCTTACGCCCTGGTAGTAATACAATGGTGTGTTCAGCAAATTGTTAGCCTCGGCATAAACCCTCAATTGTGGAGTAATGGCATAGTTGGCGTTCACATCTAAGTGGATGGTTTCGTCGTAGTACCTGTCGTAAAATGCCTCTTCGCCGAATTCATCAATAAAAGCTGATGAATAATTGACAGAAGTCCTGAAAGAAAAGCGTTTGCTATCGTATGATAAGGAGCCATTAAGCGTATGTTTTGCTGTTCCGGGCAGTGAAATATCATCGTCTTCGCGGCCTTCGATACGGAAATCGCTTACACTACTGGTTGTATAAGTGTAATTGGTGTACAAGCCAAAACCTTTCCAGAATCCGGGGAGGAAATCGAGCTGACGTTGGGCAGCTAATTCAACACCAAATATTTCTGCATTTCCTCCATTGATTGGCTGACTATAAGTGTCCCAGGTTGTTCCTTCGAACAGGTACTTTTCACGGGTTTCTGTCACAATAAAATCCTTGATGTCTTTATAGAAAACCCCTCCCGATAAAATACCAATGTTTTTAAAATATTTTTCAAACATAAAGTCGAGATTCATCGAAGTGGTAGGGGTTAAATCGGAGTTTCCAATGGCTATTTCATTATCTTCCCTGGTGATTTCCCTGTAGGGCACCAGCGAATAATAGTTAGGCCTTGCCAGGGTATTGGTCCATGCAGCCCTTAAAATGGTTGTTTTGTTAAAATCGTATTTCAGGTGCAAGCCCGGGAGAATATTGACATAAGAATCAGAAACCTTATCGGTTAGCGTATTTTCATCCTCATCGGCATCGTATTGGTTGCCCTGGTATTCCTGTGAAGTGTTTTCAATACGTACACCGGCAATCATTAATAATTTTGGGCCAATATTCTGGTTGAGCATAAGATAACCACCTATAATATTCTCGGTGGCATTAAAATCACCTGCTTCTGCTTCTGCAATTCTTTCTTCCTCAAACAATGAAGAGTTGGTCAAATCAAGTCCACCCAAGTATTCTGCTGACACCTGATTCCCGGTTGCGTAATCACCCGCTAAAAAGTTATCTTTTGTAAAGTTTTCCAAGTTGTTCAAGGTTGTAGCATTAAATGCATCTTCATCAGCAGGGCTGTATTCGAACAGCCTGTTATCACGCATTTTCTCCTTGCCTTTGTAGCGCACACCTACTTTAATGCTGTTTTTGAAATCATTTTCAAGCAAAGGAATTAAAAAATTCAGTTTGAAGTTTTTATCAATATCTTCAGTTAGCTGAAATTCTTCGGTAATTTCACCAAACGAATAGTCGGAACTAAAATCGGCAGATGAAGAAGGAGATACACCAGTAATCTTTGGTGCACTTTTATCAGAGAAATCGGTTATAAAAGTCAAATCTTCAACTTCGTATACAATATATCGTTCGTTGGGCCTTTCTTCTGAGGCTTTGCTGTATGATGCCGTCCAATCGGCTTTAATTTTACCAAACTGATGGTCGCCACCCATGGTGAAATTCATCATGCGCTGGTCTTCCAACCGTGCATTTTTGATGTCAGTATTTCCACCTTTGGTTTCTTTTTCCATCACTCCTATCCAGGTGTCGCTGTCTTCATCATGCTCAATATCCTTGTAAACGGTCCGGTAGCGATTTTCCCAGTCGTTGCGGTGGTTATATATACCATTGGCGAACAGGGTATGGTTAGCGGTGATTTTATAATCGAGGCTCAACGAATAGCTTTGGCGGATACGTTGTAAATAGTACTGACGGATTTGAATTTCTTCGGTAAAAGCAGAACCGTCTTTATTGTTATCCTCCATGTAATCCCATTCAGCCTCAAAGTTGTCACTGCCCAATTGGTGATTATGATACGATGCGCTGGCAATTACGCCCAGCTTATTGTTGAGAAAGCGGTCTCCCAATATAAAGGCACCATTATAAATTGGCTTTGAGGCAAGAACATTATATCCCGATCCGAGTGTTAGACTTATCCGTCGATCGTATGGCGCTGAGCGTGTTACCAGGTTTACCGAACCGCCAATGGCGTCAGCGTCCATATCGGGGGTAACGGCCTTGTTCACTTCGATCGACTGAATCATATCGGCAGGTACCAGGTCGAGCTGTACGGTTCGGTCTTCAGCCTCCGCCGAAGGGATGCGTTCACCGTTCACCATGACCGAGTTATATTGAGGCGCTGTTCCCCTGATGTTTCCAAAACGTGCTTCGCCCTGATCGTACTGTACATTGATACCAGGAATCCTTTTTAGGGCATCCCCGATGTTGGCATCAGGAAAACGGCCCACCTGGTCGGATGAGATGATGTTGGTGATGTTCCCTTTGGTCATTTGTGTGTTTAGGGCTTTCGACTGGCCATGCAACTGCCCGCTTACTAGAACTTCTGATAATTCAATGCCCGCTTCCAAACTAAAATCGGCGACTGTTGTTTTGCCGGGCTCCACCGTAACTTGTGTTTTGTTAGGACTAAATCCAATGTAAGAAACCGATAGTTCATACGTTCCTTCGGGAATTCCGGTAAGGGTGTAGTAACCATAAGTGTCGGAAACGGTACCTTTATTAATCATCTCAATGAAGACGGCTGCGCCAGGCATCGAAAGGTTGTCGGCATCCAAAACCCGTCCTTTAATTATGCCGGACTGTTGCGCCTGAACTGCTATGGCCAAGGCGACAAGAAAAACAGATAAGTAAACTTTTAGTTGTGTCATTTTATTCATTTGAAAATTCATGACAAAACTATGCTTAGCGCATTACAGGTACATTACAGACACATTACAAATACATCAAAAGGTATTAACGGCATGTATGCATACGCTGAAGCCAGTGTTTAAAATCTTCCTGGTGGCCTTTTACACTGAAATATCAAACCATCGTGACGATTGCTCCAACCAGTAGCAAATGATCGATGTCTAGTTCTATTTCTGCAGAATTATCCCAAAATGTGACCTGTTTCCACCAGATCAATTCAATAGCGATCGACTCTTTTTTGCCTGGATAAACGCTCGTTCCTGTATCCATGCGGATTGATAAATCCGTCGTTAGCAGAGGTGTGAGAGCCTTGCCCTGTCAGTGTTTCCTGGCGGAGTAGGCTACTCGATCAGTATAGGTTCAATTTTTGCAGATTGGTCTTGCTTCGTGATGCACAACGGTGTTATGCGTTCGCCTTTCTATTCAAATAAACCGTCATAGGTTATTCGGCACATACTTTTGATGACTGTCTTGCTGCCAACTGCCATCCGTTATTAGTTTTTATCCAAACGTTGGTGAATCTCCTTGGTATCCATTCTTCATGGTTCGTGCTCCTATTTTCAGGCTGTTGCAACTCTTTGCCCATGACAATCGCAATGTCTTGATTAAAAGTGATCTTTTCAATAATTCTTTTCACTGTGGGGAATCGATGTCCAGTTTCCATAAGTGCAACGATATCCTTAGGAGTCACAATTTTTCCATTTGGATTGTTAACTGCGTAGTTCTTCGACCATATTTTTAATAATGAGCTTGTGTCTCCTTTATCAAGCAATTCGGTCCAATGTTTTTCTAATTGTCTGATTTCTGTTTCATCATTTGATTGCCCGAAAGCAAGCGTAGTAACAAGAATGAAACTGATTAAGAAGAAACGAGATAATTTCATAATTCATTTTTTAGGTTATAGGTTTAATTCTTTTTGAATCTTTTTTTAAGAAAGTGAAGCAATGGCCAAAGATCAACGTTTTGCGGATCTCGGAACGATTTGTCGGGCCGCCTGTAGCAAAGCTTTCTAGGAGCAAAATACTCCTTTTAAGCCAGCCCACATTACGCTTATGCTGGCATATCGTTATCCTATCCTTCGTTTTCAGCGAAGGTCAAGATGTAACCGTTAATGTCCCGGATTGAAAATTCCGTTGCGCCGTAAAAAGTCTTTTCAAGTCCTTTTAGAATGCGCACCTTGTTCTCAATTCTATCGTGATATTGCCTGATTTCTTTTAGTTGAATATAAAGCAGCAGCGAACCACCTTCTTGTCTTGAAATCTCCGGCAGATCATCTCCTAAGCTCTCTAATGTTTGAAACATAAAGACGACATTCCCATTCGTCATCATAGCCCAAACCAAGTCCCCCTCATTCGGAACTCTCATGGTTAATTTGAATTCCAACTGCTCATAAAATTTAATAGTCTCGTCCATGTTTTTGACGAAGATGTTTGGCGATATTGATTCCATTTTAACTATTTTTTGGTGATTATTAATTCTGTTCCTTTGATGGTAAGATACGGAAATAACAACTTCATCCAATCCAACTACTCCGAAAACCAGCGAGTTGATTTTTTGCAATAGCCCACTTAACTCACCGCAGCTATTCTTAATGTTTCATTGGCAATATCTTCCGGCGAAAGAATATAATCAATACACCCACTCGCGATTGTCCTGTCGGGTATATCGGGTTGAATCGCGGTGTCGGGCTGTTGTGCGATGGTAATTCCTCCGACTTCTTTTATACCACACAGGGCGTCTGCACCATCACCATCATAGCCCGAAACAATGACGGCAATTAGTTTACCGTCCCAATGCGTGGTTATTGAGCGTAAAAATACCGTAATCACATCGGGCCATTCCCAAGGTTTCGATATCGGTTTTACGCGGAACTCATCATTTAGAACATGCAAGTCTCGTTTTTCGGGAATAATAAAGACATGATTTTGTTCAATATCCAGTTTTTCAGTGATGAGTTGGACGGGCATCTCCGTAAAACGGGGCAGAATTTCTTGGAGCAAGGTACTTACCGTTCTCTAATGGTTGACGATTGCAATGGCAACTCCCATCTCGGCAGGCATATTCTTCAATAATCGGGTAAAGGCATCCAGTCCACCTGCCGAACCGCCTACACAAACGATCGGAAAATCCTTTTTGCCTATGGTTGACTTTTTCGAGTTTATCGTTATTCAATTGAAATTTAGATCATCTGAACTTTAATTTAAACAAATAATTATTGACTTAGTTATTCGGTAATTAAGGATTTGATGGGCTCCTCCAAATTTGTGGCAATGCTGTGCAATACTGCCGGATCGGATTGACTGTCTCGCGGCCGTCTGCTTTTACAGATTCGGAGGAACAGGGTAGCTCAGTTGGTAGAGCACCATCCAGCGGCTGACGAATCGGGGTCGCGGGGTCGAATGCCAAGTCAGCAAAAGGTACTTCATGAAAATGAGTGCTTTTTTTATTAGGTACCGTTTAAATCGAATTTGATGTGGGTAAGTAGGATCCCGGCAAGAACGACAGCCAGCCCGATGATGTCTATCATGGTAAGGGTATCTCCAAATGCAACCCAAGCCATCAGCATGGTAACCGGAGGACCAAAATAAAACAGGCTGGCTACGCGGGTGGCATCCATTCGTTCAAGCAAGCGCCACATCAAAGCATAGGCTCCTAATGACACGCCCACGGTCAACCAAATCATCGCGTAGATAAACTCAGGCTTCCATTGGGTTTCCAGCTTCTCCCAAAAAATGGCCGGTATTGCCAGTGCCAAAACCGTTGCCAGACTTTGGTAAAAGAGTGTCTGATCTATGGGCAGATGGTAGTTCGTGGTGCTGATATCCAACTTTCGTTGGATCAATGTGCCCGCGGTAATGGCGCCTACTGATCCCAGGGGTATTAAATAACCAAAAATCGACTCGGGAGCCTGAAAATCGATTCGGGAAAGCACGGTCAATGCCACTCCTCCAAATCCGATGATCAATCCCATCCATCGGTGAAACGGTGTTGGTTCGCCCACTACAATTCCTGAAAATACGCCAGTAACCAATGGTTGCAGCGCCACCACCAGCGCGATAATGCCGGCAGGAACCCCCTGGTCCAGTGATAAAAGCACGCAAGTTAACCATACTCCATGAGCAAGAAAGCCGACGGACATGTTGTAGCCCACGACGGACCAGCTAATTTTTTTAAATCGTCTTTTTAGCAGGAGGTATAAACCGATAAGAATGGTGAGGGCGAGATAACGCCAGAATACCAGAGTGAATGGCCCGGTGTAAGGTAATCCGTATTCTGCTCCAATGAATCCCGAGTTCCAAAGAAGGACAAATCCAATAACGAGTAGCAGAATATCTTTACGCATGGATCAACTGATTTTTTGATCAGGTTACATTTTTTTTGCAGGGTAACGCTGGGTTGCGCTTTGGGATTTTCAAAATCAATTGTCTGCAACACCAGCGGGTTGACGTTTTTGTTCTCCGGCAACGATCTCATGAAGGCTATTGATTCTGCTCTATTTATTATAAATCACCGGCATTTTTCCTTTCCAATCTTCCCATAGATCTTTCTCAACAATTAATCTTGCCATGAAATTTCCAACGTTTATTCGACTGGTTTTGCCTGGATTAAAAAGAGGACTTCTTGTGGGCGAACCATATAATTCGTATTCGGTTACTTTTGAGTCGTTGATCAACGAATCCGGTCGAACAGCTACCCATTCAATATTTTCATGATTCTGACCAATGTTTAACCGTAGATAGTCGGCCGCATGTTCATTGTCTAATTGAGGTGGAATTAGTCGTCGAATCAAACCCATGGCAAGTTTTTCTCCGAATGAGTAAGTTTCGTTTAAATCTTTGTTTCTGTTGCCTGTTGTATTCATCAAAACAAATTTGAAATGATGGCCGGAAGAATTTTTTTCGATGGCACGACAGATTAATTCAACGGTATCGGCAACCAACTTTCGGGGCTTCCCGAAGATTCCCGATAAGCTTAAATGATGCCCAAGGCAGGAAGCAACAGATTGACAACCGTTCAGATGGTTCGCCATTTCGGTTATGTCAATTTCTGAAACATTGGCCCTTATGATAGCGATCTGTTTGCTGCGTTCCCACGTGTCGGGAATTTTGGCAAGCGGCCGGACGATGATCTTAACGTGTTGTCCCATCAAAATCAATTGATTGACCAATTCCTTTCCTGTGGCACCACTTGCGCCAATGACTAAAGTTGTCAAATTAGTTGTTTCCAATGTTCATGCTTTTTAGTGTTAGTTTGTTACGAACTACCTGCTCCATAGTTGCACCAAAGCTTTGCGAATTTGCCAGATT